>DATJFM010000062.1:0-13000 GCA_035495655.1 Steroidobacteraceae bacterium
CCGCACTGTCGATAGTGAACGCCGGAATGGTCGACTCATTTGCGCAACTGACGATGAGCAACGAGGCGGACGCATTCACGGCTACCTGAAAGGGATTTTCGCTGACGGGAAATGGGCTGCCGGCGACTGCTGTCAGCGCGCCGGTGGAAGGATCTATGGTGAAGCTCGAGACATCTCCGCTGAAGTCTGCGGAGAACAGGAACTTCTCCGAAGGATCGATGGTGACAGAGTTGGGCTGGCTGCCGACCGCGTAGGGTGAGCCGCTGAGTGGCGTGGGTGCGCCGGAAGAATCGAAACTGAAGCCGAGCACCACCCCTGCGTTGAGCATCGGCACGTACAGACGGCTGGCCTTTGGGTCAACGGTGAGAGAGGCGGGACCGCCATTGGGAAGAGTCGCGAACGGAGAACCGGCGACCTGTTTGGGCACACCAGTTGCGGAATCGATCGAGAACACGGAAATGCTGCCGGAGGCGCTGTCCTGGTTACTCACGAAGAGCAACTTGCCCGAGGAATCGACGGCGGCCGCAACCGGGCGTGTATCGTTGGTGCCAAATGGTGATCCGGTAATGGCCGGCAATGCACCATTGGCGCCTATAGTGAAGGCGGCAACCTGATTTGTGTTCGGCACCGTGACATAGAGGAAGTGGCCGGCGGGGTCAGCCGCCATACCCTGGGCGGGCTGTGCGACTCCAGTGCTGAAGGGCGATCCAGGCAATGCGGTGAGGGCGCCCGTAGATGAATTCACGGAATAGCCAAACACCACGCCGCCGGAGCCTTCGGCTTCAGTGACATACAAATAGTCGCCCGCGGCGACGATTATTCCGCCGGGGATCACTGCGCTGGTCGCGGGAGAAAGGGTCGTCTGCACCGTACCGGATCGCGATTCCACCTCGAAACCGGAAACCTGGTTTGCATTCGCTTGATACACGAAATCGAAGGAGGAGGGCGTGCAATTGGTACAGGGTGGAGTAGGGCTGGAGCTTCCTCCGCAATCCACGAGCGCGCCTGCGAGGACGAGTACCGAAAGACACCCCACCGTGCGGCGACGCAGATCTGCTCGAAGAAGTTTCGCGAGTGAATGATATAAAGCCACCGGTGCCTCCCTTGCTTGACGCGGTGGTGATTTCTTGTTGCCGCGTCGGCTAATTTTGCGCTGTCGATGCGAGATGGCGCAATCACTGTCGCGCGGCTGGCCGCGCCCGGGTGATAGCTGCGTGAAGTCGCGGCTTGGAGACTAGCGATGCAGGTTCGCAGAGCAACGGCGAGCGCTGCGTACAGTGAGACGACCGGGCTGCTCCTGGATGGGACCCCGCGCAGCCTTCTGCGGAGTAAGATCGCTTTCACGTCACTGGCCGCTTCGGACGGAAATTCATGGCAAGCCCCGAGCCCAGAGCAAGTCCTCACGAATATGCGCAGAAGCTACTACTTCCTGCGGACACGAACATCACATGCCCGAAGTGTAAGCACGCCTTTGGCCTGGAGCAGGGCTTTGCACGAGCGGCACTCGAGCAGTTCGAGCACAGCACCGAGGGGGCGCTCGAGGCGGTGCGCCGGATCGAGCGTGCGGAAGCCGACAAGCGTGCCCAGCAGCTCGCAAACCAGCAGGGGAGTGCCTTGCGGGATGAGAACGCAGAGCTCAAGCGCCTTTTGAAGGACCAGGGCGAGAAGCACACGCAAGCACTCAAGGAAGTCACCAAACTGGCGCAGCAGTCCGCGGGGGCGCAACTGGAAGGCATGCGCGCGGAGCTGCTCACGCGCCAGGCGAAGATCGATGAGTTCACGCGCCGCGAGTCCGAGCTCTCCGAAAGAGAGCGGGGCTTCGACGCGCAAGTTGCCGAGGTTGCGCAGCAGCAGGCGCAGAGGCTCGTGGCAAGCGAGCGCGTCTTGTTCGAGAGCCGCCTGGCGGAGAAGGACAGCCAGCTCGCCGACGTTCGCTCGCGGGAGCTTCAGCTCATAAGAGACAAACACGCCCTCCAGGATCGGGCAGGCGCGCTCGACATCGAGGTCGCGCGCAAGCTCGATGCGAGCCGCGGCGAGCTGGAGTCGCGCGTCCGGGCTCAGGAGCGCGAGCGCAGTGAGCTCGAAAGCGCGGAGCTCAGGAAAAGACTGACCGACATGCAGGAACAACTCGCCGAAGCCCAGCGCAAGGGCGCTCAAGGCTCGCAGCAGCTCAGGGGAGAGGTTCTGGAGCTCACGCTGCAGGAGGACCTCGAGGCAGCATTCGCACTCGATTCGATTGAAGAGGTGCGCAAGGGCGCTCGCGGCGGGGATGTGATTCAGCGGGTCATGACCCGCAGTGGCCAGCCGGCGGGCGTACTGCTCTGGGAAGCGAAGCGCGCCAAGGACTGGAGTCCGCAGTGGGTGACTAAGCTCAAGGATGACATGCGAGCTGCCGGAGCCGATGTCGGCATTCTGGTTAGCGTGGGGCCCTGTTACCCGAAGGACTGGGAGGAGGGGACGCTCTTCGATCTCCACGAGGACATCTGGGTGACCTCCTGGTCGACCGCAGTGCAACTCGCCACGGTACTGCGTTCAGGATTGCTGGAGGTTCACAAGCAGCGCGTTGCGTCTGCCGGTAAAGGCGAGAAAATGGAAGCGGTCTACGACTATCTGACCTCGTCGCAGTTTTCCAACAAGCTCAAGGCCGTGTACGGCGCATTTCACCGCATGCGGCAGGAGCTGGAAGCGGAGAAGAGCCAGACCCTGCAGCGCTGGGCGCGCAGGGAAAAGCAACTGCAGAGCGGTGTTGCGGAGCTGGTGGGCGTTGCCGGCGACATTCAAGGATTGGCGCAGCAGGATCTACCCTTGCTGGAGATGGAGGATTGTGTGTCTGCCGACGAAAAGCAGGAATCGGATACTAAGCAAATCGGTCTCAACATCGACGGGTAAGCGGCGCAAGGCATTCGCAGCGTCGCCTCGGGCGGCAGGCACACTCATCTAACATCCGCCCCCGTCCTCGGCGCTTCTTACTTCTTGGCAGTCCAGGAGCTGCACCACCCGGCGGCTTTCACCGACTTGCCGGGGAACAGAACGCAACCACCCTGCTCGGACCCAGCGGCACCCTGGTAGTTTGCGCAATTGGCACACTTGCTGCCGGGCTTGGCACCCTTCGCCTGGCTGGCATCGGGAACGTACTGCAGCGCCTTGGCGGTTGGGTCATCTGAGGTGACTGGCGGAAGATCCGCCGCGAGCGCCGCGCCCAAGGGGAGTCCAGCGACCGGAATCAGGGCTACGCTGAGGGTCGCTCTTTTGAGAAACGTCCGGCGCGATGCGTTCGTGAGTTGTGTCAGTTGTGTCATGTGACTCTCTCCTTGAGTGAGCGCGAGCGTCGTCACCTGGGCCGACTGCGACTGAGCCAGCAGCGAAAGCCCAACCGCCGCAGCGTGGACTGCAGGCGCCGACAACGGCATCCATTCCGCGTGTCTCACCGCCGTAGAGCGGGGTCCACTACAGTTCTGTCCAGGAAAGCTCGTCAGGGTTTCAGCCGACGACCGATATATCTCATATCGGTGTTCCCAGGATGTCGACGGCTCACCCCATGCCCATGCTTGCGCTGCAGATGGCGTTTTGCCCGTGCTGTGCACGGGCCATCGTCTCAAGGCTTTCTGCGCGACTCCGCGTTCGGTGACGATTCGGAGTCGCTCACGTAGCGGCGCTCTCCGCTGCGCGGATCGTAGAACACCCGCAGGGTCTCGCCGGATTGCGGATCCTCGAAGCGCTCGCCGGTCGGCTCCCAGCCAGCGCCCGGTCTGCCATCGTGAGGGCGATAACGCCAGCGTTCGAATACCGTTCCGATCACGATGAGTAGCCCGAGCCCAAGCGCGTAGGCCCCGGGTCTGGGCGCGTCATGGAGGAGGAGCACGCCACCTGTAAGGACGAGCGCGCCCGCGAACACGAGTAGCGCCGTGCGCAGCATTCAGTCGATCTTCTCGAGCACCACCGCCGTGCCGTACGCCACGATCTCACTCATCGTCTGGCCGATCTCGGCTGAATCGAAGCGCATCATGACGATTGCGTCCGCCTGCATGAGCCTCGCATTCTTCACCATACGATCCACTGCGTGGCGTCGTGCCTCCTCGAGGAGTTGGGTGTACTCGGGGATCTCACCGCCTACCAGTGAGCGGAGTCCCGCAATGATGTTGCCGCCGAGGCCGCGGCTGCGCACGACCACACCGAATACCTGACCCTTGACCTCGCGCACGCGGTAACCCGGAACGTTTTCGGTCGTGACGACCAGCATGGTTACCCCCTGAAGTGCATCAGTGTCCCTGCGCATCTGCAGGTGCGGCCATTCCCGAGATGATTTGCCATGTATGGCCAGCGTTGTGCGACCAGGTGTGGATGACGCGAAGCTTGCTGGAGTTAGCCACACCATCGCTTCCGACCCACGTGGTACGCACCCGGTACGCAACAGTGACATAGTCACCCGTCGCCTGCGCCGCCAGGCGTTCGAGATCATACGACTTGAGAGTCTCCCCTATGCTGGTATGCGCGGTTATCCAACCGGTGATGTGTTCCTTGCGCACCGGCTCCGGACTGGATAACGGCCAGCCAAGAAAATCGCTGTGCCACAGAGTCCGATAATGCTCGAGATCATTGGTCTGGACATATCGCCAGTAACTATCTTCCAATGACCAGACTTCCTTGACGGCGGCAGCGGGCTCGCCTGCGAAGAGAGGAGGGGCAAGCAGCGCAACCGCGATGGCGGAACAAGCCCTTCGAATCATGTGGGCACCTGTAACTCGCGACCGCAGATTGGAGCCGGCGCGGCCTCGCACCTATTCTGACACGCGTTGCCCCGCCAACCCAGTGCTCGAGTCAGCGGCGTAAATGCGCTCGGTGCCTGCAGCAGTGGGCGTGGGCGGTGGTGAGGACGGCTGATGCGGCTGACGGGCGCAACTCTGCACACGCCGCCACGCCGCCAAGATGGCTGCGGCGAGCCGGTCCACATCTTCTTCGGCCAGCGGCGCGGCAATCAGCGACAACCGCAGCACGAAGTGCTGGTGCCAGTCCGCTCCGCCCGCCATGCAGATGTTATCCGCCTGCAGCTGCGCTACGGTGGCGCGCGTGAGCTCGTTGCATTCCTCGAGGGTTCCCGTCCCGAAGCTCACGATGACCTGATTGAGGGGGACCGAGTTGAGCACCCTGACGCCGGGGACGCTCGCGAGGCGCCGCGCGAGGCGGCGGGCCAGCGCGCAGTGGCGGCGCACCAGCTCCGCGATTCCGTAGCGCCCCAGCGCCCGCAACTGTGCCCATACCGCGAAGCCCCGGGCGCGGCGCGACAATTCTGGAACGAACTGCCCCGCGTCGTACTCTGACTCGCTGGTTGGGGGCAGGTAGCTCGCCGTGATGGACATGGCGCGCTTGTGGGCGGTGGCGTCCCTGACGATGGCGAATCCACTGTCGTAGGGCAGCTGCAGCCACTTATGGCCATCGACCGACCAGGAGTCCGCTTCCTCGAGTCCCGCGGTCACGGGCTCCATCTCCGGGACGGTGCGCGCCCATAGTCCGAATGCCCCGTCGACGTGGAGCCACGCACCGTGCTTGCGGCAGATGCGGGCCAACTCGCCCACCGGATCGAAATCGCCGGTGTTGATCTGGCCCGCCTGCGCAATCACGATGGCCGGGCCGGTGCCGAGCGCCAGAGAGCGCCGCAGCGCCGCGGCATCCATGCGGCCCTGGGCATCGGTCGGCACGCGCGTGGCACGGCTGCCAAAGCCGAGGTAACGCAGAGCGGCCAGGATGCTGACATGCGCATCCTCGCCGACGAACACGCGCACCGCTGGTGCCCCGACGAGTCCATCGGCTTCCACGTCCCAGCCGACCTGTGCAAGCACGGCGCTGCGCGCGGCCGCCAGGCACACAAACCCCGCCATCGTGGCCCCGGTGACGAAGCCGACCGAACATTCTTCCGGCAGCCCGAGGATGTCGAGCAACCAGCGGCCCGCGACCTTCTCTGCCATGGCGGCCGCTGGCGAGCAGGCATGGACGCCGGCGTTCTGGCCCCACGCGCTCGTGAGCATGTCGGCCGCGACGCCAAGCGGATCGGATGCGCCGATTACCCAGCCGAAGAAACGCGGTCCAGCGGCGGCCGTGAGGCCCGGCTCCGCTGCCCAGTTGAGGGCGTCGAGAACGGTGAGCGGATTCTGGCCGACTTCGGGTGTCGGCCCGTCGAAGCGCGCCTGCAGCGCCGCGGCCGAGATTGTCGGGCGCGGGGCGCGGTCCGCCACCCGATCGCGGAATGCGCTCGCGTGGTCGGCAGCGCGCTGGAACAGACGACGGTGGCTGTCGAGGGGCACAGGCTTGTCTTCCGCGACCGTCGCGCCGCGGAATGCCCACTCGTCGCTTCTCATGCTCAACCCTGCGCCCCGCTCTTCGGAGCCAGTTCCGCCCGTTCCGAGGCCGGCAAGCGCGGTACCAGCATCGGGGTACGCGTGCGGTAGGCCAGGTAGTCGGCGCCGAAGGCAGCCACTAGGTCACGCTCCTCCAGGCGGATTGCGAACAGGATGTAAGCGGTAGTTACCAGCGCGAACATCAGGTGCGACACCGTCATGGTCGGTGCGGCCCAGAAGATCGTCAGCCAGCCGATGTACAGCGGGTGCCGCACGAGCTTGTACAGGCTCGGCGTATAGAACTGGGGCGGCCGGTATTCTCGGGCAGTGAGCGTGCGCCACACCTGCTTCAGGCCGAACAGGTCGAAATGGTCGATGAGGAAGGTCACATACAGCAGCAGCGCCCAGCCGAAGAGGTACAGCCCGGTGACCGCGGTACGTACCGCACCCTCGGTTTGCCAGACCACCCCGCCGATCGGCTGCCAGAATGCGAAGAGCGCCCCGACCGCGATCGAGCTGCCGAGCACATAGGTGCTGCGCTCGGCCGCCTCTGGAACGATGCGTGTCCACCAGCGCTTGAAGGCCGGTCGCGCCATGATGCTGTGCTGGAGCGCGAACGCCACGAGCAGCGCGACGTCGACCGCCAGAGCGGTGCCGAGCGGACGCTGTGCCGGCGCATCGAGCATGGTCGGCGTCAAAAAGCCGTCGATGAATCCCATGGCATAGACGAATGCCACCAGGCACAGGGCGTAACAAAGGACTCCGTAGACGAATATTGCGACACGTGACATCACTGGCTCCTCAGTTGCGAGGCGGCAGGATGGACGGGGTGTCGATCAGGCGCATGGGGGCGTGTCCCCCATCTTGTGCGGCGGCTGCCCCTAACTCTCGAGCGAGTCGAGGAGTCCACGCGCGCGCGCCGCCGCCGCGGCCTCGGCGCGGGTCGTGACACCCATGCGCGCAATGATCGCCGACACGTGATGCTCGGCAGTCTTTTGCGAGATGCTCAGGCGGCGGGCGATCTGAGGATTGCTGAGTCCCTTGACGAGCAACGCAAACACCTGCACCTGGCGGCCGGTCAGTCCCGCGGGGTTGATGCGGGTCTTGCCGATCGGGCCGCGCGGGACCGAGCGCGTGCCGCTCGCGCGCATCTGACGTCGCAGACGCGCGGCGGCAGGAACGGCTCCGATCTCATCGAAGAGCGCGAGCGCTTCACGTTGCCCGGCCTCATCCCCAGCCGAAAGTGCGATCGCCTGCTCATACGGACAGCCGAGCTCGGCCCAGGCGCTTGCCGCATCGCGCCATGAGCCCACGATGTGTTTCTGATACGGCGCCCGCAGTCGGCTCATGACGGCCGGCGCTGGCGCATCGAGCTCGCCGAGTATCTTCAGCCACAGGGCGGTCGCCGCCAGATTCCAGGTCTGCCCCTCCGCGCGCGCGCAGGCGTCGAATGCCGCGCGCAGCCGCTCGCGGGCCCCAGGGCGCGGCAGGCCGAGCCACAGGGCTTCGGCATCCACCACCGCCAGGGGCGCGCTGCGCATAATGTCGCGCTGCGAGGTCGGAAGGGCGCGTGCCTCATCGAGCACTCCGTCCTCGGGCAGCCCTAAGCGAATGCGCGCACGCGCCAGCGCGATACGCGCGTTGAAGCGGCTGGTGCCGCGCGGATAGGGGCCGTAAACCACGAATTCCGCCTCGCTGCACGCCTCCTGCGTCCGCCCGAGGTCGAGCAGCGCGAGGGCACGCGACCCGCGCATGTACGCCTCGAGCGGTATGTTGTCACGGGCGATCGCGGCGCTGATTCCCTGATCGAGGAGATCGAACAGTCCCTCGTAACGCCGGTCGAGGGCCATCATGTAGGTGAGGTTGGAATACATGCGCGGCAGCAGATCGGGCTGTTCGCGGCGGCGCGCCTCCGCGATGGCGCCCAGGATTTCACCAATGCCGCCTTCGACATTCATCGAGCAGCGCGACGTCGTTACGTTGGTGAGCGCGTGCAGGTAGATATCGGAACATCCCAGACGTTCGGCGAGTGCCATGGCCTCCAGCCCGCGCGGAATGGCCGTCTGCTTGCGTTCGCCGAGCATGTCCAGCTGTGACTGGGTGCTCAGCGCCATGGCGTACTGCCGCGTCTCGGGATGATCACGCAGCACCTCGAGCGCTTCGGCAGCCACCTCCTCGGCGAGCTCCGACTGGCCGTGCATCCAGTGCAGCCGGGATGCGATGCGCAGCGCATCGCCGAGTCCGACGATGTCGCCGGCGAGCTTGCGTGCAGTAATGGCTTCCTGAATGGCAGCGATGGCCTCCAAGAACGCGCCGCACTGCTCGCCGGCCTCGGCCTGCTGCGTGAGAACGTCTGCGCGCTCGGCGTTTGACAGCCAGGTGCCGTGCTCGAGCGCACGCGCCAGGTGCGCGACGCTCTCGCGGTGGGCACCGAGTGCATCGGCTTCTTGCGCGGCGTGTCGCGAGAACCGCACCAGGTCCTCGGCGGCGCCAGCCTGCTGGGCGTGGTGCGCAAGCTCGGCGGCGCGCACCTGCGGGCGCGATTTGAGCAGCTCGAGCGCTGCGGCATGCAATTCGCGTCGCCGCAGCGGCGACATCGCCTCGTGCACGGCGCGGCGCGCCAGCTCGTGGCGGAAGGCAAGCGCCTCGCCCTGGGTACTCAACATGCCGGCGCGCATGCACTCCTCGACGCCGGCATCCTCCGCATCCTCGGCGAGCAAACGCAGTAGCGATTGATCGATATGGCGCGGAAAGATGGACGCGCAATCGAGCGCGCGGCGGGCGCGTGCACTCAGCCGTGCGGTGCGGACCAGAGTTGCATCGCGCACGCTGTGCGGCACCGCCGAGCGCCCGGTCGCCAGGTACTCAGTAACGTGAAACGGGTTGCCGCCGGTGACCGCGTAGATCTCCTCCGCGGCCGCACGACCGCCGCGCTCGGCGAGCGTGGCCACCGCCTGCGGAGACAGCCGCTCGAGCACGATACGCTCGCGAGAGTCTCGGGGCATGTCGGCCCAGAGCGCTGCGAGTCGTGAGTGCGAAGGAGCCTCGTCATTGCGGAAAGTCACGATGACCAACAGGCGCGCCGTGCGGATGCGCCTGCCCAGGTAGCGGATCAAATCGAGAGTGGGATCATCGGCCCAGTGCAGATCCTCGATCAACAGCAACCCGGGATCGCGCGACGAGGTCAGCAGGCGCAGCAGCGCCTCGAAGGTGCTCAGCTGGCTGGTCCCTGAGATCGAGAAGCGGCCCCGGCTGTCGCGCTCGATGTCGCGCAGCGGCCCGAGCGGCTCGGGCGTGCTCAGCTGTTCGCAGCCGCCGGCGTAGACCTGACTATCTGCGCGATGTGCGCCGACGAAGTCCAACGCTGCGGACGTCTTGCCGATGCCCGCCTCGCCCTCGAGTGAAACGATGCGTCCGGTGCCGGCACGCGCCCCCTGCAGCGCGACCTCCAGCCGGGATCGGGTCTGTTCACGCTCGAGCAGCACGGTGTCTCCCGTTGGCTCTGCGAGCTTAACGAGATTCGCGGCGAGGCGTAATGGGACGGTCGTGGGAAGCTCGTGGTTGTGCCCGAAAGATGCGGCTACCTGTGGCAACCCAAGGCTCATCGCCCGTGCGACCAGGCCTTCCGGTGCATATGACACTGAACGCTCAGGTACTCGGGTGCGCTCTTCTCCGCCAGTCTGAGGTAGGCGCGGCGCAGCGTTGCGTGCCAGCGCGCGGCTACCGAAGCTGTGTTGGCGCCGTGAGCCGGTGGGTCAACGCGCCGCATACTGCAGCAGAAGATCGAGCGTGGCGAAGAGTGCGGATGTGGCCAGCACGGCCAATGCCGCGGCGACGGGACGGTGGATGGCGAACACAAATACCTCGATGTGCCGGTTGGAGCAATTCTGGAGGCGGCATCTTGCGGTTCGCACTGCCCGCGGTCATCGGTACGCGCCCCCATCTTTGGCGGCTCCGCCCCTAAATTAGCCGTCGATTTCGCAGACTAGGTGTGCTTTGAGTCGCGTCGCGGCTTGGCGAGCAGCACTTTATCGAACAGCTCGTAGTTCGAGGTCCCCACCTGGCCAGCCATCACTGCGTGGTAGTACTGCATCGTGATCGTGGTTGGGCCGTGCTCCTTGCCAGGATCCAGGTCGAAGACACCGATGCCGTAACCTGTGACCGTGTTGCGCCGTGCGGACCAGATGGCGTCCTCGAGCGCATCGGCACCGTGCTTGATGAAGACTCCGGGAGTGGCTCCGGGGATCGGCCGGTTGGCTTTGGTGATGACCTTGGCCTGCGGCGCGCCGTTTGCCGGGTTCGCCCCGTACTGATCGGTCGGGGTGTTGGTGCCGCCGCCACCCAGTATGAGATGAATGGTGCCGTGACGGGTATCGAAGTGCCCGTCCACGGGTTCGCGCTGCGTCACCGGCTGCGGCTGACAGGTGTCGACGGTCTTACCATTAACGGCATCGCGCCCCACGTCATGGTTGCAGGCGCGCACCGGCCAACTGCGCTCATAGTCGTGGTCGTGACCGCACAGCACCAGATCGACTCCGTAGCGATCGAAGAGCGGTAGCCATTGCTCGCGGATGCCGCGGTCCGAGCCGTTGCCGGTCTGCGAGGAGCTCAAGGCATCCTGATGCATCTGCACGATGATCCAGTCGATGCTCGTATCGGTCTGCGCCGCGGCGAGCGTCGCTTCCAGCCAGCGAGTCTGCGCGCCGCCGCTGTAACCGCGGATGTAGATCGAGGTGCCGGGTGCGATCGGTTGGTGACCGGTGCTCGGCGCCGGAATCAAAGGACCCGGCCCAAGATGGAAAGCGCCGCTGTCCTGGTAGACCACATCGTCGGCGGCGAGCGAGATGAAAAGCGCCGAGCCGACCCGGAAGGAGTACCAGCGGCCCGGGAAAGATGTGCCGTTGTCCGGCAGCGCGTAGCGTGTCAGGTAGGAGTTCAGGCCGTGCACGCCGTTGCCGAACTCGATCTCGTGGTTGCCGGGGCAGGGCATCCACGGGCGATGGGCGGCCGAACGCTGCACGTTGTTACCGAAGTCCGCCCATACTGCCGGCTGCGCCGTCGGATTCAGGTTCGCGTAGCAGAGATCGCCGTTGAGGAGATGAAACAGCGGTTGGAATCGCTCCACGGCATCCACGGCGTGCTGGCTTTGCGGGCACGACATGTTCCAGGAGGTAACAGGCGTCGACAGATCGCCGTAACTCGTCCAGCGAAACGCCACTCGCCCACGGGGTGCGGTGCGGAATGTAGCCGTGAAGGGTGCCTGTCGCCGGCTGTCGTTGTCCGCAGTCACCGCATAGCGGTGCGAGGAGTGCGGCTCGAGCCCATCGAGCTTCGCGTGATAGGTGAACACGGTCTGGCCATTCATACCGTCCGTGTAGGTACGCTGCACGGCATGAATCACGCTATGCGCATCGCCCTGGCGATGCAGCAGCACGCGCGGATTTGCCGCCTCAGCGGGCGAGGCCCACGAGATGAATACCGCCTGCGCAGGATCATCTCCGAAGGTCAGATGGATCTGCTCGGGCGTCCCCCCCTCCGGCGGTCCAGGCTGCGTTTCGCCCAGCACGCCGACGGGCGCGGCCATTGCAACGCCTGCGCCCTTGAGGAAGTCGCGTCGCGAGATGGAGTGGGCGCCGGCGGCCGCGGCTTCCGCCGCGGCATCAGGCGATTGCAATTGCGCTGGCGATTGCGCGCGGGTTACTGACTTCATTAACGAGTTAGCCCGATATTTCCCGGCAGGCGACTTCTGTAATCGACGGATGTGGCGGCCGCAACCCCCTTAGGTTAAGTATCTGTATTTACAAAGGGATGACGGGGGGGACCGTCGGCTCGGCTGACCCGGGCGTCCACAGGATCCGTCGCGTGGGCGCCCGGAACTTACACTCATGTCACTGCGGTAGATCGATCCGCCCGTAGAGACCGTTGGCCTCGTCGTTAGGGCCGGCCGCGAAGAACAGCGTGTTGTGCGGCTGGCTATGTGCATCGTTGCCGAAGGCGATGCCCCAAAGTCCCGGCTCGGCGAAAGCGCCGTCCGCGGTCTGCAGCGTGCCGAGGAACGATCCGCTGTTAGGGTCGTAGCCGTCGATCTTGCCGTCACCGAAATTACCGATGAGCAGCGCCTTGCTGAGGGTGCCGAAGTCTGATGGCGCAAGTGCGATGCCCCAGGGTGCGTTCAGTGCCCCTCCCGTGCCGACGAGTGTCTTCACGAACTTCCCGTCGGCATCATAGATGTCCACGACGCCGAGGCCCGCCCCGTTGGCATTGTCGTGGTTGTCGGGTCCCTGCTGCTTGGCATAAGTCACGTAAATCTGCACCGTGCCGCCCGCGCCGGTGTTGAGCGCTTGGATGCCGAACGGTGCGTAGCCGGCCGGGAGTGCCGGGTCCTGGAAGGTGAACTTCGTCGCGCTCGGCGTCTGCCGGGTAAAGGCGGCGTCGAACACGTCCACCTTATTGTTATGGAAGTCGGTCGCGTACAGGAAGTTGCCACTGCCGTTGTTGGCGATCGCGAGGCCCTTGTAGACCGCACCCCCGGCGTCGGTGTACATCACGATGGCGTTCTGAACGTCCACGTCCTTCGACCAGCCGGCGATCATGCCGCCCTCGCCGGAGAAGATGAACAGCGCGGCGCCGGACTTGCCTGCGGCGCTGACCACGAAATCCGTCGTGGT
>DATJFM010000063.1:0-13102 GCA_035495655.1 Steroidobacteraceae bacterium
CACCATGTAGAAGGCCTGCTCGGGAAGTGCATCGAACTCGCCGCTGATGATGCCTTTGAAGCCGCGGATCGTGTCCTTGAGCGCCACGATCTTGCCGTCCTGGCCGGTGAACACCTTGGCGACGTTGAAGGGTTGCGAGAGAAAACGCTGCACCTTGCGCGCCCGGAACACGGTCAGCTTGTCCTCCTCGGAGAGCTCGTCCATGCCGAGGATCGCGATGATGTCCTGCAGCTCCTTGTAGCGCTGCAGCACCGCCTGCACGCCGCGCGCGGTGTTGTAGTGCTCCTCGCCGACGACCAGCGGGTCGAGCTGGCGGCTGGTGGAGTCGAGCGGATCGACCGCCGGGTAGATGCCGAGGGAGGCGATCTGGCGCGACAGCACCACGGTGGCATCGAGGTGCGCGAAGGTAGTCGCAGGCGATGGATCGGTGAGATCGTCCGCGGGCACGTACACCGCCTGGATCGAGGTGATCGAGCCCTTCTTGGTGGAAGTGATGCGCTCCTGCAGCACGCCCATCTCCTCGGCGAGGGTGGGCTGGTAGCCCACCGCCGAGGGCATGCGCCCGAGCAACGCCGAGACTTCAGTGCCGGCGAGCGTGTAGCGGTAGATGTTGTCGATGAAGAACAGCACGTCACGGCCCTTGCCGTTGGAATCCGGCCGGACTTCGTCGCGGAAGTATTCCGCCATGGTGAGCCCGGTGAGGCCGACGCGCAGGCGATTGCCCGGCGGCTCGTTCATCTGGCCGTACACCATGGCCACCTTGGAGTTGGACAGATTCTGCTTGTCGATGACGTTCGACTCGATCATCTCGTGATAGAAGTCGTTGCCCTCGCGGGTACGCTCGCCGACGCCGGCGAACACCGACAGGCCGCTGTACTGCTTGGCGATGTTGTTGATGAGCTCGAGCATGTTGACGGTCTTACCGACTCCCGCACCGCCGAACAAGCCCACTTTGCCGCCCTTGGCGAACGGCACCAGCAGATCGATGACCTTGATGCCCGTTACCAGCAGATCCTGGCCGCCGGCCTGCTCTTCGAACGACGGCGGCGGCCGATGGATCGGCAGGTATTCCTTGGCCTGCACCGGCCCCTGGTTGTCCTGCGGATGGCCGAGCACGTCCATGATACGGCCGAGCGTGCCCTCGCCGACCGGCACCGAGATTGGCGCGCCGGTCGCCTGCACGGCGAGTCCGCGCCGCAGGCCTTCCGAGGAGCCCATGGCGATCGTGCGCACCACCCCGTCGCCGAGCTGCTGCTGCACCTCGAGCGTCAGATCGACGTCCTTGAGCTTCAGCGCTTCGTAGACTCTGGGAATCGACTCGCGCGGAAATGCGACGTCGATGACTGCGCCGATGATCTGGGTGATATGTCCTTCGGGCGTACTCATACTCTGTGGATCCTCAGACCGCAGCCGCACCGCCCACGATCTCCGAAAGCTCCTTCGTGATCGCAGCCTGGCGGGCTTTGTTGTAGATCAGTTGCAACTCGCCGATCAGCTTGCCGGCATTGTCGGAGGCCGCCTTCATGGCGACCATGCGCGCCGCCATCTCGGAGGCGACGTTCTCGACCGCCGCGCGGTACACCTGCGACTCGATGTAGCGCATCAGCAGCCCATCGAGAATGGCCGCGGCGTCGGGCTCGTAGATGTAGTCCCAATGCTCCGGCAGGCCCTCGGTGTCGATCGCCTCGATCGGCAACAGCTGTTGAATCGCCGGCTTCTGCGTCATGGTGTTGACGAACTGCGCATTAACCAGGAACAGCCGATCGAGCTTGTGCTCGCGATAAGCGTCGAGCATCACCTTGACGGTGCCGATCAGGTCCTTGACGTGCGGCTTGTCGCCCAGGCCCGTGATGCTCGCGATTATCGGCGTGCCGAGGCGGCGGAAAAAATTGAGTCCCTTGGTGCCGATAAGGCACAGGCTGACGGTCGCTCCCTTGCCTTCCCACTCGCGCATCAGGTGCAGCGTCTGTCTGAACACGTTGGCGTTCAGCGCACCGGCGAGGCCCCGATCGGTCGCGACGACGACGATGCCGACCGCCTTCGCCTCGCGCGCCGTGAGGAAAGGGTGGCGATAGTCGGGGTTCGCCTCGGTGAGATGGCCGATGACGTTGAGCATCTTCTGCGCGTAGGGACGCGCCAGGCGCATGCGCTCCTGCGCGCGCCGCATCTTGCTGGTGGCCACCATCTGCATGGCCTTGGTGATCTTCTGAGTGCTGCGCACACTCGCGATCTTGGAGCGGATTTCCTTGGTGCCTGGCATTTGCTTAGTAAGTGCCGGTGGCGACGAAGTCCTCGATGCACTTCTTCAGCGCCGCCTCGTTCTCCTTGGAGAGTTTCGGGTTGCGGTTGACGTCATCGAGCATCGCTCGATAGTTGCTGTGCGCAAAGCCCTGCAGCGCGGCCTCGAAGGCCACGACTTTCTTCAGATCGACCTTGTCCATGTAGCCGTTGTTGACCGCGTAGATGGACAGCGCCATCTCCGCCACCGACATCGGCGTGTACTGCTTCTGCTTCATCACCTCGGTGACACGCTGGCCGCGCTCGAGCTGCCGGCGGGTCGCCTCATCGAGGTCGGAGGCGAACTGTGAGAACGCCGCGAGCTCGCGGTACTGCGCGAGCGCGAGACGGATGCCGCCGCCGAGCTTCTTGATGATGTCGGTCTGCGCGGCGCCGCCGACGCGGGAGACCGAGATACCGGCGTTCATGGCCGGGCGGATGCCGGCGTTGAACAGATCGGTCTCGAGGAAGATCTGCCCGTCGGTGATCGAGATGACATTGGTCGGCACGAACGCGGTCACATCGCCCGCCTGCGTCTCGATGATGGGCAGCCCGGTGAGGGAGCCCGTCTTGCCTTTGACCTTGCCCTGGCTCACCTTCTCCACGTACTCGGCGTTGACGCGCGCGCTGCGCTCGAGCAGCCGCGAGTGCAGATAGAACACATCTCCCGGGAACGCCTCGCGCCCCGGTGGCCGCCGCAGCAGCAGCGAGATCTGCCGGTAGGCCACGGCCTGCTTGGACAGGTCGTCATAGATGATGAGTGCATCCTCGCCGTTGTCCATGAAGTACTCGCCCATGGTGCAGCCGGAGTAGGCGGAGATGTACTGCATGGCGGCCGGCATGGAGGCAGAGGCAGCCACCACGATGGTGTGTGCCATCGCACCATGCTCCTCGAGCTTGCGCACCACGTTGGCGATGGTCGACTGCTTCTGACCGATCGCGACATAGATGCACTTAATGCCCGAGGTCTTCTGGTTGATGATGGTGTCGACGGCGAGAGCGGTCTTGCCGGTCTGCCGGTCGCCGATGATGAGCTCGCGTTGCCCACGGCCGATCGGCACCATCGAGTCGACGGCCTTGTAGCCGGTCTGCACCGGCTGGCTCACCGACTGGCGGTAGATGACGCCGGGGGCGACGCGCTCGATCGGCGCGGTACGCGCGGCCTTCACCGGCCCCTTGCCGTCGATCGGCGCACCGAGCGCATCCACCACGCGCCCGAGCAGCTCGGGACCCACCGGCACCTCGAGGATGCGGCCGGTGGTCTTTACGGTGTCGCCCTCTTTCAGGTGCTTGTACTCGCCGAGCACCACTGCGCCGACCGAGTCCTGCTCGAGGTTGAGCGCGAGACCGAAGGTGTTGCCGGGGAATTCGAGCATCTCGCCGTAACGCACATCGGCGAGTCCGTGGATGCGGGTGATGCCGTCGGTGACCGAGATGATCGAGCCGATGTTGCGGGCCTCGGTGACGGATTTGAAGTTCTCGATCCGCTGCTTGATGAGATCGCTGATCTCGGTGGCTTTGATCGCCATGTTGATCAATTCCTCTGTTCTAAACTGTCAGTTCGTAAGCGATGCGCTCGAGCCGTGTGCGCAGCGAGCCATCGATCACCAGATCGCCGGCGCGCAGCACCGCACCGCCGATGAGTGCGGGGTCGAGCTCGAAGTGCAGGCGCACCTTGCGCTGCAACCGCTGCTCCAGAGCCGCACTCAGCTTGCGTCGCTGCGCCTCATCCAGTTGCGCCGCGGAGCTCACGGTGACATCGGCGACGCCTTCGGCCTCATCCTTCAACGAGTCGAACAGCTGCGCAATCTCCGGCAGATAGCTGAGCCGATGGTTGTCGGCGAGCGCGCGCACGAAGTTCGCGCCGTGCTCGCCGAGCGCGGGCGCTGCGATTCCATCCACGAGCTGAGCGAGCTCGGCGGGCGTTACGCGCGGATTGTCGAGCAGACTCGACACACGCGGGTCCTTGACGACGATCGCTGCGGTCTGCAGTGCAGCCGACCAGGGGGCGAGGCCTCCGTTCTGGCGCGCCTCCTCAAAGGCGGCGCGGGCATACGGGCGGGCGATAGTGAGACGATCTGCCATGCCTGGCCTTCAGATCTGCTCGGCCAGCTGCTCGAGCAGATCGGCGTGCGCACGCGCGTCGATCTCGCGCCCGAGGAGCTTGCTGGCCGCATCCACGGCGATCCCGGCCACTTCACGCCGCAGGCTCTCTTTGGCGCGCGTGGTATCCAACTCTATCTGCTGCTGTGCGGCGGCCACGATGCGGGCCCCTTCCGAGCTCGCCGCCCCCTTGGCCTGCTCGATCACCTCGTTGGCGCGATGCTGTGCGTGATCGATGATCTGGTTGGCGCGCTCACGCGCCTCGCGGATGATGGCGTCGGCCTTGTCGCGCGCCTGGGACAGCTCCTTCTCGCCTTCCTCGGCGGCGGCGAGGCCCTTGGCGATCCTGGACTCGCGTTCGTTCATCGGGCCAAGAATCATCGGCCAGACGAATCTCATCGTGAACCAGATGAGCAATATGAACACGATCATCTGCACGATCAGGGTGAGATTGATGTTCACCGTGCTATCTCCCGCCGCCTGCCCGCAGCCCGCTCAATGATGGAGCGCACTGAGAAACGGATTGGCGAACGTGAAGAACAGCGCGAAGCCGATGCCGATCATCGCTACCGCATCCAGCAGGCCCGCGACCACGAACATCTGGATACGCAGTGTTGGTAGCAGCTCCGGCTGACGGGCCGAGCCCTCGATGAAGCGTCCGCCGAGTATGCCGAAACCGATGGCGGTGCCGGCGGCGCCGAGGCCGAAGATGATGCCAACGGCCAACACGGTCATGGCCTGTACTTGTGCGATGTCCATTCAATTCTCCTCAAGATACGAAACTGATAGCCGCAACAAAAACCAGCACCTGCGCGCGCACCTCAATGGTGCTCACTGGCCAACGCCAGGTAGACGATGGTCAGCACCATGAATATGAAGGCCTGCAACACGATGATCAGCACGTGAAAGATCGACCAGATGAGGCCGAGAATGATCTGCACGATGATCGCTACCCATCCGCCGACGGTCAGCAGGCCCTCGAGTCCGCGCGACAGCGTCAGCACGGCGATCAGCAGGAAGATCATCTCGCCGGCGTACAGGTTGCCGTAGAGACGCAGCGACAGTGATACCGGGCGGGCGAGCAGCGTCACGGACTCGAGCAGGAAATTCACCGGCACCAGCAACGCCTGCAGGAATGGATTCTTCGAACTGAAGGGATGCAAGGTCAGCTCGGCCAGGAAACCGAGTGGCCCTTTCATTCTGATGCTGTAGAAGATGATCAGCGCAAAGACGCTGAGTGACATCGCAAAGGTGGCGTTCAGATCGGTGCTCGGCACGACCTTCAGATGCTGCAGCCCCGCTCCATGTGCCGCCGCCGGCAGCAGGTCCACCGGCACCAGGTCCATGATGTTGAACAGCAGGATCCAGGCGAAGATCGTCAGTGCGAGCGGGGCGATGAGCTTGCTGCTGCCATGGAAGGTATCCCTCACCTGGTTGTCGATGAAATCGACCAGCACCTCGACGAACAGCTGGAATCTGCCCGGTATGCCGGTGGTGGCACGGCGCGCGACCGCGTAGAAGCTGGCGGCGAACAGCACCGCGAGCAGTACCGAGAAAAACACCGTGTCGAGATTGATCGCCGTGAAGTCGACGATGCCGTGCGGCACCTTGTTCGAAAGGAACGTCTCATGGTGCACGATGTAGTCGGTCGCACCGCCGCCGCCTTCCGCGGCGGCAACCAGTTTCGTGATCAATGCACTCACAGCCACTCCACCCGCCATTCATGCGCCGTCGGTCGCGACGCCCATCCCCGGCAGCGCTCGCAGCAGCGCGACCCAGTACACCAGGAAAGTCGCGGCAAACGTGGCGAACATCGCCAGCGGTGCCACCCTCATCACCTTGAGCAACACCACGAACAGCACCACGACCACGGCGAGCTTCAACGCCTCGCCCAGATAGAACCTGGCCAGGGCGCGTTGCGCTCCACCCACCGAGCCGCCGAACACCACACCTGCCATCGCGAGACTTCCTGCGGTGGCGATCCCTCCACCCGCGAGCGCCGAGAGAGCGGCGACGCGGCCGCCCAGAACGAGCGCGCACAGGGCCGCCACGACGCTCACCGCCGCCTGACTCGCGACCACGCCAAAGGCCAGCCGCCGCGCGCGGGGCAGATCGATCGCCGACACCTTATATAAGTCCCGTTCGAGGGGCTCAAAAGAGCCGCTTGCCTTGCGTCTTGAGCGGACGCAAGTAAGTTCACATTACTTCGGCCGTTCAGTCACTTACGTGACGACGGCGAAAAAGCCGCGGGATTATAGAGAGGGCCCGCGCGCCCGTCCACATGGTGCTTTCCACACCACATCGGCAGGCCACCGTCGCACCGCCACATCGTTGCCGCAGACGCCTCGTCGCTCGGCCAGGACTGCCAGCGCTACTGTATATGCGCGAGGATGCCGTCGAGCTCATCCAGGCTGTTGTAGCTCACGACGAGTTTCCCGCGGCCGCCACGGCCAGCCTGGATCGCCACCCGCGCTCCGAGCTTCTCCGCGAGCTCCTGCTCGAGCCGTGCGACATTCGGGTCGCGCTCGCCATCGCTCATATGCGCGGCTGCGGCGGGCGGCGCCTGCAGCCGCCGCACGAGGGCTTCGGTCTCACGCACGGAAAGACCCTTGCGGGCGACCAGCAGTGCAACCTCGGTCTGCTGCCGCCGTTCGGTCAGGGCGAGCAGCGCGCGAGCGTGGCCCATCTCCAGCATGCGCTTCTCGAGCAGCTCGCAGACCTCGGCCGTTAGCTCCAGCAGCCGCAGAAGATTGCTGACCGCGGCGCGCGAGCGCCCCACCGCCTGGGCGGTCTCCTGGTGCGTCAGGCCAAACTCGCTCACCAGCCGCTCGAGCGCCCGCGCCTCCTCCAGCGGATTGAGATCCTCACGCTGGATGTTCTCGATGAGCGCCATGGCGATGGCCGCCTCATCGGGGATGTGACGGATGACGGCCGGAATGTCACTGAGCCCGGCCATCTGCGCGGCGCGCCAGCGCCGCTCGCCGGCGATGATCTCGTAGCGCTGGGACTCGCCGTTGACGGGGGCCTCGAGCGGGCGCACGACTATCGGCTGCACCACGCCCTGCGCCTTGATGGAGTCGGCAAGCTCGGTGAGGGTCTCGGGCCGCATATCCATGCGCGGCTGGTAGCGGCCTCGCTGCAGCAGGTCGAGCGGGAGCCTCGTGAGCTCTTCCCCCACCTGCACAGGAGGTACTGCCTGGGGAATCGCGGCGCGTGCGCCGAGGAGGTCGGCAAGTCCCCGGCCGAGAGAGGGCTTTCGATGCATCATCGGGATCGGTCCTCAGCCTGAAGGGGTGCAGCTGCGCTCACGGCCTGCGTGACCGCGCGGACCTCGGAGGTCGGCTCGCTGTCTGCAGCCTGGCCTGCCTCGCTCGCCTCCGACACCGACGCCACGGACGGCTCGGCCGGCCCTTCCGCCACGGGCGGCGCTGCCGGGGTCGCTGCGGCGGGAGCGGCCGCTACCGCCGCGACGCTCCGCACCACACCGCTCGTTTCCTCCTCGCGGCGGATCATCTCGCCGGCGAGCGCCAGATAGGCGAGCGCACCGCGGGATTCCTTGTCGTGAAAGAGCGCCGGCTTGCCGAAGGAGGGCGCCTCGGCCAGGCGTATGTTGCGCGGTATGACGGTGCGGAACACCTTGTCGCCGAAGTGTGCAATCAGCTGCGCGCTCACCTCGTTGGCGAGGTTGTTTCGCGGATCGAACATGGTGCGCAGCACACCTTCAATCGCGAGCGCCGGATTCACGGCGGCGCGGATCTGCTCGACCGTCGACAGCAGCGCCGAAAGTCCCTCGAGAGCGTAATACTCGCACTGCATCGGGATCAGCACGCTGTCCGCGGCCACCAGTGCATTCACGGTCAGCATGTTGAGTGCCGGCGGGCAGTCGATGAGCACGAGATCGAACTCGTTGCGCTTCGGTGCGAGCGCCTGGCGGAGCTTGGTCTCACGGCCGATCGGCAAGGTGAGCAGCCGCACCTCCGCGGCGGTGAGGTCCTGATTCGCCGGAAGCAGCATGAAGCCGGCCCCGTGCTCGATCGGCAGGAGTGCGTCCGCGAGCTGGCACTCCCCGAGCAGCACCTCGCAGGTGCTGCGTTCCAGCTGCGACTTGTCGACCCCGCTGCCCATCGTGGTGTTGCCCTGCGGGTCCAGATCGATCAGCAATACGCGGCGTTTGGTGGCGGCGAGGGAGGCCGCGAGATTGACCGCCGTGGTGGTCTTGCCGACACCGCCCTTCTGCATCGCGATGGCAATGACGCGCTTCATGAGGCGAGAGTGTACTGCACCGGAGCCGAAGCGCCGCGAGTCGCGTGCGGGCGACGCCAGGCGCGAGCGCTACGCGAGCGCCACAGCGGCAGATCCTTGGGCCGTCCGTGGCCCGGAGAACGGTCTCAGGCCACCAGCGCCCGGGGGCGCCGTGCCAGGCGCGCGCGCGCCATCTCGTCCGCGACCTCATTGGTGGTGCGGTTCTCGCGCCGGGCACGCTCGAAGATCTCGGTCAGCCGCGCAGGAATCGCCTGAATATCGGCAATGACCTGCGCCTCGCTTCCCGCGCGGTGGTACTCGCGCGCGACGCTGATGATGCCGCCGGCATTGATCACGTAGTCCGGCGCATAAAGGATCCCGGCCGCCTGCAGCGCATTGCCGTCCTGGCCCTGCGCCAGCTGGTTGTTGGCCGCGCCGGCAACTACGCGTGCCCGCAACCGCGGAATCGACTGAGCATCGAGCACGCCGCCGAGGGCGCAGGGCGCGAGCACATCGACATCGAGCCCCAGCACCTCTTGCACGGCTACCGGATGCGCCTTGAACTGCTCGCATGCCTTGTGCACGGCGGCCGGCCGGACGTCGGCGACGAAGAGCTCCGCGCCCTCCGCAGCGAGCAGACCGCACAGGTGGTGGCCGACTCCACCAAGGCCCTGGATGGCGATTCTGATGCCCTTGAGATCGCTGCGGCCCAGGCGGAACTTCACGGCCGCCTTGATCCCGAGATGCACGCCCAGTGCGGTCTTCGGCCCTGGATCGCCGCCGGCCTGGCCCGGCGCCGCTCCGAGACCGGAGACGAACCGGGTAGCCCGAGCGACGTTCGCCATGTCGGCGGTGGTCGTACCGACGTCCTCGGCAGTGATGTAGCGGCCACTGAGCGAGTCGACCAGGCGACCGAAGGCCTGAAGGAGCTCGGCGCTCTTGGCCTTGCGGGAGTCCCCGATGATGACCGCCTTGCCACCCCCGAACGGCAGCTCGGCCATCGCGTTCTTGTAGCTCATGCCGCGCGAGAGCCGCAGCACGTCTGCGACGGCTTCGCCAGTCGTGGCGTACGGCCACATGCGGCAGCCGCCCGCAGCAGGGCCGAGCGCCGTCGAATGGATGGCGATAATCGCGCGCAATGAGGAGGCGCTGTCATGACCGAACACGACGAGCTCGTGCCCGTCGAATTCACGCCTGTCGAATATTTCCATTGCCTGATCCCCGGGTCGCCGCGTGCGCGGTTGGACGGCGTAGAGGCTACGCGCCCCGCCACGAAGGGGTTGTGACAAAAGTTGCTTTTACAGCCCTATATATGAAATATATATTGCATCTATCGCCCAGAAAGTGGAATGAATGATGCAGCATCTTGACCTCGACCGGTCCGACCTGAGGATCCTCCAGGTGCTGCAGGAGCACGGCAATCTTTCCGCGGCCGAGCTCGCCGAACGCCTCGGCGCCACCTCCTCGACCTGCTGGCGCCGCATGACACGGCTCGAGGAGCTCGGCGTCATCCGCAAACGCGTGGCGCTGCTCGACCGGGAGAAGCTCGGTCTCTCGGTGATGGTGTTCTCACACGTGAAGGTCGCGGCGCACGGCCGCGACGCGTTGCTGCGCTTCGAGCAGGCGGTGCGGGCGCACCCCGAGATCCTCGAGTGCTACACACTGATGGGCGAGACCGACTTTCTGCTGCGCATCGTCTGCCCGGACATCAAGGCTTACGAAGCTTTCTTTCTCGACCACCTCTCGCGCTTCCCCGGCGTGCAGTCGGTGAATTCCTCGATCGCGCTCGCCGTCATCAAGGAGACGACGGCGCTCCCTTTGGCGCCCTGAGCGGGTACTGCGAAACGGGCTCGAGCTCCTCAGCTCCGGCAAGCGGTGCAGGATCCAGGCCGGCATTCGCAACGATCTGCTGCGTGTTGATGAACGGTCCCTTGAGCGCCGGCGGCACCGGCGCGTTCCGCGTCTTACGCCACAGGTCATAGAGTGCCAGCGCAGCCGTGAGAGTCCCGAGCGTTCCGAAATAGGCCCGCGGCCCGAAAAGCGCCATCAGGCTTCCGGCAAGTGTCGGCCCGGTGGCCGCGGCCATGCCGTTGATGAGCAGCAGGCGGCTGCTCGCGGCCACCATCTGCGAGGGTTCGAGCTTGTCGTTGATGTGGGAAACGGCGAGCGAGTAGAGCGTCAGCGCGGAGCCGCTGAAAAGTCCGGCGAGCAACAGGAAGAGCCAGCGCGGATGCGCGGCGAAAAGCTCGATGCTGACCGCCACCAATGTCGCAATCGTACAGGCGCCGGCGATCACCGTGCGCCGGTCCATCCGGTCGGACAGCCGGCCGGCCGGATATTGCGTGAGCACGGCCGCGAAGATGCTCACCGCCATGAACTCCGCCACGCCGCGGGTCCCGGCACCGCTGAGGCGCGCATACACCGGACCCATGGAAAAAATGATCGAGGAGATCATGCCCGAGATCGCAACCGCCACTACGGCGAGCGGAGAATGCTGATACAGCTCGCGGTACTGCACGTGGCGTGGCGCGGCGGGCTCGGGAGTCGGCTGCGCGGACGCCACGATCGGCACCATGGCGAGCGATATCAGCGCCGACACCAGCATGAACGGAGCTTCGGTCTGCGGACTCGACAGCAACAGCAGGAACTGCGCGCTGCCGAGCCCCACGTAGAGCACCAGCATGTACAGCGCGAGCAGGCGGCCGCGATTGGTGCGGCTGGCGCGATGATTGAGCCAGCTTTCGGCGACCACGTAGATACCGGCGAAACACACCCCGGTGATGAGCCGCATGATTCCCCAGGGCAGTGGGTGCACCCAGGTGGCAAACGCCAGAGCGGCGACGGAGGCGAGGGCGGCGAGCGCGGCAAACACGCGCACGTGTCCCACCTGTCGCAGCAACCGCGGCGCGAGCTGCGTGCCGGCGAGATAGCCGACGTAGTATCCGGACATGACGAGTCCGGTAATCGGCGTGGGGAACCCCTCGAGCGTGGCCCGCAGCCCGAGCAGGGTGCTCAAAAGTCCCGCTCCCAGCATGAGAATTCCCATGCCGACGAGTAGCGGCCAGGTGGTCAGGATCGGATGACGCGGCACTATGCGGTGGGTGCGAAGCTGTCAGCGCACCGACGTCATCATACCGCGGGCGGCGCTGCCGTGGCGGCACCGGCGCGGGAGAGCACGATGAGGCAGCGTGCCGCATCGAGACCGGGCACGTGCAACTCACGCGAGCGCAGCACGCTCCAGCCGGGCGGCAGCGCGGCGAGCTCCTCCGCCGGCCACTTGCCCTTCAGCGCGAGCAGCTGCGTCGTCGGCGCACAGAGCGGTGCCGCCTTCTCGAGCAACCGCGGAAGCGGCGCGAAGGCGCGCGCGAGCACCGTGTCGAAAGGGGCCGCGGGCTTCAATGACTCGACCCGCGCGTGCACGGTGGTCACGTTGGCGAGCTCGAGCAGCTCGGCTGCGTGCGTGACGAAGCGCAGCTTCTTGGCGGTGGAATCGATGAGCGTGAAATGCCGCTGCGGATTGCAGAGCGCGAGCGGCAGCCCGGGGAATCCAGCGCCCGTGCCGACATCGGCGATGCGCGTGCCCACGATGTCGGGATGTACCGCGAGACTGTCGAGCAGGTGGTGCGTCACCATGGCGGCGGGCGTGGTGATCGCCGTGAGGTTGTAGCGGCGGTTCCAGCGCGCGAGCTCCTCGGTGAGCGCGAGCAGCCGTGCGGCCTCGGCACCGGTCAGCGTAACCCCGAGGGTGGCGGCGTCCTGCACCAGGCGCTGGCTGCGACTCAAACACAACTCCTCGCGCGTGGACCGGCGCGACCGATCATACTTCCCGGACCGTGAGACTGCTGCTGGTAGAGGACGATGCGATGATCGGCGAAGCCATCCGCGCCGGCCTCAAGCGCGAAGGCTTCACGGTCGACTGGGTGCACGATGCCCGCTCGGGGTCCCAGGTGTTGCGCAGCGAGCCGTTCGAGCTGCTGCTGCTCGATCTGGGCTTGCCGGGCAGCGATGGACTCGAGCTGCTGAAGACGCTGCGCACCCGCGGCGAGGCGCTGCCGGTGCTCATCATCACTGCACGCGATGCGGTGTCCGATCGCGTGGCGGGTCTCGATGCCGGCGCCGATGACTACCTCATCAAGCCCTTCGACCTGGATGAGCTGGCGGCGCGCATCCGCGCGCTGCTGCGGCGCAAGTCCGGCCGTCCCGCCCCACTCCTCGAGTATCAGGGCGTGGTGCTCGACCCGGCCGCGCACCGGGTGACACGCGAGAACACGGAGGTGGCGCTCTCGCCACGCGAGTTCGCGCTGCTGCAGCTGCTGATGGAGCGCCCGGGCACAATCCTCTCACGCACCCAGCTCGAGGAGCGGCTCTACGGTTGGGGTGAGGAAGTTGAAAGCAACGCCGTCGAGGTGCACATCCACGGTCTGCGCCGCAAGCTCGGTGCGCAATTCATCCTCACCGTCCGCGGCGTCGGCTATCGCCT
>DATJFM010000064.1:0-21585 GCA_035495655.1 Steroidobacteraceae bacterium
CCAGATGCGGATCGTGTGCCATGCGTGGCGAGCGTATGGCCTGCGATCACTTTTGAGCCGGCACGGCGCCTGGCGGTGTGGCGTGAGTCGGCTGCTGCGCAGCGCCTGCCTCCGCAGCAGCGCCTGCCTCAGCAGCGCCTCCCGCCGCAGGAGCCGTCACGGGCGGCGCGACATTCCAGGCATCGATGAATTTCCAGATCTGCGCGTCGATGTCGTGCCAGTACGGCAGGTTGCGCGCCTGCGCGCGCCAGGCGATGCGCACTCCGCCGTAGCGCCGGGAAAAGTAGTTGGCCTTGATGGTCGCGAGGTTGTCCGGCGTCGGCGCGTCCACGGGTACGTACAGCAGGATGTCCTCGTGCGCGGCGGCATCGCGTACGCCGTAGCAGGCGAGCCGGTCGGTGAGGATGCGCCCGCGGTAACAACGCAGCCCATACATGTCCTGGGTGTTGCGTGGGTCGAGCTGATCCTGCAGCGAGCGCTTCAGCATGTTGGGCGGGTATTCACCCGGTGCACCGGGGTCAGCCTCGTGCGGGTCGCCGGCATGCAGGTAGACGACCTCGACCTTGTTCGGATCGGAATCGTTGCGGTAGTTCTGCAGCGTGTAGCCGCTGAAATCGGGCAGGAAGAAATCGAACCGCGCTTCGGTGCGCCCCGCGACGCCGCGGAACGGCGAGCGCGGTGCGCGCGCGTCCTCGATTGCGGAGCGCTCGTACTGCAGCGGAATTGCGAGCACCAGAGTGTCGGTGATCTTGAGCGGCGCGGTGCGGCCTTCGGGCCAGGCGGTGAGCGGGGGAGTCGCCGGCGCACTCGGCGCCGGCTCGTGCGGCTTGCGTGCACACCCGGCAACGGCGAGAACGCTCACCCCCATCACCACTGCGGCGCGCACCAACATCTCAGAACACGCTATAGGCGTCGAACACCGGTCCATCGACGCACACGCGCTTCATGGCGGGACCTTCCGGCGTGCGCACCTGTACAGTGCAGCCGGCACAGCCGCCGACCGCGCAGGCCATGAACTCCTCGAGCGACACCTGGCAGGGCACCCCGTAGCGGCGGGCGAGCGCTGCGCTCGCCTCGAGCATTGCGGTCGGTCCACAGGAGAAGATCTCGACCTCATCGAGCTGTGCCTGCCCGAGCGAGGCGAGCCAGGTGTCGGCGAGCTCGGTTACGAAGCCGGCAAAGCACCCCGGGAAATCGCTGCAGCTCGCGAGACGGCTCGGCACCCCCCACTCCTCCAGCAGCGGCATGCAGGCGAGCGAGCCGGCCGGCACTCCGGGCAGGATGATCCTCGAGGGACGCGAGCGGAAAGGAAAAGGCACCTCCGAGCCCATGAGCACGAGTGGCTTCCAGGTCATCGCGCTCGTCTCGCCCGCGCTGTGCGCAGCGCGCTGCGCCCCGCTCAAGCGCTCGGCGAGGAACACCATGGGCGGAATCCCGACACCGCCGCCGAGCAGCAGTGTGCGCGGCCGCTCGGGATGTGGCACGAACGGCCGGCCGATCGGGCCGAGCACGCTCAGCTCCTCGCCCGCCTTGCGTGCGGCGAGCGAATGCAGCCCGGCGCCGACCACCTTGTAGAGCAGCTCGATCCAGCCCTCGCGCGGGTGTGCCCGCATGATCGACAACGGCCGGCGCATCGGAATGGAAGCGTCGCAGGTGAGATGGACGAAGCTGCCGGGCTCGGCGTGGGCCGCGCACTTGGGCGCGGCGAGGCGCAGCACGAACTGCTCGGCGTCGTAGGCGAGCTGCGAGATGACGCGTGCCTGCTCGAGGAAGATCGTGCCGCGGGCGGATCTCATGCGCGACCGCGTTCCATGCTCAGCCCGCGCGCCTGCCAGCCAGCACCTCCGCCAACACCGCCATGCGCACCGCGACGCCATTGCGCACCTGATCGCGGATCACCGACTGCGGACCGTCGGCCACATCGGACGCAATCTCGATGCCGCGATTCATCGGCTGCGGATGCATGACGATCGCATCGGGGCGCGCGTGTGCCAGCCGCTCGCCCGTGAGGCCCCAGGAGGCGAAATACTGCTCGCCGACCGGCAGCTCCGCCTCGCTGATGCGCTCTCGCTGGATGCGCAGCATCATCACGACGTCTGCGCCGGTGAGTGCACTGGCGAGCTGGGCGTGCCGGGAGCAGCCGGCGAACTCCTCACGTGCGGGCATGAGTGGCGCAGGCGCTGCGAGGCGCAGGTCGCTCACGCCGAGCTTGGAGAGAGCGTGCCAGGCAGAGCGTGCCACACGCGAGTGACGGATGTCGCCGACGATGGCGACGGCGAGTCCCGCGAAACGTTGCTTGCGCTGGTACACGGTGAGGGCATCGAGCAGCCCCTGGGTCGGGTGCGAGACGTGTGCCTCACCGCCCGAGAGCACGCTCACGTGCGGTGCGACGTGGGATGCTACGAGGCCCGGCACACCCGGCTCCGCATCGCGGATAACCAGCGCGTCGACGTGCAGCGACTGCAGCGTGTACACGGTGTCGAGCATGCTCTCGCCCTTGACGCGCGAGGACAGCTGCACCTCGAGTTGCACGACCGTGGCGCCGAGGCGCTTGGCCGCGAGCTCGAAGCTGACGCGCGTGCGCGTCGAAGGCTCGGTGAACAGATTTGCCACCGTCGCACCCTCGAGCAGCCGGCTGCGCGGCGCCGGCTCGCCCAGCGGGCGCACGAAGCTCTGCGAGCGCTCGAGCAAGTGCTCGATCTGGCTGCGCGTGAGCGTCTCGAGAGTAAGCAGGTGGCGCAGCGATCCGTCGGGTCGCAGCTGCTGGCTCATCGCTTCATGTTCCTTCGCCCCCCACCTTGGCCCCCACCTTGAAACCAGCGTCCGAGAATCACCGCCGCCGCCGCACTGTCGATGTCCTCGTGCCGGATACGCCGGCGCCGCTCGCCGCTCGCGCGGCGCTCCTTGAGCGCCTCGCCCGCCTCGAGCGAGGAGAAGCGCTCATCGATGAGCTGCACGGGTAGGGCAAAACGGCGTTCGAGCTCGGCGGCAAAGCGCCGCACGGCAGCCAGCAGCGCACCATCGCTGCCATCGGCATTATACGGCGCGCCCACCACCAGCACGGCCGGCGCGAGCGCGTGCACGTGACGCGCGATCGCCGCCCAGTCGGGAGCGCCGCGCAGCATCGTCGCGGCCGGACGCGGCGCGGCCTGCCGGGTGACTGTGTCGCCGCCGGCGATGCCAATACGTTTGAGTCCGAAGTCGAAGGCGAGGACGGTGTGCGGGCGGGTCAAGCGTAATTTCGTGGGGTGCCCTTAGGCATGGCCGGCCTCGGTGCTGAGCCGATCGACATCGATGCCCATCAGCCGCCAGGCACCGGCCCAGCGGTCCTCGAACGGAAGCTCGAATACCACGCGTGCATCGACTGGCATCGACGCCCAGGCATTCTCTTTCATCTCGCGCTCGAGCTGGCCCGATTCCCAACCGGCGTAACCGAGGGCGATGAACGCGTCCGAGGGTCCTTCGCCGCGCGCCATCGCCGCCAGCACGTCGCGCGAGGTCGTGACCTGGATGGCGTCCGACACACGGTGAGTGTGATCCCACTGCCCCCCGGGCCGATGCAGCACGAAGCCGCGATCGGTGTGCACCGGGCCGCCGCGCAACACCGGCTGTGCCGCAATGTCTGCGTTGGTCGGCTCGAGCTTCATCTGCGAGAGCACGTCCGAGAGCTTCATCGGCAGGGGCTTGTTGAGCACTATGCCAAGTGCGCCCTTGTCGGTGTGCTCGCAGATGATCGCCACGGTCTGGGCGAAGTTCGGGTCCGCCAGCTGCGGCATCGCGATGAGCAGGTGATTGGTGAGACTGCCGCCCTGCGCATCGGCGAATCGCGGTGGGACGGAGGTCGCCGATCCGCTCACAGAGGTGTGCTTGCCGGCCATGGCTCCAGTATGGGCATGCGAGCGGTGAGTCTCAAGGAAGTGTTGACAATGCACCGCCACCTGCACGGCCACCGCTGAACTGCCACTCGTAGGCAAAGTGCAACACGCGGTAGTGTGCAGCGAGATCGGGGGGGAACGCGTCGAACGGGCTTGCCAGCTTCAGCGTGGCGAGCGCCGCCTGATCGAGCGCGGGATCGCCACTGCTGCGGCGGATCGCCGCCGATTCGACCTTGCCGTCAGCGGCAATGGCCACCGACACGAGCGGGCTGGCGGTCGCCCCCGTGGTACGCGCCACCGCCGGAAAGTTGAGCGTGCCGATGCGCTCGACTTTGCGCCGCCACGCATCGAGGTAAGGTGCGAGCAGCGCCATGCGCGTATCGGGAGTGATCCACAACTCGTCGCGGTTCGGACCGCGCAGTTCCGCCGGCCCTGGATCGTCCTCGGGTCCCGGCTGCGCCGTCTGTGGGGCATCGAGGAGCAGTGGCCGGTCGAGCTGGCCGCCGGTGGCGCCGAGATCGGCGAGGTAGTGCACGCGCGTGCTCCAGCCGGTGGTGGTGAGCACCCGCTCCTCGGCAGTTCCCGACTGGTCCGCGCTCGATGTGAGCGAGTTGCCCTCGTTGCTGCCGGGATGGTGGATCGCCGGCAGCGTGGAGGCCCGGTTGTGCGGTTTGACGTGCTTTTTCCGGTTGCCGGAGCCCATCTGGGTGCGCTGCGCCAGATAGGTCGCGGTCGGATTCTGATCGGCCTCCGGCACTTCATCTGAGACCAGCAGCACCTCGAGCCCCGGCGCGCTGTCCTTGTCGCTGGCGGCGGCATTGAAGGTGAGCCCGAGGATGATGAGGCCGTGGAGCAGCCCCGCGAGGAAGAGCATGGTGAGCAGGCGCTCCCACACCGGGGCCTTGCCCTCCCGCAGCATGAGCGCCCGGCGAGTCATCCGCTCATCAATCCAGTCAGCCGGGCGAGCCGGCGGTGGCAGCCGCTTCGGCGCCGGCGCGCTGCGGGCGCTGCGTCGCTGCGAGGCGCCGTTCGATGGCGGCGATCAGCTGATCGCCGATCGAGGTGCCGCACTGCTTGTCGATCTCACGGATGCCAGTCGGGCTCGTCACGTTGATCTCGGTGACGAACCCGCCGATCACATCCAGCCCGACGAACAGCATGCCTCTTGCCGCGAGCGTGGGGCCGATCTGACCCGCGAGCCAGCGATCACGCTCATTGAGCGGGCGGGCGACGCCGCGCGCGCCGGCGGCGAGGTTGCCGCGGTGGTCCTCGCCCGAGGGCATGCGTGCGAGCGCATAAGGCACCGGCTCGCCATCGACCAGCAGCACCCGCGAATCGCCCGTTTGCGCGATCTCCGGCAGGTAACGCTGGGCGATGGCGAAGTGCTCGCCGTACTCGGTGAGCGTCTCGAACACCACGCGTGCATTGGGATCGCCGAGGCTCAGCACGAAGATCGAGCGTCCCCCCATGGTGTGCAGCGGCTTCACCACGATCTTGCGGTGCTCGCGCAGGAAGGCGGCCATCTCGCCCATATCGCGCGTCACCAGGGTCGGCGCGCAGCACTGCGGGAAGGCAGCCGTATAGACCTTCTCGTTCATGTCGCGCAGACCTTGCGGGCGATTCACCACCAGGACACCTGCCGCTTCCGCGCGCTCGAGGATATAGGTGGTGTAGATGTATTCGGTATCGAAGGGCGGGTCCTTGCGCATCAGCACACAATCGACACTTGCCAGTGGGGCGAGGGATGGCTCCCCGAGGGTGAACCAGCTGGCGGCATCGGCCCGCACCGTGAGCGCGCGCAGCCTGCCCAGCGCCACACCATCGCGCAGCAGCAGATCGCGCTGCTCGAGATAGGCGAGCTCGAAGCCGCGCGCCTGCGCTGCGAGCAGCATCGCCAGCGTCGAATCCTTCGCGTAGCTGATGGCACCGATCGGGTCCATCACCACGGCCAGCCGCTTCGAGGTGGTCATCGGGGCCGATTATGCTCGTAGGCGGCACGAATATGTCTGCTCGGCCGTGCGGCTGCCGCGCACCGCTGCGACGACCTTCGAAAAACGTGACGTGCATGGCATAGCAGGGGGTGTACCGATATGTTAAAACCGCGCTGCATTTACCGGTGGGCAGGGGGCCCGTGAAATTACGCAGCTTGTGTGAAGCGCGCGCCGCCGCCGGTGCGTTCTGGCGTCGTTCCGCGAAGCCAATCCGAACCGCCCCGCAGCACGCGTGGCATGCAGTCCCGTACGGCTGCTACGCCGCTGAGGCTTGAAGGAAGGAGTCCACAGACCGTGAACGGCAGCAACGCGAAGCTCCAGGGCCTGAAGGTACTCGTCATCGACGACAGCAAGACCATTCGCCGCACCGCCGAGACACTGCTCGCCAAGGAGGGCTGCGAAGTGTTCACCGCGATCGATGGCTTCGATGCACTCGCCAAGATCGCCGACCACCAGCCCGACATCGTATTCGTCGACATCATGATGCCGCGCCTCGATGGCTACCAGACTTGCTCGCTCATCAAGCACAACAAGGTGTTCCGTTCCATCCCGGTGATCATGCTGTCTTCCAAGGACGGGCTGTTCGACCGGGCGCGTGGTCGCATCGTCGGATCCGAGCACTACCTCACCAAACCCTTCACCAAGGACGAGCTGCTCTCTGCGATCGAGACCCATATCGGGAGATGATGGTCATGCCCCTGATCCTGATCGTTGACGATTCGCCGACCGAGCTGCACGTGATGCAGAAGGCGCTCGAGAAGCACGGCTACCGCACGGCGGCCGCTGCGGACGGGGCCGAGGGCGTGCGGCTCGCGCGCGAGATGGCTCCCGATCTCATCTTCATGGACATCGTCATGCCCGGCATGAACGGTTACCAGGCGACCCGTGCGCTCGCCAATGATCCGCGCACACGCACCATTCCGATCGTCATGGTGACTTCCAAGGGACAGGAGACCGACAAAATCTGGGGGCTGCGGCAGGGGGCCATCGACTACATGGTGAAACCGGTTTCCCCCGACCAACTGGTCGCCAAGGCGCAAGCGACCCTGTCCGCGTGAGCGGCACCGGGGCGTCGCGGTTGTACTTATCGAGACCATGAGCGAGCCATCCGCAGCAATAGAAGTCGAGCTGAAGTCACTGCGCGACCGCCCCTTCGAGCTGCTCGCGGAGCTCGAGCGCCGCGGGCGCGCGGTGTCCGCGCAGCTCAGCGAGCAGGCCGATGCCGGGCGCGAGTGGGTCGGCGTCGCGCTGCGCATGGCCGGGGACCTCTACCTGGTCGCGCGCGAGGAGACGCGCGAGGTGCTCGGGGTGCCCGCGAGCAGCACGCGCGTGCCGGGCGCCAAGTCCTGGATCAAAGGCCTGGCCAACGTGCGTGGGCAGTTGCTGCCGATCATCGACCTGCGGCAATTCCTCGGCAGCGGTATCACGCCGATCACGCGCAATACCCGCGTCGTGGTGGTGCATCATCGCGAGATTCCCGCGGGCCTGCTGGTAGATGAGGTGCTCGGCTTCCGCCGCTTCGCCGACAATGAGTTCACGGGCGATGCGCCGCCGACCGTGGCGCGCTGCGAGCGCTACCTGGCGGGCGCCTTTCGTCGCGGACAGGAGCAGTGGCCGGTGCTGTCGCTGCGCGCGGTGCTCGAGAGTCCGGCGTTTGCCGAGGCGGCTGCATGAGCGGCGCGGGCGCACCCGGACGGCTGACGCCGCTGCTGGCGCTCGCGGCGCTGCTGCTTGCCGGCAGCGGCGTGAGCTACTACCTGTTGCAGGTGAAGACGGAGCCGAGCACGTCGGCGGTTCCCATCGAAGCACTGTACGAGACGGCGCTCGACGCCGGTGCCGCAGCTGCCGGTGAGCCGCAGGCGCTCGCGCGCTTCCAGCAAAGCCAGAAGACGCTCGAGGATGCCGCTGCGCACGATGCCAACGCGCCCTTTGCAACCGATGCGCGCTTTACGCGGTTGATGAGCAATGGTAGCGCCGTGCTGCGCGCGCGCGCCCCGCTCACCGACGCCGCCGCGGCTGCGCACGACACCGCAATACTCGTGCCGCGGCTCACCGCGGCGGCACGCGCGCTCGAGGCGAGCCTGCCGCCGCCGGCAGCGAGCGCGGCGGGCAGCGCGCTCGAGCGGTTCGAGGGGCGCGCGCAACGCCTGCAGCTCGATGTGACCGCCCTCTCCCAGGGCAGCAGCGACGCCGCCCAGGCCGCACAGCGCATCGCCGAGAGCAGCGAGTACCTCGGCCAGGTCATCGCGGGCTTCGCCGGTGGCTCTTCCACGCTGTCACTGCCGCATGTCACTGCGCCCGAGTCTGCGAAGCATCTGAAGAATCTCGACTCGATCTACAGCGAGCTCGCCGCGGCCGTGAAGCGTGCCGTCGCAGCCGCTCCGGCGCTGCCTGCCGCGCAGAGCGCGGCACGCGCCATCGTCGCGGACGCACGTGATCTGGCTGCGGGCGCGGCGCGGCCCGCGTCGCCGGCAAGCGCGCACCTGCTGCGCTGGTTGCCGCTCGGGCTGCTCGCGGCGGGATTGGCGCTGCTGCTGGCGGCGCTCGTTGCCGCGTTGCGGGTGCATCGCACGCTCGAGCGCCAGCGCAGCTCGGCGGAAACACAGCGCCGGGAAAGCGACCGCAACCAGCAGGCGATCCTGCGGTTGCTCGATGAGCTCTCGAGCCTCGCCGACGGCGATCTCACGGTGCAAGCCACGGTGACCGAGGACATCACCGGCGCGATCGCGGACTCGATCAACTACGCGGTCGACGCGCTGCGCGGACTCGTCACTACCATCAATGCATCGGCGATCCAGCTCGACTCCGCCACGCGCCAGACACAGGCGCTGTCGCAGCATCTCGCCAAGGCCTCCGGCGCACAGTCGAAGCAGATCGGCTCCGCCACCGAATCCGCGGCCAGCATGGCCGCCTCGGTGGAGGAAGTTTCCGGTAACGCCGAGCGCGCCGCCGACGTTGCGCGTCACTCGGTGGAGGTGGCCCACAAAGGCGGTGATGCCGTGCGCCGCACCATCGACGGCATGAACACCATCCGCGAGACCATCCAGGAAACCAGCAAGCGCATCAAGCGCCTGGGCGAGAGCTCGCAGGAGATCGGCAACATCGTCGAGCTGATCAACGACATCGCCGAGCAGACCAACATCCTCGCGCTCAATGCCTCCATCCAGTCCTCCATGGCGGGCGATGCCGGCCGCGGCTTCGCGGTGGTGGCGGATGAGGTACAGCGCCTCGCCGAGCGCGCCGCGAATGCCACCAAGCAGATCGAGGTGCTGGTGCGCACCATCCAGACCGATACCAACGAGGCGGTCGTTTCGATGGAGCGCAGCACCACCGATGTGGTCGGCGGCGCGCTGCTCGCCGAGAATGCCGGCGCCGCGCTCGGTGAGATCGAGCAGGTGTCCAACCAGATCGCGAGTCTCGTGCAGAACATCTCCGGCAGCTCGCGCCAGCAGACCGGAGCGGCGCAGAACATCGCGCGCAACATGAAGATACTCAAGGAGATCAGCGGCCAGACTGCCGAATCGACCCAGGCGACTTCGATCGCGATCGCCAAGCTCGCTGAGCTCTCGGCCGGTCTGCGCAAGTCGGCGGCGGGTTTCCGCCTGCCGGGCGGGGCGGCCGCCGACCGGGCCAGCTCGAGTGGCAGGGTGCGGCGACTCGAGGACCCCACGCTCACCACCGCCAAGGTACGGCAGATCGCCACCCTCGGCGGCTCCTAGCGTCAGCTCGCGAAAGCACACGGCATGCCTGAAGTCGCTTCCCAGACATTCGAGCTCGTTGGTCGCGAGGTCAATACGACGCTTGCCGCGGCGCGCACCGCGCTCGAGAGCTACGTCGAGCAGCCCGACAATGAGACACTGCTCGAGCAGTGCGCCCAGGACCTGCACCAGGTGCAGGGCGTGCTGCGTATGTTGGAGATCTACGGTGCGGCGCTGCTCGCCGAGGAGATGGAGCACGTCGCGCAGTACCTGCTCGCGACCCATTCCGAGCGCAAGAGCCAGGCGGAGAGCCTCGATGCGCTGATGCGCGCCATGGTGCAGCTGCCCTCCTATCTCGAGCGCGTGCTGGCCGGAGGGCGCGATCTGGCTCTGGTGCTGCTGCCGCTGCTGAACGATCTGCGCGCGGTGCGCGGCCACGCTCTGCTCAGCGAAGGCACGCTGCTGCTGCTGAACCTCAAGTCCGACAAGCAGGCGCAGCCGGTCGCGGCCACGCCGGGCGAGCCGCCGCTGACGGTCGAGCAGTGGGCGCGGCGGCTACGCGCGCGCTTTCAGACCGGACTCATCGGCTGGATACGCGGCGAGCGCATCACGCAGAACCTGGAGATCCTCGCTGCCGTCGCGCGCAAGCTCGAGCAGATCGCCACCCGACAGCCGGTGTTCCAGCTGTGGTGGGTAGTGGGCGCGGTCATCGAGTCCCTGCAGGAAAACGGGCTCGAGAGCGGGCAGTCGGTGAAGCGCCTGCTCGGCCTCGCCGATCGCGAGATCCGTCGCCTCTACGAGCAGGGCGAGGCGCGCTACGCGCAGTCTCCACCGGTGGAGCTGCTCAACAATCTGCTCTATTACGTCGGCCGCGCGGAAGCCAAGGGCGGACGCGTGATCGCGGTGCGCACCTCGTTCCGGCTCGCGGAGCTGCTGCCGGTGGACGAGAGCATCGAGCAGGAGCGAGAGAGCCTCTCGGCGCCGTCCGTGAAACTGATGCAGACCGTTGCCGCGGCGATTCGCGAGGACCTCGGCAAGGTGAAGGACGTGCTCGACATCTTCGTGCGGCGCGGCGCCGGGCAGCCACAGGAGCTTGCCTCGCAGGTGGAGCTGCTGCGCAAGATCGGCGATACGCTCGGAGTGCTCGGGCTTGGTGAGCTGCGCGCACGCGTGCAGTCGGAGACCGAGCGGCTCGGCAAGATCGTGGCGGGTACGCTGCGCGCCGATGAGGCGACGCTCGTCGACATCGCCGCGACCCTGATCGGCGTGGAGGACAAGCTCGACGATAGTCTGGTCGGCATGATCCTGCCGCCGAAGGATGCCGGCCTGCCGCAGCCGGACTCGGACGCCGAGTTCCAGCAGGTGCAGGCGGCGGTGCTGCGCGAGTGCATAGTCAATCTGCAGCGCATCAAGGAAGCGGTCGTCCAGAGCGTCGGTGGCACGCTCGACGCCGCCGGCCTCGACAGCTGGCAGGATCTCATGCGCGGCATGAAGGCGGGTCTGCTGCTGCTCGGCAAGGCCCGCGCCGTCGAGATCATCGATGCGATCACCAACCAGCTGCGGCGCGTGATGCAGCCGGGCGTACACGTCCTGCCGCCGGGCTTCGTCGACCGGCTGGCCGATGCCATCGTGAGCGTCGAGTATTACATGGAGACGCTGCAGGCCGGGCGCGCGGATCCCTGGTACATGCTCGACAATGCACAGGCCTGCGTGCAGGCCCTCGAGCAGCAGCCGACTCCCGCGCCGCCCACGGTTCCAGCGCTCGAGCCGAGCGCCTACGCCAAGACCGTGCAGATCTCGAGCGCTGCCGCGGGAGCGGCGCCGCAGCCCCATGTGAAAGCGGTCGGCGCTGCGGCCCCGACGCTGGCCGCCACTCCGCCAAAGCCGCCCGTCGAGCTCGCCGACCCCGAGCTGATGAAGTTGTTCATCGAGGAAGCCCACGAGGAGCTCGGCAAGATCCAGCAGGGCTACCCCGTGTGGGACCAGAATCCGCTCGAGCGCGATTCGCTGGTCACCGTACGCCGCTCCTTCCATACCCTGAAGGGCAGCGGTCGCATGGTGGGGGCGCGCGAGTTGGGCGAGTTCGCCTGGTCGATCGAGAATCTGCTGAACCGCCTGCTCGACAATACGCTCACCCGCTCGCCCGCAATTCTCGAGACGCTGCGTGCTGCGATGGCGGCGCTGCCCGAGCTCATCGATCAACTCCAGAACGGTACGCCGCTGCGCGCAGACATCGCCGGCATCTCCTCGCGCGCGCATGCCCTCGCAGCCGGCCGCGCCAGCACGCGTCCCGCCGAAACGGACGATGAGGTCGCGGCAGAGCCAGTGCCAGCCGCGACCCAGATCCTCCCCGGCGGCCCGGCCGCCGCCCGCCTCGTCCGGCCGATACCCGCAGCTGGGGCGGTCACACCCACACCAGCACCGACCGAGGAGCCGGCAAGCGCCGGCTCCGGCGTCCAGGCAGCGGCTGCCGATCCCGCGGCTCGCTCGCTACCGGATGAGACGCTGCGCGACATCTACGCCCGCGAGACCGCAGCGCACGTCGTGACGGTGCGCGATTTCCTCAAGCGCGAGGCGGATCTTCCCGAGCCGCATCTCCTTCCTGAGGAGGTCTATCGCGCCTGTCACACTCTTTCAGGCAGCTCGAAAATGGCCCAGGCACGGCACGGCATCCGTCTCGCCGAGCCGCTCGATCACTGGTTGCGCCGTGCATTCAGCAGCGGTGCGGGCCTCACCGGGGGCGAGCTCGCGCTGGTGCAGGACTGCATGGGGGCGATGGAGTCGGTCGCGACGCATCTCGATGAGTCCACCGGCTTCTTCGTCACCCACTGGCAGTTGCTCGAGCGCATCGAGCGTGCCGACAAGAGTCTCGATGAACGCATCGTGCTCGCGCAGGCTGCCTCGGGCGCAGCGCCAGCTGCGGGCGCCGCCCAGACCGTGGCCGCGGATGAAGCAGTGGATTTCGATCCGGAGGTCGCCGCGATCTTCACCGATGAGGCAACCGAGCTCATCGACGCCGCGGAGCATGCACTCTCGGATTGGCGATCGCAGCCGGAAAGCGGCGAATATCGTCTGGCGCTGAAGCGGCCGCTGCACACGCTGAAAGGCGGTGCGCGCATGGCCGGCATCACCCCGATGGGCGATCTCAGCCACGAGCTCGAGTCACTCGTCCTGCTGGTCGACACCGGCAAGCTGAGTGCAGACGACGCGCTCTTCGGTGCCATCCAGGCGAGCCTCGATGAGCTCGCGCGCATGCGCGAGCAGGTCGCGACTGGCCAGCGCGTCACCCCGGCGCGCGCGATCATTGCGCGGCTGCAGAGCCTCGCACGCCCGGGCGGCGGCCGCGCGCCAGTGGCAGGTGCTCCGGACACCTCCGCTGCGCCCGCCGCCGCGGCGCCGCCAGCGGTGCCCCGTGAGCCGGCAGCGCAGCACACGCCTGCCGCCGCGGCTGATGCCGGCGACGCTGCCGCCGCGCCCGCTTCCATCGAGATCTCGGTGGATGAGCTCGAATTCTCGGAACCTTTCGGCACCGGCACCGACACCGCGCTCGCCAAGCTGAATGCGGAGTTGCTGCTCTCGGACGATTCTGGTCAGGAAGAGTCTCACGAGGCGTCGGCGCACAGCCCGGCGATGGCGGCCGCCGAAACGGCGGCACTCGCTCCCGCGCCCGCAAGCGAGTCCCCGGCCAGCCCGCCGGCTTCGGGCTCGACGGCCGAGGCTCCGACTACCGAGGCCGCGCCGATGGTTTCTGCCGCGGTGCCTGCGCCTCTTCCCACGCGCATCGCGGGCGAGTGGACCTCCGCGGCAGCGCTCGCCAGCGCCTCTCCGCTGGCACGTGCACGCGGCGAATCGCACGGTGATGAGGGCCTCGCCGCACCGCAACCGGTGCCGCCGGGGCGCGAGCCGGTAAGTGGCGGCGAGCGCCAGGAAATGGCCCGCGTCGATGCGGAGCTGCTCGATCAGCTGCTGAATGTCTCGGGCGAGGCGAGCATTGCGCGCGCGCGACTCGAGCAACAGCTCGGCTCCTTCGATTTCAATCTGGGCGAGCTGTCACGCACGGTCACGCGCCTCAAGGAGCAGCTGCGCAGCCTCGAGATCGAGACCGAGGCGCAGATCCTGCACAAGCACGAGGACGAGGGCGTTCACCGCAGCGAGTTCGATCCGCTCGAGCTCGACCGCTATTCCTCCATCCAGCAGTACTCGCGGGCGCTCGCCGAGACCGCCAACGACGTGGCGAGCATCCAGCAGCTGCTCGAGAATCTCGCCAAGGACACGCAGAACCTCCTGCAGCAGCAGGCGCGCACGATCACCGAGCTGCAGAACGGACTCATGCGCACGCGCATGGTGCCGTTCCAGCGCCACGTGCAGCGCCTGGCGCGCATCGTGCGCCAGGCCGCCGCCGACACCGGCAAGCGCGCCGAGCTCACCGTCGAAGGAGCTTCGGGCGAGCTCGACCGTCAGGTGCTCGAGCGCATGCTGCCACCCTTCGAGCACATGCTGCGCAACGCCGTCGTGCACGGGATCGAGAAGCCCGAGGAGCGGATCAAGCGCGGTAAGCCCGACACCGGGCGTATCGTGCTCGAGCTGCATCGCGAGGGGGCCGAGGTCATGGTGCGGCTCACCGACGATGGCGGCGGCATGAACCTCAAGGCGATCCGTGACAAGGCGCACACGCTCGGGCTGATCGGCACGGGGCAGACGCTCAGCGACGAAGAAGCCATGCAGCTCATCCTCGAGCCGGGTTTCTCCACCGCCGGGGCGATCACGCAGCAGGCCGGCCGCGGCGTGGGCATGGATGTCGTGGCGACGGAGATCAAACGCCTCGGTGGCGCCCTGCACATGGAGACCAAGGCGGGCGAGGGGACCGTGTTCACCATTCGCCTGCCGCTCACACTCGCGATCAGCCACGCGCTCGTCGTGCGTACCGAGGAGGAGTACTACGCTCTGCCGCTGCCCACGGTCGAGGGCGTGCTGCGGCTATCCAAGGGAGAGGTCGCGGCGCACCTCGGACGCGACGCGAGCGCCTTCGACTACGCCGGCCAGAAGTACCGCTTCCAGCATCTCGCGACCTTCGTGGGCCTCAGCCCCTCGGAGCTTCCCGGACAGGACGTCACCATCCCGGTGGTGCTGGTGCGCGCGGGAGAGCACTCCACCGGAATCGTGGCCGATGAGCTGGTCGGCAGCCGCGAGATCGTGGTGAAGTCCGTCGGGCCGCAGATCTCCGGGATCCGCGGCATCTCGGGCGCCACCATCCTCGGCGATGGCCGCATCGTCATCATTCTCGACATCGGCGCCCTGGTGCGCGCCGAGTGGCGCACCCGCATCCAGGCGCCGGCGCCGGCGCCGAAGGACCGCGGCGACCGCCGCATCTTCGCCATGGTGGTGGACGATTCCATCACGGTGCGCCGCGTAACCCAGCGGCTGCTCGAGCGCAACGGCATGCGGGTGCTGACGGCGCGCGATGGCATGGACGCCGTGGCACTGCTCCAGGACAACATCCCGGATGTGATCCTGCTCGACATAGAGATGCCACGGATGGATGGCTACGAGGTCGCCGCGCATGTGCGCAACGACCCGCGCCTGAAGGACGTACCGATCATCATGGTCACCTCGCGCGTCGGCGAAAAGCATCGCGCGCGTGCCATCGAGCTCGGGGTCGATGACTACCTCGGCAAGCCTTATCAGGAGGCGCAGCTGCTCGATGCGATTGCACCGCTCGTCGAGCGGCGGCGCGCCAGCGCTCCCACCCAGGCGTACGGGAGTTGAGCCGTGGCCGAGCGCGTCGCTGAAATCTACAGCCTGCTCGTGCCACTCACCGAGGGGCGCCTCATCATTCCGCGCTCCTGTGTGGCCGAGGTCATTGGCTTCCAGACACCCTCGGAGATGACCGGTGCGCCTCCCTGGTACATCGGCACGGTGCCGTGGAACGGCAAGGCAGTACCCTTGATCTCTTTCGAGGGCGCCTGCGGCCAGACGATTCCGCCGCCGAGCGGGCGCACGCGCATCGTCATCCTGCACGCACTCGGCACGCGCGTGGAGGGCGGCAACTTCGCGCTCGTCTCGCAGGGCTTTCCGCAGCTGGTCCGTGTCAGCTCGGACGTGGTGCGACCCGACAACTCGCGCGTCTTCCCCGAGCGCACACCGATCATCTGCCAGATCCGCATGGTGAATGAGACGCCCTTCGTTCCGGACCTCGAGCGCCTCGAGGAGATGATCTCGGACGAGACCAGCATCGCGACCGCCTGATCCGGGGCGCACGGCGCGCTGCGCGCCGTGCTAGTGAATCGCGACGGGCACCGCCAGCTGATGCTGCAGTTGAGCCGTTCCCTGCACCGCGGTCGCGGTCACCATGACCTGATAAGAGCCTGGGGGAGTTCCCTTGACCGTGCTGCTGCTTCCGTTGCAACCGAGCGCCAGCAGCGGCAGCAGCCAGACGAGCCGCGCACCATAGCGCCGGCCGCGCTCGCGAGGAACGCGCTTGCGCGCGCGTGCGATCACCAGCCCGACACCTGCGAGCATGGCACCTCCGAGGGTACTCGTCGCGGCGTATGCCCCGGTAGTCGAAACGCGAAGCTGCGCGCTGCCTGAGCCGGTGAGACTCTCCGGAGTGAGCTCACAGTGAGCCCCGGTGAGGCTGTCCGGCACCGCGCACGCCAGCGTGACGGCCGAGTCGAAACCCGGTGTGCCCGACAGCGTCACCGAGGAGACTCCGGTCGCACCGGCGCTGATGGCGATCGCCGGCGCGCTTAGGGAGAAGTCCTCGACCGAGAGAGGCAGATCGGCGGAAAGTGATTCGTTGCAGTCGGCATCGCCCGAGTAGGCGGCGGTGACGGTGTGCGCACCGCTCGCACTGAAGGAGGTGTTCAAGGTCGCCTGACCGCCAGACAGCGGTGCCGATCCTGCGAGCGCGACGCCATCGACGGTGAACTGGACCGCGCCATTCACCGGCGTGCCACGCACTGCGGGCGCGACGGTGGCGGTCAGAGTAAGGGGGCCATTGAGGTTCACGCTCGCGCGCGATGCGGTAAGTGTGGTCGCGGTGGCGATGCCCGCAGGCAGCAGCTGCAGTCCCGCCATCATGCCCGCGTCCTCGTGTGCGAGCAGGTGGCAGTGGTACACGAAGGTGCCGACGATGCCCGGGTCGCGGAAGTCCATGCGCAACGTCACGCTCGGGTACGGTCCGGCTCCGGACCAGTGTGACACGTCGACCGTATCGCGCAGCGCAGGATCTGCAATCGCTACGCCGTTGATTGCCAGCACCTGGAAGTGCAGCTGGTGGATGTGGAATACGTGGTCCTCGCTCGAGCGGTTCTCCACCGTCCAGTCCTCGACCGTGCCCTGGTGCAGCACGAGATCCGGAGGCGCGGACATGTCGTAGACCCGGGGCGTGTGGCCATCGAGCGTGATGAAATAGGCAGACCGCCCGGGAGAGATCTCGCCTTCGGAGAAGAACAGCCGCCGCTGCGCATCGGGTGCAGTTGCGGCAAGGCGCGCGAACCGCAACTGCCGCGGCCGCGCCGCTTTCTGATGCCACGGTACGGCTGGCGAGCTCTGCGACGACGCCGTGCCCGTGGGACTGATGAGCACGAGCGGCCGTGCCGGATAGGGCAACGACCCCGGTCCGGCATTTACCTGCTGCGTCACCAGCTGACCGGTTGCCCCGGGGGGCGGCGTGGTGACGACGAGCTCGACGCGGGCTCCGGCGGGAAGCAGGAAGTGCGTACCGGTGAGAGTCTGGACCGTGCCAGTAGCTGCCCCGACCGGAATGCCATCGACGCCGACGATCTGCAGCGGCTGCGGTACCGTGCCGATCACATACTGCAGATCGAGGATCTCATCGGCCGACGCGTTCAGCACGCGCCACAACTCCTGCGAGGCTGGCGCACTCTGCAGCACCGGAGGCGTGTAGTCGGGGTAAGCGACCGGCACGAAGTTCACCGACAGATCGAGAATGGGTTCGCCGAAGGAACCGCCCCACGGGATGGCTCGCACCTGGTCACGCAGCACCAGAACGCGCTGCGGCAAGCCTGCAACCTGCGGGACGACGCTCTCGAGGCCCTCGATGATGATCGCGCCGGCCGCGCCTCCGAGGACCTGTGCCTCACTGAACCCATGCGGGTGCGGGTGATACCAGTACAGACCCGGCGGCTCATCGGCCGGTATCTGCACGATGTAGTCGAAGCTCTCCTGCGGCTGCACCAGCACGCTCATCACATCGTCCTGGTGGCACGTCGGCGGCACGCTCATGCCGTGGAAGTGCAGGTTGGTGGTGGCCGGTCCCATGGGCCCAGCGACGCAATCGCTGCCCGGTAGGCGCGGGGGACCCATCGCCGGCAATGCGTTCTGCAGATGCACGGTCAACTGGTCGCCGGGCCACAGGTGCAGCGTCGGCGCCTGCGCGCCGGCAGCAGTGGTATAGCAGTAGCGCGTGCGTCCCTGCGCATCTGTAACGGTCTGCAGCCGCAGCGTCACCTCGAGCGCATGGTTCTGGCTGTAGAGGTCGGCCGGCACCGGCAGCGCCGAGCCGGCCGGATAGCGCGGGCAGACCTGGTCGGCCGGGTCGCTGGCCTGGGCGTGCACCGTCGGCTGACCAAGCAGCGCCAGTACCCCGAAGAAGAGTGTGCAAAGCAGGCCAAATGCGCTGTCGCGCACGCAAACCATCTTCAGGCGGGACAGAAGGGCTGTCTCCCGTAGTTGTTTATTCTTGGGCCGACGTCGAAGCTCGGCCTGAGACGGTGGCCGGGACCCACCCTGGCACCGCCTGCAGCGACGAAATGTACCAAGTTCCGAGGCCAGGCGCGCGAGCGGCGCATTGTTGGACATAACTCATCCAACAACCCCTGCTCGTCTGTGCGTCATTCATCCAGTCAGAGATCCCCGAACTCGCGCTGCAATAGGGTCAGTGCAGCAATCGCGGCGGTCTCGGTGCGCAGCACGCGTGGACCGAGGTTGACCGCCGTGTATCCCGCGGCTTCGGCGAGCGCCTGCTCCTCGTCCGAGAGCCCGCCCTCGGGACCGATGAGCACCGTGGCGCCATCGGCAGGGCGCGGCACGTCCTCGATGCGCCGTGCGGCCGAGGGCGAGAGCAGCAGGCGCACGCTCCCGGGTGCGGGCAGACGCAGGAACGAAGGCAGCTGCGCCGGCACGGTTACGTCCGGCAGGCGGTTGCGACCGCACTGTTCACAGGCCGCGATCGCGATCGCGCGCCAGTGGCTCGACTTCCGATCGGACTGCTCATCATCGAGCCGCACGATGCTGCGCTCGGTGATCACCGGAACGAGGCGCATCACGCCGAGCTCCGTGGCTTTCTGCACCACGAGATCCATGCGTTCGCCGCGCGAGACGCCCTGCGCGAGAGTGAGCGGGAAAGGGGACTCGCGCTCGATGGGCTGATGCTCACCCACCTCGAGCGTGACTGCGCTCCCTCGTATCCCCTCAATGCGACAGGCGTATTCACCGCCACGTCCATTGAAGAGCGTCACGGAGGCGCCCCGCCGCAGCCGCAGCACGCGCGTCAGGTGGCCGGCAACACTGCCCGTGAGCACCGCACGTGCGCCCGGCTCGAGCGCCGCATCGACGTAGGCTCGCCTCAGCCGCATGTAGCGCGCTCGATCCCCTCGAGCGCGACCTCGACCATGAGGTCGACTTCCTCGGTCGTGACGACATATGGCGGCATGAAGTACACGACGTTGCCAATCGGGCGCAGCAGCACTCCGCGGGAAAGCGCGTGCTTGTAAATGGCTAGCCCGCGCCGCTCCTGCCACGGGTAGGGCGTGCGCGCGGCCTTGTCGGCGGCGAGCTCCACCGCGACGATCATGCCGCACTGGCGCACCTCCGCCACGTGGGGATGCGCTGCGAGCTCGCGCGCACGGCTACCCAGATGCGCGGCGAGTGCGCGGTTGCGCTCGAGCGTGCGCTCTTCGCGGAAGATCGCCAGCGTCGCGAGTGCCGCGGCGCAGGCGAGCGGGTTGCCGGTAAAGCTGTGCGAGTGGAGGAAGGCGGTGAGCTTGGTGTATTCGTCGTAGAACGCGGCGTACACCGGCTCGGTGGTCAGCACGGCCGACAGCGGCAGGTAGCCGGCGGTCAAGCCCTTGGACAGGCACATGAAGTCGGGACGGATACTCGCCTGCTCGCAGGCAAACAGCGTCCCGGTGCGCCCGAACCCCACGGCGATCTCGTCGGCGATCAGATGTACGCGGTGCGCATCGCAGGCGGCACGCAGCAGCGTGAGGTACACCGGATCGTACATGCGCATGCCGCCGGCACACTGGACCAGCGGTTCCACGATCACCGCACAGGTTTCGTGTGCGTGCCGTGCGAGCAACGCTTGCATGTCGGCAAAGCGCCGGCGCGAGTGCTCGGCCCAGCTGTCCCCGGGGTCGCGCTCGTAGCAATCGGGCGAGGGCGCAGTGATCACATCCATGAGCAGCGGTCGGTAGATCTCCTTGTAGAGCTCGACGTTGCCGACCGCGAGCGCGCCGAGGGTCTCGCCGTGATAGCTGTTGGCGAGCGTGATGAAGCGGCGCTTGGCCGGGTGACCGGTGTTGCGCCAGTAGTGAAAGCTCATCTTCACCGCCACCTCGATGGCCGATGAGCCGTTGTCGGCGTAGAAGCAACGAGTGAGGCCCGGCGGTGCGAGGGCCGTCAGGGACTCTGACAACGCAATGACCGGCTCGTGAGTGAAGCCTGCGAGGATCACGTGCTCGAGGCTCTCGAGCTGGGCACGCACGGCCGCGTTGATGCGTGGATTGGCGTGGCCGAAGATGTTCACCCACCAGGAGCTGATGGCGTCGAGGTAGCGCCGCCCGTCATAGTCCTCGAGCCAGGCTCCCGTGCCGCGCCGGATCGGGATGGGCGGCAGGCTCTCGTGGTCTTTCATCTGCGTGCATGGATGCCACACGTGCGCGAGATCGCGCGCCGCATACTCTGCATTTGCCTGGCTCATGAGCGGTCCTTTTATCACGAGCTTTCGGGCGATGGCAGCAACCGCAGCCGCCAGCGTGCGTCGAGCACCTTCTGGAGCAAGAGGCGGAGGAATCGCCGCTCTCTGCCAGTGAGTGACACGAAGAGCAGCGCCAGGACCTCCTCTCCAATTTCCTTTGCCGCGTGCAGCATGACCCTGCCATGCGCAGTCAGCTCGTGAGTCACAGCCCGGCCCCGCGCTCGTCGACGCACGAGGTAGCCCCCGGTGAGTAGCCTCGCCAGCAGTGTGCCGAACGCCTGCTCGGACTGACCCATGAGCCTCGCGAGGTGCCGCTGCGAGAGACCCGGGTAGTCCCTGATCAGCTGCAGCGCCTGGCACTGCACCGCACTCATGCCGAACACCCACAGGCGCTCGTCGATCCCATGGCGGCCGAGGTTCTTGACCGCACTGATGAGTCGGTCGAGGTCCTCGGGGGTGAGCTCGGCGGGTGTATCAGCATGTTGATACCGCGGCATATCAACATATTTATATCCGCGACAAGCTCTGAGTGAATACCCCATTCGTACCCGGAACATGGGGAATTGCTACGATTCCACGATGAGCAAAGGCGCTCCGAGGCCTCGGCCGCTGCACATCGACCGCGCGACGGGACTCATCGGCGGGGCCCGCCAAGTGCTCTCGCCCCATTTCGATGACCGACCGTCGGGCTGCGTGCCGGAGCTACTCGTGGTGCACGGGATCAGCCTGCCGCCGGGGGAGTTCGGCGGCCCGTGGATCGATCGGCTGTTCACCGGGACGCTGCCCGCAGATGGGCATCCCTATTTTCGGGCGATCGCCGCGCAGCGTGTATCGGCGCATGCACTCATCCGCCGCGACGGCCAGATCGTGCAGTACGTGCCTTTCGACGCACGCGCCTGGCATGCGGGGCAGTCCGCGTGGTGCGGGCGCGCCGGCTGCAACGACTTCTCGATCGGTGTCGAGCTCGAAGGCACGGACGAGACGCCTTACGCCGATGCGCAGTATTACGCGCTCGCTGGCCTCATCAGCGCGCTGCTTTCGGTGTACCCCTCGCTGCGCAAGGAAGCCATCGTGGGCCA
>DATJFM010000065.1:0-5183 GCA_035495655.1 Steroidobacteraceae bacterium
GGCTGTGCTGCCCGCCGCGCCCCGCGCGGCGCTCACGGCGGCAGTTGTATCCAGAACGGCTGCGTCGGGTCGGCCTGCACCGTGTCAGCCGGCCCGATGCCGACCACCTGGACGATGACTTCCTCGTTGCTGTTGGAGCCGTCCCAGTGCAGCGCATGGGCGGGGTGGAGCATGTAGCTGCCCGCCGTGAGCGGCACGGCTTTCCTGGGATCGAAGGTGCTGCCGGTTCCGGTAAACCAGGTGCCCTGAATCACGGTGACGTGGCGGTCGTGCGGATGCCAATGCGGCCGGTCCATCACATGGGGTGGAAATCTGACCCGCTGCACGTACAGTCCGTTGCCGGCTGGGTCACCGGCGATGGTCGCGAGCTGCGCGCCGTGGCCGCCGGGCATGTCCTGCCAGTGGATCTGCTCGGGTGTCAGGCGCACGAAGTCCGCGGTGGGCGCCACACTCTGCGGCGCGGCGCCATCGCCTGCGCTCGCATACGCGAGGCATGCGGCGCAGGCCAGAGCGAGTCTGTTGGCCATAGCGGTCATGCCTTCAGTCGCAGCCGGCCCATGAAATCGCGCTTGCCGATGCGCACGCCGCGCCAGCGCAGGATGTCGTACGCGGTGCTCGCGTGGAAGTAGAAGTTCGGCAGCGAGAACGACAGCAGGAAATTCTCGGCGGTGAACTCCAGGCGGTGCTCACGGAACTCGAAGCGCATGTTGCGCCCCATGAAGCTCTCGACCTCGGCAGGCTGAATGGTCTCGAGCGCCTTCAGTGTCTCAGCTATGCGGGCCGCGAGTGCTGCGAAGGTCTGCGGAGGAGGGGTCATGTCCGGAGAGAACACCCCGCGGCGCACGCCCTCGATCGAGCCCAGCGAATGCACGGCGGTCGATTTCACCTGATAGGCGAAGGGCAGCATGTCCTCCGCGAGCCGGGCATCGATGATGTCCTGCGGCGGGATCTGCTGCTGCGCGCAGTGAGCCTCGGCAGTGGCAAGCAGACCCGCTACCGCCCCGAGCGTCTGCCGGTAGGAGGGGATCGTGGCGTCGTAGAGTGAGAAAGCCATGGGTTTGCTCCGCCTCAATGCCAGAGTCGCAGGTCTCTTGGCAACTCCACCGGGCCGCGGCTGTCGGGGTCCAGGCGGCTGCCGGCCACCGTGCCGCCGTCAGAACCCGGGGCATCCTCGCGCTCGAACGCGCTCGCGGGCGGCACCTCGAGCGCCCTGGCTCCCGCCCCGCTCAGTGCCTTGTTGAGCGCGGGCATCTGGCTCGTGGTGAGCTCGTCGAAGTGAGCGGAGACATCGCTGAGCTCGCCGCGCAGCGCTGCGATGTTATCGAGCTGGTAGCGTGCCGGCGGACCGTCCCAGGAGATGATGGCACCGTAGAGCTGATCCGTGTGCTCACGCAAGCGCTCTTCGCCTGTGATTGCGCCGCCCTCGGTGGTCGCGACGATACGCTTGCGCAGTGCATCGAGTTTGCCATCGAAATCGGCAAGACGGCGCTGCAACGGATCAGCCGGCGCGCGTCCCTTGGCAGAGGCGGCGACCTGCTCGCGTAGACCCGCGATGCGGCCGAACAGCACCGATTCGTCATTGAACAGCGTGTATACCTTCATGGCGGCGTCGTACTGGGCTGCCCGGTCGGTAACCGTCCAGCTGACACGCCGGTCCAGACCGACGGTGAGCGGCATCGTGTAGCTCTTGCCGTCTTTCTCCATGCGCGCGGTGTAGCTCCCTGGAGGGACGCGCGGGCCGGTCGTTCCGGCCTGGGCGACCTGCACCGCCGGTGGCACGTGCGGGGCGCGGCGGTGCATCGTCCAGAGAACCCGGTTCAGCCCGCGGCGCGTGCTCGCGGGCAACTCATCGATCACGGCGCCGCTCGAGTCCAGCACCTCGATGCGCAGCTTGCCGAATAACTGCCGTGTGCGCTGGTAGTAGGTGATCACGGCACCGTCCTTGGGGTTTTCTCCGACGAAGGCCGCCGCGCCATTCGGCCAACCGCCGTTCGCCTCGATGCGTTGCTGCACTGGCCGGGCATTGATGAAGGCTGCGTCCTGCGCGGCGAGCTCCGGTGTCAGGTGCCGCAGCGGGGTGATGTCATCGACGATCCAGATGCCGCGGCCGTGGGTGGCGAGTACCAGATCGTTGTCGCGCGGCTGAACCGCCAGATCGCGTACCGCCACGGCGGGGAAATGGCCGCCCTTGAACTGTGCCCAGTGTGCGCCGCCATCGAGCGAGATCCACAGTCCGAACTCGGTGCCGAGAAAGAGCAGCTGGGTATCGACCGTATCCTCCTTGATGACGTGCGCATAACCGCGCACGCCCTTGGGGTCCTGGGGACTCACCAGCGCCGCCCAGGTCTTGCCGTAATCGGTGGTCACGTAGAGATAAGGTGACAGGTCGCCGAAGGTGTGGCGGTCGAACGCCACGTACGCTGTACCGGCGGCGAATCTGCTCGCCTGCACCCAGTTCACCCAGCTGTTCTTCGGCAGCCCGTGCACATTGGCGATGAGATTGTCCCAATGTTGGCCACCGTCGCGGGTGAGTTGCAGGTTGCCATCGTCGGTGCCGACCCAGATGAGCCCGGCCGTCACCGGCGACTCGCTGATGGAGAAGACGGTGGTGTGCATCTCGGCGACCGAGTTGTCGACCGTGACGCCGCCGGATTGCTCCTGCTTCTGTTTCTGCGGATCGTTGGTCGTCAGGTCGGGCGAGATGCGGTCCCAGCTCTGCCCGTGGTCGCGCGAGCGGAACAGGAACTGCGCACCGATATAAAGCGTTGCCGGGTCGTGCGGTGAGAGCGCGACCGGGGTGTTCCAGTTGAAGCGCAGCTTGGTATAGCGCTTGAGCTCTTCGGCACCGAGCCGAGGCTGGATGTCGCGCGTCTCGTGCGTGTGCATGTTGACACGGCCGATGTTGCCGCCCTGAGACTCGCCATACACGTAATTGGGGTCGGTCGGATCGGGATACATGAAGAAGCCGTCCCCGTTGATCATGTTCTCCCACCGGGAGCTGGTGATTCCGCCCGGATAGGCCGAGTCGCCGACCCAGGCGCTGTTGTCCTGCAGGCCGCCGTAGACGTGGTAGGGGTCGGCTTCATCGACACTGACATGGTAGAACTGCGACACCGGCAGGTTGTCAGTCTTCCACCACTTGTTGGCGCCGTCGTACGAGATCCACAGGCCGCCGTCATCGGCGGCGAACACGTGTTGCGAGTCGCCCGGATCGACGAACACGTCGTGTACGTCGCCGTGCGCACCCTTGAATCCACCGACGGTGGTGAAGCTCTTGCCACCGTCCTCGCTCAGGATCAGGGCGCCGTCGGTCTTGAAGACGCGCCGGGGATCCTTCGGATCGACGATGAGATTGGCGAAGTAGAACGGCCGCCACACCATCCATTGACTCTTGTCGCCGCGTTCCCAGCGTGCGCCGCCATCGTGAGAGATGAGCAGCCCCGAGTCGGTCGACTCGATGAAGGCGTAGAGCGTCTGCGGATGGCTCGGCGCGAAGGCGAGGGCAATGCGCCCATACGGCTTCGGCGGGAGCCCGGTCCGGTCCCCGGGCACCAGCTCGGTCCAGGTCCGTCCGCCGTCGGCGCTGCGGTAGAGTCCGCTGCCCGATGGGGCATTCGGTCCATCACCGCCGGAGCGGAACGTCCAGCCTTTGCGGCGGAAATCCCACAGCGCAGCGAACAACACATTCGGACTACCCGGCTGCATCGCTACGCTCGCGCAACCCGTGGAGAGATTCGCGCCCTTGAGGATGAGTTGCCAGCTCTTGCCGCCGTCTGTGGTCTTATAGAGTCCGCGCTCGGCCGAATCGCTCCAGAGCTTTCCCGCTACGCAGGCATAGACCGTATCCGATGAGCGCGGATCGACGACGATGCGCGCGATGCGCTCGGAATCCGGCAATCCCGTGAAGGTCCAGGTTTCGCCGCCGTCACTCGATTTGTAAATACCATTGCCGACCGAGACGCTGTTGCGTGTCCAGGCTTCGCCAGTCCCCACCCAGACGTTCTTCTGGTTGCCCGGGTCGAGCGCGATCGCGCCGATCGACTGCACCGGCTGATCATCGAAGACGGGTTTGAAGGTCGTGGCGCTGTCGGTCGACTTCCATACCCCGCCGCTGGCCGCGCCGACGAATAGCACCACCTTGCCGCTCGTGTCGCGGTAGCCCGCAAGCGCCGAGATACGTCCGCTCATCGCCGCAGAGCCGATGTTGCGGGCGCCGAGACCGGAAATCGTACCCGAATCGATGGAGGCTCCCGGAGTCTGCGCCAGCGCGGCACCGAGATAGCCGGACAGCAGCGCACACACAGGGAGTGCGGGATTGACGCGCATCGAGTTGCTCCTGAGTTACTTGGCGGGGGCAGGCGTCGTCCGCGCCGCCGGAAATGCAAACACGCCCTTGTCCGGCGCTACGTTGGCTTGCGCCTTCTCGATCTGCACCTTCTGATGATCGGTCGAGCCTTTCTCGTAGGATTCCAGGGCGAAGGGCAGATAGACGCCGTCCACCTTCTCGTAGTCACCGTACTCGGTGATGGTCTCGTTGGGGATGCCGTGCTCGATACGGCGGCTCACGGTGCGGATCTCGAGGAAATAGTCGGGATCGAGATAGACGTAGGCCACATCGCCATTGGGCCGCGTGACCCGCAGCTTGTGCGCCTCGGTTCCATCGATATCTTCGGTTCCCAGGTAGTCGAGCTTGTAACCCTTCGCCTGATAATCGACCAGGCTGCCGGCGAAATCGGCCGCGTCCTCGGCGAGCCCCTTGGCATCGTCGGCGGAGAGCTTCTCGGGGTCCTTGCGTCCCTGGAAGGGATTGATCTGCCAGGCCTCCGAACCATCGTAGGCCTGGACGCGTGTGAGACCCTGGAGCTGCACCTCGTAGCGGATCGAGTTCGGCCGTGCCACCAGCATGGTGTAGCCGACCTCGATCGTGCCGCCATTCAGCAGCAGCTTGCCGGACGTGCGCAGCGACTGGATGGCATTGATCTTGTCGATGCCGCCTTTGGCGGCGACATTCTTGGCGGCGAGCTCCGCTGCTGTGTAAGCGAATGCCCCCGGAGCCGCCATGATCATCAGGGCGGCGGCGATTCGATGCATGGATCCCCCTGTCCTTTTGCGCGGGCATATGATGCATTCAAGCAGCTGTATGCGCCAGTCGGCCGCTGCGCAGCAGTGTGCGTCTGCGACTA
>DATJFM010000066.1:0-77830 GCA_035495655.1 Steroidobacteraceae bacterium
CTGCTGCTGCTGACAGATAGTCCCGAGGCTCGGGCGGTCCTCATTGAGTTCCTACGTGTTTGCGAGCACCTCACGCAGGAACAGCTGGCTGAGGTCTTGGCTATGTTCCAGTCGATCAGGTGAGCGAGCACTTGCGGCTGAATCTCACGGCAAGCGCCGCACGCACAAACCACGCGCACGAGGAAGTCGCCGAAGCAATCATCGAGTCGCTTGATGTGAGGCAGCACCCGCACGGGAGAATGGTGCGAACTGACTGCGGGCGCGTCCATGCAGTTCTCGCGCAGTACGCCTACTGTATGCGCCCAGGGGTGCAACGCATGACAACGCTACTAATTCGCCGCCTTTGGACGATGTACAAAAAGATTCTGATCGATGACGGTGCGGCTAAGCAGGAGCTGCTATTGGCACAAGATGCGTTCTACAACGGTGCGCGTAGTGTCCTGAAGGTACTTGCCCATATGCTTGAGCATGGCGACGTTGACGAGCTACACCACACCATCGACCGGCATGGGCGACAGATCGAGGTGATTCAAAGATCAGGACGCCGGTCGAGGCGGCATTGAGGGCAGCTCTTCGTCGAGACACTGGGCACGTTCGATCTGGGCGGCGGCCCGCTGCATACCTCGGATCGTCTCGCCGTTCAGGCGGGCAATTGCCTCGAGTTGGTAGACGCATTCGCGGAGCCGCTCAGTCTCGGCGCGAGACGCAGCGAGTGCGTCTGCAGTGGCGCGTAGGCGAGCCACAAGATCGATAGAGCTCATTGAGGACTCAGGCAGCCCGAAAATGAGCCCGTGGACGTTGAATGTGTACCCCTGGGTGTACCCCCACGGAAGCTCACTACGCCGCTTTGGACATAAGTATTTGTTTTTATTGGTCGGGGCAGAGGGATTTGAACCCCCGACCCTCTGCTCCCAAAGCAGATGCGCTACCAGACTGCGCCATGCCCCGACCGGAGCTCGAGCGAACCGTAATCGTAACAGCTTCCAGCCAGACAGGCTGGCGTGGGGCTCGGCTGACTGGGGGCCCCAACGGCTCAATCCGGCCGTTGCACTCGCGCTTCTGCAAAGCCCATCAGGCCCGGCGCCAGGCGGTCTTGCCTCCGGGCTTGTCCTCGAGCACGACCCCGGCCGCGGCGAGCTCAGCGCGGATGCGGTCCGACTCGGCCCAGTCCTTCGCGCGCCGGGCGGCTGCCCGCGCGGCAATGCGCGCCTCGACCTGTGCATCATCGATCCAGGCAGGTGTCCCAACAGGTGGTGCCTCCCCGGAGGCGCTGCTCTTCCCGGTCGAGTCAGGCGCCTCGTGCGCTATGAGCGGTCTCGCGAGACGAAACCACTGGTCCGCGGAGATGGAAAAAAGTCCGAGCACCTTGCCAAGCGCACCGAGCTCCGCGCCGAGTGCCGCGGCACGCTGATGGGCGCCCGAGGCCTTCGCGGAATTCACCTCGCGCGCGAGCGTCTGCAGCACCGCAAGCGCTTCCGGTGTATTGAAATCATCATCCATGCTCGCGAGAAAGCGCTCGTTGTGACCGCTCAGTGCCGGTGCAACGAGCGGCAGATCGCGCAGCGCGGTGTAGAGCCGTCCGAGCGCAGCGTCCGCCTGGTCGAGCTGCTCGAGCGAATAGTTGATCGGGCCGCGGTAGTGGCTGGCGAACATGAAATAACGCAGCACCTCGGGGTGCCGCAGGCGCGGCAGCACTTCGCGCAACGTGAAGAAGTTACCAAGCGATTTCGACATCTTCTCGTCGTCGATATTGACGAAGCCGTTGTGCATCCACAGATTCACGAAGCCGTGTTCGCTCGCGGCGCACGACTGCGCGATCTCGTTTTCGTGGTGGGGGAATTTCAGATCGAGACCTCCGCCGTGCAGGTCGAAATGCGTGCCGAGCAGCGCCATCGACATGGCCGAGCACTCGATGTGCCAGCCGGGTCTTCCCGGACCCCAGGGTGAAGGCCAGGCAGGTTCGCCGCTCTTGGCATGCTTCCACAGCACGAAATCGAGCGGATCGCGCTTGGCCTCATCCACTTCCACGCGTGCTCCGGCCCGCAGGTCCCCGAGACGCTTTCCCGAGAGCTTGCCGTAGCCGGGGAAGCGGGCCACCGCATAGAGCACATCGCCGTTCAGGCCCCGGTAGGCGTAACCCTTGACGAGCAGCTGCTCGATCAAGGCGATGATCTGCGGCAGATAGTGCGTCGCGCGCGGCTCGTGATCGGGCCGCAGGATTCCGAGGCGTTCGCAATCCTCGTTCATCGCGTCGATGAAGCGCTGGGTGAGCGCCTCGACGGGCTCCTGATTCTCGGCAGCGCGACGAATGATCTTGTCGTCGATGTCGGTGATGTTGCGTACGTAGGTGAGCTGGTAGCCACGGTGGCGCAGGTAACGGCTCACCATGTCGAACACTAGCAGCATGCGTGCGTGCCCGATGTGCACGTAGTCGTACACCGTGAGTCCACAGACGTACATGCGCAGCACACCGGGCTGGATCGGCGTGAGCTCCTGTTTCTCTCCGCCGAGCGAATTGTGAATACGGATCATGCGAAGCGCGCCAGCCGCTCGCGCGCCTTGCCGGCCGGCATCACCTTCAGCAGCGTCGCCAGCTCCGGTCCGTGGGCGCGACCGGTGAGCGCCACGCGCAGCGGCATGTAGAGGTCCGCTCCCTTGCGCCCCGTGGCAGCGCGCACCGCGCCGGCTATCGCGGACAGATCGCTGCCGGCGCGCGCGGCAGCCGCGGCGGCCGCGGAGAAGTAGCCGGGGCCCGCCGCGCGCACCACCTCCGCCTGAGCGGGCTCGAGCTCCGGCGGACCGCCGAAGACGATGTCGACCCACGGACGCGCATCCTCGGGCAGCCGCACATTCGGCAACAGCGCCGCAGTGAACGCGGTGGCCGAGTCCTCATCGAGCCCGGCGGGCAGCACGGAGGCGAGCCATTTGCGCGCCGCAGCCGGGGCGAGCCGCTGTGCGGCCTCCTTCTGCCACGCATCGAGTTGCTGCTCATCGAAGCGTGCTGGGGAGCGCCCGAGGTGGGCCGGATCGAAGGCGTGCACCATTTCCTCCAGGCTGAGAAGGCCATGGAGAGCGGTGGAGTGGCCGAGCCGGAACAGGAGATTGACGATGGCTTCGGGCAGGTAGCCGCGCTCGCGATACTCGCGCACGCTCACCGCGCCGTGGCGCTTGGAAAGGGGTGCCCCGTCCGCACCGACGAGCAGCGCCACGTGTCCATAATGGGGCGGGGCATGCCCGAGTGCCGCGAGGATCAGCAGCTGCCGCGGGGTGTTGGTGAGGTGGTCCTCACCGCGCAGCACCAGCGTGACCCCCATATGTGCATCGTCCACCGCGTTCGAGAAGAAGAACGCAGCCGTGCCATCGGCGCGCCGCACGACGAAGTCGCCGATGTCATCGCTCGCGAAGCTCTGTGGGCCGTGCACCAGATCGAGGAATTCGACGCGCTCAGCGCGCGGCACGCGGAAGCGCAGCGTGGCGGCGACCCCCGCAGCGATGCGCCGCGCGCGCTCGGCCGGCGGCAGATCCCGGCAGGTACCCGCATAACGTGGTGGCCGACCGGCGGCGAGCTGGCTGCGGCGGGCAAGTGAAAGCTCGAGCGGCGTGCAGAAGCACGGATAGACGGCGCCGGCGCGCTCGAGCGCGGCCAGCTCCTGCGCGTACAGCGCACCGCGCTGGGACTGGCGATACGGCCCACGGGCGTCCTCGCGGTCCGGTCCTGCGTCCCATTCGATGCCGAGCCAGGCCAGATCGGCCAGCAGTGCGTGCGTGTGCGCCTCGTGACTGCGCTCGCGGTCGGTATCCTCTACGCGCAGCAGGAAACGCCCGCCAGCGTGCCGCGCAAGCAGCTGGTTGAAGAGCGCCGTGCGCGCATTTCCCAGATGCAGCTCGCCGGTCGGGCTCGGGGCGAAGCGGGTGATCACTGGCGCGCCCTGCTGCGGTGGCGCGCTGGCGCTCGTGCTCATAACGCCATGTTACGGGAAAGTCACGAATCTCAACAAAGCGCCCGCAGCGCGCCGGCTGCTATAGAATTTGCCGCCGGCACTCGCGTGCCGCATTTTCCTATGGTCAAGTGGAGGATCGATGCTCATCAAGCGCCGCCAGCGGATCGGGTTACTCGCCGGAGTGCTGCTCAGTTCGCTGCTGCTGTCCGCGGCGTGCCGCGCCGCCGAGCCCACCACGCAGGTGCGGGTGACCACCAGCATGGGCGAATTCGTCATCGAGGTGCGCAACGATCGCGCCCCGCTTACCGCCGCGAACTTCCTGCGTTACGTGCGCGAGGGCTTCTATACCAACACCCTGTTTCACCGCGTCATCGCAAATTTCGTGATCCAGGGCGGCGGGCATGACGCCACCACCCAGCAATTGAAGCCGACTCATGATCCTGTCTTCAACGAGTCCGGCAACGGGCTGCAGAACAAACGCGGCACCGTTGGACTCGCGCGTGGTGAGTCACCCCATTCGGGCAACGCGCAATTTTACGTGAATCTCGTCGACAATCCTGATCTCGATCCGGTATCGACCCGCTGGGGTTACACCGTCTTCGGCCGCGTGGTGCAGGGAATGGACGTGATCGAGCACATCGGGGAGACGCCCACCGGCGCGGCGGGGCCCTTCAAGAGCGATTCGCCGCTCAAACCCGTCGTAATCGAGAAGATGGAGATCATCTCCGGCCAGGTGGCCGCTCCAGCGCCGGTAACTCCGGTCACTCCGGCCGCGCCGAACACCATCCTGTCGCCTAAGTGAATCGATGGCGCGGCTGTTCGTCTCGGACGTGCACCTCGGCGCCGGCGCCGAGGCTGCCACCGAGCAGTTCCTGAGTTTCCTGCGTGAGCAGGCAGCGGCGGCCGAGTCGCTCTACATCCTCGGCGATCTCTTCGAGGCCTGGGTCGGGGACGATGATGAGGAACCGGGCAACGAGCGGGTGTGCCGGGCGCTGCGTGAGCTCACTGCCGGCGGAGTCGCCTGTTTCGCGCTCCACGGCAACCGTGACTTCCTGCTCGGCGCAGGTTTCTGCGAACGCAGCGGCTGCCGCCTGCTTCCCGACCCTGTGATCGCGGAGCTCGACCATGAGCGCGTGCTGCTCACGCACGGTGATGCGCTATGCACGGACGATCGTCCCTACCAGGAGCTGCGCAGCATCGTGCGCGCTCGCAGCTGGCAGCAGCGCTTTCTTGCACTGCCGCGCTCGCATCGCGAGCTGCTTGCCGATGAGGCCCGCGCGGGCAGCCGCCGCCATACCGCGCGCACCGTCCCGAATATCATGGACGTCAACGATGTGGCGGTGACCGCCGCCTTCCGTGCGGCTCGTGTGCGGCGCATCGTGCACGGCCATACCCACCGGCCCGGCGTGCACGAGCTGCAGGTCGACGGCCAGCCGGCGCAGCGCATCGTGCTGGGCGCCTGGTACGAGCAGGGCAGCTTCCTGCGTTACGAGCACGGCCGTTACGAGCTGCGCACTCTGCCGCGTCACTGACTGCGCGGCGCCGACTGCGAACGTTAATCGCGGCTTAAAGGTATCCCGGCAGGGGTAACGCGCAACTCGAGCGTCTCGCCGGCAGAGGGGGTCTTCTGCGGGCGAGACTACACGCACGCTGACCGCGACCGTGTGCGCCGACGGATCAGTTCTGTGCCGGTGGCGGCGCGGAAGAGGTAGCGCCCGCCGGGCCAGGGGCCATGTGATGTCCCATGTGGGCGTGCATCATGTGCTGCTGGATGATCTGGAACTTCTTCAGCTGCGTCGCCGAGAGCACCGGCGCGAGCTTCTGCAGCGTCTCCTGCTGCGCCTGCTCGTGCAGCGCTTTCATCTGCTGCCAGTCGGGACGCGTGCCCGAGGCCTTTGCCTGCTCGAAGCTCTGCTTCATCTTCGCGTGCTGCTGCTCGAGAACGCTCTGTACCTGCGCTTTCTGAGCCTCGGTCAGATCGAGCAGCGTAGCCAGATCATCCATGTGTCGCGCCGACTCCGCTCCCGGTGCGGCCGAAGCCGCCGGAGCCTGAGCGTACGCCGCGCCCGCGCACAGCAGAGCGAGCGTCAAAACGGTGGCCTTCATGAACATCTCCTCGCGGGGAATACGGGGGTCCGCGTCTGGTACCAACCCTAACGGGCGGCGACGGCCCGCAGCCGTGAACAATCGTGAGGGACTGTGAGGGGTGTTTTCGTTAAGTCGAGCGCCTGCCGCGATAAGTCGTGTGCACGCTATCCCGGGCCCTCGGCCTCCACATCAGCGCCGCCGCGGCAGGCGCAGCGTGGCCTCGAGTCCGCCACCCACCGCATTGGCGAGCCGCAAGGATCCGCCGTGTGACTGCGCAATGTCCCGAGCGATGGAGAGGCCGAGTCCCGTGCCGCCGCTGTCGCGATTGCGCGAGGACTCGAGCCGGTAAAAGGGCTCGAACACCCGCTCGAGCTCCTCCTCCGGGATGCCAGGTCCGTGGTCGCGCACGCGGACAATCAGGTCCGCACCATCCTCGATGTGAATCTCGGCGCGCGTACCGAACTTCACGGCGTTGGCGACGAGATTCGTGAGACAGCGCTTGAGCGCCTGCGGCTTGCCGGTAAAGGGCCGCAGCGCCCTGCCGCTCACCGTCACCGCCGCCCCCATGTCGGCGAACTCCTCGGCGATCTGCGCAAGCAGCTCATCGACATCAATTTCAGTTGGCGGCTCGCCATCGTCCATACCGCGAAACAGCGACAGCGCCTCGCGCACCATGCTCTCCATCTCATCGAGCTCGCGGCCGATACGTGCCTGCATCGGCGGGTTATCGAGCGCCTCCACCTGCAGGCGCAGCCGGGTGAGCGGAGTCTTGAGATCGTGCGACATGGCGGCCAGCACCCGCGTGCGGCTGTCGAGATAGCGGCGCAGCCGATCCTGCATGGTATTGAAGGCGCGCGCCGCATCGCGTAATTCGCGTGCCCCGCGCTCGGCGAGCTGCGGCGCCGGATGCGTGTCGCGCCCGACGCTGTCGGCGGCGTGCGCCAGATCCGAGAGTGGCCGTGTGATGTTGCGTGCCGCCAGGTAGAGCACGATGACCAGCAGCAGCACGAGCAGAGTCAGGTTCAGAAACAGGTTGCGCGGCAGCGGCGCACCACCTGGCATGCGCAACACACGGTAGGTGACGGCATCGCCGTCGGTAAAGCGCACCGTCACGTCGTAGCGCTGAGCACTCGCGGGATGCAGGGAAAACTCGTGTGCCTCGTAGAACGGCACCGGCAGCACGACCGCCGTGGACGTGGGGTCGGCGGTCGGCGCGATCTCTATCCCGTAGCCGGGACCAAGCGCCACGCGCAGCTGCTCGCGCAGCGCTTTTTCGAAGTCGCTCAGCAATGGCAGCCGCAGGAAGCCACGCCCCAGCTCGTGCCGCGGACCACCGGGCTCGCCTGGTGGATGATGTATCAGCATGTGCGGCGGGCGCAGCGCCTGGGTTTCCGACAGCTGCGTGAGCGCCTGCGCGCGCTGCGCACCATCCAGCGGAGCGAGCATGAGCGTCGCATCGGCGATGCGGCGGGTCCACTCGCGCACGCTCCCCTGCAGCATGAAGTGCTCGCGCTCCTGCGCAATCAGCAGCAGCGCTACCGCCTGGGCGAACAGCACCGCCGCCACCGAGGCTGCGAGCAGCCGGCCGAACAGCGATTGTGGCCATAGCGAGAGGCGCATAGGCGCTGCGCGGCGCTACTCGGTCGCGACGCTCACGCCGATCACGTAACCCTCGCCGTACACCGTCTTGATGATCTGCGGTGCGCGCGCGTCATCGCCGAGGATCTGCCGCAGCCGGCTGACGCGCACGTCGATACTGCGGTCGAAAGGGTCCGCATCGCGTCCACGCAGCAGCTCGGTGAGTTGCGCCCGCGTCAGCACGCGGTTACCGGCGCCGAGCAGCACGGCGAGCAGCCGATACTCGGCACCGCTCAGCGACTGCTCGCGGCCCTCGGAATTGGTCAGCGTGCGTGTCACGGTGTTCAGCCGCCAGTCACCGAAGGTGAAGGCGCGCACGCTTTCGGGACTGGGATCGCGCGGCGCGTGCGCCGAGCGGCGCAGCACCGCCTTGATGCGGCCCAGCAGCTCCCGCGGGTTGAAGGGCTTGGCGACGTAGTCGTCGGCGCCGAGCTCGAGACCGACGATACGGTCGACGTCCTCGCCGCGCGCCGTCAGCATGATGATGGGCAGCTGCGAACGACTGCGCAGCTCGCGGCACAGCGACAGTCCATCCTCGCCCGGCAGCATCAGATCGAGCACCAGCAGATCGACGTGCGAGCGGTCGAGCACCCGCCGCATCTCCCTGCCCTCGGCCACTGTCGTGGTGCGAAACTCGTGCTTCTCCAGATACTGCGCCAACAGACCGCGGATCTCGCGATCGTCATCGACAATCAACACGTGTGGTCGTTCGCTCATTGTGCCTCTGACAGCTGAGGATACCCGCACGAGAGACAACCGGCAGCGTAATTGGTGCCGCGCTGCGGTCCGCGCTGCGCAACCACCTGTAACCAACTGTTAGTCACGCCTGGATACGCGCGCGTTGTAGCGGACCGGAGTGGAAGCGCAGCGTGTCGTCGGGCTCGGTGGCGAGCTGCGCCTCCCGGGCGGCGAGCGCCTGCAGGCGGGACTCCCAGGTGTGCGGCGCGGTGGCGCGCGCGAACCCGAGATAGAGCAGGAAATGACGTGCCTCCGCGCGTCCGAGATCAGCGTACAGCCGCACCAGCGGTGGCGCGAGATGCGGCTCGAGCAGCGTAAAACGCTCCGCCGAGCGCGCCTCGATGAGCGCGCTCGTGAGCAGCAGATCGAGCTTGCGGCCCGGATCGCTGCTGGCGACCTCGCGCCGCAGCTGCTGCGCGTAGCGTCCAGGCCGCTGCCGCACGAACGGCAATCCGAGTGTCGTCATGGTGCGGATGACCTGCTCGAAATGGCGCAGCTCCTCACGTGCCAGGCGCGACAGCGCCGCACCGAGCGCGCGATCCTCGGGATAGGCGAACATCAGCGCGAGCGCGGTGGAAGCTGCCTTCTTCTCACAGTTGGCGTGGTCCTGCAGCAGGTCGGGCAAGTGGCTGAGTGCATCTTCCACCCACCCGGCGGGGGTCGGCGCGCACAGAATCGATGTGCACGCATCGAAGTGCGCCCTCACGACTCGCGCCCGCGTGCGAGCCAGGCGCTGAGCGTCTCGGTGAGCGCGGCGCGCGCCTGCTGGGCATCGGCGAACCGCTCCGCCGGGGATTTTGCCATCAGCCGCTCGAGCACCGGCTGCACGGCCGCCAATTGCGGGGGCAGCTGCGGCACCGGTTCCTTGCGGTGCTTATAGACGATCGCCATCGGGTTCTCGGCCCGATACGGCTTCTCGCCCGTCAGCATCTCGAACACGATCACTCCGAGGCTGTAGAGATCGCTGCGCGCATCGAGTGCCTCTGCGTGACCCTGCTCCGGACTCATGTAGTGCGGGGTGCCGAAGATCATGCCGGTGTCCGTGACATCGAGCGCAAGCGCCGCATCCTTGGAGAGTCCGAAATCGATGAGCGCGACCGTGCCATCCTCACGCAGCATGACGTTTCCCGGCTTCAGATCGCGATGGAGCACCCCGGCCGCATGTACGGCGGCGAGTGCCTCCGCCATCGCCACCGCAAAGCGCAGCGCCTGCCGCGGGCTGAGCGAGCTGCGCATGCGGCGGCGCAGATCCCCGAGCGCAAAATACTCCATGACGAGCCAGGCATGCTCATCGCTCACCCCGAGATCGTGCAGACGCACGACCGCAGGACTGGCGATGCGTTGCGCAATCTCGTACTCCTGCAGGAACCGGCGAAAGGCGTCCACCGGCTGCTGCTCATCCTGCCGGTCCCGTGCCACCTTGAGCGCGACGAGTGTGCCCAGACGCTCGCTCTCGGCCACGTAGAGATCACTCGTCGTGCCGGCGGACAGGCGGCGGATGCGGCGGAATCCGCGGATGAAGGCATCGCCGAAGCGCTGTGTCTCGCGTCCCGCTCGGCTGGTGCGCCAGATCGCGCGCGCGTGCGCCTGACGCCGCTCGGCGGCGGCGAGCACGTGCGCAAACCGCTCGCGCTCGAGGTCCTCGCTGCTGACGGTGAAAGCACCGAGCGCCCCGGCCTCGCGCGCAATGCTCGCATCGCTCTGCTGGCACAACAGAACGATCGGTGCAAAACCCGCGCGCCCGGAAAGCTCGCGCGCCCAGGTGAGGCCGCGGCCACCCGGCCACTCGTCCGCCAGCAGTACCACATCGAAGCCCTGCGCGAGGAACTCGCGCGCCAGCGCCCCCTGTGACACCGGCCGGTGCACGACCATCTCCGCGTTCGGCCGCCATGAGACGAGCCGCTGCAGGATGTGCGCACAACGGTGCGCGTCTTCTTCTATCAACAGCAGGCGCACGCGCTGAATTACAACACGCGCGGCGCGCGCACGTCACGGTGCTGCGCCACGGGCTCGGCATCCTGCGCCGAGAGCTTCAGTCCGATCACCAGGTCTCCGACATTGGTCCCCGTGGGACCGGTGTGCACGAGGTCGCCGCTGGCGGCGAGAGCCGCCGCAGAGTCTGCCTGCGCCAGGCAGTCATCGGCATCGAGCTGCGCGAGAGTCATGCGGGCGCAGCTATCGGCATCGACCAGCGCTCCGGCGTCATCGGTGACGCCATCGCTGCCATCCGTGCCGGCAGCGAGCAGCAGCAGCTCGCCGCGTCCGGCGATCAGCCGCGCCGCAGCGAGCGCCAGATGCTGATTGCGTCCGCCACGCCCGGGGTGCGGCGGCAGTTCCACCGTCGATTCCCCGCCCCACACGCGCAGCTGCGCCTCACCGAGATGCAGCTCGTGCGCGAAGCGGGCCGCGAGCCGCTCGGCGCCATCCGCAAAGCGCTGGCCCGAGGCGTGCACGAGGAGACCGAGTTGCGCTGCGTGCGCGGCGACTGCCGCCACTGCATGATCGACACTCGCGACCACCACCCGCTCGATCCGGTCGCCCCCTGGAGGGGGACCCATGAGCCCTGAGCCAATGACGCGCGGGTCGTCACGCGGTACGTCCGAGACGAACAACGCCCGGGCCGTACGTCCCTCCAGACGCGCCGCGAGTCGTCCGCCCTTGATGCGCGAGAGCGCTGCCCGCCGGGAGTTGAGCTCGCCGATCGGCATACCGGAGGAAAATGACTCCCGCGTGAGGGCCGCGAGATCCTCGAGTGTCGCGCCTTGCGCCGGAACCTCCACGAGGCTGGATGCACCCCCGGAGATGAGGAACAGCGGCCACACCGCCGCGGGGAGCTCATCCACCCAGGTGAGCAGACGTTCGCCCGCGGCCAGCGAGCGCTCATCGGGGACCGGGTGCGAGCCCAGCCACACCTCGGGCACCGCGCCGGCGGGGAAGCCGCTCAGGTCTTCACGCTCGCGAGTAATGAGCAGCGTGCGCTCGATCGCCCGGCCGAGCGCGTCGTGCGCACCGAGTGCCATCGCGGTCGCCGCCTTGCCGACTGCCGCGACCCACACGGGAGCCGCGGGCGCTGGCTCCCCGAGTGCGGCCGCGACGCAGCGGCGCCCGTGCACCCGAGCCAGGCCGGTCCGAAACATCTCCAGCAGCAGTCTGCGGCGCGGCTGGAAATCATCCATCTTCTTCACCGGGGTCCCCGGAAAATTGCGCATCTTATCGGTCGGTGTGTACCCACGGCTCACCGTGTGCGCGATTTTCTGGGGTGGTTTTAGCGCACCACCTTGAGCTTGCCCCGGCCGTCACGGCGGGCGATTTTCGCCGCGTCCGAGCGCTCGAGCTGCAGCCGCTCGAGGTACTGCGGGGTGACATCACCCGTTACATACACACCCGAGAAGCACGACGTATCGAACTCCTCGATGTGTGCATCCTCGTGCTTGCACGCGGCAATCAGATCATCGAGGTCCTGGTAGATGAGCCAGTCGGCGCCGATGATCTGCGCCACCTCATCCACCGAGCGCCCGCTTGCAACCAGCTCACTCGTCGCCGGCATGTCGATGCCATAGACGTTGGGAAAGCGCACCGGTGGTGCGGCGGAGGCGAAGTAGACCTTGGCGGCGCCTGCTTCGCGGGCGAGCTCGATGATCTGCGCCGAGGTGGTGCCGCGCACGATCGAGTCATCGACCAGCAGCACCCGCTTGCCGCGAAACTCCAGGTCGATGGCATTCAACTTGCGGCGCACGGATTTCTCGCGCTCCTGCTGCCCCGGCATGATGAAGGTGCGGCCGATGTAGCGGTTCTTGATGAAGCCCTCGCGGTACTTGACCCCGAGCCGCTGGGCGAGCTGCTGCGCACTGGTGCGGCTCGTGTCCGGAATCGGAATGACTACATCGATGTCGTGCCGCGGGCGCTCGCGCAATATCTTGTCTGCCAGGCGATCGCCCATGCGCATGCGCGCACGGTAGACGGAAATGTTGTCGATCTTGGAGTCCGGACGCGCGAAATAAACGTACTCGAAGATGCAGGGTGTGTGCCGCGTGCTTGCAACGCACTGCTGCGTGTGCAGTCGCCCCTGCTCATCGATGAACACCGCCTCGCCGGGGGCTACATCGCGCACCATGCGGAAGGAGAGTGCATCGAGCGCCACGCTCTCGGAAGCGAGCATCCATTCGGTACCGCGTGGGGTGCGCCGCTCGCCGAGGACCAGCGGCCGGATACCGTTCGGATCACGGAACCCGAGAATGCCATGGCCGATGATCATGGCCACCACCGCATAACCGCCGCGGCAGCGACGGTAGAGCGCAGAGAGCGCTGCGAACACGTCCGCCGGTGTGATGCGGACGGTGCCGACGCGCTGCAACTCCGAGGCGAACACGTTCAGCAGCACCTCCGAGTCGGAGGTGGTATTCAGATGACGCCGGTCCTCGCGGATCAGGATCTCGGCGAGCTCGGCGGCGTTGGTGAGGTTGCCGTTGTGGCCGAGACATATGCCGTAGGGTGCGTTGACGTAGAAGGGCTGCGCCTCGCTGGCACTGTCGCAACCCGCGGTCGGATAGCGCACATGGCCGATGCCCACGTTACCCTTGAGCTCGAGCATGTGGTGCTGTTGAAACACATCGCGCACCAGGCCGCTGCCCTTGCGCACGCACAGCTCGCCCTCGCCCGAGGAGGTGGTGATGCCGGCAGCATCCTGGCCGCGGTGCTGCAACACCGTGAGGGCATCGTAGAGACGCTGGTTTACGGCACTGGTGCCAACGATGCCGACGATGCCGCACATGAGCTGTCAGCCCTCCGCGAGGAACATCAGGCGTGCACGTTGTGTTCTTCGCTGCTGTGACGCACGCGCTCTTCGCCGACCAGCGTACGCAGGCCGTTGGCGATCGATTCTCCATAGGGAATGAGCAGCGAGTACCGCCACCAGTGCTCGCCCTGCAGGCGCAGCAGCTGGCCGAGTATCACGAATACGCCGAGCAGCACGAATCCGCGCAGCAGCCCGAAGGCGAAACCAAGCAGGCGGTCCATGCCGCTGAAGATCGACAGGCGCACGAAGTGGCTCAGCGTCGCGCCGATGCCCGCGCCGAGCAGCAGCACCAGTACGACGATGATGATGCGCGCCGCCCATGGGCGCACCTCCGAGTCCGACATCAGCCCACCGAGGTGCGGTGCAATCAGATCGGAGAAGTGCCAGGCGAGAAACAGTGCGATGAGCCAGGCACCCACCGCGATCGATTCGCGCAGGAAACCGCGTACCGCGCCGACGATTGCCGAGATGATGATGGCGGCGATCACTAGGTAGTCTGTGGCGTTCATCGCAGCCGGTGGTCGTCGCGGCCATTCCGCGCGGCGCGGATTGTACAAGAGCGTTGCGGGCGTTGCCTGAGTAGCCCGTCACGTGTACGCCTGACGCTACTTCGGCACGATCGTGCCGCCGCCGTGGCCATGCGCTCGCAGCTGCTGCGCGAGCTCTCCGGCGGCTGCCCGATCGCGTGCTGGGCCGACGCGCACCCGGTAAAGGTGCCCGCTGCTGCTCTGCGACACGCTCACCGTGAATCCCTGGCCGCGCACCTGCTTGGCGAGGCGCTCGGCATTCGCGCGACTCGCGAAGCCGCCGAGCTGCACCATGTAGGCACCGGAGGTTTCCGCGCCGCCCGCGGGCGATGCTGCACCCGCCGGTGGTGCCGCCGGCCGATGCTCTGGTGGCGCGGCCGCAGACACATTCGCCGGTGCCGGCGCGCTCGTACCCGCGCTCGGTGCAGCGGGAGCTGAGCTCACGGCCGCCGCGGGCGCCGGCGGCAGCGGTGTCGGCTGCTCGGGCGCCCCGTGCATGCTCGCGCCGCGCACCCGCGGCTCCTCCGCAAGCGTGATGGTGTAGGAGCGTAATGGCGGTTCCTCGATGGATGACGCCACGGCCGCGGAGCGCGGAGCCGAGCGGACCGGCCCGGTCAACAGCTCAGGCACCAACAACACGATCAGGGCCACGAGAATGATCGCGCCCGTCAGCCGTTCTTTCACCTGGACCACCAACAATGGGGGCAAAACCCGAGAAGCCAAGCGCAGCGCTGCAGGCTTGGGCGCATGCTCGCTAGTATATCCGAAGCCACTGCAGCGCCGGCCCGACGGTGTATACCGAGCCGCAGACGATGACGCGATCGCCGGGCCTTGCCTCGCTGCGCGCCAGTTCGCAGCCCTCGACCACGGACGCGGTGAGCTCGACCGCGGCTCCCTCTAGCGCAAGGCGCTGCGCGAGCTGCGCAGCACTGAGACCGCGCGGACCGGGCAGCGTGCACAGGATCCAATGCGCGATGAGTGGCGCAAGCGCGCCGCCGATACCGGCGACGTCCTTGTCGGCAAGCACGCCAACCACGGCGAAGGTGCGTCCCGCGCCGCGCGCGCCTGCACTGGGCAGCGGGCGCTCGCCCAGCTGCGCCGCAAGCACCCGCGCCGCGGGCTCGTTGTGGGCGATGTCGAGGATCCACTCCACAGCGCCCGGGATCACCTGGAAGCGGCCGGGGAGATGCACGCGGCCGAGTGCCGCAGCCACCACGCGCTCATCGAGCGCATCGACGCGCCTGCTGAGGCGGGCAACTCCAGGGCGGCCGGCGCTGAAGGCGCGCAGCGCTTCGAGCGCGGCGATGGCCGTGGCGGCATTGCGGTACTGAATCGCGCCGGCGAGCGCCGATGGCGGCAGCGAACCGAGCGAGAGCGCAAGTCCCGCGTAGTCCCAGCCTCCGGGGTGGATGCGCCAGCTGAAGTCGCGCTCTGCCACCACCGGCTGGGCTGCCAGCTGCCGGATCGCCTGGTACACGGTGGTGGGCATCTGTGGCGTGCCGAGCACTGCGGGCCGATTCGCCCGGAAGATACCGGCCTTCTCCGTGCCGATGAGCTCGAGCGTGTCGCCGAGCCACTCGCGGTGATCGAAGCCTACCGAGGCGAGCACTGCCACGTCGGCGTCGACGAGATTGGTGGCATCGAGACGACCGCCGAGCCCGACTTCGAGTACTGCGACCTCCACGCGCGCCTGCGTGAAGATGAGCAGCGCAGCGAGCGTGTTGTACTCGAAAAAGGTGAGCGTGGTCGCCGCGCGCGCGGCTTCGATGCGCTCAAACGCCGCGATCAGCTGCGCATCGTCGACCTCGCAGCCACCGAGGCGTATGCGCTCGTTGTAACGCGTGAGGTGGGGCGAGGTGAATACGCCCGGGTGCACGCCGAGTGTCCTCAGCAGTGCCTCCAGGTGCGCGACGACCGATCCCTTGCCATTGGTGCCCGCCACCGTGAACACCGGGAATGCGGGTGCTGCGACCCCGAGCTCATGCGCCACGCGCGTGACGCGCTCGAGCCCCAGGTCGATGCTCTGCGGATGCACCGACTCCTGCAGCGTGAGCCACTCGGCGAGCGTGCGCATGGGATGCAAGCGGCGCGGCGGCCGCTCAGGCCGCGGCGGCCGGGAGTTTCAGCAGTACCCGCAGGAGCGAGGCGACCTTGTCGCGCATCTCGCGACGATCGACGATCATGTCGATCGCACCGTGCTCGAGAAGAAACTCGCTGCGCTGGAAGCCCTCGGGGAGCGTTTCGCGCACGGTCTGCTGGATGACCCGCGGGCCGGCAAATCCGATGAGCGCGCGCGGCTCGGCGAGGTTCAGGTCCCCGAGCAGCGCGAGACTCGCCGATACGCCCCCCGTGGTCGGATCGGTGAGCACCGAGATGAACGGCAGATGCGCCTGCGCCAGGCGCGACAGTGCCGCCGCCGTCTTCGCCATCTGCAGCAGCGAATACAACGCCTCCTGCATGCGTGCCCCGCCGCTTGCGGAAAAGCATACGAGTGGGCGCCGCTCGGCGATGCAGTGGTCGATGCCGCGCTTGAAGCGCTCGCCCACCACCGAGCCCATGGAGCCGCCGAGGAACTGAAACTCGAACGCGCACGCGACGATCGGCAGTGCATGCAGCGTGCCGGCGAGCACCACCATCGCGTCTTTCTCGTTGGTGGCCTTCTGAGCCTGGACGAGGCGATCGCGGTAGCGTTTGCTGTCGCGGAACTTAAGTGGGTCCTCCGGTCCGATCGACGCACCGATCTCGACCCCCGTCTCGGGATCGAGGAAGTGCTCGAGCCGATCCCGCGCACCGATGCGCATGTGGTGGCTGCACTTCGGACACACGTAGAGATTGCGCTCGAGCTCTGCGCGGTACAGCACCGCATCGCAGGCGGGACACTTGATCCACAGGCCCTCCGGGACCGAGCGGGTGCGCCTCTCGGTCTTGATGCGGGAAGGCATGATCTTGTCGAACCAGGTCATCAGCTCGCTCGGCGGTCACGGAACGCTCGGCCCGGGGGCGATGATAGCCGATCAGACCGGAAAGACCGCCGCAGGGGCAGGTGTGGGTATGCAGAAGGCAGCCGGGTAGCGCACCGACAGCAGGTAGAGCCCCCCAGCAGGGGCGGTAGCTGCATTGCACGTCCGGTCGCGCCCGAGGAGCACCTGGCGTGCGAACTCTACCGGAGCATCGCCGCGGCCGATTGCAATCAGCAGGCCCGCTACGTTGCGCATCATGTGATGCAGGAAGGCGTTGGCCGTACCCTCGATCACCACGAACTCCCCAAAGCGCTCGACCTGCAGCCGCTCCATGCGCCGCACAGGGGACTTTGCCTGGCACTCCGCGGCGCGAAAGGCACTGAAGTCGTGCTCGCCCAAGAGCGACTGCGCCGCCTCGTTCATGCGCGCCTGATCGAGCGGCCGATGGATCCAGGTGGCACGCTCGGCGAGCAGTGCCGGGCGCGCCAGGCGGTTCGAGATCAGATAGCGGTAGGTGCGCGCCTCGGCGCAGTAACGGGCGTGGAAGTGGGCGGGCACCGGCCGTGCCCACGCGATGCTGGCATCGCGTGGCAGCTCACTGTTCGCGCCGAGCACCCAGCCGCGCAGACTGCGTGCAGCGTGCGTATCGAAATGGGCCACCTGACCCGAGGCGTGCACCCCGGCATCAGTGCGTCCGGCGCAGGTGAGACTCACCGGCTCGGCCGCAACGCGCCCGAGCGCGCGCTCCAGCACCCCTTGCAGGGTCGGCACCGAAGGCTGCACCTGCCAGCCGGCGTAGGCGCTGCCCTCGTACTCGATGCCGACGGCGATTCTCACCATGACCGAGCTTCCGACCGGTCCGGCTGCGGGGACACTGGCGGGGTCCCGGCGAAATTCCGCGTGCGGCTAATCGGCGTGGTAAATCGCGCGCGCCAAGCGAAATTTCGTCGGGTGCATCAGGGGAGCGACTCCATCAGCCGCTGTGCCTCTTGCTTCTGCACGGCCGAACCTTCGTTCAGCACCTCTTCGAGGATGTTACGGGCGCCATCGGGGTCACCCATGTCCATGTACGCCCGTGCAAGGTCGAGCTTCGTGCCCACTTCGCTCATGGTCACGGGCTCGAGGTCCGGAAGCGCAAGGTCCTCTGAAGCCAGGCGCTGAGTGGCGGCGAATGCGGCATCCGGCACGGTAGCGGTGCCGACATCGAGGTCGAGTCCGCCGTTGGCGTGGCTGCCGGTGGCCGCGCCGACATCGAGGTCGATGTCGGTGGCAGTGGCGGCGTGCGTGGCTGTGGAATCGCTCAGATCGACGTCGACGCCGCGCCCGCGCAGCGCCGCGAGGCGCGAGGTATCCGAGGGGTCGGGAAGCGCCGCGCTCGTCTGCGTGAGTGCCGCTTCGAGCTCGTTCTGATCGAAGCTCCACGCGCCGGTGTTGGCGATAGGGTTCTCCTCGGTAGAGGCGCGCCGCTGCGCGTCCTCAATGACCTTGCGTGAATGATCATCGAGGCCGGCCACGAGCGTCGGTCCATCCGGGGTCGAAGCGGCGGCAGACGCCGGACCTGGCTGGTCGACGGTATCGACCGCACTCATATCGAGCCCGAGATCATCGATCGCGAGCTCGGCGGTGGCTTCGGACACCCCCTTGCGCAGCGCCGTCTCGACCTTCTGACGGATGGTCGGCTGATGCGCGCTGGGAAGCGCAGGCTGTTCGACGGTTGGCCCTTCCATCTCCGTCGCGGCGCCTCCCTGGCGAATGCGCGCGGTCATCTGCCGCGTCGTTCCGGTTGTCGCCGTGAAGCTGTTCTCGCCGAGCGCCACATTGCGATCGGTGACGCTGGTCGTCGCCTCGTGTCGATCGCCTACGGCGGTACCGATGTCGAGGTCCAGAGACTGCGCGGCCTCACCCGGCACGGGCTCGCCGAGCAGATCGAAGTCGACCCGGCTCTGGCCACCCTCGAGGTCGAGGTCCACACCACCAGCGGCAGCACCAGTTACCGCCCCGGCGCCTGAGAAGAGTGGATCCTCGGGCGCGAGCTGCTTACCCATGATGAGGATCTTTTCCCATTCTCCGGGCGCTGCATCCGAGCGCGACTCAGCGAGCTCACGCGCGGTCTGCAGGAACTGGTCCTTGTTGCCCCATACGAAGAACACCTCGAGGAGCTTCAACTTCAGATCGCGCCGGTTCGGCTCGCGCGTAATCGCGATGCGAATCAGATCCGCAGCCTGGTCATACAGGCCGTACGCCATGTGGAAATCGGCTTCGGCCAGAGGATCTCCCTGGTCGAGATTGATGGCGGTCTCGCTGCTGATCGTCTCGTCGGTCGCGACGTGCCGCGCGGTCGGCGCCGCAGGGGCGCCGGTCGGAGTCAGGCGTGAACGCTCGTGCGTGCCCGTCTCCTCGACGACGAACGCCGGATCACGCGCCTGTGACGGCTTCGCCGCCCGTAGTGGCGCCTCGGACGGCGCGAAGTTGCGCGCGGCGCCGGCTGGCGGAGCCGCAGAAGCGGCAGGCGCGGGGGCGGCGTCATCGAATCCCAGATCGATCTCGGCATCGGCGCCTGCGACGGCGAGCCGGCCGAGGGAATCATCGAATTGCGAAGCGCGCCGTGACCGCAGGATACGCAGCACGGCAACGGCGCCCGCCGCCACGGCGGCAAGAAGCAGTACCCACCAGTAACCGAAGAGCGTTCCGAGGAAGGATCCTCCGGACTCCGAGGGTGCCTGCGGCTTTGGAGCCGCCGCGGGCGCGTGCGCCACGACCGGCGGCGGTGGCGGAGGCGCGCTCGCCTCCGGTGGTTTCTCTTCGGCGCTTGGTGCCGGCGGCGCAGGCGCAGGTGGCGCCGCCTGAGCGGCAGGCGGTTGCTCAGCAGGGGCTGTTGGCGCCGGCGCCGGTGCAGCGGGCGGGGGTGCGGCCGCAGTCTGTTGCTTCGCGGCCAGCTGTGCCTGCATGCGCGCGAGCTCCGCATCCCTCATTTCCAGCAGCCGCTTCTGCTCGGCCAGCTGGCCTTCGAGCTCTCGCACGCGACCCTGCAAGGCGGCCGATTCGCCGGCTGATGCGGCGGGAGCCGCACCCGCAGTGGCGCTTTCGGAGGGGGTGACCAGCTTCAGCCGGCCAGGCTGTGCAGCAGCGGCGGCGGGTTCCGACGATTCCGCCGGGCTGCCGCGCCAGGCTGCGTACTGACGGCGTATCTCGCTCGTGGCCTCCGACGGTGACACCGCGGCGGCGGTCTCAGCATCCGGGATGCGAAGCACCGCGCCCGAATGCATCACATTCATGTTGCCCTGAAAGGCGCGCGGGTTCGCTTGATAGATGGCGAGCATCCAGCTGCGCGTGTGCGTGGCGGTGACTTTCTCGCCGGCGACGCCCGCGGCGATCTGCGAAAGCGTCTCGCCGTGGCGCACGGTATGCGTTCCGTCGTTGTCCGCAGGGCTCGCGCCCCGCGCCGGCGAGGCTGCCGCGCTGACAGGTTCCGCAGGGGCTGCGGCAGGCTCTGCCGGTTGCGCTGCGGCTGAAGAAGCGCTCGAGTCGACGGCTGACGGGGTGGCCTCGGCTGTGGGTCCCGCCGGCTCAGCTCGCGCCGAACCCGTGTCGGAGCGTGATGCCACGGTCTGGGCGGCAGCCGCTGTGGCTGGCTCCGCCGCACTGGGCGCCGCAGCGGGCGCCGCATCGGCCGACGGTGCAGGCGCCGCAACAGGCGTCGCGAGCACCGGTGGCGGGGTCGCCTGGGTGGCGGCCGCCGGTGCCGGCGGTGGTGTCTCCGCCGCGCGCGCGATGGAACCTTCGCGTGGGCCCGCGCCCGCCGCGGGAGCGGCGACCGCAGCGCTCGCGAGCTGCGGCTGGCCCGGGGTGAACACCGGCGGGTCGAGCAGCATGGTGTATTCCCGCACCAGCTTGCCGCGCGCCCAGTTCACTTCGACGAGCAGCGTCACAAACGGATCGGAGATCGCGTCGTTGGACTTCAGCTTGATGACCTCGCGCCCATCGGACATGCGCATGGTCTTCACCTGAACGCCCGCGAGATACGACGGCCAATCGAGGCCATAGCGGGTAAAGGTATCCCGCGAGGCAAGTTGCGCCTGCACGGTACTCATCTCTTCCGGCGTCACATCGACCAGGTCGATCTCGGCCTCGAGGGGCGCATTCAGCGCCGACAGCAGTCGAATGTCCCCAAGACCCAGGGCAAACGCGGCGGACGGCAGGGCCAGCAGTATTGCCAGCGCCCGGCTGGAGCGTTTGGCGATCATCAGGTTACCCCGGCAGGCATTAATTGGGTGGAATATCTAATCAAAACAAAGAGGTGGGTCATACACTGCGACCCCCCTGGCACCCCGGCGGCAATATAACTTAAATACCCCGTCGGGCCAAAGCCTCCGCGATCTGCACGCTGTTCGTGGCGGCACCTTTGCGTACGTTGTCGGCGACAATCCATAAGTTAAGTCCCCGGTCAGGGGCGAGATCTTCACGGATTCTCCCGACATAAACTGTGTCGCGGTTCGCTGCCTCGGTAGTAGCCGTGGGGTACCCCCCCGGCCGACGCTCATCGAGCACCGTGATGCCGGGCGCACTGTCGAGCAGTTCACGCGCCCGGGCGGCCGATAATGGGCGCTCGGTCTCGATGTGCACCGCCTCGGAATGCCCGTAGAAGACCGGCACACGTACCGCCGTGGCGTTCACACGCAGACGCGGCTCAGCCAGGATCTTGCGCGTCTCCCACACGATCTTCATCTCCTCACGTGTGTAGCCGTTTTCCTGGAAGGCATCGATGTGAGGCACGCAGTTGAAAGCGATCGGCTTCGCCCCATCGGCGGGCTCCGCAGGTCCTTTGCCGCTCAGCACCGCAATCGACTGTCGTGCCAGCTCCTCGACCGCGGCGCGGCCCGCACCTGAGACCGACTGATAGGTGGCGACATCGACGCGCTCGAGATGCGCCTCATCGTGCAACGGCTTGAGCGCCACGACGAGTTGGATGGTCGAGCAGTTGGGATTGGCAATGATGGCGTTGCGCCCCGCCGTCTCGAGTGCCTGCGAATTCACCTCCGGCACGACGAGCGGAACTGACTCCTCGTAGCGGAATGCCGAAGTGTTGTCGATGACGATACAGCCCGCGGCCGCGGCGCGCGGCGCATGCTCGCGCGAGACTGCAGCACCGGCGGAGAAGAGCGCGAACTGGCACTGCGCGAAGTCGAACCCCTCGAGCTCACACACCGGGTAACTGCGGCCGCGGAAGCTGACGCTGCGGCCGAGAGAGCGGTTGCTCGCGAGCGGGTACAGCTGCGCGACCGGGAAGCCGCGCTCCTCGAGCACATTGATCATCATCTCGCCGACGAGCCCGGTCGCACCGACGACCGCAACGGCAAACTGCCTGTCCATAGAGCCGTACTCCATTCCCGATGTTGCCTCGCTCAGCTGCGCGGCGCCGTGATGTCGGGAGTCGTCGATTTCACGTCCGCGTTCTGCGCGCGGTGACGCAAATAATGGTCCATGAGCACGATCGCCAGCATGGCCTCGGCAATCGGCGTAGCGCGCAGACCGACGCAGGGATCGTGCCGACCCGTCGTCACGATCTCAACCGCGTTCCCAGACAGGTCGATGGTGCTGCCGGGCACCTGGATGCTGGAGGTTGGTTTGAAGGTGAGATGCGCGATCACGTCCTGCCCCGAGGAGATGCCGCCGAGTACCCCACCGGCGTGGTTGCTGCGAAAACCCTGCGGCGTGAGCTCATCGCGATGCTCGCTGCCGCGCTGCGCGGCACTGCGCACTCCGGCGCCGATCTCCACGGCCTTCACCGCGTTGATGCTCATGAGCGCGTGCGCTATGTCGGCGTCGAGCCGGTCGAATACCGGCTCGCCGAGCCCCGGTGGCACGCCCGTTGCGACCACACTCACCCGCGCACCGATCGAGTCGCCCTCGCCGCGCACCTTCCAGATCAGCTCCTCGATCTCCTGGATGCGCTGCGGATCGGGACAGAAGAATGCATTCTGGTAGGCAAAGGCCGGGTCCACCGGCTCGAGCACGAGCGACCCGACCTGGCTCAGGTAACCGTAGATGCGTACGCCGAGCCGTATCGCGAGATAGCGCCGCGCGATGGCACCGGCGGCGGTGCGCATGACGGTCTCGCGGGCCGAGGAGCGCCCACCGCCACGGTGATCGCGCACGCCATACTTCTGCTGATAAGTGTAGTCGGCGTGCCCCGGGCGGAAACGATCGCGTAAGCGCTCGTAGTCGCGCGAGCGCGCGTCGGTGTTCTCGATCAGGAGGCCGATCGGCGTGCCGGTCGTGTGGCCTTCGAAAACCCCCGACAGGATGCGTACCTGGTCGGCCTCGCGGCGCTGGCTGACGAAATGCGATGTACCGGTACGGCGGCGGTCGACGTCCTGCTGCAGGTCCGCCTCGCCGAGCGGCAGCCCCGGTGGACAGCCATCCACGATGCACCCCATGGCGGGGCCGTGGCTCTCGCCGAAAGTGGTGACGCTGAAAAGTCTGCCGATGGTATTGCCGGACATGCTGGTGCGTGCGGATGGCGCTCTGGTGTGGCCGTTAATGTGCCTGCAGCTGCTCGCGCGTGAGCAGGAAGACCCCGCCGCCGCCGCGCTCGAATTCGAGCCACAGGAACGGCAGCTTCCGCCACGCGCGGCGCACAGCCCGCTCGGTGTTGCCCACCTCGACGATGAGCAGCCCCCGCGGCCGCAGGTAGCGCGCCGCCTGCGCCAGGATGATGCGCACCGAGTCGAGTCCGGACGAGCCGGCCGCGAGTGCCAGGCGCGGCTCATGCCGGTATTCCGGCGGCAGACCTGCCAGCTCGCGTGCCCCGACGTAGGGCGGATTGGCGACGATGATATCGTAGCTCGCTTTGCCGAGAGCGCTGAAGTGATCGGAGCGAAGCAGACGCACGCGGTGCGCCAATCGATGCCGGCGCACGTTGCTGCGCGCCACCGCGAGAGCATCCGCCGAGATGTCGATGGCATCGACGCGCGCGCGTGGCAGCAGCCGTGCGCAGGCAATCGCGATGCAGCCCGAGCCTGTGCCGACATCGAGCACCCGCCGCACGCGGGCCGGAGCGATCCAGGGAGCGAAGCGCCGCTCGATCAGCTCGGCGAGCGGGGAGCGCGGAATGAGAACCCGCGGATCCACCTCGATGCGCGCCCCGGCGAACCAGGTGACGCCGGTGAGATACGCTGCCGGTATGCGCTCGTGCACGCGCCGGGTGAGGAGCTGCTGCACGCGGCGCTCGCCCGCTCGGTCCACGCGGCGGCGGTAGAGCGCGGCACTTGCGCAGGCCGGCAGCCCGAGTGCGTGCAGCACCAGCGCCGCCGCCTCATCGCGCGCATTGTCGGTACCGTGGCCGAAGAACACGCGCGCCCGATTGAGGCGCGCCGCGGCGCGCGCGATGAGCCTGCCCACCGTGAGCGCGGCACGGCGCTCGCTATGGCGCCGAGTGTGCCCGGCGCGCGAAGGCGTATGAAATAATTCGCCGATGATCTCGCTCCGTGCCCGCTGGCTGCTGCTCGTTGCCGCACTTTGCGCCGGCCTGGCGGGCTTCTGGCTCGCCCGGGAACTTGACAGGGGAGCGCCGCAGCTGGCAAGCGGTACCTGGCTGCCGCAGTCGAAGGCGGTGAGCGAATTCGAGCTGACGGATAGCAGCGGCCGTCCCTTCACGCGGCGGGATCTCGCGGGAGCCCCGACGCTGGTGTTCTTTGGGTTCACGCACTGTCCGGATGTGTGCCCGACGACCCTGCAGAAGCTCGCGCAGGTGCGGCGGCGCGCCGCGGTTGCCGGGCTGCGCGTGCTGTTCATCAGCGTCGATCCGCAGCGTGACACCCCCCCGGTACTCGGGGTCTATGTGCATGCCTTCGATCCACAGTTCCAGGGACTGACGGGGGATCCCCGCACCATCGCCGGGCTCGCGGCCAACTTCGGCGTGGCCGTCAATCGGGTGGAGCTTCCGGGCGGTGACTACACCATGGACCATTCCGCGGTCGTGTTCCTGCTCGATGAGTCGGCGCACATCGTGGCGGTGTTCACCCCCCCCTTCGACGTTGCGGCCTTGAGCGAGGATCTCGCGCGTGCGGCGCCCTCGCTCGGCGGGCGCGCACGCGCGACGACATGAGAGCCATGGACGCCGATAGCGCGACGGCGCGCGCATTCGTCGCGCTGCAGTACCTGTTGCCGCATCACCTGCTCTCGGCGCTGGTGCACGAGATCACACGCAGCCCCATGCGCCCTTTGAAGAACGCGCTGATCGGCAGCTTCGTGCGTCGGTTCCGACCGGACATGAGCGATGCCGAGCAGCCCGATCCCTTCGCTTACGGGAGCTTCAACGCCTTCTTCACGCGGGCGTTGCGCGCGGATGCGCGCCCGCCGGACCCCGATCCTGCCGCGATACTCTCGCCCGTCGATGGCAGCGTCAGCCAGCTGGGAGAGCTGGATGGCTCGTGGCTGGTCCAGGCCAAGGGGCACGCCTACACGCTCGAGTCGCTGCTGGCTACCGAGGGGTCCTGGGCCGAGGCGTTCCGCGGCGGCTGGTTCGCAACGCTGTATCTGGCACCCTTCAACTATCACCGCATCCACATGCCGCTCGATGGCACGTTGCGCGCCGCCTGGTACGTGCCCGGACAGCTCTTCAGTGTCAATGCCACCACGGCCGCGAGTGTGCCGGGGCTCTTCGCGCGCAACGAGCGGCTCGTGTGTGTATTCGGCGCAGGCTCGCTCATGTTCGCGCTGATTCTGGTCGGCGCGCTCTTTGTAGGCAGTATGTCGACCGTGTGGCACGGGGAGGTGACCCCGCGCCACCCGCGGCGCCGGACCGATCTGCCGCTCGATGCCAGCCGTGCGAGCCTCACCCTCGCTCGTGGCGCCGAAGTCGCCCGCTTCAATATGGGCTCGACCGTCATCCTGCTGTTTCCTGCGGGCAAGGCGCTCGCGGCTTTGGCCGCGGGGAGCACCGTGCGCGTAGGGCAGTCGATCGCCCGACTCCCGTGAGCGCGGAAGAACCCTGGCGTCCGAGCGCCTCGGTACCGCTCCTACGCCAGCGCGCGGCCCTGCTCGCACGTGTGCGCGAGTTTTTTGCGGCCTGCGCGGTGACCGAAGTGGATACCCCCCTCGTAGTGAACGCGCCGGTCAGCGACGTGCACATTCATTCCGCGGTCGTGCGGCTCGGGCTCGACCCGGCGGCGTCCGACACTGCGCCGCCACCGCTCTTTCTGCACACCTCACCCGAGTACGCGATGAAGCGCCTCCTCGCTGCCGGCAGCGGGGACATCTATCAGATGTGTCACGTGGTGCGCGGGGATGAGCGCGGACGGCTGCACAACCCTGAATTTACCTTGATCGAGTGGTACCGCGTCGGCTTCTCCCTCGGCAAGCTCATGGAGGAGGTGGAAGCCCTGGTGCGGGCGCTGCTCGGTGCCGCAGCACCGCCCGCGAGCGAGCGCATCAGCTACCGGGATGCGTTCCTGCGCGAGCTCGGTCTGGACCCCCAGAGTGCCTCGGATGGTGCGCTCGCGCAGGCCGCACAATCGCTCGCGCTCAGCGGCTTCCAGCACGGCGGCGCGGCCGGCGCGGTGAGCCGCGATGAGTGGCTGGAGCTTCTGATGGGCGCAGTCGTCGGGCCGCGCCTCGGCCGCGGCGTGCTGAGTTTCGTCCACGGCTATCCGGCAAGTCAGGCGGCGCTCGCACGGCTCGACCCTGCGGAGCCGCGCGTGGCGCAGCGCTTCGAGCTGTACTGTTGCGGCATCGAGCTGGCCAACGGTTTCCATGAGCTCGCCTGCGCCGCCGAGCAGCGTGCGCGCTTCGAGGCGGACAACATGCGTCGGCGCGCGCTGAGACTTCCGGTGCATCCAGTCGATGAGCGGCTGCTGGCGGCGCTGCACGAATTGCCCGACTGTGTGGGAGTCGCACTCGGGTTCGACCGCACGCTCATGCTGGCGGTCGGGGCGACGCACATCGAGGAGGTGCTGCCGTTTCCGACCGGGCGCGCCTGAGAGAGAATGGTGCTACCTACGCGGACCGTTACATGAGCTACACCGCCCAACGCTACGACTTTCACGACAAGCCCGCCGATTACGCGCGCCTCGCGCAGGATCTGAGCGGCCTGCTTGCCGGCGAGAGCGACCGTATCGCCAACGCCGCCAACACCGCGGCACTCATCTTCGTTGCGCTGCCGGACATCAACTGGGCCGGTTTCTATTTCCTGCGCGGCACCGAGCTGGTGCTCGGCCCCTTTCAGGGGAAGCCGGCATGCGTGCGCATCGGACTCGGGCAAGGCGTGTGCGGCGCCGCCGCGGCGCAACGGCGTACGCTCGTCGTGCCGAACGTGCAGAAATTTCCCGGACACATCACCTGCGATACCGCCTCGCGTGCCGAGATCGTAGTGCCGCTCCTCGAAGCGGGAACACTCATCGGGGTGCTGGATATCGATAGTCCCGTCGCGGGTCGCTTCGATGAAGCGGATGCGCGCGGGCTGGAGACGCTCGCCTCGATGCTGGTGAGCGCCAGCGCTGCACGCCCCGCCCGCTGAAGGATGACCGCGGCGCGACTGTCCCCCCGGGGTCTCGTGGCCGCTGCAGTAGCCTTCACCATCTGGGGCCTGTTCCCGGTCTACCTGCACCCCTTGAGCGGCGTACCGCCGACGCAGGTGATCGCCCACCGCGTCGTCTGGTCGTGCGTGTTTCTGCTCTCGTGGCTGCTGTTGCGGGGGCAGCTCGGTCGGCTCTCGGTAGCCTTCGGCCGCCCGGCACTGCTCGCGCGCCTGGCGCTCACCGCGCTGCTGATCAGCGGCAACTGGCTGGTGTACGTGTGGAGTGTGACCCATGAGCACATCGTCGATACCAGCCTCGGCTACTACATCAACCCTCTGGTCAACGTGCTGCTCGGGGTGATCGTGCTGCGCGAGCGGCTCAATCGGGCACAGTGGATCGCAGTGAGCCTCGCCGCTGCCGCCGTGCTGTATCTGGCACTGCTCGCCGGCCGGCCTCCGTGGATCGCGTGCACGCTCGCGCTGAGCTTTTCACTCTATGGGCTGGTGCGCAAAGTGATCAGCATCGATGCGCTTCCGGGCCTGGCGACCGAGACGTTGCTGCTCATGCCGCTTTCGGTCGTATATCTGAGCTGGTGTCAGTGGGCGGGTACGGGCGCCCTCACCACCGAGGGTCCAGCGGTCGCGGCGCTGCTCATCGGCAGCGGTCTCGTTACCGCGATTCCGCTGTTCCTGTTTGCCTACGGCGCCCGTGCGCTGCCGTATTCGACCGTCGGCGTACTGCAGTACATCGCACCGACCCTGCAGCTGATGTGCGGGGTCGTGTTGTTCCACGAAAGCTTCGGTCCAGCGCTGGCGGCCGGTTTCGCGTTGATCTGGATCGCCCTGCTCATCTATGCCGCCGACGGGCTATGGCGCGCACGCAGTGCGGCGCGCGCGGCGGCAACGAGCGCGCCCGCCTGAGAAGCCAACGCCTCACCAACATTGCACCATTTGGTTAACTATCGCTGCAGAGACCCATCAAGCATCCCTGATGCTCGCCGCGGCCGCGGCCGCCAGGACCGCCTGGCTAGGATTATTGCTTGGCGCGCGAGATGTACTCGCCCGTGCGCGTGTCGATGCGGATCACTTCGCCTTCGTTGATGAACAGCGGCACCCGCACCACCGCGCCGGTCTCGAGCTTCGCCGGCTTCTGGCCGCCGGTGGCCGTATCGCCGCGCACGCCCGGATCGGTCTCGGTCACCTTCAGCTCGATGTGCGGAGGTGGCGTGACCACCAGCGGAACGTTGTTCCACAGGGTGACGATGCACACCACACCATCCTTGAGCCACTGGGCGCTCTCGCCCACGGCGGACTTGCCGGCGGTGTACTGCTCGAAGTTGTCGGGCACCATGAAATGCCAGAAGTCCCCGTCCTGATAGAGGTACTGCATCTCGGTGTCGACGACATCGGCGGCCTCGAGCGATTCACCCGATTTGAAGGTGCGCTCGATCGTCCGCCCGGTCTTCAGGTTGCGCACCCTGATACGGTTGAACGCCTGCCCCTTGCCGGGCTTGACAAACTCGTTCTCGATGACGGTGTAGGGGTCACCGTCGAGCAGGACTTTGAGACCCCCGCGGATCTCACTGGTGGTGTAACTGGCCATGGCTGCTTCTCACGCCGGGAGCGGCCGACTGCGCGGCCCGCCCAAAAAGGGCCGCGTATGATAACGGCATCCCCCAGCCCCTGCCAGCCGAGCCACCGGGCCCCGCGGCCAGGTCAACGCGCGGCTGTGTGCCGCGGCTCACGCGGATCGCACCTAACGCGGTGCTAGAATCCGCCGCTCTCGCGAGCGCACCAGGGAGGCTTACTTGAACGAGCCGAACGCCGTTCCGCTCATCGTGCTCAGCCCTGCGCGCGATCCGGTCGAGGCCATCAACCGCCTGCTGCGCCGTGCCGGCCAGCCGGCGCACTGCACCTGGATCCCTTCGTTGCGCGATCTCGGCGATGCGCTCACCCAGATCAACCCGGAGCTGCTGGTGCACATCGGCACGGATGCCGGCGAGCTCGAAGCGGTGATAGGCGTGTGCAATCAGCTGGCCCCAAGCGTGCCGGTGCTCGAGCTCGTCAAGAAGATCGATGAGGAGCGTATTGCCGCGGGTCTCGCGCTCGGCGCGCGCGATGTCGTGACGCTCGAGAGCCCCGCCCGGCTGCAGGCCGTGGTGATGCGCGAGCTGCGTGCGTTTCGCATCGAGCGCACCCTCGATGCCAGCGTGAAGTCCGCCCAGGATGCGCGCAGTCAACTCGACACCGTGCTGCAGCGCTCGAACGACGCCATCATTCAGGTGCAGGAGGGCATCGTCATCGAGGCCAATCCGGCCTGGCTCGAGCTGTTCGGCGTGGAGGAGGGAATCACGGGGCAGCCGGTCATGGACCTGTTCGAGGAATCCACGCACGCGGCGCTGCGCGGCGCACTCGCCGCGTGCCTGCAGAGCCGCTGGAGCGATCACCCGCTGCGGGGCAATGCGCTGCTCGCGGATGGCACGGTCCTGCCGATCGAGATGACGCTCGCGCTCGGCGACAACGATGGTGAGGCGTGCGTGCGGCTCGTCGTGCCCTCGAGGCCCCGTGAGGAGACGCGCATCATCGAGAGAGCGATCGCCGCCGAGCCGCGCCCCGAGCCCGCAGCCGGATTGCTGCGCCGCGCGGAGCTGCTCGAAGCACTGGCTGAGCGGCTCGCCATCCCCTCCCCCGGCGGCATGCGCTGCCTGGCACTCATCAAGATCGACAAGTTCGCCGCGCTCGAGCGCGTGATCGGCGCCACCGCGAGCGAAGAGATCCTCCTCGAGGTGGGGCGGCTGCTCAAGGGTACGTTGCATCCGAAGGAGCTCGCCGGCCGCTTCGGCGGCGTGCGTTTTCTCGTCCTGCTCGAGCGCGGTAACGAGAACGACATCAACGCCTGGAGCGAGCGTTTCCTGGCGCGGGTGCACAAGCACCTCGTGCGCGTGCGCGACAAATCCATATCGGTGACCTGCACCATCGGTCTCTCGGTGGTGTCGCCCGGAGAAGTGAATCTCGATGCGGTGATCGCGGATGCGCTCGAGTGCACGCGCAAGGGGGCTGCGCGCGGCGGTAACCAGGCGATATCTTCCGACCGCGCCGACACCGACAGCCGAGTGATGTCCTACGACAAGATTTGGGTGAAGCACATCAAGGCGGCGCTGATGGAGAATCGCTTCCGCCTGGTGCAACAGCCGATTGCGAGCCTGCAGGGCGAGGACCCCGGCATGTTCGACGTGCTGGTACGCATGATCGACAGTCAGGGCCGCGAGGTGCTGCCTTCGGAATTCATGGCGGCGGCCGGTCGCAACGACCTGCTGAAGAACATCGATCGCTGGGTGGTCGGCGCCTCACTGTCGTTCGCGGCGCAGAAAAAACCCGAGTGCCTGTTCGTGCGGCTCTCCAAGGAAACCGTGCGCGACAGCAGTTTCGCGGAGTGGCTCGACAATCATCTGCGCTCGAGCCGCGCGCAGCCGCAGCGGCTGTGCTTCCAGTCCACCGAGGAAAGTGCCGCCAGCTACCTGCCGCAGGTCGCGGCGCTCGCCAAGGCCTTGCGCGAACGCGGCTTCCGCTTCGCCGTCGAGGGGTTCGGCTCCGGCCGCGACAGCATGGGACTGCTCGAGTCGGTGCCGCTCGACTTCATCAAGATCGACGGCACCATCATCCAGGGACTCGCAGCCGATCCGCAGCTGCAGATGCAGGTACGTGCATTGGTCGAAGCCGCGCGCCACCGCAACGTCCAGACGATCGGCGAGCGCGTCGAGGATGCCAACACCATGGCCGTGCTGTGGCAGCTCGGCGTGCAGTACATCCAGGGCTACTTCGTCAACGAGCCCGAAGAAGTGGTGCTGCGCACGGAGCGCTAGGCGCACGCCTCAGAACGACAGCCCCAGTCCCAGGTCGTAGCGCTTGAAGTTGCTGTTCTCCTCGAACCACTGGTAGTCCGCCTTCAGTACCACGTGCGGGGTGATGTAGAAGTTCGCCCCGACGGTCCACACGCGGTCCTCATCCTTCGGCCAGTAGCCGAAATCTCCCGGCGCGGGCGACATCGGCACGAGGCCCGAGGGGATGTCAGGTCCGCTCGTTCCTGCCCAGCTGGCGCCGAGGTCGTAACGCTCAAAGCGCGCAAAGGGGGCGAGCCGGTAGTCGCCGTGCTCCCATGCCCGCCAGGCCGCCTGCAGGTAGTAGCCGTAGAACGATGACGGAATCGGGTTCGGCGAGCCCGGGAAAAGCTCGTTGGTCGAGGCGAGGTCGCTGATCGTGCCGCGCGCATAGACCGTCGAGAACTCGAACGGTCCCGGCGTCCAGCGGGCATGCGCCTCCCACAGCGTCACGCGCGGATCCCCGGGGCCGGCGGAGACCGCCTTGCCGCTGCTGATCGCGCCGCCGATGCTGAAGCCCGCTATACCGTAGTAATTGAGCGCCACGTACTGAGAGAGGTTGCGCGCGTTGGCAAGCGCGAGCTCCTGGTGTGAGGCCTGCAGCGGAGCGATGTCGCTGTCCTCGAGCTCGAGCGCCGTGCGGTACGGCGGGAACTCCGGCTGGAAGTCCCACTTCGAGAGGTCGAAGCCGGTGGTCACTCCCACGTTCCAGGAGAAGCCTGCCGCGGTATCGCCGTGCAGGTTGAAGCCTCCTTCGCGCCAGGTGCTCGGGATGATCAGCGTCTCGACGAAGTTCCGCTGCACGCCGTAGAAGTTGGTCGGCTCATGGTGCTCGTTCAGGAAACCGAACGGCATGAGGAATAGCCCGGCGCGCACCGTCACCGCATCGCTCACGCGGTGATCCAGGTAGAACTGCTCGACCTCGAACTCTCCGACATCATCGGCCGAGGAGACGGCATGCTCGACCTCGTACTCGGAGTTGAATTCGGTGCGATCAGTGAATCTGTAACCGACGCCGAAGACAGCCCGGGCCAGGTCCATCCTGGTTTGCGCCGGCTCATCGATCGGGTGCGTGTAGTACACCTCCCCGTAGCCCCACAGTCTCAAGCCCGTGCCGAACAGGCCCGGCCCCGTGGTACCGGACGCCGCGGTTGCCGTCGGCGACAGCGCCGCAGTGCTTGGCAGCGCCGAAGCATTGGGCAGCACGGAAGCATTGGGCGGCGCGCTGGCATTCGGCGGCGCACTCGCCGGTGGCAACGCCGGGGCATTCGGCTGGCCCGCGGCGCCCCCTGGCGCCGCCTGGGCCACCGCTGCAGCCGTGCCGCCACCGAGCTCGGCGAGCTTGCGGTCCACCTCCGCCTGGTGCTCGCGCAGCGCGCGGTTCTCCTCGACAAGCTGCTGCAGCGCTCCCTGCATCTGCGCGAGCTGGTGCTGCAGGTCCGCGAGGGTCGTCTCGGCCGCGCCCGCAGCGCTCATCCCCCCCAGCGCTGCGGCAGCGAGCATGGCGGTGAGACGGGTTAGTGGGCGCGGCGCACGAAGGAAGGATGAGCCGTTCATAGGAGGTTCTTCCTTGGCGTTCGAGGAATTACTCAGCCACCCGGCGCGCATTGCGCCGGTACGTTGTAGGCCGTGGGGTTTTGGATCGAAGTCCGAGAGGCTCGTGTCGAAAAACAGCGCCTGACCGGCGAGCGCCTTGGCGGACAGCGCAGGCGGTGCCGCTCCTCCGGCGCTGTCGTCGGAGCTCCCACCACAGCCTGCCCAGCGCCACACTCAGCACCAATCCCGTGGCCTTGAGGCGTACCTCCCCCGACATGACTCGCCCTCGGACGGCCTAGATTGTAAAGAGAATACTAATGAGAAGCATTCTCATCAGCAAATAGATAGGGTAGCTTATGGGAGGGCTTGAGCTAGCCGGCGGGTGCGGATGGCAAACGCGCTTCCATGCGGCTGATCTTGCGGGGCCAGCCGCGCTTGAGGACTGTGCCGCGCTGGGCACGCTGGGCGACATACGCCTGAAGGTCGCGCCAGTCGATCTGCTTCTGCTGCTCGCCGGCCCAAAGGACCAGGCTTGCGTTCGGCGGAACGACGGCCAACGCGGTCATGAGCTCCTGTCGTGCAGCCGCCTTCTTGCCCGGGATGTCATAGAGCTTGTTGCCCTTGCCGCGCGGCATCTCCGGCACGGCTCCGACCGGGAAGGCGAGAAGCTTGCCCTCGCTCGAGACCGCCGCCACGAGCGAGTCCGCGGAGAGAACCGGCGCCGGTGCCAGCACCTGCGCATTTTCCGGCACGTTGAGCACCACCTTGCCGGCGCGACGGTCGCTGATGAGATCCCTCAGTCGCGCGGTAAACCCATACCCCGCATCGCTCGCGAGCAGCCATAGATCCTCGGGCTCACCGATCATCACACCGGCGAACTTGGCGCCATCGGGCGGATCGAGGCGGCCGGAAAGGGGCTCGCCATAGCCGCGCGCGGAAGGCAGCGAGTGCGCAGGCAGCGTATAGGTGCGGCCGGTGCTGTCGATGAACACTGCCGGCTGCAGGCTGCGGCCGCGGGCGAGCGCCTGGAACGCATCGCCGGTCTTGTAGGACAGCGCACCCGGCTCGATGTCATGGCCCTTGGCCGAGCGCACCCAGCCGCCGGTAGAGAGCACTACCGTCACCGGCTCGTTGGGAATGAGACTCGTCTCATCGATCGCCTGCGCCGCCTCGCGCTCGATGATCTTCGTGCGGCGCTCATCGCCGTACTTCTCGGCATCGGCGCGGATTTCGCTGGCGATGAGCTTCTTCAGCTTTGCCTTGCTCTTCAGGAGCGCCTCGAGCTCCTCGCGCTCGGCGGCGAGGCTCTTCTGCTCCTCGCGGATCTTCATCTCCTCGAGCTTCGCCAGGTGGCGCAGCCGCGTGTTGAGGATCTCCTCGGCCTGCTCGTCCGAGAGCTTGAAGCGCTTCATGAGCACCGGCTTCGGCTCATCCTCGCGGCGGATGATGCGAATCACCTCATCGAGGTTGAGATAGACGACCATCAGGCCGTCGAGGATGTGCAGCCGCCTCGTCACCTTCTCGAGACGGTGTTGCAGACGGCGCGTCACGGTCGTCGTGCGGAACTCGAGCCACTCGCCGAGGATTTCCCTGAGGCTCATGACGCGCGGCCGGCCGTCGAGGGCGATGATGTTGAGATTGACGCGGTAGTTGCGCTCGAGGTCGGTGGTCGCGAACAGGTGGTTCATGACCTCGGCGAGGTCGACACGGTTGGAGCGCGGCACGATCACGAGGCGCGTCGGGTTCTCGTGGTCGGACTCGTCGCGCAGGTCGTCCACCATCGGCAGCTTCTTGGCGCGCATCTGCTCGGCGATCTGCTCCTGCACGCGCGTCGGCGAGACCTGATGGGGAAATGCAGTGATGACGGCGTTGCCGTCCTCGATCTCCCAGGTGGCGCGCGCCTTGAAGGCGCCGATACCCTTGTCGTAGAACTCCTTGAGGTCGGCGCGCGGCGAGACGATCTCGGCTCCCGTCGGCAGGTCCGGGCCCTTGACGTGCTTCAGGAGCGCGGCCGTGGTTGCCTCCGGCTCCTCGAGCAGGTGGATGGCGGCGGCTGCCACCTCGCGCAGGTTGTGCGGCGGAATATCGGTCGCCATACCGACTGCGATGCCGGTGGTGCCGTTCAGCAGCAGGTTTGGCAGCCGCGCCGGCAGGATCGCGGGCTCCTCGCGTGAGCCGTCGTAGTTGGGAACCCACTCGACGGTGCCATCGGACAACTCGCTCAGCAGGACCTCCGCGTAGCGCGTGAGCTTCGCCTCGGTGTAGCGCATCGCGGCAAAGGACTTCGGCTCATCCTGCGAGCCCCAGTTGCCCTGTCCGTCCACCAGCGGGTAGCGGTAGGCGAACGGCTGCGCCATCAGCACCATCGCCTCGTAACAGGCCGTATCGCCGTGCGGGTGGAACTTGCCGAGCACGTCGCCGACCGTCAGGGCAGCTTTCTTGTGCTTGGAGATGGCCGACAGACCGAGCTCGCTCATGGCGTAGACGATGCGCCGCTGCACCGGCTTCAACCCGTCGCCGAGCGCCGGCAGCGCGCGGTCGAGGATCACGTACATCGAGTAGTCGAGGTAGGCCTTCTCGGTGAAGGTGCGCAGCGGCTGCCGCTCGATGCCTTCGAAATTCAGTTCCTGGTTCTCGGGCATGGCTATACCTGCACCTCCGCGAGGTTACCCTTCTGCTCGAGCCACTCGCGGCGGTCGGCCGCGCGCTTCTTGGCGAGCAGCATGTCCATCAACTGATCGGTGTTGTCCTTGCCGTCAATGGTGAGCTGCACCAGGCGCCGCGTGCGCGGGTCGATGGTGGTCTCGCGCAGTTGCGTCGGGTTCATTTCGCCCAGTCCCTTGAAGCGCGTCACGGTGGGCCTGGTGCGCGGACTCTCCTTGGCGATCTTCTTCAGCAGCTGATCGCGCTCGGCGTCATCGAGCGCGTACAGCACCTGCTTGCCCGCATCGATGCGATACAGCGGCGGCATCGCCACGTGTACGTGGCCGTGCGCCACCAGCGGCCGAAAATGCCGCAGGAACAAGGCGCACAGCAGCGTCGCGATGTGCTGCCCGTCGGAGTCGGCGTCGGCGAGGATGCAGACCTTGTGATAGCGCAGCGAGGACAAGTCGGTCGAGCCCGGGTCGACGCCGAGCGCGACGCTGATGTTGTGCACCTCCTCGCTGCCACCGAGCTGACCCGGGTCAACCTCCCAGGTGTTCAGGATCTTGCCGCGCAGTGGCATGATCGCCTGGAAATCCTTGTCGCGCGCCTGCTTGGCGGAGCCGCCGGCCGAATCGCCCTCGACCAGAAACAGCTCGCAGCGCTTCGGCTCCTGGCTGACGCAATCCGCTAGCTTGCCTGGGAGCGCGGGGCCGCCGGCAATACGTTTTCTCACTACGCGTTGCGCGGCCTTGGCGCGCTCCTGGGCGTTGGCGATCGCAAACTGCGCGATGCGCTCGCCGGCGTCCGGATGACGGTTGAGCCATAGCGCCACGGAATCGCGCACGAAGCCTTCGACCAGCGGAGCGGCGTCGCGACTCCCCAAGCGCTCCTTCATCTGCCCGGCGAACTGCGGCTCGTGAATCTTTACCGACAGCACGTAGCTCGCCTTGTCCCACACGTCCTCGGGGGTGAGCTTGATGCCGCGCGGCACGAGATTGCGGAACTCGCAGAACTCACGCACCGCCTGGGCGACGCCGGCGCGCAGCCCGTTGACGTGCGTGCCACCTTCGGGGGTTGGGATCAGGTTGACGTAGCTCTCGCCGATGGCAGTTTCTGCATCCGGCGCCCAGCACAATGCGTAATCGACCGCATCGTCGTCCCCGGCACGCGTGCCGGTGATGGGCTCGGCGGGTATACGCTCGTGCTTCTCGAGCTCCTCCACCAGGTATGCCCCGAGATCGCCGGTGTAGAACCACTCGTCCTTCTCGCCGCTCGCTTCGTTCTCGAACGTGACGCGCAGCCCGGGGCACAGCACCGCCTTGGCCTTCAGCGTGTGTTTCAGCTGTGGAACCGAGAATTTGTCCGAGTCGAAGAACTTCGGGTCGGGCCAGAAGCGTATGGTCGTGCCGGTGTTGCGCTGGCCGACGGTGCCGATCTCCTCGAGCTTGGAAGCGATCTTGCCGTCCTTGAAGCTGATGTTGTATTCCTTGCCACCGCGCTTGATCCAGCACTCGAGGTGTTTCGAGAGCGCGTTGACCACGGACACACCGACGCCGTGCAGGCCGCCGGAGAATTTGTAGGTCTTGTCGGAGAACTTTCCGCCCGCGTGCAGGCGTGTGAGGATGAGCTCAGCGCCGCTCACCTTCTCCTTTGGGTGGATATCGACCGGCATGCCGCGGCCATCGTCCGCCACCTCGAGCGAGCCGTCCTTGTACAGCACGACATCGATCTGCTTGCAATAACCGGCGATCGCCTCGTCGACGCTGTTGTCGATGACCTCGTGCGCGAGATGATTGGGCCGCTGCGTGTGGGTGTACATGCCCGGCCGGCGGCGGACGGGCTCGAGGCCGGAGAGGACCTCGATGTCGGAAGCGGTGTAAGACTGACTCATCCCGCGCGCTAACTCTCCATGGTGGACGCCCGAGGGCGCAGCGCCTGCCCGGCGCAGGGCGCACCGGCCTGCAGGCGCGGCGCGGATCTTATCAGGGCGCGGCGCGGCGCGGGGCGCGAGCGCGAGCCTGCTGCAGAATTTCGCCGCCTGGTGAGCGCCGTACAGCGCGCGCGTGCCGCGCGCGCAAGCTCATGCGCTGCCCTGCAGGTCGGCGGTCAGCGAGCGTTGCACCGCCTGCGGTACCGGGGAGACCTGGTGGCGATAGTGCTCGTGGTCGATGCCGAGGTCGAGCGGCGCTGCGCTGCGCAGGCTCGCGATCATCGGCGGCGCGAGCTCGAAGCGCAGGAAGTGCACGGCGGAGGTCTTCTGCTCATTCTCGCGTTCGAGGTCCTCATCGGCAATCGCGAACACACGCTCATGGCCCGCCACCTGCACCCAGCAGCGGTCCTCGACGCCCTTGAGCTGGGCTAGCGCACGCGGCCGCTCGTCCGCCTCGAACTCCAGCAGCAAGGTCACTTTCCAGTTGCGGCCATCGGGGATCAGCGGATTGTAGGCGGCGAGCTCCGCGGCGATGCCCTGCGGCTCGAAAATGCGCTCGGCACGCAGCATCTCCTGCACCTGGTACTGCACGGTGAGTCGGTCCTCGAAGCACCAGGTGGCGTGGGGACCGACCGCGAGCTGCCGCTCGGACTTGTGCTGCAGCACACGCGCGCGAAACTCGGACCGCTCGCGTGCGTAACGCTCGAGAGAAAAAAGATCGGCGGCGGAGAGTTTGTTCATAGCGCCTCCTTGCCTCGCGCTGCGCGAACCACTTACAGCCCGTAAGCGATCCGCAGCAGCCGCAGCGGATGCTCCGGAGCACGGGGTGAGCCGAGACCGCTCTCGATCTGGTGTCCGGCCATCGGACAGTCGCTCGCATAGTGCTCCGCGCCCGCGGCCTGCACGCGCTCGACCACCGGACGCCCGATGCGCATCGATGCAGCGCGGAAACGCGCCTTCACGCCGTAGGTGCCGTTGTGACCCGAGCAGCGTTCGATGGTGTCGATGCTGCTGCCAGGGATGAGCCGCAGCACATCGCGCGTCTTTAACCCGATGTTCTGCACCCGCAGGTGGCAGGGCACGTGGTAGCTCACCTTGCCGAGCGAGACCTTGAAGTCGGTGCGCAACTGACCGGCTGCGTGGCGCATCATCAGATACTCGAACGGATCGAACGTGCGCGCCGCCACCTGGCGCACGCCGGCGTCCTCGGGATACATGAGCGGCAACTCCTGCTTGAACATGAGCACGCAGGAGGGTATGGGCGCGAGCACATCGTAGCCCGCCTGCACCGCCGCCAGCAGCTGCGGGATGTTGCGCTCCTTCAGGCGCGCGACTCCCGCGAGATCGCCGAGCTCGAGGCGCGGCATGCCGCAACAGCGTTCCGCGCCGAGCAGCGCGACCTCGATGCCATTGTGCTCGAGCACGGCAACCAGATCCTCCGCGAGCTCAGGCTCGTTGCGATTGCCGTAGCAGGTGGTGAACACCGCTACCCTGCCGCTCGTGGCGGTGCGTTGTGGCAGAGCGGTATCGCCCGTCGCTGCTTCCGCTGCTGCGCGCCCGCGCTCACCGCTTGCCTCAGCGGTTACTCCTTGGGGCAACGGCGCATCGGCGGCGCTCGCCTCGTGCACGGTGCCGAGCCCCGCGAGGCGTCGCCGTGCGGTACGCGTGTGATAGCTCGGAAGCGGGGCGCTGCGATCGACGCCGAGAACCTTCTCGAGCACCGCGCGCCCGGCGCTCGAGGCGTTCAACGCGTTGACCGCCTCCACCACGACCGGGATTCCGGCGAAAGCGCCGACCGTATCGGTGGCGGCCAGCACGCGATCGCGCCAGGAGAGTCCCGCGCCCCGGGCGCGCGCCGCCTTGGCACGCAGCATGAGATGAGGAAAGTCCACATTCCAGGGATGCGGCGGAACATACGGGCATTTGGTCATGAAGCACATGTCGCACAGGTAACAGTGATCCACGACCTCCCAGAACGCTTTCCTGTCTAACGCAGCCACCTCGCCGGTATCGGTGGCGTCCACCGCGTCGAAGAGTGTTGGGAAGGCATTGCACAGGCTGAAGCAGCGGCGACAGCCGTGACAGATATCGAACACCCGCTCGAGCTCGCGGTCGAGCGTAGCACTGTCGTAGAAGTCGGGGCTGCGCCAGTCGAGCGGATGGCGCGTCGGTGCCTGCAGGCTCCCTTCGCCTGTGCCTGCGCCGAGAGGTGTGCGGCTCATGAGCTCATGAGCCGCTCAACGGCAAAGCGCTCATCAACACCAACACCCCCGCCGGCCGCAGGGGCCGCGGGGCGCTGAGCGAGCGCAAGCGCATCGGCGGCGCAGCGGCCTCAGATGCCGTCCAGGGCCTTCTGAAATCGATTGGCGTGGGAGCGTTCGGCCTTCGCGAGGGTCTCGAACCAGTCGGCAATCTCACCGAAACCTTCTTCGCGCGCGACCTTCGCCATGCCGGGATACATGTCGGTGTACTCGTGTGTCTCACCGGCGATTGCAGCCTTGAGATTCAGACGTGTCTCGCCGATAGGCAGCCCGGTGGCAGGGTCGCCCACCGCCTCGAGATATTCCAGATGCCCATGGGCATGCCCGGTCTCGCCTTCCGCGGTGGAGCGGAACACGGCGGACACATCGTTGAAGCCCTCGACATCGGCCTTCTGCGCGAAGTACAGGTAGCGCCGGTTGGCCTGCGACTCACCCGCGAACGCATCCTTGAGACTCTTTTCCGTCTTGCTGCCTTTGAGATTCATGTGGGCCCTCACTTAGACTGGGTCTAATGCAGGGGCGGGACTGTATCGCCCCTCTGCGGGGTGCGCAACCCTTGCGTTGACCCTTGCCGGCGCGCCTGTGTAACGTTGCCCGCCCTCGCGCAACTGCCCATCCGGTGATACGTGTCAGGTGACAACAAACCCATTGATTTTGAGAAGGCCCTGACGGAACTCGAAAGCCTCGTGGAGCGGCTCGAGAGCGGCGACGTGCCACTCGATGAGGCGTTGCGCACCTTCGAGCGCGGTGTGGCGCTCACGCGGCACTGCCAGGCCTGCCTGCAGGCAGCACAGCAAAAGGTTGAGATCCTGCTCAAGCGCAGTGGCGAGCCCCTGGTGCAACCGTTCGAGGACGCCGGCGAGGCGAACACCGCCGGGAATGCGGACCGGGAGTGACCCCAACGCCCCTCACCGGCAGTGCCGCGGAGGCGAATAATGCCTTCGCGGCGCGCATCGCCGAGTGCCGTGCGCGCATCGAGCGGGTGCTCGAGCGCACGTTGTCATTGCCTGAGGCAGGGAGCGTGCGGCTGCGCGATGCCATGCGCTATAGCGTGCTCGGCGCCGGCAAGCGCCTGCGACCCACACTGGTTTATCTCACCGGCGAAGCGCTCGGCGCACCACTCACGCAGCTCGATGCGCCGGCGGCGGCCGTCGAGCTGATACACGTCTACAGTCTCGTGCACGATGATCTGCCGGCGATGGACGATGATGATCTGCGGCGCGGACGGCCCACCTGTCATCGAGCCTACGACGAGGCGACGGCAATTCTGGTGGGTGATGCACTGCAGGCGCTTGCATTTGCGGTGTTGGCACATGAGCCACTCTCGGCAGCGAGCGCGCCGCTGCGCCTCGAGATGATCCGCGTGCTGGCACGCGCCACCGGTACCAGCGGCATGGCCGGAGGTCAGGCGGTGGATCTCGCCGCGGTCGGCCGTACACTCACGGTCAACGCGATCGAGGATATGCACCGGCGCAAAACCGGTGCCCTGATTCAGGCCAGCGTGCTGCTCGGTGCGCTCGCGGCCGGTGTCAGCGGCGGGCCGGAGCTCGCGGGCCTCGAGCGTTTTGGAGCCGAGGTCGGCCTTGCCTTCCAGATCCAGGACGACATTCTCGATGTAGAAGGCGATCCGGCCGTGCTCGGTAAATCAACAGGCGCGGATGCTGCACATTCAAAGCCCACCTACCCGAGTACCGTGGGGCTCGAAAGCGCACGTGAGCGGGCGCAGCAGCTGCGCGACGGCGCAATCGCCGCGCTCGCGCCGCTCGGCAGCCGCAGCACCGCTCTGGTGCAGCTCGCCAACTTCATTGTCAATCGAGCCAGCTGAGCCGGGACAGGACCGCAGCGCAAACGGCTGCCCCGCCAGCCCGATGCGGCTCTCCTACAGCCGCCCGTGTAAACTGACAACATGAGCGACGCTGCTGACAAGTATCCACTGCTCGAGCGGATAACCAAGCCGGCTGATCTGCGTCAGTTGCCCGCGAGCAAGCTGCCGGCCCTCGCCCGCGAGCTGCGCGAGTTTCTGATCCACACCGTGAGCACCCGTGGCGGTCATTTCGCGGCCGGCCTGGGCACGGTGGAGCTCACCATCGCTCTGCACTACATCTACAACACACCGCACGACCGGCTCGTCTGGGACGTCGGCCACCAGGCTTATCCGCACAAGGTGCTCACCGGCCGGCGCGACCGGCTGCACACCATCAAGCAGGATGGTGGACTCGCCCCCTTCCCGACCCGTACGGAAAGCGAATACGACACCTTCGGCGTCGGGCATTCGAGCACCTCGATCTCTGCGGCGCTCGGCATGGCCGTGGCGGCGGCGCGCGCCGGAGAGCAGCGGCACGTGGTTGCCATCATCGGTGATGGCGCGATGACCGCGGGCATGGCGTTCGAGGCGCTCAATCATGCGGGCTCGCTGCCCGCGGACCTGCTGGTGATCCTCAACGACAACGACATGTCCATCTCGGAGAACGTCGGAGCACTTTCCAATCAGTTCGCGCGCGCCTTGTCGGGTCGCGTCTACGCGCACCTGCGCGAGGGCGGCAAGAAAGTGCTGCGGCCGATGCCCGCGGTGTGGGAGCTCGCGCGCCGCTCGGAGGAGCACCTCAAGGGGATGGTGCTGCCCGGGACGCTGTTCGAGGAGATGGGCTTCAACTACATCGGCCCCATGGACGGCCACGACGTCCAGGCACTGGTGCGCACGCTGCGCAACATCCGCAAACTGCGCGGTCCGCAGTTTTTGCACGTCGTCACGCGCAAGGGCAAGGGCTATGCGCCTGCGGAAGCCGACCCCATCAAGTGGCACGGACCCGGGCCGTTCGATCCGGTGAGCGGCACGATCTTCAAGGAAAAGAGCACCGGGCCTACCTACTCGCAGATCTTCGGCCAATGGCTGTGCGACATGGCCGCGGCGGATCCACGCATCATCGGTATCACGCCCGCCATGCGCGAGGGCTCGGGGCTGGTGGAATTCTCCAAACGCTTCCCGGACCGTTACTTCGATGTGGCCATCGCCGAACAGCATGCGGTGACCTTTGCCGCCGGGCTCGCGACCGCGGGACTCAAACCCATCGTCGCCATCTACTCGACGTTCCTGCAGCGCGCTTACGATCAGCTCATCCACGATGTGGCGTTGCAGAATCTGCCGGTGGTATTCGCGGTGGATCGCGCCGGTCTCGTCGGCAGCGACGGTGCGACTCACCAGGGGAGCTACGATCTGTCGTTCGTACGCTGTATCCCCAACACGGTGATCATGGCGCCGGCGGACGAGAATGAGTGCCGGCAGATGCTGTACACCGCAAGCACGCTCGACTGCCCGGCGTTGGTGCGTTATCCGCGTGGCAGCGGCCCGGGCGTGCCGCTGGTGAGCGAGATGAGCGCGCTGCCGCTCGGCAAGGCGCAGCTGCGCCGCGAGGGCGGGAGCGGCCTCGCACTGCTGGCCTTCGGTGCGCTGGTCGCGCCCGCGGCGGCGATCGCCGAGGCATTCGATGCGACGCTGGTCAACATGCGCTTCATCAAACCGCTCGATGAGGAACTGATCCTCTCGCTGGTCGCACGTCATCACGCGCTGATCACGATCGAGGAGAACGCGGTGCTCGGCGGCGCCGGTTCGGCGGTGGCCGAGTTGCTCGCCGCCGAGGGAGCGTCACTGCCGCTATTGCAGCTCGGGATTCCGGACCGTTTCATCGCGCATGGCTCGCGCGAGGGCTGCCTCGCGGCCGCGGGCCTGGATGCGGCGGGGCTCAAGGCCAGCATCGAGCGCTGGTGGGCGCTGCATTCCCGGGAACGGCTGCGCTCGGCCGGCGGAGCATAAGCGCGGCGCGGGGCCACCGGCCGCCCTGCTCCCTCGCAGCGACGGTTGCCGCGCTGCCGAAACGCTGCCTGCAAGCAGCACCGCCCGCTTCGGTGTTAGGCTTGTGCTCTATGAACCCGCCAGTCGGCATCGCCAAGATCGCACGCGCCAGCGTCTCCGAGGTGGAGGACGTGCAGGCCCATGCCGACACGCGGCGGCTGCCCATCGACCGCGTCGGCATCAAGGACATCCGCCACCCGGTGCGGGTCAAGGACCGCGCCAAGGGTGAGCAGCACACGATCGCCAGTTTCAACATGTACGTGAACCTGCCACATGACTTCAAGGGCACGCACATGTCGCGCTTCGTCGAGATACTCCACGCCGAGCGCGAGATCTCGGTGGAGTCCTTCAGCAACATGCTGCGCGGCATGACCGCGCGGCTCGAGGCGGACAGCGGTCACATCGAGATGAGTTTCCCTTTCTTCGTGATGAAGCGCGCACCGGTTTCCGGCGTGGAAAGCCTGATGGACTACCGCGCGACCCTGATCGGCGAGCAGCACCACGACGGGCACACCGAAATGTGGCTGCGGGTGGCGGTGCCGGTCACCAGCCTGTGCCCGTGCTCGAAAAAGATCTCCGCCTACGGCGCGCACAATCAGCGCTCGCAGGTCACGATTGCCGCGAGGCTCCGCAGCCACATGTGGATCGAAGAGCTCATCGAGATCGCCGAGAGCGAAGCCTCGTGCGAGCTCTATGGGATCCTCAAGCGCACCGATGAGAAATATGTCACCGAGCGCGCCTACGACAATCCGAAGTTCGTCGAGGACCTGGTGCGCGATGTCGCCACCCGGCTCAATCAGGATGAGCGTGTCACCGCCTACGTGGTGGAAGCGGAGAATTTCGAGTCTATCCACAACCACTCCGCCTACGCCCGCATCGAGCGCGACAAGAGTCCCTGAGGCGACCCGCGCCGGCGGCGCCCTGCGCTGCGCATGAAGATTTCTTAATGCCGCGGTCGTTGCCCCGCCCCGCGCGGCACTCTAACTTCTGACCCCAACGCCAGGTCAGGCTCGGGAGAGAGGGCATGAAAACCGTCACCGTACTCGCCGCCATCGCCATCGTCGGTTGCGGCATCGCCGCGGCCGCCGATCCGCCGCCTGCGCCGACGGCCACGCCGGTCAAACACCCCTCGCTCAAAGTGTGCAACAAGCAGGCCGATGCCAAGCAGCTCACTGGCGATGCGCGTACACAGTTCGTGAAGGACTGCCACGCCGGCAAGGCGTCCGGCCGCGCTTCAGGCAAGACCGCGGTGAGCGGCAGCAAGAGCTCGTGACGGGAAGCGCAGCCGCGCATCATCCGACCCGCCCCCGATTCAGACCGGTAGCTCCACCACCACCTTCAGTCCCGGCTCATTGCTCTCGAGCGCGAGTCGCCCGCGGTGCAGCCGTGCGATGGCGGCCGCCAGCGACAGCCCGAGTCCACTGCCTTCCCTGGCGGCGCTGCCGAAGCGCACAAAGGGCTGCCCGGCCCGCGAGCGATCGGCGGCCGGAATGCCCGGACCGTCATCGCTCACCACCAGGCTCACGCGATCGGCCAGCCTGCGCACGGCCACCTCGATGCGTCCGCCCGCGGGCACGTACTTCAGGCCGTTCTCGATCAGGTTGGTGAGTAACTGTGCGAGCAGCTGCCGGTTGCCCTGCACGATCGCCGCCTGCTCGTGCCGGCAGTCGAGGCTGAGTCCCTGCGCTCCGGCGACCGGCTCGAAGAGCTCGACCAGCTCCGCGGCGAGCTCCCCGACATCGACCGCGGCGGGCGAAGCGAGCGCGGTTCCGGACTCGGCGAGCGCGATCTGCAGCAGCGTCGCAAGCGTACGTTGCAGGTGATCGACCTCGCGCAGCGCGGCTTCGATGGACTCGTGCACCGTCGCCTGCAGCGGCGGGGAGCGCAGCAGCAGCGCGTCCAGGCGTCCCCGCAGGCGCTGCAGCGGCGCGCGCAGATCGTGCGCGGTGCTGTCGAAGGTCGCACGCAACGTACCGGCCTGCTCTTCCAGCCGCTCGAGCACCCGGTTGACCGAGGCGGCGAGCGCGTCGAACTCATCGTTGGCGCCTGCCAGCGGCAGCCGCCTGCCGGATTCCCCGGCGAGGATGCGCTGACAGGTGCGGGTCACCTCCCCCACGCGCCGTGCCAGGCGATAGCTGAACCAGAAACCGGCGATCGCCGCCACGAGCGTCGACAGGCCGATGCCGGCGAGCGTAGCGAAGCGGAATTTCTCGGCGAAGCGTCGTCCCTGCGAGATGTCGGTGCCTACCATCAGCAGGTTGCCATCCGGAAGCGTGCGCACCGCAGCGCGTACCGGATGCACGGCCCGCCGTCCCGGCTCGATGGTGGCGATGTCGAACTCCGGCCAGGCATCGTTCGGCATGCCGTCGAAAGGCCAATGGGCGACGTTGCCGGAGATACGCTCGAAGTTCGCATCCGCCAACAGGTAGACCGCTCCGATTCGACCCCAGCTGTCGATGCGCAGATTGATCTCGTCGGTGACCCCGGGAATGCCGCTGCGGGCGAACTTGTCCTCGAGACTCTTCAGCTCGGTGTCGATGATCAGGTCGACCTCATCGGTGATCAGGCTCTCGGTGAGCAGGTAAGCGCTGCCGAGCGTAACGCCGACCGCGAGCGTCACCAGCAGCGTGTAAACGACTGACAGGCGAAAGGCGGTGGTGTTGAAGAGAGCGAGCCGCACGGCGCTCAGTTGTCGCTGCGCAGCACATAGCCGGAGCCGCGCACCGTATGGATGAGCGGATGATCGCTGCCGCGATCGATCGCCTGGCGCAGCCGGCTGATGTGCACATCGATCAGGTTGCTCTGCGGATCGAAATGCAGATCCCACACTCCCTCCAGCAGCATGGTGCGGGTCACCAGCTGTCCGGCGCGGCGCATGAGAAACTCCAGCAGCTTCATCTCGCGCGCGGTGAGATCGAGCTCGCGCCCGCCGCGCGTGACGCGCCGCTCGAGCAGGTCGAACTCGAGGTCCTCGACCTTCAGCCGCGTGCTCTGGCCGGCACCCGGGGCGCGGCGCAGCAGGGCTTCGATGCGCGCAAGGAGCTCGGCGAAAGCGAACGGCTTGGTGAGGTAGTCATCACCGCCCGCCTTCAGGCCGCGGATGCGGTCATCCACGCTGCCGAGCGCCGATAGCACCAGCACCGGAATCCCGCTGCCGCGCGCGCGCAGGCGCTCGATGAGCGTGAGACCATCGAGCTGCGGCAGCATGCGATCGGTGACGATGAGATCGAACGGTCCCTGCAGTGCCCTGGCGAGGCCCTCGCGCCCCTCAGCCGCGTGCTCGACCGTGTAGCCGCTATCGCGCAGGCCGCGGATGAGGAGGCTGGCCGCCTCGGTGTCGTCCTCGATGAGCAATACGTGCACGGGGCGAGAGGTTAAACCACCTCAGTGAATCGCGCTTAGCGCGCACGCCAGGCGACCGTGGAGATTCTCAGGCCGCCGGCACCGGGCGTGCTTCCGCGCTCTGCAGGCGCGCGATCAGCGTGCTCAGGAACACGCGGTTGAAGCGCAGCTGGCAGGACGCCGAGACCTGCTCGAGGAGCGTCGAGCTCACCTTGAGCACGGTAACCCCACCTGCCGCGCGGATGGTAGCGGTACGTTTGGCGCCCGGCACATAGCTCGCCTCGCCGAAGCAGTCCCCGGTATCGAGGGCGCCGATGCGCTGGCCGTGGCGCTCGACATAACAGCCGCCGGTCACGAGGATGTAAAAGCGATCGTCCATCTCGCCTTCCTTGACGATCTCCTCGCCCGCGGCGTAGTCCTGCCAGTGGCTGGCGCGCAGCACTTCCCAGATCTCGGCGTGCGAGAATTCGTGAAAGAACTTCAGCCGCCGCAGCACGCCGAACTGCTCCTGGCGGTCGATGCGTGAATTCGCTTCCCGCAGCCGCTGGTGCACGCGGGTGAGCTCGGCGGCGAAGTCGAGCCCGGTCTTGCAGCGTTTTTCCGGTTCCTTCTGCATCGCCAGCGCCACGACCATTTCGATCTCCTCCGGCACCTCCTTGCGCAACGTATGGATCGGTGGGGGGGTGGCGTAGACGATCTGGTGCAGCAGCTTCTGCAGGTTGCCGGCACGGAACGGGCGCGCGCCGGTGAGCAGCTCGTACATCACCGCGCCGAGGGAGTAGAGATCCGAGCGGTTGGTGAGCTCGAGGCTCTGCACCTGCTCGGGCGACATGTAGGAAGGGCTGCCGGCGATCCCTTCGATGCGCGAGATGTCCGAGTCCGACACCAGCGCGATGCCGAAGTCGATGATGCGCACGTCGCTGTCCTGCGTGAGCATGATGTTGGATGGCTTGATGTCGCGGTGTATGACCCCGCGCGAGTGCGCGTAGTGCAGCGCCTTGGCGCACTTGAACATAATCTCGACGGTATCGTCGATGCGCAACAGATTGTCCGGCCGGCAATAGGCCGCGAGCGTGCGCGCACCATGCACGTGCTCGGTCACGATATAGCAGTGCCCGTTCTCCTCGCCGGCATCGTAGATCGGCAGGATGTGCGGATGCTGCAGCATGCCGACCAGGTGCGCCTCGGAAAGAAACATCTTGCGGGCGATGCGGGCACGCTCCTCATCGCCGCCGGCGTCCATGTTGTAGAGCTTGATGGCGACGTCCCGCCCGTAGTACGCATCGTGCGAGAGGTAGACGACGCCGGTGCTGCCGCGACCGACCTCTCTGATGACCACGTACTTGCCGATTCGCTCAGGCGTGCGCCCACCGGGCTTGGACATGGGTACGGACTTGGAGGCCGGTAGTGTCATCGGGTGGCGCGGGTTCTCGGGACGGCGCATCAGGATAAGGGTGGTGCGCTCGAGTGACTGTGATGCATCCCTCACGCGATTCGCAGCGGATGCCGCGCTGCCGAAACATGCCCGCCGGGCGGGCGAGGCACGCTCACAGAAAATGTTCGTAACCCGAATGCGAGAACTCCATCACAGTCCCATCGCGCACCACCACGGCGCCCGGCGCCGCGCGCAGCGCGCCGATGCGCGTGTAACGCCACTGCTGCGGCGGCAACTGCGCGAATAGCCGCGCAACGTTGTGCGGAGGTACCGCGAAGCACAGCTCGTAGTCGTCACCACCGGTGAGTGCAAGCTCGCGCGCATGGCGCTCACCGAGGAGCGTCACCAGTGGCTCGGAGAGCGGCAGTTCGTTCCAGGCGAGCTCCGCTCCGACGTGACTCGCGCTCGCGAGCTTGCCCGCATCCCCGAGCAGCCCATCGGAGACGTCGATGCAGGCGCTCGCAAAGCCGCGCAGCTGCTCACCGAGCGCTACGCGTGGTGTCGGGAACAGAAAGCGCTCGCGCAGCCAGGCGCGCGCTTCGGGTGGTGCAGTGAGCCGGCGCTGCTCGAGCATGAGGCCGGCCGCTGCATCTCCGCAGGTGCCCGAAAGGAACAGCACATCCCCGGCGCGGGCGCCAGCGCGGGTGAGCGCCTCGCCTTGCGGAGCGAAGCCGAGCAGCTGCACGCTGATGCATAGCGATCCACGGGTCGTGTCGCCGCCGACGAGCGCGACTTGGTGGGTGCGCGCGAGCTCCCCGAGGCCCGTGGCAAAGCCGCCGAGCCAGGCTTCCTCCGCCTGTGGCAACGTGAGAGCGAGCAGTGCCCACGCGGGCCGCGCACCCATCGCGGCCAGATCGCTGAGGTTGACGGCGAGCGCGCGGTGGCCGATCGACTCTGGCGGGGAGTCCTGTGGAAAGTGTACACCCGCGACCAAAGTGTCGGTGGCGGCAACCAGCTCGCAGCCGGGCGGCACGCGCATGAGCGCCGCATCGTCTCCGATCCCGAGCGTTACATCGACGCGCTCGGCGCCGCAGCCACGGAAGTAGCGCTCGATCAGCGCGAATTCCGACAGCGCCATCGGGCGGATTTCCTTCAGTGCTCGTCCGGCCGCAGCGCGCGCGCGGCGCGATCGAGCACCGCGTTCACGAACTTGAAGCCGTCCGTGGCGCCGAAGCGCTTGGCGAGCGTCACCGCCTCGTTGATAGCCACGCGGTACGGAACCTCCGGACGGGCGGTGAGCTCGTAAAGCGCGATCAGCAGTGCCGCGCGCTCGACCGGATCGAGCAGCCGCGGCTCGCGGTCGGCGTAGGCGGCGAGCCGCGCATCGAGCTCCTCGCGACCGCGCCATACGCCCTCGACCAGGGTGCGAAAGTATTCGGCATCCGCTCGCGACATGTCCTCAGCTTCGCCGAACTCCTGCACCAGGTCCTGCCACGGCGCGGCATTCAATTGCCAGCGGTACAGCGCTTGCAACGCGAGCTTGCGCGCAACGCTGCGCGTGCTGCTGTAAGCGCGCGTGCCGTGCGAACTCATCGATCCGGCGCTCACAGTCGTGCCATGACGGCCGCCATCTCGAGCGCGCTCTCCATGGCCTCACCGCCCTTGTTGCCGGCGGTGGTGGCGGCGCGCTCGAGCGCCTGCTCGAGCGATTCCACGGTCAGCACACCGAAAGCGACCGGTACACCGGTCTCCAGGCCTGCGAGCTGCAGACCGCGCGCCGCCTCACCGGCGACGTAGTCGAAGTGCGGTGTATCACCGCGAATCACACAGCCGAGTGCCACCACCGCGTCATAGCGGCCGCTCGCGGCCAGCTTGCGTACCACGACCGGCAGCTCGAAGGCGCCGGGTACGCGCACCACGGTTAGATCATGAACAGTGCCGCCGCGCTCGTGCCAGGAGGCGCGCGCCCCCTTCAGCAGGCTGGTGACGATGAAATCGTTGAAGCGCGCGGCAACGATCGCCACGCGCCGCCCGCGCGCACTCACCTCCCCTTCGATGAGCTCGGCGCTCACGCCTCGTCCCCGACGTAGCTCTCGACCTCGAGGCCGAAAGCGGAGATTCCATGCATCTGCTTGGGCGCGGAGAGCACGCGCATGCGCTTCACGCCGAGATCCTTGAGGATTTGCGCGCCTACACCGAAGGTGCGCAGCACCGACCCCTCAACGCCCTCGATGCTGCTCTCGGGTGCAGGAGTCGGCGCCGGACTCGCGAACGAGCGCACCGCCGCGGCGAGCTCGCGCGCGCTCTCCTGCTGGCGCAGCACGACCACGACGCCGTTGCCCGCCTCGACGATGCGCTGCATCGCCGCGCGCAGCGTCCAGGTGCGCGCCGTGGCGCGCAGGCCGAGCAGATCGCGCAAGGTGTCCGCGACGTGCACGCGCACGAGTGGCGGAGCCGGGCCATCGAGCCGCCCGTGAGCGAGGGCCACGTGCACTTCCTGGGTCACCTCGTCCTGGTAAGCGTACAGGCGGAACTCTCCGAGCTCGGTCTGCACGCTCTGTTCGGAAATCCGCACCACGGTGCGTTCATTGCGCAACCGATGGCGGATGAGAGCGGCAATCGTGCCTATCTTCAGGCCGTGCATGCGTGCGAATTCCTGCAACTGCGGGCGGCGCGCCATGCTGCCATCATCGTTCATGACCTCGCACAGCACCCCCATGGCGGTGAGCCCCGCGAGCCGGCAGAGGTCGACGGCCGCTTCGGTGTGACCGGCGCGCACCAGCACACCGCCGCGGCGCGCGCGCAGCGGAAAGATGTGTCCCGGGCGCGCGAAATCCGCGGGCGTCGAGCTCGGGCTCGCGAGCGCGCGGATCGTAGCGGCGCGATCCCCCGATGAAACCCCGGTCGTGGTACCCACCCGCAGATCCACGGAGACGGTGAAGGCGGTGCGCTGCGACTCGCTGTTGACCGGCACCATCTGTGGGAGATCGAGCCGCGCCAACGCCGCCTCTTCCATGGGTACGCAGATGATGCCGCTAGTGTGCCGGATCATGAATGCCACCGCCTCGGCGGTGGCATGCTCGGCAGCCATGATGAGGTCGCCCTCGTTCTCGCGGTCCTCATCGTCCATGACGATCACCATGCGTCCCGCACGCAGCTCAGCGAGAATCTCCTCGACCGAGTTGAGCGATGAGGCCGGCGGCGGTGTAGTGGCCTTACCGGTAAGAGGCAGGACCTTGGGCATGCGCGCAGCTGCGTCCGGTTGGGTAGATCAGTATACCCGAGCGCCTGTTGACGCCGGACTGGGTGCTCAAAGGCCGCGCGCCGCCCTTGTTGATGATCCCGGTGGCGGGCAGGCTAGCCCCTGATGGCTGGTAGCTTTCAGCCTGCCGCGAGCAGCGGAGTCACCAGCTGATCGAGCCGCTCCCATGTCCATGCCGGATGCTTCTCTTTCCAGCCGTCTTCGGCAAGCCGTCCTTCGCGGTCGATGGTGAAGCTCACCGGCAAGCGCCAGATGCGGCCATAGCCGGGGGCGCTCGAGTCGCTCAGCAGCCCCACCGGAAAACGCAGCGACTGTGCGATGCGCCGCACGTCCTCCAGGCGCTCGCGCGTGTCGAGGTTGAACGCGAGTATCTGCAGCCGGCCCTCACCGTGCTGCGCGAGATAGTCGGAAAGCAGCGGCAGCTCATCCCGGCAGGGCGCGCACCAGGTTGCCCAGAAGGTGAGGATCACCACCTGGCCGCGAAGCTCGGCGCTCGAGATGCGCCGTCCATCGAGCGTCACGAGCGTCGCCGGAGGTGCGGGTGCACCGACTTGCAGCCCACCGGCCCACACCCGTGGCGCGCGCAGACCCGCGCAGGCCCAGGCGGCCGCGAGGCCGGCGAGGAAGCTGCGGCGCCCGTGCGCGCGCCGCATGTCAGAACGCATAGGTCACTCCCGCACTCCCTGTCCAGCGTGGAAATAACTGCGTGCCGTAGAGATTGCTGTACACCGGCAACTGCGCGAAGGCAAACATGTGCAGGCTGGCCGAGAGCTGCACCGTGACGCCGGGGCTCACGTAGACCACGCTGCCGGCGGTGTTCTGCACATCGGCAAGTGCGCCCTCATCGGGCGCTTTGTGCAGCAGGTTGAGCTGCAGCTGCGGCACCCAGCGCGGATTGGCTTCGTAGCGCAAGCCAAGACTCATGGTGAGCGAGTTACCCGGACGGAAATCGTTGCCGGGCTGGTCCATGTGCTGCTTCACGGCGGCCTGAAACTGAGCATTCACGAACGCGTCGAAATCCTGGCTGATTGCCTGGAAGTAATAGGCGCCGACGATGAGGTCAGTGCTGCCGGTGCCGGGCTGCAGACTGGCATCGAGCGGTGTTCCGGCATTCGGCCCCGAATAAAAATCGACCGCGGTGCCGTACTGGCCGCTCGGCAACTTGACACCGAGTTGGACACCCAGATTGTGGGTCGGAAGAAATCCCTGATAGCTCGCGATCAGCTTGAGATCGCCGATGCTCGAGCTGAATGAGCGGCTCAACTCCGGCAGCGGCTCCGCGGGGTCATAGATGCCGTAGGTCGAGTGGCTGCGGATCACGTAAGGTATCAGCAGCGTCAGATTCCATGATTCGTTGGGGCTGTAGCTGATCCCGGCGGTAACGTACTGATTGATTGTCTGGTTCTCGAGCTCGGTCCCGGCCGGCACCCCGGAGACGGTGTGGGTGCCGCTGCGCAGCTGCTCCTGATTCAGGTAGTCATACTCGATGCTGAGCCGCCAGCCCGGGATCGCCGAGTAACCCATGGCGGCATCAGCGCTGAGCGTACAGCCGCAGGACGCGCACGCATGCACGCGCGCGGCCGAACCCAGCGCCGCCAGCACGCCAAGCAGCGCCGCCGCGGACAGGGGCCGACGGCGCCCATGCGCTGAGTGAGAATCGATCAATGGGTCGGTCACGGTCCCCTCGAAAAAGGCTGTCGGACTTGAACGCCGACATCCATGGCGAGCGATGCGCCCGTGGTGCTCCAGGCGTACTCGCGGCACGCCTCGCTCTGAAGCGCTGCGTCCTCAGGAAGTCAGTTTTTCAGGCAGTGGGCGGCGGACCGCGCGATGACTGTGCGCGCAGGATGGTGGGAAGAAGGACGAGTGAGCCGGCGATTGCGGCGGGCCCGGTCGTTGGCGCAATGGCCGGCACTATGGGCAAGGCCGCGGCAGAGGCCGTGGTGGCGCCGAGGGAGAATATGCAGGCCGCATGATGATGGGTGCCCGGCGCTCCACCTTGATCGTGCGTGTGATGTTGGTGAGTGCGGTAGCCGAGGACCTCGCTCGCTGTGGTAGCCGGCCCTGCCCCGGGACAGAGCCCGAGATACGCTCCGCTTGCGCCTGCGAGCGGCATGAAACCGGCCGGGATCAGCGCCCGCAGCAGCAGCGCCGGCAGCACTAACAGTAGTGTCAGCCGGCGCTGCCTGCACAGCTTGCGAGGGGAGCTCACGGTCGCAGTTTACTCCACACCTGCACCGATCAATGCGTTCCCGCTCCAGCGGATGCGCTCAAGTGCTGTTGGTCGCAGGTTACGTGGGTGTTCCAGTCCGCGAGCGTGCCGCGGGGATTGCGCTCCCAGGCCCACACGTGCAACTCATAGAATGCGGGCAATCCGAAGCGGTTGGGCTCGCCGATGTAGTTCAGCAGATTCCCCTCCAGCGCAGGCACCGCTGGCGGAGGATTGTGCGCCGCCCACACGCTCGCCTTCACGATGAACTCCACGCCCACGAGCCGCATCGCTCCATTCGCCAGGGGCTCGTAGATCAGAGCTTGCGGCTGGCTCCCATCGAGCACCACGTGGTCGAGGCGTGGCGGCAGCACGAGATGCACACCCATGGCGCCGGTGTCGGGCCCACTTACGCAGGGTGTTGCCGGGACCCAGCCTTCGGCCAAGGCGACGTTGATGTCGAGGAAGCGCGCCGTGGCGTGCCGGACTTTCTCGACGAGGGGCGATGACTCGCCGTTCTCGTCGGCGAAGGCCGAGGCAGCCGGCAGTGAGACCAGGGCAAGTACACACACGGTTGTCAGAAATGCTGGCCGAGACGAACGGTACACAGAAACCTCCCTTGCGCACAGCGCGCGATGTGAACGCTCGGGACACTACTTGTGCGTACGCTGAGCGGCATCGGTGCCGGCACCCATTTCTGCCTCCACGCTCCCCATGTTTCTGCGTGAGATCCGTCGCACAATTGATCGGGCTCGCTCGCGCGAACCCGTGGCCCCGTGCTCAGCTCGTTCCCGCTACCCGTGTCGAAGGAGGAGCCGTCCGTGAGGTATTCGAGCTGCGTGAGTCTCTGCCTGCTGCTGCTGAGTGCCTGCGCGGGCCAGGCAGTTGAAGACGCCGGAGTCGGCCGCCACAGCCTCACGGCAAGTTCCAGCCACGGTGTGCTCGCCGCGCGCGATCGCGCCGAGCAGCTCGCCAATCGGTACTGCGCGAAGAGTGGCCAGCGGGCAGCCGTCGAGAGTTATGAGGACAAGACACTCGGCGGCGCCGTCGGCGATCCGACCAGCAGTGTCGTATTCACCTGTGCCGCGCCCAACACCACGGCATTGATCAGATAGCCAGCGCCTTATCTCAACTGCGTGGCAGCACGCCGCTGGGCTCCAGGAGCCTGGCGACGTAGCGCGCCAGCGGGTCGACCTCCAGATTCACCCGCGCGCCGGGCGCGAGCCGTCCCAGGGTCGTGTTGGTCTGAGTATGCGGGATGATGTTCACGCCAAAACTCACGCCCTGCACCGTGTTGATGGTGAGACTCACGCCATCGACCGCCACCGAGCCCTTGGGCGCGAGGTAACGCGCGAGTGCAGCACTCGTCTCGATGGTGAGACGCAGTGAGCGTGCATCGCGGTGCGCCTCGGTGACGAGCGCGACCCCATCGATGTGACCGGAGACCAGGTGCCCGCCGAGCGGATCCCCCGCCCGCAGCGCGGGCTCGAGGTTCACCAACGCGCCCGGCTCGAGCTCCCCGAGCGTGGTGAGCGCGAGCGTCTCGCGCGACACATCGGCGGCGAAGCTGTCGCGCTCGAGCTCGACGGCCGTGAGGCAGCATCCCTGCACGCACACGCTATCGCCGATACGAGCGTTGGATAGCTCGAGACGCGCGTAGCCGATCGTGAGGCGCACATCGCCCCCACGAGCCTCGCGTGCGAGCACCCGCCCCATATCCTGCACGATTCCGCTGAACATGCGTTCCGCCGCCTCAGCGACCCCCCGTCAGCGGCGCGCCACCTGGCCGCAGCCGCAGACGCAGATCATCGCCCACCGGTTGCATCTCGATGAGCGTGAAGGACGGCGCGTCCGCCAGGCGTGCCAATGGCGGCAACGTAACGAGCGCACGCGCGGCGGGACCGAGCAGCCGCAGCCCTACATACAACAGCAACTCGTCGGCGAGTGACTGGCGCAGCAGCTCTCCTGCGAGTATCGCTCCGGCTTCCACCAGCACCTCGTTCAGCTCGAGCTCACCGAGCCGGTCGAGGACCGAGGGCAATGCGATCCGCTCGGCATCGAGCGGCAGCGACTCGAGGCGCGCACCGCGCGTGCTGAGGCTCAGCGCGCGTGGATCCTCAGGGGCAGTGAGCGTGGTGAAGATCAGCACCTCGCCGGGGGGCGACAACAGCCGCGCGCCCGGCGGGGTGCGCAGCTGGCTGTCGAGCACGACGCGCAGTGGCTGCCGCCGGGCCGCACCCGCCTCGCTCGCCAGCCGGACATCGAGCCGTGGGTCATCCGCGAGCACCGTTCCGATCCCGGTGAGGATCGCGGAGCTGCGCGCGCGCCAGCGCTGCACATCCGCCCGTGCCGCCTCGCCGGTGATCCAGCGACTCTCCCCGCTCGCGAGCGCAGTGCGGCCATCGAGACTCATGGCCAGCTTCACCCGCAGCAGCGGCCTGCCCGTGAGCATGCGGCGGAAGAAGCCGGCGTTGAGCTCGGTCGCTTCCTCTTCCATGAGACCGGTCTCGACGCTGACACCGGCGGCGCGCAGCGCAGCGGCTCCCTTGCCATGGACCAGCGGATTCGGATCGCTCACGGCGATCACCACGCGGGCTACGCGCGCTGCGATCAGCGCCTCGACGCACGGTGGGGTGCGTCCGTGGTGACTGCAGGGCTCGAGCGTCAAATAGACCGTCGCGCCGGCCGCCTGAGCGCCGGCTGCGCGCAGTGCCGCCACCTCGGCGTGTGCCTCGCCGGCGCGCTCATGCCAGCCTTCGGCGATCACGCGACCGCGCTGAGCGATCACGCAACCGACGCGCGGGTTGGGATCGGTGGTCTCCAGTCCGCGGGCGGCGAGCGACAGGGCCCGCTGCATGGCGAAGCGGTCGAAATCCGAGAACATACCGCTACCGGGGCGCTGCGGCGGTGTGGTCATTTCTTGTCGTTCGGCCCCGGCCCGGCGTCGTTCGCTGCCGGGTCGGCAGGCAACAGCGGCAACTGATCGCGACTCGCTGCCCGCACGCTCGCGCGCTTGTGGCGCGCCCCCTGCGTACCGTGCAGCGGGCTCGGGGCCTGGGCGCGCGCGTTGCGCAGCCGCTCGATCTCCTCGTGGAAGGCCTCGACGTCCTCGAACTGCCGGTAAACCGAGGCGAAGCGTACGTATGCGACCTCATCGAGGTGCCGCAGCTCCTCCATGACGAGCTCACCGATTGCGCGCGCGGAGACCTCGCGATCGCCGAGGCCGCGCACACGATGAACGATCCGGCTCACCGCCTCATCGATCTGCTCGCGCGGTACCGGCCGCTTCTCGAGTGCCTTTTCCATGCCGGCCCTGAGCTTGCCCTCATCGAATGCCTCGCGCCCGCGATCGCCCTTGATCACCAGTGGCATGACGAGCTCGGCCGTCTCGAAGGTGGTGAAGCGCTCGCCACACTTGAGGCACTCGCGGCGGCGGCGGATCTGGCGGCCCTCGCCTGCGAGGCGCGAGTCGTTCACCTTGGTCTCCTCGTGGCCGCAGAACGGGCAGTGCATGGAACCTCTGCGCCCGCTGCGCGCTCAGGGTCCGTAGACCGGGAAACGCCGGCACAGCTCGAGCACCTGCGGCCGCACCCGCTCGATCACTGCCGGCGTGCCTTCCGCATCGAGCACCTGGGCGATGAAATCCCCGACCTGTTGCACCTCCGCTTCGCGGAAGCCGCGTGTAGTCGCGGCGGGCGTGCCGATGCGCAGACCACTCGTCACCATCGGTGGCCGCGGATCATTGGGCACCGCGTTCTTGTTCACCGTGATGTTGGCGCGCCCGAGTGCCGCGTCGGCGTCCTTGCCGGTGATGCGGCGGTCGGCGAGGCTCATGAGAAACAGGTGGTTGTCGGTGCCGCCGGAAACGATCTGGTAACCGCGCTCCTTCAGCCGCGCCGCGAGCGCGCGCGCATTGGCGAGCACCTGACGCTGGTAGTCGCGGAACTCCGGCTGCAGCGCCTCGAGCAGCGCCACCGCCTTGGCGGCGATCACGTGCATCAGCGGGCCACCCTGCGTTCCGGGGAACACGAGCGAATTGAGCTTCTTGGTGATCTCGTCGTTGGCGCGCGCGAGTATCAGACCGCCGCGCGGACCGCGCAGCGTCTTGTGGGTCGTGGTGGTCACCACATCCGCGTGCGGCACCGGGTTCGGATATATGCCCGCCGCCACCAGCCCGGCAACGTGTGCCATGTCGACGACGAAGTAGGCGTTCACGCTGCGGGCAATTTCGGCGAATCGCGCCCAATCGATAATGCGCGAGTAGGCCGAGAAGCCGGCGACGATCATCTTGGGGCGCTGCTCGTGCGCGAGCCGCTGCACCTGCTCGTAATCGATCTCACCGGTGTCCGGACGGATGCCGTACTGTGCCGCGCGGAACAACTTGCCGGAAAAATTGACCTTGGCGCCGTGCGTGAGATGACCGCCGTGATCGAGACTCATGCCGAGAATCGCATCGCCCGGCTGCACCAGCGCCAGGTAAGCGGCGGCGTTCGCCTGCGAGCCTGAGTGCGGCTGGACGTTGGCGAAGTCGGCGCCGAACAGGCGCCGCGCCCGATCGATGGCGAGCTGCTCGACCTGGTCGACAAATTCGCAGCCGCCGTAGTAACGCTTGCCCGGGTAGCCTTCGGCGTACTTGTTGGTGAGCACCGAGCCTTGCGCCTCGAGTACGCGCGGACTGGCGTAATTCTCCGAGGCGATGAGCTCGACGTGCTCCTCCTGCCGCCGTTGCTCACCCGCGATCGCTGCCGCCAGCTCGGGATCGAACCCCTCGATGGTCATGGTCTTCCGGAACATGCGCGCCGCCCGCCCGCTATACGGATGAATCAGATAGGGGAATGGTACCGTCTCGGCGGGCGATCGTGGGTCACAGCAGGTTCTCGACGACCGCCGTCCAGGCGTGAGCCAGATTGCTGCGGTTGTAGCCGCCGCCCCCGAGCGCCAATACGCGGCCGTGGCCCAGGCTCTCCGCGAGGGCCTTCAGATCGCGCGCAGCGCGCCCGTGGACCTCCGGCGAGAAGCGCAGGTGCGTGATCGGGTCGCCCTCGAGGCTGTCGGCGCCGCACTGCAGGATGATGAATTGCGGCTCGTACTTGCCGAGATGTGCGAGTACGCGTGGCCAGACGTTCGCGAACACCGCATCGTCCGCCCCCGGGGGCAGCGGCACATTGAGTTTCGTGCCGGCGGCGGCGCCGCGTCCGGTCTCGCCGGCCGCGCCGGTGCCTGGATACAGGTAGCGCCCGTCCTCGTGCAGGTCCGCGAACACCACCTTGGCATCGTCCTCGAATGCGTAGAACACCCCATCACCGTGGTGGGCGTCGATGTCGACGTAGGCGATGTGCTCGAGTCCCGCACGCTCGAGCTGCTCGATCGCGACGCCGCAGTCGTTGAACACGCAAAAGCCGGCGGCCCGGTTGCGCGCCGCGTGGTGCAGTCCGGCGATGGGAACGAATGCACGGCGGCACCTGCCCTGCAGCATTGCCTCCATGCAGCTGAGCGTCGCTCCCACCACCCCGGCAGCCGCCTCGTACACACCGCGGAAAGCGGGAGTGTCACCGGCATCGAGCAGTCCGGTGCCACTCACCGAGCGCTCGCGCACGAACTCCAGGTACTCGGCGGTGTGGAAGGTGGCGAGCTCCTCATCGCTCGCATCACGTGGCTCGAGCAGCGTCACGCGCTGCGGCAGGCCACGCACGGAGAACTCGCGCACGAACGCCGCGAGGCGATCCGGTCCGAATGGATGGCCGTCACCGAATCCGTAGCGCGCCAGGCGCTCGCTCACGACCACGGCGACGCTGTTCATGATGACACACACTCCATAGCGGCCCGCCCGCGTAGAGGCGGGCAAGCCTAACACAGCGGCGCTCGCGGCACGGCCTGCTGCCAGCGATAATCCCATCATGGCCCAATACATCTACACCATGAACCGCGTCTCCAAGGTGGTGCCGCCGAAGCGCGTCATCCTGCGGGACATCAGCTTGTCTTTCTTTCCCGGAGCCAAGATCGGCGTGCTCGGGCTGAACGGTGCGGGCAAGTCGTCGCTGCTGAGAATCATGGGCGGCATCGATACCTCCTTCGACGGGGAGGCACGCCCGCAGAGCGGCATCCGCATCGGCTTCCTTCCGCAGGAGCCGGAGCTGGAGGCGGCCAAGAGCGTACGCGCCACGGTGATGGAAGGGCTCGGCGAGACGTTCCGCCAGCTCGAGGAGTTCAATCAGATCAGCGAGAAGTTCGCCGAGCCCATGGACGATGAGCAGATGAACACGCTGCTCGCCCGGCAGGCGCAGTTGCAGGATGCGATCGACGCCGCCGGCGGCTGGGAGCTCGAGCGCAAGCTCGAGATCGCCGCCGATGCGCTGCGTCTGCCGCCCTGGGAGGCAAGCATCGGCACACTCTCCGGCGGCGAGAAGCGGCGTGTGGCGCTGTGCCGGTTGCTGCTGTCGGCGCCCGACATGCTGTTGCTCGATGAGCCGACCAACCACCTCGATGCGGAATCCATCGCCTGGTTGGAGCGGTATCTGGAGGAGTACCCGAGCACGGTGATCGCGGTCACGCACGACCGCTACTTCCTCGACAACGTAGCGCAATGGATCCTCGAGCTCGACCGCGGCTACGGCATTCCCTGGCACGGCAATTACTCCTCCTGGCTCGAGCAGAAAGAGCAGCGTCTTGCACTCGAGGAGCGCGAGCAGGAGGCGCTGCGCAAGACGCTCGCTCACGAGCTCGAGTGGGTGCGGCAGAACCCGAAAGCGCGGCAGGCGAAGAGCAAGGCGCGGCTGCAGCGCTACGAGGAGCTCGCCGCGCGCGAGTTCCAGCAGCGCAACGAAACCAACGAGATCTACATCCCGCCCGGGGAGCGGCTGGGAGATCTGGTGATTGCCGTCGCAGGACTGCGCAAGGGCTATGGCGAGCGGCTGCTGATCGACAAGCTCGATTTCAACCTGCCGCGCGGCGGGATCGTCGGCATCATCGGCCCGAACGGTGCCGGCAAGACGACGCTGTTCCGCATGTTGACGGGCGCAGAACCACCCGATGCGGGTGAGATCCGTATCGGCCCGACCGTGCGGCTCGCCTACGTCGATCAGTCGCGCCAGGCACTCGACGCCAAGAAGACCGTGTGGCAGGAGATCTCAGGCGGGCTCGACACCATCAAGGTGGGTCCGTACGAGACCTCATCGCGCGGTTACGTGGGACGCTTCAACTTCAAGGGCGCGCAGCAGCAGCAGGCGGTCGGCGAGTTATCCGGCGGCGAACGGAATCGCGTGCACCTCGCCAAGGTGTTGCGCGCCGGCGGCAACGTGCTGCTGCTCGATGAGCCGACCAACGACCTCGACGTAGAGACACTGCGGGCGCTCGAGGAAGCGCTGCTCGCCTTCCCGGGTTGCGCGGTGGTGATCTCGCACGATCGCTGGTTCCTCGATCGCATCGCTACCCACATCCTCGCCTTCGAAGGCGACTCGCAGGTGGTTTGGTTCGAGGGCAATTACCAGGAATACGTCGAGGATTTCCGTCGGCGCAAGGGCGAGGACGCGGCCCAGCCACATCGCATCAGATACAAACCGCTGACGCGCTGAGCAGGATCCGAAGCCGGCCTTGCTACGCCCCGCGACAGCCCCGACGCCTCCGGCGCCCGCCGAGCGCACCTCCCTGTGGCGCTGGGTTGGACCAGTGGCGGCGCTGCTGGTGTTCACGCTCGTCGTGTGGGTGCTGCACCACCAGCTGGCACACCTGCATGTCAAACGCGTGCTCGCGCACCTGCACGCCATCCCGCGCCATCAGGTGCTAGCAGCGCTCGGATTCACCGCACTGAGCTACTGGCTGCTGAGCACTTACGAGGTGCTGGCATTGAGGTACCTGCGCTGCCCGATCGCGTACCAGCGCATCGTCTTCAACTCCTTCATCGCCTACTCCTTCAGCCATACACTCGGCTTCGCCGCTTTCACGCAGACCGCGATACGCCTGCGCCTGTACGCGAGCGCACGCATCTCGGCGATCGACGTGGCGACCGTCTCGGCTTTCTGCAGCGTCTCCTTCGGCATCGGGCTCGCTACCGTTACCGGACTTTCGCTCGTGCTCTCGCCCGAGCACGTAGCGCGGCTTCTGCACCTGCACGAAAGCTGGGCGGTGCTGGTCGGGATGTTGTTGCTCGCGGCGGTGTGCGCCTACGCGCTGTGGGCGTGCTTTGCGCGCGGCACGCTCGAGATCCGCGGTTGGGCGCTGCGCGCACCGGGTCCGGCCATCGGGCTCACGCAGCTCACGCTCGGAGTGCTCGACATCTCGCTCACCTGTGCGGTGCTCTGGGTGCTGCTGCCCGCCTCCGCACACGTTCACTACATTGCCTTCCTCGGAGTGTATGCGGCGGCAATAATCGCCGGCATCATCAGCCACGTGCCGGGCGGTGTGGGCGTCTTCGAGGCGGTCATACTGCTCACCCTCCCGGAAACCTCAACCGATGCGCTGCTCGGGTCGCTGCTCGCCTACCGCGCGGTGTATTACCTCGTGCCGCTGGTGTTCGGAACGCTGTTGTTCGGCTCCAAGGAAGTGTCCGCGCAGCGGGCGCATCTGGCACGGGCGCGCGAGCTCGCCGGCCAGTACATCGCGCCGGTCGTGCCGCAGATCGCCGGTGCGCTGAGCTTCCTTTCCGGCGCCCTGCTGCTGTTCTCGGGCGCCACGCCCGCCATCGATGAGCGGCTCGCGTTCCTCGACCGTTTCCTGCCGCTGCCGGTGCTCGAGGTGTCGCACCTCGCCGGCAGCATCGTCGGGCTCGGCCTGCTGGTGCTGGCGCGGGCGCTGTTTCGCCGCGTGCAGGCTGCCTACCACATCACAGTTTGGCTGCTGCTCGCCGGTATCTTCGCTTCGCTCCTCAAGGGACTCGACTTCGAGGAAGCGACGCTGCTGCTCCTCGTGCTCGGGGTGCTGGTGCTCGGCCGGCGCTCGTTTTACCGGCCGACCGCCATCCTCGCAGAGCGCTTCAGCCCGGTTTGGGTCGTAAGCATCATCGGCGTCATTGTGATGGCGGTATGGATCGGCATGATCTCCTATCGTCACGTGAACTACTCCAACGAGCTGTGGTGGACCTTTGCACTCGATGGCAATGCTCCGCGCATGCTGCGTGCATCGCTCACGGTCATTGTGTTGGGGGCGGCGTACGTGCTGCTCAATCTGCTGCGGCCGGCGCGCCCCGAGCCTGCGGTCGCAGGTCCCACCGAGCTCGAGCGAGCACGCACATTGATCGCCGCAAGCGAGCAGACGCTCGCCAACGCTGCGCTCACCGGCGACAAGCGCCTGCTGTTCAGTGACGCCGGCGACGCCTTCCTCATGTACCAGACCACGCGCCGCAGCTGGGTCGCGCTCGGTGATCCCATCGGCTCGGAGCGGGGGGCCGAGGAGCTCGTGTGGCGGCTGCGCGAGATGTCCGATCATCACGGCGCCGCCACGGTCTTCTACCAGGTAGCGGCCGAGCGCCTGGCGCTCTACGTCGATCTCGGCCTCGCGGCATTGAAGATCGGCGAGGAGGCACGTGTGCCCCTCGCTGACTTCTCGCTCGAGGGCGGCGCACGCGCCGAACTCCGCCAGGCGCATCGCCGCGGGCAGCGCGACGGCGCGAGCTTCGAGGTCGTTCCGGCGGCAGATGTCGCCGGAGTGCTGCCGCTCGTGCGGCCGATCTCGGACGCGTGGCTCGCCGCCAAATCGACCGCCGAGAAGGGTTTCTCGGTGGGCGCCTTCTCGGCGCAGTATCTGCAGCAGTTCCCGCTGGCACTGGTGCGCTGCGGCGGCAAGCCGGCAGCATTCGCCAACCTCTGGCCTACCGGCACATATGCCGAGCTCTCGGTCGATCTGATGCGTTTCGATCCGAGCGCACCGCGCAGCGCCATGGACTACCTGTTCATCGAGCTCATGCTGTGGGGAAGGCGCGAAGGCTACCGTTGGTTCAACCTCGGCATGGCGCCGCTTGCCGGGCTCGAAGCGCACCCGCTCGCCCCCGCCTGGCACCGGGTGGGCAACTTCGTGTTCCGACACGGTGAGCATTTCTACAACTTCGAGGGACTGCGTCGCTACAAGGCGAAGTTCGACCCGGTGTGGGAGCCACGCTACCTGGTGGCGCGTGGTGGCCTGGCGCTGCCACGCGTGTTGGTGGACGTCTCGATGCTCATCGCGGGCGGAATGAAAGAGCTGTTCGCACGATGAGCGGGGCAACGACGGCCGCGCACACCGCGCTGCGCGCCCGCCGGCGCAGGAGTCGCGCTTGCGTCCTCTGCTGCCTCGTGCTCGTGCCAGCGGGGCTGGCGCCGACCGTCAGCGCAGCGTCCGCCACTTCGGCAGCGCATGCGGTGTCCGCTCCCGCTGCGAAGCCGCACGCGGCCGCGGACACGCGCGATGCGCGCGCGCTCGGCGCCGGCCGCTTCGGCATCGTTCACGTTTATGTCCCGGCGGGCGAGCCACAGAATGTGGCGATCTTCGTTTCCGGCGATGGCGGCTGGGAGCTCGGTGTGATCAACATGGCGCGCGCACTGCGCGACATGGGAGCGGTGGTCATCGGCGTCGACATCACACACTATTTCGGGAGCCTGCGGCACGCGGCGCAGCGCACTGACGCGCACTGCGAGATGATCGCTGCCGACCTCGAGTCTCTCAGTCACCAGATACAGAAGCAGATCGGCTTGCGCGAGTACCAGGTGCCGGTACTCATCGGCTACTCCTCAGGCGCCACGCTCGTGTACGCCGCGCTGGTGCAGTCGCCTGCGGGCACCTTTGCGGGGGCCCTGAGTCTCGGCTTCTGCGCCGATCAGGACTTTGCCGGTGCGCAGCTTTGCCCCGGCAGCGGACTGCGCTACCGGCAGAATCCACAGCATGAGCTGGTGTTCGAGCCCGCGGAGCATTTGCGGCAGCCGTGGGTGGCGCTGCAGGGCCAGAAGGATCAGGTGTGCGATCCACACGCCGCCGATGAATTCGCTGCGCGCGTCGCCGGCGGTGTGCTGGTGCCGCTACCCCTCGTCGGTCATGGTTTCTCCGTGGAACGCAACTGGATGCCGCAGTTTCGCGCAGCTTACGCACGGCTGGCGGCGCGCCCGCCGCCGACCGCTGCGCCGGGCGCGGAGATCGGTGATCTGCCGCTGCAGGAGGTGCATGCGAGTAGCGCCGGGCAGGAGTTCGCGCTGCTGCTCACCGGCGATGGCGGCTGGGCAGGGCTAGACCAGGAACTCGCCGCACGGCTCGCCGCCAACGGCGTGTCGACCGTGGCACTGAACTCGCTGAAGTACTTCTGGACCCAGCGTACCCCAGATCAGACCACACACGATGTGGAGCGGGTGCTGCGCCACTACCTGGCCGCCTGGCATGCGCAGCGGGTGCTGATGATCGGTTACTCCTTCGGCGCCGACGTGTTGCCGTTCGTGGTCAATCGCCTGCCCGCCGAGCTGCGCGAGCGCGTGGCGAGCGTGAGCCTGCTCGGTATCGATGCCCACGCCTCGTTCGAGGTGCACGTCGCCGAGTGGGTGGGCGGCGATGAAGGCGGACCCCCGACGCGCCCCGAGTTGGCTGCCATCAAAACGGTGCCGGTGCTGTGTATCTACGGCGAGGGCGAGACCGATTCGATCTGCCCGCAAATGCCGGCCGGCACCATTACCCGCGTACAGATCGGCACTGGACACCACTTCAGCGGCGAGTACGCGTTGCTCGCCGACCACATACTCAGCTTTACACGCACGCGCACCCCGCAGACCCCTTAGTTTCCGCGCCCCCTGTGACATAACGTAGCCGCTGCGGCCGCCGTCGGCAGCCGAATGGGGCAGGAGATGCAATTTCGCGCGGACGCCGCCGCGTGCTGAGTTAACATGTACGCGGGCGGACCCAACAAATCAAAGATTGCCGCTGAACGGCATGTCGATGTACATCGATTCAAACAGTCATCTGCACCACGACCTGGAGAAGAATCTCGTCGTGACCTGTCCGCATTGCCAGGCGGTCGCGCACATCACCCCGAGCGCGGTGCCGCGCTTCGAGGATCTGCAGCTCTACCGGCCGAAGCAGGTGGGGCTCGTCTATCAGTGCGATGCCTGCCACATGCCGATCTTTCTACGCTTCACCGTGCGCATGTACGGCGCGGCGCGCATCGAGCTGTCGCCGCAGTTCACCGAGGTGGAACGGGCGCGCGAGAAGTTCAGCTTCGCCTACATCCCTGAGGGAATCGAGCTGCTGTTCCGTGAAGCGCTCGCCTGCTTCTCACAGGGAGCCTTCAACGCCTTCGCTTCCATGGCCCGCCGCACGGCGCAGGCCATGTTTGCCGACCTCGGCGAGGCCGGCAAGCTGCGGCTCTTCGATGAGCTGAATGCGGTGCGCGACCTGGCGGACATTGCCCCGGAAATCTTCACCAAGATGAGAAACGTGTTGTTCGGGGCGGAGCTCGACGTACGCACACCGCTGCCACTGCTCGATGGTTTCGAAGCCGGCATCATGCTGGAGGTGGTGAAGGACCTGCTGTACGAGGCCTACGTACGCAAGGGCAAGCTGCAGCAGGCGATGATGGTGCGTCGCTTCTTCCTCGAGGAAACCGGCAGCGTCGCCCCGATCAAGTCAGCAAGCTGAGAGCCAGGGAACGCAGGCGGGCTGATCTTGTTCTTGCTCCGGTCGATAGTTGACCTTTTGGTTAACTATCGCGGAAACGTGCTTTGACTGCGCGCCCGCCCCTCCATCAGCCGACGAAGCGCCGTGCGTTGCGAAACAGACGCATCCAGCCGCTGTACTCGCGCGCGCCCGCCGGGCGCCAGGAGTTCTGCAGGTAGCGGAACGAGCGTTCCGGATGCGGCATGATTATGGTGATGCGTCCATCGACATTGGCGAGTGCGGCGATGCCGAAAGGCGTGCCGCTCGGATTCGCCGGATAGGTGGTGGCGACCTCACCCGGTGTGTTGATGTAGCGCACCCCCACGAGCCCACTGGCCGCGCATTCCTGCGCAGCCGCTTCGCTGACGAATTCGGCGCGCCCCTCGCCGTGCGCCACCGCTACCGGCAGCACCGAGCCCGCCATGCCATCGAGCAGCACCGAGGGCGAGGGCAGCACCTCCACCAGCGAGAAGCGTGCCTCGAACTGTTCGCTGCGGTTCCTGACGAAGTTCGGCCAGTGCGCCGTTCCTGGAATGATGCTCTTCAGGGCGGCGAACATCTGGCAGCCGTTGCAGATGCCGAGCGCGAAAGTGTCGGTGCGCGCAAAGAAGCGTCGAAACTGTTCGCGCACCTCCTCGTGGAACAAAATCGACTTGGCCCAGCCCTCGCCCGCTCCGAGCACGTCACCGTAGGAGAAGCCGCCGCAGGCGACCAGTCCCCGGAACTCTTCCAGGGAGCGTCGCCCACTCAGCAGGTCGGTCATGTGCACATCGTGCGGCGCGAAGCCGCAGGCGTCGAACACCGCCGCGGTCTCGACCTGGCTGTTGACGCCCTGCTCGCGCAAGATCGCCACCGCCGGGCGCTTACCCAGCGCCAGATAAGGCGCGCTGAGGTCTTCTTCCGGATCGAAACCGAGCGCGACTTCGAGACGCCGCTCGCCGGCGGCTGTCACTGCCGCGAACTCCTCATCCGCGCACTGTGGATCATCGCGCAGCCGTCGCATGCGCCAGGAGGTTTCCGACCACGCTGCGCGCAGCTCCTCCCAGCTCTCATCGAGCACGCTGTCGCCGACCCGCAGCTGCACACGTAGCTCGCTCACCGGCGCCCCGAGATAGAGCGCCGCTTCCCCCAGACCGTGTCGGGCGAGGATCGCGAGAAATGCCGGCTCATCGCCCGCGAGAAGCTGCACCACGACACCCGGCTCCTCGGCGAACAGTTGCGCGAGCGCGGGTCCGCGTGCTGCGGGCAGGGCTATGTCCAGACCGCAATGGCCGGCGAAGGCCATTTCCACGAGCGTCACCAACAGCCCACCGTCGGAGCGATCGTGATACGCGCGCAGCAGGCCATGCGCCCGCAGCTCCGCGAGCGCGCCGGCGAGCTGCTTGAGACGTTGCGGCTCATCGAGATCTGCCGGCTCATCGCCGAGCTCGGCGTACACCTGCGCGAGTGCCGATGCTCCGAGACGGTTGCGGCCACCGGCGAGATCGATGAGCCACAGCGAGGTCGGACGCTCATCGAGCTGCAGCACCGGTGTGAGCGTGGCGCGCGCATCGCGCACTGCTGCGAACGCGGAAACGATCAGCGAGACGGGTGCGATGACGCTCTTCTGCACGCCCGCCTCGCTCCAGCTGGTGCGCATCGACAGCGAGTCCTTGCCCACCGGAATGGCGATCCCGAGCTGCGGACAGAGCTCCTTCGCTACCGCCTGCACGGTTGCGTACAGCGCGGCGTCCTCGCCGGGCTCGCCGGCTGCGGCCATCCAATTGGCAGACAGGCGAATCTGCGCGAGCGTGCCAATGTCCGCGGCGAGTATGTTGGTGATCGCTTCGCTGACCGCGAGCCGTCCGGAAGCAGGCGCATCGAGCACCGCCACCGGGGTGCGCTCCCCCATGGCCATCGCCTCGCCCGCCGCGCCGCGGTAATCCGCCAGCGTCACCGCCACATCGCTCACCGGCACCTGCCACGGGCCGACCAGCTGATCACGGCTGATGAGCCCGCCGACCGTGCGGTCACCGATGGTGATGAGGAAGGTCTTGTCCGCCACCGCCGGCAGGCGCAGCACGCGGTACGCCGCCTCACGCAGCTCGATGCGGCTGGCGTCGAGGCGGCAGCGCTGCACGGGTACGCTGCGGACGTTGCGCGTGAGCCGTGGCGGCTTGCCGAGCAGCACCTCGATCGGCATGTTCACCGGCCGGTCCTCGAACAACGGGTCGCGCACCCTCAGCTCACCGCTCGCGTCGATCTCGCCGATCACGGCAAACGGGCAGCGCTCGCGCGCGGCGATCGCGCCGAATTGCGCCAGGGCATCCGCCGCGATCACCAGCACGTAGCGTTCCTGCGCCTCGTTGCACCACAGCTCCAACGGCGAGAGCCCGCTCTCGGCGCTTGGGATCGCCCGCAGGTCGACCCTGGCGCCACGTCGGCTGTGGGACACCGCTTCCGGCACGGCGTTCGAGAGTCCGCCCGCTCCCACGTCATGGATCAGCGCGATGGGGTTGCGCTCACCGAGTGCCCAGCATCGGTCGATCACTTCCTGGGCCCGGCGCTGGATCTCGGGGTTGCCGCGCTGCACGGAGGCGAAATCGAGGTCCAGGCTCGAGCTGCCGCTGCCGAGCGAGGAGGCAGCGCCGCCGCCTAGGCCGATCAGCATGGCAGGTCCACCGAGCACGATCAGTTTGGCGCCGAGCGGCACCTCGGCCTTCTCCACATGAGCGCGGCGGATGTTGCCGACACCACCGGCGATCATGATCGGCTTGTGATAGCCGCGCGTGCGGTGCGGTGGATCGCCGGCTGCCGGCTGCTCGAAGGTGCGGAAGTAACCGCAGATCGCCGGGCGTCCGAACTCGTTGTTGAACGAGGCAGCGCCGATCGGACCCTCGATCATGATCTCGAGCGGCGAGGCAATGCGCGCCGGCGCACCGAAGTCCTGCTCCCAGGGCCGCTCGTAGCCCGGGATGCGCAGGTGCGACACCGAGAAGCCGCTGAGTCCCGCCTTCGGTTTCGCCCCGCGGCCGGTCGCGCCCTCATCGCGGATCTCTCCGCCGGAGCCGGTGGCGGCGCCCGGGAACGGCGAAATCGCGGTCGGGTGATTGTGGGTCTCGACCTTCATGAGGATGTCGATGGTCTCGGTACTGGCGCGATAAACACCGCTCGCGGGGTCGGGGAAATAGCGCTCTCCGACGTTGCCCGTGATGACTGCCGCATTGTCGTGGTAAGCAGAGAGGATGCCTGCCGGGCTCACCGCGCGCGTGTGCCGGATCATGTCGAACAACGATTCCTCGCGCGGCCGGCCATCGATGACCCAGTGCGAATTGAAGATCTTGTGGCGGCAATGCTCGGAGTTGATCTGCGCGAACATCATGAGCTCGACATCGCTCGGGTCACGTCGCAGCCGTGCGAAGCTCTCGAGCAGGTACTCCACCTCGTGCGCGGAGAGCGCCAGCCCGAGCCGCCGGTCCGCCTCCTCCAGCGCCGCACGTCCGCGTCTGAGCGACACCCGCTGCGCGGGCAGCGGCTGCGCATGCTCGAACAGGCGCGCAACCTGCGTTACGTCGAGCCACGCTTCCTCGGTCATGCGGTCGAACAGCACTGTCGCCACCCGCTGCAGCCGCTCGGCACCGAGCGGGGTCGTGGCACGCAGCCGATAGGCGATGCCGCGCTCGATACGACGCACGGCGCTCACTCCACACACCTGCGCGATATCGGTCGCCTTGCTCGACCAGGGCGAGATGGTGCCCGCGCGCGGCACCACCAGCAGCTGCTCGCCGAATTCCTCGCTGGCGAGCGGCAGCCGCGGCCCGTAGGTGAGCAGCTGCGCGAGGATCCCCTGCTCGCGCGCGCCGAGCGGCTGCGCGAGGTCTACGAAGTGCACGAAGCGGGCGGCGACTTCAGTGATTTCCGGCGCGCGCGCCTGCAGTCGCTCGAGGAGCTTGGCGATGCGGAATGCCGAGAATGCTGCGGGCCCCGGTAGCTGCAGCATTGGTCAGGCGCGCCTCATTTCTTGTCGCCGGGTGGAGTGGAGTACACCGGCATCGGGAACTGCGCGACATTGGCCGTCGCGCCGCTTTCCAACACGGTGATCTTCGCGGTGCCGTGCTTCTTCACCTCATCGATGCGCAGGATGGAGTGCATCGGCAGGAAGGTGCGTTTGACGCCGGAGAACTCGCTTTTGATCCGTTCCTCGGAAGGGTCCAGCACCACCGAGGAGCGCTCGCCGAACAGCAGCTCCTCCACCTCTATGAACCCAAAAAGCTCCCCATGGCTCACCCGGCGGGCGTAGACCTCGTAAACCTTGCCCTGATTCACGAATACGATGCGGAAAATGTGACTGGTTGCCATGGCTCACGCGTGGGTCGCTGCTAGTTTTGACGCTGGCATTATATGTCCGGGAGACACTGCCCGGGACGTTGCTGCGCCTCGAGGAAACGCATTAGCGCTGTCGCACAAGGGGTTGCTCATTTGAATCGGGGAACCATGCTCAGGCTGCGGATAGTGAGCGAACAGCGGCGTTCGCTCGCTGAGCGCAGCAGCGCGAACTTCTCGGTCGAAGGCGGCACCATTGGCCGCTCGGCCGATAACGACTGGGTGCTGCCCGATCCGCAGCGCTACGTGTCCGCACATCACGCGCGCGTGCAGTTTCGCGAAGGCCATTTCTACCTGCAGGACGTGAGCACCAACGGCGTGTACGTCAACGACGATACGGAGCCGCTTGCCAAGCGCGGCTCGGCCGGGTACCGGCTCGCCGACGGCGACGTGCTGCGCATGGGCGACTATCACATTCTCGCTGCGGTCGAACGAGCAGGCGTCCCTGAGCATCCGGCCGCCGCAGCGGTGCCGACGAGCATTCACGCGCTGCGCACGCTCGGACGCCCAGCTGATCGCGACATCGGCGCCAAGCTCAACGTCGAAGAGCTGCTGGTGCCGGTCATCGACATGGACGCGGTGCTGCCGGTCGGCGCCTATGGGCAGGCGATCGACTCCGGCAGGGTGCAGGCGCTCGCGCAGGCGCAACGCGCGGCTGCGGCTGCCGCTCCAGCCGCGGAAGTGGTCCTGTCGCCCGATGGCGCAGCTCCGCCACTCGGCCCCTCGCTGGCGCGCCTCGCCGAAGCGGTGAGCCGCGAGCCCAAGGGAAGCGGCGCCTTCCACGCGCTCGATGATGTGCACAGTGGACTGGATGCGTTCTGCCGTGGCGCGGGCATCGACTCCGAAAAGCTCCCGGCGGAAGCGCAGGGACGCGTGCTGCACCTGGCAGGGCGGCTGTTTCGCGAGGCGCTCCTGGGGTTCAAGGAGCTCGAGCGCACCCGTGCCGATTTCCGCAATCGCTACCGCATCGAAACGCCACCGGCAGAGCAGGATGATCCGCGTCCCGCGCTCGGCGATTCCATGGTCGAGGATCTCGCGGTGGAGCTGTTCCTGCGCCACGAGGGCCGCCGGCTCGACTCGGTGCAGTGGCTGCGCGATACGGTGGCCGCGGCCAAACTCCATGAGAGCGCCATGGCGCAGGCGCTGCGCGCCGCATTCATCGAGTTTCTCGACCGGCTCGATCCAGCCGAGCTCGAAGCGCGCTTCGAGCGCGCCGCCCGCCGCGGCAAGGCGCGCTCGGCCGATAAGACGCAGTATTGGGACCTGTTCACCACCTTCTACCGCAATCTCATCGAGATGCCGGCGGACCATCTGCCGCACACGTTCGTGGAGGCCTTCGCCGCCGCGTACCGCGAGGCGTCGAAGAAGCCAGCCGCCGAGAATAGCTAGCCGCAGGGCCGGCGCCGCGGCGCGGACCTGTCGACTTTTTGCGTCAGAGGACAAAGCCAGGCTGTAGCGGTAGCCTCGGCGTATTCACAGGTCATCGCACCCCGCGTGGCGGTGCGTCCGAGGGAAAGGTGACGGACAGGAACGTTCGCGTAGTCGAGTCTCGTTTGTCATTGTCAGGAAACGTGTGGCGGAGAGGGTGGGATTCGAACCCACGTGCCGGTTTTACCCGACCATCCGATTTCGAGTCGGCGCCGTTATGACCGCTTCGGTACCTCTCCGGCGGTCCCGCGGATTTCGCGGGGGCGGTATTCTAGCGGAAAGACCGCGCGGCGCGGGGCGCCGCCTGCGCGCGCTGGCCCCTGCCGTGGTGCTTGCTGCGATGCTCGGCAGCAGCTGCGGCGAGGTCGCACCGCCGGCAATGGATGCCATCCGCGCGCGGGGCGAGCTGCGCGTCGCGACGCTCAATCTGCCGACCTGCTACTACCTCGGCGCGCAACGCACCGAGGGCCTGGATTTCGAGCTCGCCAGCGCCTACGCGGCGCGACTCGGGGTGAAGCTCAACATGTACCCGCTCGCCAACGAGCGCGCGCTGCAGGCGGAGCTCGCCGCGGGGCGTGCCGACATTGCCGCCGCCTCACTCACCAACACGCCGGCATGGAGCCGGGTTGCCGACGCTGCCGCAGTGTATGCGCGCATCCCGCAATTGGTGGTGTATCAGCGTAACGGGGTGCGGCCCCGGGAGACGCTCCAGCTCGAGTCCGCACGGCTCGCAGTCCGCGCCGACAGCGCGCAGGAGCGCATTCTGCAGCACCTGCGCAGCACCGTAGCCCCGGACCTCAACTGGGAGCAGACCGCGCCGAGCGTTGCCGATCCGGTCGAGGACGTCGATTCGGGCGAAGCGCAATACGCGATCGTCGATGAGCGCGAATTCTCCTTTAACCGCCACCTGTACCCGGATGTGCAGGTGGGGTTCTCACTGCCGGAGGAGCGGCCGGTGCAGTGGATGGTGCGCCGCGATGCGCCGGGACTCGTCGCGAGCGTCAACGAGTTCTTCCGCGACCTGCAGAGCTCGGGCCGCCTCGCACAGCTGCTGCAGCAGAGCTCGGGTGACACACGTCCGTTCGAATACGAGGAATCGCGCGAATTTCAGCAGCACGTTGCCGAGCGTCTGCCGGGTTACCGCGCCTGGTTCGAGAAGGCCGCGGCTGACAGCGGCCTCGACTGGCGCCTGCTCGCTGCAATCGGTTACCAGGAATCGAAATGGGATCCGCGCGCGCAGTCCGACGACGGCGCGCGCGGTGTCATGATGTTGACCGCCGATACCGCGCAGTCTCTCGGTCTGAAGGATCGCAGCGACCCGGAGCAAAGTATTTATGCCGGCGCGCGCTATCTGGCGCAGGTGCGCGAGAAGGTCCCCGAGCGCATACCCGAGCCCGACCGTACCTGGTTCACCATCGCCGCCTACAACGTAGGCTTCGGCCACCTCGAGGACGCGCGCGTCATTACGCAGGCGCTCGGCAAGGACGCGGACTCCTGGACCGAGGTACGCCTGCGTCTGCCGCTGCTCGCACAGGAGCGCTGGTATACGCATGCGCGCCGCGGTTATGCGCGCGGCTGGGAGCCGGTGCAGTTCGTCGACCGCATCCAGCGCTTCCTGCGGCTGCTCGAATGGCAGCCCGCCGAGAGCGCCCAGACCGCGGCTTCTGCTCCCGTGGCGCCGCGGACCGTGGTGCCGGCCCCGGCCGCACCGACGGCGCCGGCGGCCCTCGAGCAGGCCCACGAGCCGGCACACGCGCCGGCGCGCGCACCGCCCAGCTACACCGCCGGCAGCTGAGAGCCGCTGGTCAGCTGCGGCGCTCCGCGAAAAATTCCCGCAGCAGCAGCGCACACTCCTCCATCAGCACGCCGCCGAACACATCCACACGGTGATTGAGGCCCGGCAGTGCGAAGACGTCGATGATACTGCCGGCACCGCCCGCGCGCGGATCCCAGGCGCCGAAGACGAGCCGCCGTACCCGCGCATGCACCATCGCGGCGGCGCACATCACGCACGGCTCGAGAGTCACGTACAGCGTGGTGTCGACCAGGCGGTAACTGCCGAGCGCCTGGCCCCCGGCACGCAACGCAGCGATCTCCGCGTGCGCGCTCGCATCGTGGCTCGCGATGGGCGAGTTGTACCCACTGGCGATGATCGCTTCGCCGCGCACCAGCACTGCACCGACCGGAACCTCCCCGGCCGCAGCTGCGGCACGCGCACGGGCGAGCGCCACGCGCATGTATGCGCTATCGCTGGCGCAGTCAGCTTGCTCCATCGTGTGCCTCTGCCGGTGGCGCCGCGGGGGCAGGCAGAAACAACGCCGGGTCGACGAAGGTCCCATTGAGCGCCACGCCAAAATGCAGATGCGGGCCGGTGACGCGTCCGGTCGCGCCCACCTTGCCGATCACTGCGCCAGCCCGTACCCGCTCGCCGCGCTTCACGCCGATCGCGCTCAGGTGGCAATACATGGTGACGAGGCCGTTGCCGTGATCGAGGATCACGGTGTTGCCGTTAAAGAAGAAGTTGCCGGTGTCGAGCACGCGACCGCTCGCCGCCGCGTGTATCGGCGTCCCCGTCGCGGCGGCGATATCCATGCCGCTGTGCGGATTGCGCGGCTCGTTGTTGAACACCCGCCGCATGCCGTAGGAGCTCGAGCGGATGCCGGGCACCGGCTGCAGCAGCCGCAGCGTCGCGGGGGCCTGCTCCGAATAGGTGCCGGTGTCCTGATGCAACCGCGGCTGCTCGCGGTTGACGCGCGCAAGGTCGGCCGCCGAGAGGTCGACCTGGCGCGGGGGAACGGTCAGCTGCTGGACCGTGTATTGCTTGTCGGCGATCTCGAAGTCGATCGTCCTTCCCTGCGGCGTGCCATCCTCGACGTGCACTGCGCCATGCCCGACCGCGTGCGCGAGCGGGATGCCGACCACCGCCAGCCAGTGATCCTGGATCCGCAGCACGAGCACGCGGCGTCCATCCAGGGTGACGCGCGGCGCACGATCCTCGGGCGCATCGACGCGCAGCAAAACCACGCCGCCCGGCACGCGCTCTTCCTCGGGGAGCAAGGAAGCTGACGGCGGCGCCTGGGAAGCTGCCACGAGCACCGATTGCGCGAGGATCGGCGCTGCCAGTGCGAGAAGGCGCCTCATTTCCTGCCGGTTACACGAGCGGTAAGGCTCCCGCGCGCGAGGCTCGCCTCGATCTCCTCACCGATCGCTACGGTCGTAGCATCGGTGAGCACTGTGCCATCGCTGCGCTTCACGATCGCAAAGCCACGCCTCACGGTCGCAAGGGGGCTCACCGCATCGAGTGCCCGCTGCGCAAGCGCGAGCCGCTGCTCGGAGCGGAGCAGGCGTTCGGAGGCAGCCCGCTCGAGACGCGCCTGCAGTTGCGTGGCACGCGCGGCGGCGCGCGTCCGGTGCTCATTCATGGCACGCGCGAGCCGCAACTGCAGCGATTGATTGCGCGCACCCCACCCGCCGAGCGCATGCCGCGGAGAGTGCTGCTGCAGTCGCGCGCGCAACTCGGCGAGGCGCTGACCCTCACGATGCAGCGTGCCGCGGGTACTGCCGCCAAGACGCTGCGACAGATCATCGAGCCGCTGCATCTGCTGCTGCAGGCGTACGCCGGGATGCTCGCGGCCGAGGCGGCGGCCGACCGTGTCGAGCCGAGCACGCACCGCGCGCAGCTCGCGCCGCATCCCGGCCTGCATGCGTTGTGCCGTGCGCGCGAGTGCCTCGAGGCAGGCATGGCGGTCCGGCACGACCATCTCGGCGGCGGCCGAGGGGGTCGGTGCGCGCGCATCCGCGACGAAGTCGGCGATGGTGAAGTCGATCTCGTGCCCTACTCCGCTCACCACCGGGAGGACGCAGGCGTGGATCGCGCGCGCCACACGCTCGTCGTTGAACGCCCACAGATCCTCGAGCGAGCCGCCGCCGCGGGCGAGCAGCAGCACGTCGCATTCGGCACGCGCCGAGGCCGTAGCGAGGGCACCGACGAGTGTCGGCACCGCCGCCGCACCCTGTACCGCACTCGGGTAGATCAGCACGCCTGCGGGCGGATAGCGCCGCGCGAGGATCTTGAGGATGTCACGCAGCGCCGCACCCGCAGGCGAGGTGATGACACCGATGCGTCGCGGAAAACGCGGCAGCGCGCGCTTGCGTTCCGGAGCAAACAGCCCCTCGGCGGCGAGTCGGCTCTTGAGTCGCTCGAATTCCCGGCGCAGCGCGCCGACACCGGCCTCTTCCAGGTGCTCGATGATGAGCTGAAACTCCCCGCGCGGTTCGTACAGGCTGATACGGCCGCGCACCAGCACCTGCATTCCCGCTCGTGGGGTGAAGCCCACCAGGGAGTTCTTCACGCGATACATGGCGCAGCGCAGCTGCGCATCGCGATCCTTCAGTGAGAAATACCAGTGGCCCGACGCCGGTTGCGAGAGGTTCGACAGCTCGCCCTCGACCCACAGAACACCGAGGCCACGCTCGAGCAGCACCCGCACCTCGCGGTTGAGCCGTGAGACGCTGTAGACGTCCCGGGCGGGAGCGGGTAGCGCACCGATCTGGTAGCCAGCGGACATAAGAGCACCTTAGCACGAGGTTTACCGGTGTGAGTCCAGCCCTTACAATTGCGCATGCGCATCCTCGAAGAAGCTCTCACCTTCGATGACGTCCTGCTGGTTCCGGCTTACTCGGACATCCTGCCGCGCGAGGTCGATCTCTCCACCCAGGTCACCCGCCGTATCCGCCTGAATGTCCCGATACTGTCGGCCGCCATGGACACCGTGACCGAGGCGCGCCTGGCGATCACCGTCGCGCAGGAAGGCGGCATCGGCATCATTCACAAGAGCATGACCATCGAGGCGCAGTCGCGCGAGGTCGACCGGGTAAAGAAGTTCGAGAGCGGAGTGATCCGCGATCCGATCACTGTTTCGCCCAACATGAGCATTCGCGAGGTCCTCGACCTGACCCGCTCGCGCGGCATCTCGGGCGTGCCGGTGGTCGTCGGCCGCAAGGCGGTCGGCATCGTGACCCACCGCGACCTGCGCTTCGAGGACAAGCTCGATGCGCCCGTGTCTTCCGTGATGACGCCACAGGAACGGCTGGTCACGGTGCGCGAGGATGCCTCCAAGGAGCAGGTGCTGGCGCTGCTGCACCGGCACCGTATCGAGAAGCTGCTGGTGGTCAACGGCTCGCACGAGCTGGTCGGCATGATCACCGTGAAGGATTTCCAGAAAGCCAACGAATTCCCCCGCGCCTGCAAGGACGAGGGCGGACGGCTGCGCGTCGGTGCCGCGGTGGGCACGACCCCGGACACCCTCGAGCGAGTCGCCGCGCTGCGCGAGGCTGGCGTCGACCTCGTGGTGGTGGACACGGCGCACGGGCACTCGCGCGGGGTCATCGAGACCGTCAAACGCATCAAGGCGAAATGGGCGGACAGCCAGGTGATCGCCGGCAACATCGCCACACCCGAGGCGGCGCGTGCGCTGATCGAGGCGGGCGCGGATGCCGTCAAGGTCGGCATCGGGCCGGGCTCCATCTGCACGACGCGCGTGGTGGCCGGTGTAGGTGTACCGCAGATCTCGGCGGTGGCAAACGTTGCCGCGGCGCTCAAGGATCTCGACGTGCCAGTCATCTCCGATGGCGGCATCCGCTTCTCGGGCGACGTCGCCAAGGCGATCGCCGCGGGCGCGCATGCGGTGATGATCGGTGGACTGTTCGCGGGCACCGAGGAGTCCCCCGGCGAGGTCGAGCTCTACCAGGGTGCCTCCTACAAGTCCTATCGCGGCATGGGTTCCCTCGGGGCGATGGCGGAGCGCCACGGCTCGGCGGATCGTTACTTCCAGGATGCCGCGACGGAGCTCGAGAAGCTCGTGCCCGAGGGCGTGGAGGGGCGCGTACCCTACAAGGGAAGCGTGGTCACCATCCTGCACCAGCTCTCCGGCGGACTGCGCGCTGCC
>DATJFM010000067.1:0-4587 GCA_035495655.1 Steroidobacteraceae bacterium
AAGGAGGTGCAGACGCGCCTGAAGCGGCTCTCGCGCACCGCGCGCCTGAAGGGCTTCCGTCCCGGCAAAGCACCGCTCGCGGTGATCACCAAGCAGTTCGGGGACCAGGTGCGTGCGGAGGTGTTGGGCGACCTCATGCGCAGCTCCTTTGCCCAGGCCGTGACCCAGGAAAAACTTCGCCCGGCCGGTGGGCCACGCATCGAGCCGATCGCCCTCGATCCTGAAAATGATCTCAAGTACGCCGCGCATTTCGAGGTACTGCCCGAGATCAGCATCAATCCGCCCGAGTCGCTCGCTCTCGAGCGCCCGAGCGCGGAGGTGACCGAGACGGACATTGACGCGATGATCGAGAACATGCGCCAGCAGCGGCCGGTGTTTACCACGGTCGAGCGCGCCGCCCACGCCACCGACCGGATAAGGCTCGATTACCAGGCCCGCATTGGTGGCAAGCCGATCGAGGGCGGCGATCTCAGCGATGTGCACGTCGTGATCGGCAGCGGCCAGGCGATGCCCGAGCTCGAGGAGGGCCTGAAGGGGGTGCAGGCGGGCGAGCAGCGTACGCTCAACGTGGTGTTCCCCGCCGCGCACCCGAACAAGAAGCTCGCCGGTCAGTCGGCGGAGCTGCATCTATCCATTAAGGCGGTCGAGGAACAATCTCTTCCGGCAGTCGACGAGGAATTCTTCCGCACGTACGGTGTCGAACAAGGCGGCCTCGCTGAGATGCGCGCCGAGGTTCGCAAGAGCATGGAACAGGAGCTGGCCGAGGTCGTCCGCAACCGTCTACGCGTACAGGCGCTCGACGCGCTCCACCGCAGCAACCCGATCGAGGTCCCGCAGGCGCTCGTCGAGGAACAGGTGCAGCAGCTGCAGATCGAGACGGCACGGCGATTGGGAATCCGTGATGCGAGCCAGCTTCCTCGACCTGAGGTGTTCCTCGAGCCGGCGCGCCGCCGTGTGGCACTCGGACTTCTGGTGGCGCATATCGTGCAGAGCCAAGGTTTGAAAGTGGATCGGGAGCGCGTGCTGGCGCGGCTCAATGCGCTGGTGGATGCTTACCCGAACCCGGACGAGGCGCGGCGCGCCTATCTGCAGAACGCCGAGGCGATGCGTCAGATCGAGTCCGCCGCGCTCGAGGATCAGGTGGTCGACTGGGTGGTCGAGCGTGCCCAAGTCACCGAGCGGCCGATGAGTTTTGCCGAGCTGACGGGATTCGGCAGATCCGGGGCGGCATTGGACCAGCCCCACGGTGAGGCATTCGCCACCAGTGGGAGCGAGCAGCAAGAGGCAAACAGCACATGAACGAACGAGGCTTGAATCTGGTTCCCATCGTGGTCGAGCAGACCGCACGCGGCGAGCGGGCTTATGACATCTATTCCCGCCTCCTCAAGGAGCGCGTGATCTTCATCGTCGGACCGGTCGATGACTACATGGCGAACATCGTGGTCGCGCAGATGCTGTTCCTCGAGTCCGAGAACCCGGAGAAGGACATCTCTCTCTATATCAATTCCCCCGGCGGCGTGGTGAGCTCCGGGCTTGCGATCTACGACACCATGCAGTTCGTGAAGCCGGACGTCAGCACCATCTGCATAGGACAGGCGGCCAGCATGGGCGCCGTGCTGCTTGCGGGCGGCACGCGCGGCAAGCGCTACTGCCTGCCGCACGCGCGCGTGATGATCCACCAGCCGCTCGGGGGGTTTCAGGGCCAGGCCGCCGATATGGAGATCCATGCGAAGGAGATGCTCGAGACACGCGATCGACTGAACAAAATCCTTGCCAAGCACACCGGACAGAGCGTCGACCGGATCAAGCAGGATACCGACCGCGACCGCTTCATGGACTGGAGCGAGGCGGTGAAGTATGGGCTCATCGACCGGGTGCTCGAGAAGCGCGCCGAGGTGCCGGCGAGCCCATCGAAGCCGGCCTGAGCGGTCCCGGCAGTGCCAAAAGGTCGCGCATGCCAGGGCATGAGGGGCCGCCGCAACATGTCAAAATCGGTGAACCACGTCATACAACTTGCGTGCTCACAAGGACTTAGCCGTGCATAGCGCTTTGCTTCACGCCCGGAGGGCATGCTATAAGAAAGTGGCGTCTCGTGGCGACGGCCAACGTCGTGCGCGGCGCGCAGCCTATGAGGGACAGCGATGAGTGAGGACTCCCGCGGCCGTCACGACGACGGCAAGCTGCTTTATTGCTCCTTCTGCGGGAAGAGCCAGCATGAGGTTCGCAAGCTGATCGCCGGTCCCTCGGTGTTTGTTTGCGACGAATGCGTCGAGCTGTGCAACGACATCATACGTGAGGAGCTCGAGGACCGCGCCGAGCGTGCGCGCGACAAGCTTCCCAAGCCCCACGAGATCAAGAAAGTCCTGGATGAATACGTGATCGGCCAGGAGCGCGCCAAGAAGGTGCTCTCGGTGGCGGTCTACAACCACTATAAACGGCTGCAGACGCGCAGCGGCGGCGGTGGCCGCGCCAAGGAAGAAGTCGAGATCGCCAAGAGCAACATCCTGCTCATTGGGCCGACCGGCTGCGGCAAGACGCTGCTGGCGGAAACGCTCGCGCGCCTGCTCAACGTACCCTTCACCATCGCGGATGCCACCACCCTCACCGAGGCGGGCTACGTCGGCGAGGACGTCGAGAACATCATTCAGAAGCTGCTGCAGAAGTGCGATTACGACGTCGAGAAGGCACAGACGGGTATCGTCTACATCGATGAGATCGACAAGATCTCGCGCAAGTCCGATAACCCCTCGATCACGCGCGACGTCTCGGGTGAAGGCGTGCAGCAGGCACTGCTGAAGCTCATCGAAGGTACCATCGCCTCGGTGCCGCCACAGGGCGGGCGCAAGCACCCGCAGCAGGAGTTCCTGCAGGTCGACACCAGCAATATCCTGTTCATCTGCGGCGGAGCCTTCGCGGGGCTCGAAAAGATCATCCTCAACCGTACCCAGAAGAGCGGCATCGGCTTTACCTCCGAGGTGCGCGGTATCAATGCGCGCCCGCACGGCAGTGACCTGTTCCATGACGTCGAGCCCGAGGACCTGATCAAGTACGGGCTGATCCCGGAGTTCGTCGGCCGCCTGCCGGTGGTGGCGACGCTCGATGAGCTGGATGAAGGCGCACTGATCTCGATCCTCACCGAGCCGAAGAACGCGCTCACCAAGCAGTATCGGCGGCTGTTCGAGATGGAAGGGGCGGAGCTCGAGTTCCGTGACGAGGCGCTGCGCGCGGTCGCACATCGCGCCATGCAGCGCAAGACCGGTGCCCGTGGCCTACGCACCATCCTCGAGACGGTGCTGCTCGATACCATGTACGAGCTGCCCTCGATGCGCAACGTGACGAAGATCGTCATCGACGAGACCGTGATCGACGGACAGACGAAGCCTTACGTGGTCTACGGCTCGGATGACGGCCGCCTCGCGAGCGTCGATGAGCCGCGCCGCGCCTCCGGATCGAACCATCACTGAGGACGCGCGGCGCTGGCTGCGGCGGTGTGCACGCAGCGCCCGCGCCGTATCGCAGTGCCACGAAACGCAAGGCCCGTGAGACGCGTCACTCTTGAAACGCGCGGCTCGAGCCACAAATCCCTTACACTATTCCCATTAACGCCGCGCGCCGGGGTTTGACAGACGCCTCGGCCCGCCCCCACCCGCTGTCGAGGGCTTGAGCGTGTCCGAATCCACTACTGCTGCTCCTCCGACCCCTGCTGCTGGTGCACTGCAAAACGTGCCGGTGCTGCCGTTGCGCGATGTGGTCGTGTATCCGCACATGGTGATTCCGCTGTTCGTCGGGCGCGAAAAGTCCATCCAGGCGCTCGATGTCGCGATGCGCACAGACAAACGCATCATGCTGGTTGCGCAGAAGCAGGCCGATGTCGATGACCCGAAAGCGGACGACCTGTATCGCATCGCCACCGTCGCCACCATTCTGCAGCTGCTGAAGCTTCCCGATGGCACGGTGAAGGTGCTGGTCGAAGGTGTCGACCGCGCGCGCATCGAGAAGCTGCACGCGGGGGAGTACTACTCCTCCGACGCGACGCTGCTGCCGGATGCGGAGACCTACGACGAGAAGGAGATGGACGTTCTGGCCCGATCGGTGATCAGCCAGTTCGAGCAGTACGTGAAGCTCAACAAGAAGGTGCCGCCCGAGGTGCTGACCGCGCTTGCCGGCATCGAGCAGGCCGGGCGTCTCGCCGACACCGTCGCTGCGCACATGTCGCTGAAGCTCGCCGAGAAGCAGAAGGTGCTCGAGATCCTCGACGTCAAGAAGCGTCTCGAGCACATCCTGGTCGCGATCGAGAGCGAGATGGATGTGCTGCAGATCGAGAAGCGCATCCGTGGGCGCGTCAAGGCGCAAATGGAGAAGAGCCAGCGCGAGTACTACCTGAATGAGCAGATGAAGGCCATTCAGAAAGAGCTCGGCGAGATGGACGAGGGCGGCAACGAGATCAGCGAGCTCGAGCAGAAGATCACCAAGGCCGGCATGCCCAAAGAGGCGCGCGACAAGGCCTCAGCGGAGCTCAACAAGCTCAAGATGATGTCGCCCATGTCCGCCGAGGCGACCGTGGTGCGCAACTACATCGACTGGTTG
>DATJFM010000068.1:0-45906 GCA_035495655.1 Steroidobacteraceae bacterium
TGAGTCCGGCCAGTCGCGCCAGCACCGCTCCCTCGTGCCGAAGCCGAGCGCGGCGATCACGGCCGAGCTCATCCGCCAAGCAATGGGGCCGGGCCTGCTTCAGCACGCAGGCCGTAGGAGCGCTCAAATCAGCGACATCGATCGCGCGCAGCACACTGCCCGCGAGGCCGGGCCGCAGCACGTCGGTTACGAAATACCGTCCAGCGAGTAGCTTGCGCGGCCTGGCTTGCGCGGACGCATGTGCGGCGACTGTTGGGAACGGGATGGCAATGCCCGGCGGACAGGTGAAAGGTACCGGCCGGAGATCCGGCATCCAGTTGCCGTTGCCATCAGGGATGAGATCGGTTGGCTCGCCGAATCGGTCGCGAGTGACCCGCGGGCACACCGAGCCGTAACGGGAGTAGACCGCCTCGCCGAGATGCAGGTCCGTCGCAATGCTGGGCCCGACGATTCCGCGCGTGCGCTCGATGAGCTCGCGGGCGAGCGTGACTGCCTCGGTGTCGTCGCGTGGATAGACCGTGATGACCTTGCCGATCTGTGCTTCGCCGAGATCGCCGGCGTTCAGCTGCACGATTGCATTGCGCTCGGCCGCTATCTTGAAATGCGCGTCATGGCGCGCGAGGCAGGGCAGCACTCGCTCGAACAGCTGCTCGACGCCGGCGACCGTTGCCGACACGTGCAGTTTCCAGCCCGCAACTCGCGTCGGCGCGCCGACCATGAGCCAGGCGTCCTGCCGCTGCGGAGTGACTCCTAGCGCGCGCAGGCGCGTGGCGAATTCATCGGCAGCGCCGGGCCTTGCACTCGCGGGCCGCAGCCCGGCGCGGGTTGCGCGTGCCGGCACGCAGCACGCCTGCTAGAGGCGGGGCTTGGTCCCCGTGCCTCCGACGCACGCAAGGGCTCTGCTGCCTTTGGCACACAACAGGGTGGTCTGGGCCTGACACTGGCTGATCGCGTAACCGTCGGCGGGCCCGGCCACATAACCAAGGAAGGTCCGCGCATCCACCGGTTGTTGGGGATCCACGCCCAAGGCCAGGCTCTTCGCTTCGTTGGTCCCGAGCAGAGCCTGGATGCTCTCCACGTTGAAGACGAGCTCTTTTATGAGCTCTGGGCGCTCCTTGAGCAACTCGAGCAACTCGTCCAAGCCGCAGTCACTGTTAGCCATGACTTCCCCCGGTATTTATTTATAAGTATACGAATGGGCAGCCTTCGGCCCAAGTCTAGATCCGGACGCCTAACGAGTCCAATTGCCGTTGGATCGATCATCACTTGTTGAATCCGAGTCTGCCGCGCAATTCCGCAAATCTCGGATCCGCGTGCAGCTGACTGAAGGCAGGCTCCGGCGTGCAGGCGAGGCTCGCGGCAAACTCTGGCTGACGTTGCTCGACGGCGCGCTCCAACCACTGGAATGCCGGCTCGAGCTGATGGCGGTAGGCGTACGCGAGTCCGGGCAACCCCGGCAGGGTTTCGCCGTATCGTGTGCGCAGCTGCGTGATCGCTTCGTCGGATGCGACCCTATGGCCAAGCGCGGACTGGACGCTTGCGAGGCCCGCCAGGCGCGCTGACTCGTCGGGCTCGAGCGCGATGATCTTGAGCGCGGACGCTGCGTCACCCTCCGCCGCAAGCGCCCGGGCGAGCAGTGCGTGTGCCCCGGGATATCTGGCGTTTTCGGCGATTGTCTGCCTCACGATCTCCGCGGCATCCGCGTACTGGCTTGCACAGAGATGACTCTGCGCGAGAACGAACTTAGTGCCTACGTGCAGCGGATCGCGCTGCAGGCGCTCGTGCTCTAGATCTATGGCCTCGGCCCAATGTCCGCCGCTGCGCGCGAGCTCCCCGCGCGCCGTCAGTGCCGACAGACTTGCAGGATCGAGAGTATCGGCACGATCGATGCTGTGTTGAGCCCCAGCCCAGTCGAGCTGACTCATCTGCAGCCATGCCAGGCCGACGTAGGCGCGGCTGTAATTTTTGTCGAGAGCGAGCGCCCGGTCGAACGCGGCTCGTGATCTGGGAACAGCCGTTTCCGGTGTGACCTTACCCACCAGCATCGAGTCGTACCACCAGTATCCCAACTTGACCCAGGCGGCTACGTAGCCAGGATCCTTCTGCAGGGCAGCCTCGAGCAAAGCACGCTCGTGATCGGTGGCGACCTCCTGTCGCCATTGCTGGTCCGCGCGCAGCAGCAGTCGATAGGCTTCGAGCGAGCGTGTTGAGGGCACGGCCGGAGCCGGAAATTCGATGAGGCTCCCGTGGAGATCCGCGGCGACGGCGCGGGCGATGTCCTCTTCAAGCTTCAGGATCTCGCTGCCGCTGCGGTCGAAAACCTGCGACCACAGCTCGAAGCCGTCCGCGGCGCGGATCAAGCGGGTGCTGACGCGCAACTGCTCGGCGGTCCCGCGCACCGTACCTTCGAGGAGGTATTCGACGCGCAGGCGCCGTGCAAGTGTTGGTGCATCTTCCTTAGTGCCCTTGAGCGCGAAACTCGAGGTCTGTCCAGTGACGGACAGCCCGGGAAAGAGCGTCAGCCGATCAATCAGCGCCGCCGTCAGGCCATCGGCGAAGTACTGCTGCTCGTGTCCGGTACTGAGATCCAGAAGGGGCATCACGGCGATGGACTTCGGAGACACCGCCGTGTCCGCTGCTACCGACTGAACGACAACCGAGTGTTTGGAAATCCACAGCTTGTCGAGGGCCCAGAAGACAACCGCCACCGCAGCCACCGCCGCGAGGATCGTCCCTGCCACGAATGCGATCGGGCGAGGGCGGACCTTGCTGTCAGCGAGCCTCTCGAGAAGCCGCTCCACCGAGACGGTGCGTCTCTCACGGTCAAAGGCGAGCGCCTGGGCGAGCGCTGCATTCTGTTCGCGCGACAGCCCCTCGAGCGGGGGAACCCGGGCAACGTCTTCCCGCGCCTCGAGGGCGGTGAGTTCCCCGAATGGACGCTCTCCGCAGAGCATCTCGTAGACGACGCAAGCGAAGGAGTAGATGTCATCGCGCCGGTCCGCCTCTTTCCCCTGCAGCATCTCGCAGCTCGCGTAGGCTGGGGTGAGGGCGCGCGTCCCGGAACGGGCACGTAACAGGGGTCCCCGAGATACGCGCGCGATGCCGAAATCGAGCAGCTTAGCCCTGCCTGAGGTGGTGAGAAACACATTCGCGGGTTTCAAGTCGCTGTGGATCACGTTGTGGTCGTGCGCATTGCCCAAAGCCGCCGCCACATCCTTGATGATCGGCCAGGCGTGACTGAAGGGCATGCCGCGGCCAAATTCTTCATCGAGCAGTACGTCCAGTGATTTGCCCTCGAGGTACTCCATCAGCAGGTAGAGCCTCTGGCCGTCCACATTCACCGAATGCACATCGACGATGTTGGGATGGCTCAGCTTGCGCGTCTTGCGAACCTCCTCACGCAGAAGGTCGAGCGCCTCGGGGTCGAGGCCCTCCTTCAAGACCTTGATGGCGAACCTCTCGCCGGGCACCTGCTCATCGGCGACCAGGTACACGATGCCCATTCCCCCTTCGCCGAGCTCGCGCTCGATGCGATAGCGGCCGCCAATGAGTTGATTGACCGCCAGCCGAACCGTGCTCATTGCGGTGTCCGCTTGTCCCCCGATCGCGCTTGGGTGCCGTGGTGGTGGCTGCGTCTCCTGTAGCCCCTCAGGAGTTGGACCCTCTTGAGCGCAGGCGGACAGCTGTAGATCGACTTCAGCGCCGCGATGTGAGGCCTTGGTAGGCAGGGATACGCGGTGTTTTTCCTCGGAGGTCATGGGACGGTGGTGCGCACCCTGGTGGTGGGGAAAAGCATGCGCCCAGCTGGCCGATAACGGCAAATCCGCACGCTGCGGGTCGTCGCGTGCACTGACTCGGTCCGTCGCGACCGCACGCGGCTAGAAGATTCATCACTTCCTAAGATTCCCCTAAGGATTCCTTGGCGGGTCCATCGCTAATTTCACTGCCGTGGGCCGAGGAATGTTGCTCCGAGCATCAGGTCCGAAGGCGCACCGAAGTTCCCAACTACCAGACCAAGGAGACCATCATGAAATCGAATGTCAACAGCGCAAATCGCCGCCTCCTCGCTGTCGTTGCTGCGATGTGGCTCGCCTGCGGGTTAGTCGCTTCCAACGCATACGCTGGCGATGAACGCTCCGAGACCGTCAAGTTCGCCGATCTGAACCTCAGCTCACAGGCCGGCGTGGAGGCACTCTACGGACGCATCCATGCGGCAGCGCGCCGCGTCTGCGAGCAGCCCGCCGGGGAGTTGACGGCCGCGCGGACGTGCATGAAGAAGGCCGAGAGCGATGCGATCGGCAAGGTGAACGTGCCATTGCTGACCGCGTTCTACCAGCAGAAGACCGGACAGCAGCCACAGACGATTACCGCGAATCGATGAGCTGCAGGGGTCCGGGCTGGAGCAGGCCCGGACCCCTTCCTTCGCCACCTCGGGCAACGCGCGCGATGTCGTGGCCAGCACGACCTGCTATAAGGTTCGCAAGGACGGTGCTGGAACGGGGAGCATGAGACTGAAGTTTGGCGACTGCGTTCTCGACTTGAGCGCTCGGCAGCTCGAGCGCGAAAGTAAGGTCGTTCCGCTCGAACCAAAGATGTACGAGCTGCTCGAGGTGCTGATCAAGCGCCGCCCGGCGGTCGTCACGAACAACGAGCTCGATGAGCTGCTCTGGCCGAAGGTGTACGTCGCGCGCACCAGCCTGACCCGTTTGGTGTCGGAGCTCCGCGCCGTGCTCGGCGATACGCCGCGCGATTCGCGCGTCATCCGCACCGTTTATAAGACTGGATATGCGTTCTGCGCGGATGTGACCAGCGTGGCGCCGACGCGCTCCGCGACGTCAAAAATCGAGGTGTTGTGGGGCAAGCAGTCTTTCCCGCTCGCCGATGGCGAGCACATCGCCGGACGGGACGCGGAATGCGCGCTGGTCATCGATGGCACCACGGTTTCGCGGCGTCACGCACGAATCACGGTCGCCGCCGGGGCTGCGACCATCGAGGATCTCGACAGCACGAACGGCACTCATGTCAATGGAACACGCATCTCTGCACCGACGCGGATCGTGCCTGGTAGCGACTTTGCGCTCGGCAGCGAGGTGCTGCGCGTACAGCTACGCAGCTCATCGGCATTAACCGTCAAAGTCGATCCTGTGATTAAGGCCAGTGAGCGGGGTGGAATCAAGGAATGAAGGGACGAGGCCCGACCTGGTCGGTATCAGCGGCTCTCCGGCAATTCCCGTATCCAGATGTTGCGATAGCGTACCGCATTGCCGTGGTCCTGCAGTGAGAGCGGCAGCTTTTCCGGTTCCACCACATAGGGCGGGCGCTGGCGGTGTGCAGTAGGTCCGGTGAGTTCGGCCTCGTCCTGCACCAGCACGCCGTTTAGAAAAACCGTCAGGCGCGCCGGTCGTGTCAGATGTCCCGTCGCATCGAAGCGCGGACCGTGGAATACAATCTCGTAAATCTGCCAGAGGCCCGGTGCGCGCGACGCGTTCACCAGGGGCGGGAATTGCCCGTAAATGGCGCCCGCCTGGCCATCGGGGTAGGTCTGACTCTGGTATGAATCCAACACCTGCACCTCGTAGCGGTCGTGCAGGAACACGCCGCTGTTGCCGCGCTCCTGTTCCTCACCAAGAGGCGGTGTGGGTTCGGCGAATTCCACGTGCAGCTGGCAATCTCCGAAGCTCGCACGTGTGTAGAGTTGACCCGTGCCGGGAACGACCTCGAAGTAGCCCGCGTCGAGTTTCCACTTCGCGGCGCTGCCATCTTTGTGTTGCCACTTGGAGAGGTCGCGGCCATCGAAAAGCACCACCGCGTCAGATGGCGGCCGGCCGGGCGTTTGCTGCGAGCTGGATGTGCCGGGATCGATTACTGTGGGCTGCGGGCGGTTACGGTCGTGTTGCGGGTAGCGCAGATCGATGTGAGTCTGCGCGAGAAGGAAGGCGGGCCACGCGACTAACCAGACAGAGCTCCATCGGCTTATCATGTTTGAACCTCGATGGCACCAGGGGCGTGGCATTCCAGTACGCCTTCAGCTCCCGGACGCGACTCGCCTGTATTTCTTCTCGGTCATTTCGATCCAGCGTCCGATCTGCTCGTGCAGAATTGACAGCGGCATGGGGCCATCATCCAAGACTGCATCATGAAACGCGCGGATATCGAATTTCGTGCCTAACGCCTGCTCGGCTCGCTGGCGCTCGGCGAGAAACTGCAACTCGCCAATCTTGTACGCCAGCGCTTGTGCGGGCCATGCGATGTAACGTTGCGTCTCCCGCACTACCGAGCTCTCGGGGAGGGCGGTGTTGTCGCGCAGACAACTCTCCGCCTGTTCCTTGGTCCATCCCTTCCAGTGGATGCCGACGTCCATTTCGAGGCGGCAGGCGCGCCACATGTCGAATGACAGTCGGCCGAAGCGCTCGTAGGCATCCCGGTAAACGCCCATATCCTCGCCGAGCTGTTCGGCGTAGAGCGCCCACCCCTCGACGAATGCCGTCGGCTCGTCTTTGCGGCGAAACGCCGGTAAGTCGGTGCGCTCCTGACCGAGCGCAATCTGCAGGTGATGCCCGGGCACACCCTCGTGAAGCACCCACGCCGGCAGGCCAAAAAGCGGATCCGCATTGGCGTGGGCACTCATGACTACGGTCCCTGGCGCGCCTTTTTCAGGATCACCCAAATCATAGCCACTCGAGGCGGCCTCGAGCTCCGGTGGCTTGACGCGTATCGTCCAGGTCAGCCGCGGCAGCCGGCCAAACCAGATCGGCAGCAGCCCATCGATACGCTTGCCGATCTCGCTGGCCTTCTCGACATAGCTCTCCAGGTTGGGTGCATAAAACCGCTTGTCCGTGCGCAGCATCGCTATGAATTGCGGCATCGTGCCGGTGAAATGGGTCGACCTCATTGCCGTTTGCATTTCTGCGCGTATCCGCGCCACTTCCCGCTCGCCCAGCGCAAACACCTCATCCGGCTTCATGTTCGTCGTGGTCGAGCGCCGCACCTCGAATGCATACCACGCGCGCCCGTCCGGCAGGCTCGAGGCGGCAAGCTGCGAGCGCGCGTGAGGCAGATAGTCACGCTCGAAGAAGACCACCAGCTTGAGTTGCGCGGGTTTGACGGCCTGCTCCACCGCGGCCAATCCGTCGGCCCGGAGGGAAGCCTGCCGGTCAGCCGGAATCGTTGCGGGCAGGTTCTTCAGTGGCGCGAGCAGCGGGCTGGCAGCGGCAGGCTGGTCCGCGGCGAGCTTGAGAATGGTGAGCACCGAGCTGGCTGTAGACTGCGGCTGGACAAATCCGGTAGCGATACCACGCTTGAGGTTGTCGATCTGTTGATCGAAGTACACCGGCAAGGCTTTCAGCCGAGCTACCCATGCGGCCCCGTCCGCGTCAGTTCGAATGACCGTCGTCTCTGCGGCGTAGTTGGCGGTATTGAAGAAACCATCCCCGTTGTCGAACGGGATCCGCGCGGCATCGAAACGCGCCGCCTCGATTCGCATGCCGAGTCGCCAATCGAGCAGCTGCCGAGTCAAGGCTTCCTCGCTCCGCTCGGGTGATGGCGGCAGACTCGATAGCCGCGCCTGCAAACCTTTGAGGGTGGCGATGCGCCGATCCTCCGCGGGCTTGCTGACATCGGGCCACCCCGGTCCGTCCTTGGGATCGGTTTGCCGCTCTATGGAGGATTCTTCGGCGATTAGTTTTTCGAGAGCCGCATCCCCGGACGCCGTGGCGCGTAGAACAGGCAACACCGACAGGAGACAAAAGATCGCGAGTCTGGCACGCATATTTCTAGACCTGTCGCAGAGTCCGAGGAGGCGCTGCACCGACACCCTTCCGCCGAGTATTCAATATTATCCGCTCCGCTTCTGGATGGTCCGTTCTGAACGATGATATCGACCTGATTGCCGCCAGTGACTGCACGCAGTATCTGCGCAAACACCTCAGATACGTGAGTCGCCAAACCTCACCTGCGCGTGCTTCGATAGCCGCTCTGAAATCGGGGCTGTTGGGAGCGTTCTGCTATGAACATCGAACTGGCGAGATCCTTGGGAAGGAATCCAACACGGCTGCGGCGCGCGCTCTGTGTTCTCCCGGCACTGCTCCTGGGCGCAGTGCAGGTTGTTGCCAACCCCTACCCGCAGAGTCTCATTCTGGCGGGAATATCCTGGAATGAAGCCAGCAAGCAACGCTATGCGGCCGATAGTGATCTCTGGGACTCGGCCTGGGCAAGTGACGGTAACATCTACGCAGGTTGGGGAGACGGCAAAGGGTTCAGTGGGCGCAGCAAGGCGCAAATGGGATTCACGCAGCTTTCAGGCTCACCGGCCGATCACACTCTCGTCGGCATCGATGTGTTCTACGGCATGGGCAACCCACCCGAATGCCCGGGAAATTCACCGCCCATTCTCGGGGGGAAACCCACTGGCACGGTGGCACTCGCCGAGGGCCTGATCTATAGCCTGCATTTGTCCGGGGCTGACCTGGGTGGTGGCGATTGCAGCTCTCAGTGGCTGGCGAGATCTACGGATAACGGCGCGACTTGGACAGATCATGTTGGGAACCTAGATTGGCCAGACGCAAACGGATTCGCACCCTCTGCCGTGCTCCAGTATGGGCGGGCTCAGCGCGGTGCTCTCGCTCCGGACAATGCAGGAACTCCATACCTTTATATCTATGGCACCAAGGCAACCCGGCCGGTCTACGAGCAATACCTTGCGCGCGTGCCGGCGAGCCCGGCCAATTCGATCGAGCGGCTGAGTGCATGGCAGTACTATGCGGGCGCGGACACGTCGGGCAATCCGATTTGGAGCAACTCGAGCGCTGTTGGCAAGCCCGTATGGACGGACACCAACAATGGGCAGTGGCTCGAGGTCACGTTCGACAAGGCAATCGGTCGCTACCTGGCTTACAACGATCACGGCTACTCGTGTCAGGGGCAGCCGTGTGAGCGACAGCTGAGTTTGTTTGATGCGCCGAGCCCGTGGGGGCCGTGGAGCACCTTCGACTATGAGGATGAGTTCGACAACCTCGGGTGCGGCACAAATTGCCTGGCTGACCGGATCGAGGTGAGTTTCCTTCTCATGCAGAAGTGGTTCAGCCCCGATGGTCTGACCGTCTGGGCGCAGTACAGCTCGACCGGTCCTTACGACTCTTTGAATCTCATCGAGGGCACGATGAGGCTCGCACCGGGATCTACAGTAAAGGGTTTGACCATCAGCACCGGAACACCTGCGGTGCTCGATAGGCTGACGCTCTCCAATCCCGGCAATCTCGAATATATCGACCGCACCTACCGGCTGAAATCCGTCCCGAGCCGCTATCTCGGCCTCGAGACGATCCGCCTCGCAAACAACGACAAGTGGGTGAGCGCGAACAACTATGTCACTTTCACCAGCACCATCGCGCAGAACATCTGCCTGGCCTGGGATCAGTCAAATCCGATCCCTGCATGGCTCTCCAGCTGGACCAGAACGGCTGACACCCTCATCGGAAACGCTAGTTTCGAGGTTCGGCGCCGGTGGTTTGCAGCGGGCCCGGTGCAGATCCCAGGACCGGCGACACGTGACAACTATTTATTGCTGCTCGGCTGCTGACGATCGACGCTAGCTGCGCAACTGGCGAAAGTCCGGACGCTAGTTGTCTCCTGCACCCTTTCTCCGGTCGCGTGCCGGTAGGCTGCGCCGACCCAGGTGGGATGTCGGCTCGCCTCTCTGGCAAGATCGGCGATTCTCAGTGTGGTGTCTTCGCTCAGCCGACGCGTGATTGCGCCAATCCAACTGGGAGGCTCACGCTGCGGTTGCCGCCTTGCACGCCTGAAGAACCGTTGGACGGCAGCGCGCAGGCCAGTTTCGGACGCGTAGTCGCAAGCCTGTGCGAGGCAGCGCGCCTGTGCGCCGGCAGCACCTCCAATCCACTGCGTCACCGGTACGGTTGGAAGCGACTCACGCCCGAGCCAGGAGGGATCGAACTCAATCTCGATCTGCTCGAATCCAAACGCCGCAATCGTGTTTCGATGAGCTGCGCCGCCGCGATAGAAAACCGCCGATGGACCGGAGATGAACTTCTCCCCGGCTTCAGTCTCGTTCAAATATGAGCCCGATAATAAAGAGCGAGAGAACGGGCCAGTCGTGCGCGTGCTCTGGCACACAGGCCTGGCTCCGATCGATGACTCTTTTGACCGAGGCTCCGGTGAAGCTTCGCAGCATCCCATTTCCAGGGGGACAGCCCCAATGGCTGGCCTACATAAACGTGCCTGGCCTACATAAACGTGCCCAAGGCAAGCCATCAAGCGCAACGCGGAACTCTCCGCCCGGCATCCGGTCACCATCGTGCTGGTAAATTACGTGACCAGCGCAAGCCACGGCCAGCAGCACACTGATGCTGGCAACGGAGTAAAGACATGAGCTACATCGACGGATTCGTGATCGCGGTCCCTGAAGGGAACAAGCAGAAATTCATCGAGCATGCCAAGCGCGGCGACTCCGCTTTCCTGGAGCACGGCGCAAGGCGCGTGCTCGAGTGCTGGGCGGACGATGTAAAGGATGGGAAGGTGACCGATTTTCGGCGTGCAGTGGCGGCGAAGGACGGTGAGGCGGTGGTGTTCTCGTGGATCGAATGGCCGGACAAGGCTACGCGCGATGCTGCTATGGCAAAGGTGATGAACGATCCGCGATTGAACCCGCAATCGAATCCGATGCCCTTTGATGGCAAGCGCATGATCTTCGGCGGGTTCGCGCCGGTGGTCGAACTGGGCAGGGCATGATCACGCGAAAGCGAGGTTGAGCACTGGCGCCGGCCGACAGCGCTCGGCCGGCGTCATCGACCGATCTTGAGCCGACTCAGGTACTGCGGGACTCCAATCGCAGCGTCCAGCCTGGGAGCACAGCCTCGCCGGCCTCCATGCGCACGGGCAGAACACCCGCCCACACACGGCGCTGGTAATCGTCCTCGTCGTCCAGCGGTGGACCCTTACGGATCAGGGCCATCGTGGTGCATGGCGCCTGGTATGTGAGTCAACAGATGATTGTGCAGTGCCACATGCTCGGGCGTAGCGAAGGCTGTTTTGCGGTTGCCGATTCCGGTTTGAGCGATATTTTGACGCGGCTCGGACCGGGACGGCTCATCTACGCCGACCGAGCTTCGATAAGACGGCTGATTCGATACCGACAACAGTCACGGTGCGATTGCCAGCGCGTCCGCAATGCGCGTGGCGATCAGCCTTGCGTCGCCATGGGGTTGATCCGCGTAATGCTGTGTGCCCCGATTCCAGGCTTCTCCCAACGCGAAGCAGTCGATGGATGCCGCAGGATGGCCCGTGCGCAACTCCTCATCGAGCGAGCGGAAGTAGCTTGCCCAACGGACCCGATAGTAGTCGCGCGTCAAGCCGGCCCAATCCTTGTTGCCGTAGTCGCGTAGATGCGCAGCATCGCTGGCCTTGCGATCACCCCAGGTGGTGAGAATCGAGCGCGCATCATAGTTGAGTCGTGCGAGCTCGGCGGGTGTCGATGCCCAGGGCCCCACGTATGCAAGCCAGCGGCCTACCAGGAATTCGCGCTCGGTCCCGAGCAGTTCGTCCTGCAGGTCCATCAGGCGCAACCAACGATCCGTCAAGGCCTCGAACCGCATGCGATTCTTCGAATCGAAGGCATCTTTGATCTGCGGCAGGAGCACTCGAGTCTCATTGGCGAGCGTCTGCCGAGCCACATCTACCAGATCATATGACTGGTTGCGCAGCCTTGGTGCAGCGCGCAGCAGCGCCGGCAGTGCGCCCTTGAATGTCGTGGCGTCGTAGCGCATCGCCTCGGGTGCCCAGTTGGATGCGCGGTTTGCGGTGAGGCTCGGGCATGCGGCGAACAGCGACTCCTGCGGCGCATCGCGCTCACTGTTGAAAGTTACGGCGTCCACGCGGATGTCGTAAGCCGTCTGCGACAGCAACTGCCATGCGTGAATCGCATCGGGATCGGCAACTCCATAGCGACGCTGCACATAGCTGCCGATCCAACTGGACACATCGAGCGGCGCGCCGCGCCAGGCCATCTCGGTGAAAAGGTCGAAGGCGAACGGATTCGTGTCCATCCCTTCGGTAAACAGCGCAGTTCCCGCCATGTTTTGGTTGCTGCGGCCGACACGCTGCAAACGCTCGGTGATGTTGCCGAGGTTCGCACCAAGTGTCGTGCGGCCGCCGAACTCCCAGATTCCACCAAACAGGAACGGCGCACCCTGGAAATCCCGTTGGCGATCGTCGTGTGGCACCGCATCGTGATCAATGTCGATGATCAATAGATGCCGGCGGTCGACACCGGCGAGCAGATCCGGGCGTGGATTGCCCTGCCAGGCAAGCATCATCCAGCTGGCGCCGGGATGAGCCGCCCACAGGCTGCTCTGCACGGCACGGGCAGCTTGCGCCACGGGCACACTGCCGGAGTCTCCGCCTTCCTGAAATACTTCCATGTCGTAGATGCTGCTGTCGCCGAAGAGCTCGTGTTGATGCCGGTAAAATGTGCGGGCCACCCGGGCAAACATCGGGTCGCGCGGATCGAGCCAGTCAGGTCGGGTGAAACCCGCCCACTCACCCTGTGGGATGACTCGTGCGCCAGGGAATCTTCGGTGGAAGTCGCTCGGCACAATGCCGTAGAAGCCCGGCATCACCGGGGTGATGGCTAGCTCGCGCAGGCGAGCGATGATTTTTTGCGCTGACGCCGCACGTTTTTGCAACAGCTCGAGGCTGATCGGGCCATTGAAGCAGCACAGGTTGCCCATCAGTTGCCAGTTCTGGTGAGCCGGTTGCGTGATCCATGCGCGTATCTCAGCATCCGAGTAGCCGAAGTCACGGAATGTCCGATAGAGGACCAGATCGGCGCCGCGCTCGACGAGCATGGCATTGATACCGGAGAGCGCGAGCACATCGATCTCACGCTGCCAGCGCGGCCAATCCCAGTAGGGCGCGCTGTAACCGTCGACGTTCTGGTTCAGCGCGTAGCGGTAAGCATAGGAAGTCTCGAGCTCCACGGTCGCAACGGGCGTAGGTAGATCACCCGCGTTGCCGAGCTGATCGCCATTGGTCGAGATCTGCAGGTGCGCGAGGTACTTGAGGTACCAGTTGACCCCCCAGAGCAGGGCGCTCGGCGTGCTGCCCTCGACCAGGATGTGTCTGCCGCTGCGCGAGATGCGGCATAGCTCGCGACCGTTTTTGGGTTCGATTGAACGCAATTCGAATTGCGCGGCATGCTGTGGCAGCAGGCGTTGCAGGACACGCTCGGCAGCGTGCACGTCAAAGTTAGCCGTCGCCGCCCAACCTGGTAGCAGTGCGAGACACAGCAGCAACACGGCAAGCACGCATCCGCGTGCGCGAAGTCGTGATTGGCTTCCTCGACCCATCACGACACAGAGTCGCTTCGCTCCTCACTGCACTGGTAGCTCGCCTTCTCGAGCCAGGCGGGACTGATTTCGACTCCCCAGCCAGGCGCTGACGGAATGGTTACCCGCCCGTCGCGTACCCGATACGGATCTTCGACGAATAGTCCTTGCTGCCATGGGTAGTAATCCGGGCCTTCAATTGAAAGCTCCAGGTACTTGCCGGCGTTCGGCAGCGTTCCGAGCAGATGCATGGTGCAGAGCGTGACCAGCGACAGGTTGGCGCTGTGTGGCGTGCACGGCAATCCGGCCGCCGCCGCCAGGCGCGCAACCTTGAGTGTGCGGCCGATGCCGCCCATGTACATGACGTCCGGTTGCACCACATCGACCGCACGCATGTCGATCATGCGAGCCCACGTGGCCAGATCCCAATCCTGCTCGCCGCCAGTCACATCGATCTCGAGCGCGTCGGTCACCCGCTTGGTTTCTTCGAGTTTCCAGTAGGGACAGGGCTCCTCGTAGTGGCTGATACCTTCCGCTTCGAGCATCCGGCCTACCTCGATGGCACGAGGGGGCGAGAAGCCGCTGTTGGCATCGACTAATTTGGCGACGCCATCGCCGAGTGCGCGCGCAACGCTCGGCACGATCTCCTCGGTGCGGCCTGGCCACTCATCGAGGTCGTGCCCGCACTCCGCACCTATGCGCCACTTGAACGCATCGAAACCCTGTGCATCGCGCAGCTGCAGGAAGCGCGCAGCTTCCTGGGCCGGAGTGATGTCGCGCCGCATGGAGGAGGCGTAGGCGCGCAGTGGTCCCGGCACGCCGCCCAGCAGCTCTATGACCGGCTTACCCTCGAGCCTGCCGCGCAGATCCCACAGCGCGGTGTCGAGCCCCGCGAGCGCCCGGCAGCGATAACTGCCCGGAAATTTGTGCTCGCGCTCCTCGATGCGCTCGATCAGCGGATCGATCTCCAGAGCGCTCGCGCCGAGCGCCCACGGGGCGACCTGGCGGTGAAAGATCAGGGCGGTAATATCGGCGTTGTAGGTGGAGGTTTGGCCCCAGCCCACCGCGCCACTGTCACTGGTGACGCGCACGAAACAGACGTAACGGTCCCTGAATGTCTCCAGCTTGCTGATTTTCATCGCGTCATCTACTAGCGCGCGACGGCGCGGGCATCTTCCAGTCCGTGTCCGTGCGGGCCACTCTCACGCTGCCACAACAGTACGACGGAGGTGAGTGCAGCGAGGCTCACCAGGCCAAAGAACCAGATCATCGTATCGTAGCCTGCGGGGTTTTCCGGCCCGGCATTTGCCTGGGTGGCAAGCCAGCCTGCGATGCGATTCGAGCCCCACAGCGCCACATTCTGCAGCAAGGTGATGACCCCGAGGGCAGTGCCGAGCCGACGGGGCTCGACGATCAAGGTCGTGGCCGGCCAGATGATCGCCGGCACCATCGAGAAGCTCACCCCCATCAACACCGTCGAGAACCACGGGTTCAGCTCCGTGAGGCTCAGAACGGTTAGAGTGATCGGCAGCAGCAGAGTGCCGACGGTGAGCAGCAGTGCGCGGTGTCCGATGCGGTCTGCCAGCAGTCCGAACATCGGCGTGGCGAACACCGCTGCTGCGAACACACCCGAATTCACATCGCTTGCCTGCTGCAAGGACAGACCCTTCACGTGTTGCAAGTACTCGATGGCATAGGTCTGGCGGAAGGGAAAGAACACAGCGGCGTACAGGCAATGTAACCCGAGGATGTACCAGTAGGAGCGATCGAATCCCCACGCGTCCCGCCAGTTCATTCGCTCGCTCGCACCCCGGGCATATGGCGGCGGGGGCCAGCGGGCATCGACGATTCGAAAGATCAGCACCGCTGCGAAGCCGATGCCGGTGATTGCCGCGCCGAGCCATAGCGGTGGTTGCCAGCCGGCATCGTAGAGCGGGCGTGCCCAGGTGGGCGACTTGTCGAGAGTGTAGGAGCCGACACGTGCGAGACTGAGAAAGATCGCGGTAGCGAGGGCGACGCCACTGCGCGGAAACCAGCGCGCCACTCCCGCGAGCAGCGATATGAAGATCGCGCCCTCGCTGATTCCGAAAATGAGCCGCCCGGTCCACATGAGGCTGTAGGGCATGCCGATCGCGGTCAGAACCGCACCCGTGAAGCCGATGATGGCCGCCCACAAGCTGACGCGTGCCGGACCATAGCGGTCGATCAGCATCCCATTGAAGACCGCGAGCAGGATGTTCGGCAGGCTGATGACCGCTGTCAGGTCGCCGATCTGGAATTGCGTCAGATGTCGTTGCCGCAGCAGCAGGTCGGAGATCGGTCCAATCGCATCCGACTCGTAGTAGCTGCTGAAGATGCCGAGCGCCGCGAGCGCCAGCACCAGCCAGCGCAGCGGCGAGCGCGTGCGCGCATCATCGTCCGGAGTAGCTGAGGCGGCAGGACCGCTCACAGCGTATGTTCGTCCGCCGCAAGCTTCCGGGTGCAATAACCGCTGCCAGTCATGGCTGCATTGTGAGGGGATTCTTACCGGCACGCATGCAATTCGCGCAACGCAGGTGAAAACCCGGGGGCCTCGACCTCAAAGCTCGGGGTTACTCCCCATGTGTCCTGCCGACCGGGCACCCATGATCTGGCCATGCAATCGTGCTTGTCGCAGATCGTGCAGGATTCCAATGTTGCTATCGGATCGACCGGTGGTGGCGGTGCTTGCAGCACTGGCCACCTCGGGTGTAATCGTACTCATCGATTTCTTGCTCCAGCACGTGGCTCGCTGAAACAGCCCGCGCGGTGGCCACTCACGACGGCGGTGCGCTTGTGCGTGCTGAGCTCGATGCCGAGTCTGTGCGCCGCATCGGCCGCCTCGCGGCGTGAGGCGACGCCGAGTTTTGCCAGGATGGCGCTCGCGTGATGATCAATCGTCTTGGCCGACAGGTACAGTCGGCTTGCGATGGCGGCATTCGAGAGGTTCTGCGCCACCAGCGTGAGCACCTCGAGCTCGCGCACCGTGAGTCCCGCTGCGTTCGCGCGGGTCGAGCGGTTTGCGCCGCGCTTCAGTCCGCGCACGCCTTCAGCCCTGAGCTGGCGGCGCAGTCGCATCGCCATCGGTCGTGCCCCGAGCGCCTCGAATATCTCCAAGGCGCGCTTGCGCAGCTCGACATCCCGATCGTCACTCAAGGCGATGGCCTGCTCATACGGGCACCCGAGTCTGGCCCATGACTGTGCGGACTCGAGGTGAGCGCCCTGCACGAGCAGCCGAAAAGGATGGGCGATGCCGAGCGCGGCGCTCGTTTCCACCCTGGCGCGATGCGCCCAGAATAGCAACTCTCCTACACGCCAGTGGTCCCGGTCGCGCACTGCGTACTCGAGCACGCTGCGCGTCTCGCGGCCGACCGCGGTAAAGTCACCGTGCAACCATGCATGTTCGGCTCGGGCAGCTGCGACGCTGACGATCCGCTGCGGTTCGCCGGTAGTCACGGCAAGCGCCCGTGCTTCCTCGAGGGGCGCGAGCGCCCCTTCGCTGCCGCGGCGCGTGAGGACACGGCCCAACACGGTCAGCGCCGGGATGCGCGCGGCAATGGACAGGCCCGGCTGACGCAGCAGCTCCTCTGCTTCTTCGAGTGCCTTACTCCACGCTCCTTGCTCGAAATGCAGGCGCGCACGCAGTGCGCGCAGATAGCCCTCCGCCATGTACAGTTCGTGCTCGGCGCAAAACGCCAGTCCGGCCTCGAGGTGCGGAGCAGCGGCACGGTAATCGCGGTTACCGATCGCAATGGCGGCGAGATTGGTGTAAGCGCGGGCCACGTGCTCCTGGAAGCCACAGCGCAGTGACAGCTCCAGACTGCGTTCGAGCTCGCGCCATCCGGCGTCGCCGGTTGCGCGGGTGCGCGCTGCGCCGACGTTGTTTAGAGCGTGCGCCAGGATCTCGTCGTTCCCGAGGCGAGCAGCGAGCTCCATGGCACGCTCACCCCACCCGATCGCGGGGTCGTCGTGCGAGGCGAGCACTGCGAGCTGTGCCATGTTGCTGAACGCCATGGCGAGCTCCTCGCTCGGCCCGAGAGGCTCGAGTGACGCCACGGCTTCGGCTGCATAGCGGTGCGCCTCATCGCCGCGCCCACGCACCCAGTGCAGGCGTGACAGCGAGCGCATCGTATCCCCGGCTCGCCTGGCGTTTTCGTTCGCGCGCCAGATCGCCAGCGCGTCGCGTTGCGCTTCGATCGCATCGTCGATCTCGCTGGTGAGGAAGCACTCGTAGGCGAGACTATCGAGCAAGCTGGCGCGCAGCTCCGGCGACATCCGGTCCGCATGCCCGAGCGCGGTGCGGTAATAGGCAATCGCTTCGTGGTGTGCACCCACTCCGGCGGATCGCTCCGCAGCCCTGGGAGCAAACTCGAGCACCGCCGCAACATCTCCGGCGCGTACGGCGTGGTGCACCAGACGAGATTCGCTGACCTCGCAACGGTCCTTGCACTTCAAGGCTTGCAGGATGGATACATGCAATGCCCGCGCCTGCGAGGCCGTGATCGAGCTCTCCACGGCGCGCCGCGATAATTCGTGCCGGAAGGCGAGCGAGTCGTCCGCATTCCGCATCATGCCGCTCAGCGTGCACTCCTCCACGGCCGTTTCGGTTACCTGCAGCACCGCCTGGATCAGCCATGCCTCGGTGTGCCCGGGCACCGCGGCCACGAGTTCTGCTAGTCTGCGCGCACCAGCCGAGAGCCGCGCGACCCGGGCGATCACCGCGTCGCGCACCGAGTGGGGTATCTCGCCGGGCGGTGCGGCGAGCAGTTCGGTCACGTAGAACGGGTTGCCGCCGGTCGCAGCGTAAAGGCCCGCCGAGGAACGCCCGAGCGTCTGCGCCAACTCGCCGACTGCCGATTCCGATAGCGCCGTCAGCGGCAAGCGCCGCACCGTCTCACCCGGCAGCAGTCCGACAGCGACCTGCAGAGGATGGCGTGGATGAATTTCATCGGTGCGATAGGTGGCGATCAGTGTCGCGCGCGTGCGTCCGATACGCCGGCCTACATACTTCATGAGGTCGAGCGTGGCGTCATCCGCCCAGTGCATATCTTCGATGACCAGCACCACCGGCTTCGTGCAACGCTCCAGCACGTCGATGGTGGCTGCGAAGATGCGCTCGCGGTTCGTACCCTGCGCCATCGCTTCGAGCAACGCACCGCCTACCTGGCGGCTCACATCTAGGAGCGGTCCGAGCGGCTGGGGGGTCGACAGCGGATCGCACGTGCCCCATAACACCCGCACCGCATCACCGCGCCGGCGGATGAACTCGCTGACTACTGCGGTCTTGCCTATACCGGCTTCGCCGGTGACCAGCACGACGCAGCCGCCCCGCGCCCCGATCGCCTCATGCCAGCGCAGCAGCTGTGCGAGTTGCTTATCGCGCTCGAGAAGGAGCATGGCCGTTTCCTCGTGAGCTGGATGCCTTTCCCCGCGCAGCGGAATCCTGGGGGGAACGGCAGCGACAAAATGGGGAGTTCCACCGATAACCCGCGACGCGTGCCGAATTAGGCTGCGTTCCACTGGAATCAGTCAGATAGGGGAGACTCATATGAAATTCATCGCCACTGCTCTCAGCGGAGCCTTGACAATCGTTGCAATCTCGCCAGGCGCGCTCGCCAGGCCGCCGTCCGATGATCTGCCCCGCGAGGTCGTGAAGTTCGCCGATCTCGATCTTACCCAACCCGCCGCGGCGCAGGAGTTGTATCGTCGGATCCGCAACGCCGCTCGCAGGGTGTGCGCGGAATACAGTCCGTCGGCCTACGAGCGCAGCTGCGCACAGCAGGCGGTTGCACGTGCCGTGGCCGAGGTCGATGCGCCACAACTCACTGCGCGCCCCGGGTCGCTCCCGCAGCGGGCGGAGCAGTAGGCGCGGCTCGATCGTCGAGGAGCGTGGGCGCAAGCGACCGAGAGCAGCTCGCTTCACACGGGATGCTACTCGGTCAGTGCGCCGCACGACTCGAACGCCGACTGATGCGCTTACTCGGCCAGTACCACGCCCGAGCCGCCCATCTCCTGCGGCATGTCCTTCATCTTCGGCTTGCCATCCTTGATCCGCAGCACGCTCTCCTGGTAGTTCACATGCAATGCCGCCTCGAATTTCAGTTGCGGCAGCGTGGCTGCATAAACATCGACCAGACCCATGGTGGGATGTTCGGTGAACAGGTGGCCTCCGCAATGGGTGCACCATTTCCGATAACTGATCGGCGTCTTGTTGTAGGTGCCGATGCTCGAGGCGCCGCGGGTGATTTTGAGCGACTCGGGTTTCCACAGTGTGAACGCATTGACCGGCCCGGCCGACCAGTGACGGCAGGACTCGCAGTGGCAATAGCCCATTGCGGCGGGAGCCCCGGTAACTTCGAACTGCACTTCTCCGCAGAAGCAGCGCCCTGACAAAGTACTCATGAATACGCGACCCTCAAGTAAGATAACGTCGATCGGTCAGCGCGCAGTGTAGCGGCGGCCCTGCGAGCTTCGAATGACCGCTCGTCCACCTTTCATGCTCGATCGTCTCGGGAGCGATTTATGGATGCTTTGTCGGATGTGCTGCGTGCGGTGCGCCTGAATGGGGCCATATTTTTCGATGTACATGCCTCCGATCCATGGGCGGCTGAGACCCCGGCGGGCAACCAGATCGTGGGCCGAATGTTCCCGGCAGCGGAGCATCTGATCTGCTATCACGCCATCACGCAAGGCACCTGCTGGGCGGCGGTTGGCAACCAGCCGCCGCTGATGCTGAGCGCCGGAGATGTCGTAGTTATCCCGCATGGCCACGCACATGTGCTCTCGAGCGCGCCCGGCCTGCGCGGCGCGCAGGACGTCAGCCGCTACCGGGCGCCGAGCGAGCTGGAGCTGCCTGTTTCGATCACCATGGGCGGTGGAACCGCAGAGTCGGCCGGATTCGTATGCGGTTTCCTCGGCTGCGACGCACGACCCTACAACCCGTTGCTGGGTTCACTTCCGCAAGTATTCAAAGTGAGCGATCAGGTGGATGGCCCGCTTGGATCGTACGTGCAAATCGCCTTGACGGAATCGAAGCGGCCACGTATCGGCAGCGAGAGCGTGCTCGGCCGCTTGAGCGAGCTCATGTTCGTGGACGTCATTCGTCGCTACCTCGAGACACTGCCGGCCGATCGCCTGGATTGGCTCGCTGGGCTGCGCGATCCTTATATCGGGCGGGCGCTCGCCGAGATTCATCGCGAGCCTGCGCGTCATTGGACGCTGGAGTCCCTGGCACGCCAGGTAGCCATGTCACGGTCCGCGTTCGCGGAGCACTTCAGCCGGTTTGTGGGCACACCGCCAATGCAGTACTTGACGAACTGGCGTATGCAGATCGCTGCCAACCATCTGCTGAGCACGACCGACAGTGTCAACGCGGTCGCAAGGCGCGTGGGATACGACTCAGAGGCCGCATTCAGCCGCGCGTTCAAAAAAGCAGTGGGTTCCCCGCCGAGCGAATGGCGCAGGCAGCGCGCAGTGGCCTCCACGGCGCCGGCGCGCGCAGTGCAGGAGGAAACCGCCGCTTAGCCACGCAGGCCGTTTGCGGCTGCGGTGGCGTCAGGTCAGTCCCTGGTGGTGTCGAATTGGATATCGGCGACGCGTCCGTCGGCAGCGATGATCACGACGGCCGGGAACAACCCAGGCCCGCGGTGGTAGCGCCATCGGTCCAGTCGCGTGATGCCCATCGGATAGACGCTGATGGCGCCGTTGGACGTCGCCTCGTCGCTCGCCGGGCCGGGATCGCCACACTGCTCGAGCACATATTCGGCATCATCGCCTGGCTGAATCAACGCCCAGCCGCAGCGGAGCGTTTCCGCCGCACACGCCTGTGTGTACAGGAACCCGGCGCCGCTCAGCGCGAGCGTCAGCTTGATCATTGAGCGCATGGATATCACCTCTTGTTATTACGCCTCAGGCAAACATAGTTTCAGTCGTACGTCTGCGCAAGACATTGGACCTGGACCCGGATCATGACGCAGCGCAATGAACGTATTGCGCTCGAAGCAATAGCAAAACACCTGGCGGGGACTCGCATCGGCGGTCGCGCGCGGCGCTGTGCCTCTGTCAGGCTCGCGGACAATTGCGTCACCCTGACAGTCGTAGCCTTGAGTCCCCAGGCTGCGCAGGCGCGTCGCTCAGCCAGGCCGCACCTGCGTTTGGACCGGGTCGCGCTCGAGGTCGTGAGCCGCGTGCGCACCGCGATCCAGGGCCGGGTGGCGGATGAGCGGACGATCGTCGTGACCATCACTGCTCCGATACGGCTTGCGGCCAAGACGGCGGCGGCCCTCTCGAGCAGAATCCTCAGCCGGGTCTCAGGCCGGGCCCGCGCAGAGCGGAGCCTGTACAGGATCCACGGTAACAGCATTCAGATCTGGATCTTGCAGGGAGGTATCGGGACGACGTCGAAGCTCGTCGGCTGCGTACATAACCGCGATGTGGATCCCAGGATTTTCGTCGAGGTGACTCGCGCGTTGCTCGCTGCCATTGGCCCGCATCGGCGCGCAGCAGCGAGACGCTACAGGGCTCGCTGGTTGCTCATCGAGAATCAGGACGATCGGCTGCCGATCGAGACGTATCAAAACGTGTGCCAACAACTGCGCCTCGCAACCGCTTTCGAGCGACTACTCGTGGCGCTTCCCGATGGCCGCATCGAGACACTGAGATCTTGCGGCTGATGTTACCCTGCGCAGCAGAACATTCCCCAATCGTCGCTGCCGGAGCCCAGAGCAAATGAAGGCAACATCGCGCGTGCAGGTTGAGAATGAATGGGTCAAGGTGACGGAGTGGTGCTTTGCGCCGGGGGCTGAGACCGGACACCACCGGCATGGGCACGACTACGTGGTGGTACCGCTGACGAGCGGCGTATTGCGTCTGGAGGAGCGCGCGGGACTGCGCGAGGCGCAGCTCGTGAGCGGTCTGGCGTATGCGCGCGAGAAGGGCGTGGAGCACAACGTGGTGAATGTCAACGCCTTCGAATTTCGATTTCTGGAAGTCGAGCTGCTCGGGCCGCGAGCCGGACGCTGAAGTGCACCGGGCGCAGATGATCGGGGTGCGGGTGCGCTTCCGCTGGTACATGACCGCTCTGCTGTGGCTTGGCGCGTCGGTCGGAGCTTCACACGCAGCCAGCTATGACCTGATCATCCGTAATGGACACATTATCGATGGCACGGGATCACCGTGGTACGGCGCGGATATCGGCGTCAAGGAGGGCCGCATCGCCGCCGTTGGCAGGCTGAGCGAGGAGGGCGCGACGCGTAGCATCGATGCACATGGGCTGGTAGTGGCGCCCGGTTTTATCGACATGCTCGGCCAGTCAGAGCTGACGCTGCTCGTCGATCCGCGGGCACCGTCCAAGATTTTCCAGGGCGTCACCACTGAGATCACCGGCGAGGGCGAGTCGGTGGCGCCGCTGAACGAGCTCATGCTGAAGGAAAATGCGTCCAGCTACGCGCGCTACGGCCTCAAGGTCGACTGGCATACCCTGGCGGAGTATTTCGCGCGCCTGGAAAAACAGGGTGTCGGCATAAATTTCGCCACCTACATCGGAGCCACTTCGGTGCGCGAGATGGTCATCGGCTATTCCAACCGCGCTGCCAGCACCGAGGAGCTGCGCAAGATGCAGGATCTGGTTGAACAGGGCATGCGCCAGGGAGCCATGGGTGTCTCCAGCGCACTCGAATACCCGCCGGCACCGTACGCGAGCACCGGGGAGCTCATCGCGCTGGCACAGGCAGCGGCACGCTTCGGCGGCATTTATGCCACGCATATGCGTGATGAGGGCAACGCCGAAGCGGCGGCGCTGGGGGAGACTCTACGCATCGGGCGTGAAGCGCAAATCCCCGTCGAAATCTTCCATCTGAAGGTCGCCGCCAAACGCAACTGGGGCACCATGCCGCAGCTGGTCGCAAGCATCGAGCAGGCACGCGCGCAGGGCATCGACGTCGCCGCCGACACCTACGCCTATACGGCTTGGAGCAACTCTATGGCGGCATTCACACCGCCTTGGGCGAATGACGGCGGCAAGGACCAACTGTTGCGGCGGCTGAAGCAGCCGGCGACACGCGCGCGCATGCGCAAGGACATGACCACACCCACCGACAAGTGGGACAACGAGTGGCTCGAAATCAACGGCCCCGAGGATGTGCTCATATGTGCCGTCGACCGCGATGAGCTGCGTCGCTACCAGGGCAAGCGGCTGAGCGAGGTCGCGGCGGAGTGGCACGAGGATCCGATCGACACCATCTTCGATTTCCTCATCAAGGATGAAGCGGCGACCAGCGTCGCGGTATTCGGCATGTCGGATTTCGATGTCACGCTGGCGTTGCAACAGCCCTGGGTATCGATCGGCACCGACGATTCAGCCACCTCCCCGGAAGGTGTACTCGGTGCCGACCATCCGCATCCCCGCGCTTATGCGACCTTCGCGCGCGTGCTGGAGAAGTATGTGCGCGAGGAGGGCCGGCTCAGCCTGCCGGACGCCATTCGCAAGTTTACGGCGCTGCCGGCGCAACGTGAACATCTGTCAGACCGGGGCGTGATCAAGCTCGGCATGTGGGCCGACCTCGTGCTGTTCGACCCGGAGGCGATTCGGGCCGTGGCGACCTATGACGACCCCAATCGACTCTCGCAAGGGATGTGGTACGTGCTTGTCAACGGGGTGCCGGTGGTCGCAGAAGGCAAGCTGACCGGCGCTCTGCCGGGCAAGGTGTTACGCGGCCGCGGATTCAACTCCGGCGGGCAATGATGTCCGCTGTCACCGGCACGCGCGGCCGTTATCTCATCTCCGTCGTCCTGTTGCTCGTTGCGATGGGCTCGATACAGATCGGTGCTTCCTTCGCAAAAACGCTGTTTCACAGCGTCGGAGCTGCCGGAGCGGTGGCGCTGCGCACCGCGCTTGCGACCCTCATGCTGGTTGCAGTGCTCAGGCCCTGGCGGACGAGACTCGCGCAGGGGTCATGGGGTGCACTGGCCCTTTATGGCGTTTCTCTCGGCGTCATGAACCTCCTGTACTACCTGGCGCTGCGTACTTTGCCGCTGGGTATCACGGTGTCGATTGAATTCGCCGGTCCGCTGGCTGTTGCCGTGCTGTGGTCGCGCCGGGCCATCGATTTTCTGTGGATTGGACTCGCAGCTGCCGGCCTGGCATTGCTGCTGCCGCTCGGTCAAAGCCATGGGAACGTGGATTCCACGGGAGCACTGTTCGCGCTCGGGGCAGGCGCTTGCTGGGCGCTCTATATAGTGTTCGGGCAGAAGGCCGGAGCCGACTACGGTCCGCAAGCCGTAGCTCTCGGCAGTGTCATTGCTTCGCTCATCGTGGTTCCCATTGGCGTAGGGCAAGCCGGCGGCAGGCTGCTTTCGCCCGCCGTCTTACCCTATGGATTCGCGATCGCGCTGCTGTCGACGGCGCTGCCCTATACCCTCGAGATGATGGCGCTCACGCGGCTGCCCGCGCGGACCTTCGGCATTCTCATGAGCATCGAGCCGGTATTCGGGGCACTGGTCGGATGGACCATGCTGCACGAGCTACTTTCCTTCGCGCAGTGGGCCGCGATCGGCATGATCATTCTCGCCTCGATCGGCACCACGTGGACGGCGACCGCGCACGCCTCATCGCCGGTGCCGATGCCCGAGTGAGCCCGAGCCGGGCAGCAGCGCGCAGGCGAATCGCGACGAGCGCCACGCCTCCCGCTGAGCCCGCGCCGCTCGCCGCGAGCAGGGCCGATCCTATGCAAAGCGGACACATGCGCCGTGCTCTCTTTTTTCAGCCAGCGGCGCAGCAGGAAGGCTTCTTCACGGCGCCCGGCCACTCGCCCGCGCCGCCCGGAAGGAGGTCGAAGAAGTGCCATAACGTGCAGAAGTCATCGCCGGGACTGAAGCTGGTGTCCGAAACCCGCAGCACGCTCGTGCCCTCGCGCCTGAACACCGAGACCCCGGGCATCCATCCACCATTTGCGGACACGTAACCCATGTCCGACGCGAAAGTGCTTCCCGCATGGCTCACCATCGGAAATTTCCAGCCGCGGCTGTCGGCAAACTTTCTCTGCACCGTGGGACGATCCGGACTCGATACGGCGAAGCCTGCGCGCAGCACCACATGAGGATGGATGCCGTTGTAGCCATCGGCCCACATGGTGCAATAGGAGCACGCGACCCCCATGTTGTGAATGAGGATCAGATCCTCATGTGGGCCGAAGAGCTGCGACAGGCGCACCGTGCCCTCGGTGCTCGCGAACTCGTAGTCCTGCACCGCCTGAGGCTCGACCCCGGCCAGTGTCTCCCGCATCTTCTCGCGTATCGAGGCGATCTGCCGGCGGTAGTCGGCGAGCTTGCCATGCACCTCTGCGTATCTCATGACGGTCCTCTCCAGCTTGTCCACGCTCAGGTTTCGTACGCGATGCGGTGCTTTACCCATTGCATCGGAAAGGCCAGGCCCTCCTCATCGCGTCCCTGCGGTGCGATGTCGAGGTAGTGGTAGGCCGTGTTGAGCATGTCGAGCCCACGCGCGTAAGTCGAATAGGAGTGATAGATCTGGTCGCCATCGCGAAAGAAGGCGCTGATTCCGGGCATCTCGTTGCTGTCGAGTTTCCGCGGGCTGTAGTTATAGAACGCCGCATTTCGCTCGAGCGTCTCCGGTCGGAACGAGACGTTGTAGTCGTAGTTGAAATCGTTGCCGAGCGAGGAGACCCATTTGAAGGTCCAGCCGAAGCGCCGCGCCTGCGCTTGCAGCTTCTGCAACGGCGCGCGCGAAACCGCCACCAGCGACACGTTGCGCGCATTGAGGTGCGGAACGATACCGTTGAAGTTATCCGCCCAGAAGGAGCAGCTGCGGCAGCCTATCTCCCAGTCCGGCGCGTACATGAAGTGATAGACGATGAGCTGATTGTGCTTGCCGAAGAGCTCGCCGAGCGTTTCCCGGCCGCGGTCACTCTCGAACGCATACTCCTTCTTGACGTGCTCCCAGGGCAGCTCGCGCCGCTCCCGGCTGAGCTCATCCCGTAACCGGGTAAATTCCTTCTCCTTAGTGAGAAAACGTTGGCGCGCGGCGAGCCACTCGTCGTGATCCACGATCTCATGGGCAATCATTGAGCTCTCTCCTTGGTCATTTGCGGCGGGATGGGCGCGTGCGCTTCCGTGGCGCCGCCTTTGCGGGCCGCTGCGTGCGCCGTGCGTCGATATCCGCGAGGGTCGCGGCAAGCATGTCGAACTGCTGCTGCCAGTACTTGCTGTAGCGGTTCATCCAGACCGCCGCATCGAGCAGTGGCCCGGCATCGAGGCTGCAGCGGCTGATGCGGCCACTGCGCTCCTGCTCAATCAGGCCGGCGCGCACCAGCACCTGAATGTGGCGCGACACCGCCTGCAGTGAAATGTCGAACGGCGCCGCGAGCTCGGACACGAGCAGTGCCTCACCGTCGAGCCGCTCGAGAATTCTGCGGCGCACCGGGTCGGAGAGCGCGAAGAACAGCGCATCGAGCCGGCTCTCGAGCGAGGAGAGATCGGCTGCCGGATCGCCGATGACGTGCAGATGCGCACCGATATTCATCATGTCCATTTAATATCAACTGATAGATTGAATGTCAACAAGAATATTGATTATTGAATCGAGATAAACGCGTGCCACCCTTGCAGCGATCATCTCAGTGGAGGCGCGCTCAGCCGAGTTTGCTGAGGTAAGCGAAGGCCTGGCGTGCAGCGTCGAGTTGGCTCACTCGCGTGAAGGGCCCTTCCTGCTCAGCGAAATAGTGCTTCAAGCCGGCCGTCTCAGCAGCCGCGAATATGGGTCGATAATCGATCATGCCGTGGCCGAGCTCGGCGCCGGGGTGGTCGGGGCGGTGGCCCGCGCCGGGCAGAAAGTCCTTGACGTGAATGAGCGGAAAACGTCCCGGATAGCGTGCGAAGTAGCTGCGTGGATCACGCCCGCCGACAATCATCCAGCCGCAATCGATCTCGAACTGCACGAGCGTGGGGTCCGTCTGCGCGAGCAGTACGTCGTAACCGATGCCGCCGGGCTGCGGTACGAACTCGAAATCGTGATTGTGGTAGACGTACTGGAGCCCGGCCCGCTGCGCCTGCTCACCGATGCGATTGGCGAGCTCGGCGGTGCGCCGCGCCTCATCGAGTGTCATCGCTCGCGACGGCGCCGCGGCAGCTGGCGCCGCCTGCGGTGTTGCCGCGGAGGACACGAGATCGCGCAGGCTGCCACTCGCTGCGTAATGAGCGCCGAGCGCGTGCGCCTGCTCGAACGCGCCATCGAAACTGCCGCGCTCGAACTGCAGGTGCGCGCTCGGGCAGCTGAGTCCCGCCTCGTCGAGAAGCCCGCGGAATCGTTGCGCGGAGAGCCCGGCAAATCCAGCGGTCTCCACCTCGCCGAAACCAATCTGGCGCACGGCCTGCAGGGTGCGCAGCGGCTGCGCCTGCAGGTCCTCGCGCACTGCGTAGAGCTGTATCCCTATCGGTCCACCCAGGGGACTTGCCCGCAGCGCCGACGCGCCTCCAGTAGCGAGCAGCGCGGCCACCGAGGTATGCAGCGTGCCTGCCAGGAAGCGTCTGCGGCTGCAACGGGCCTGCAACGCGGCAATCATTGCACGCGACCGCTCTCCCGATGGGGCCGCTTCTCAACTGAGGAGAGCAGCGGAGTGAGATTGGCGTGCAGGAGCGACTGATTGTAGGCCGGCAGATCGGTCTGCAGGATCTCGCGGATCTCGGCATCGACGCTCGTCATCTCGCCTTCGAGCGCCTTCAGTGATTCCAGCTGCGCCTCGGTGGGTGCAAAATCCGCGCCGCCCGCGACATCGCCGCCGCCCGTGCCGACCTCGGCATTGAGCCACATGAGATCGAGATACACGCCATCGGCTTCGACGAAGTACTTGTCGTCGCTGTTGCGCAGCGCCCGCGACACGAGCCGTGATTCCACCGCTTGCAGCTTCTTATCGAGGTTTTCGGCGCCGGTGAGCAGCTGGACCCGTTGCCGTTCCTCCACATCGCTCAGCACACGCGGCGGAGCTGGCGGAGGCTCGGGCTCCTCCTCGTCGCCTTCTTCCACGATGACTGGCTGCGATTTCGCGGGCGGCTTAGCCGGGCGCAGCATGGTCTGCAGTATCTCGAGCTGCTTGCGCAGCCACTCCACCTGGTTGACGGAGTCGGACACGTGACTGATGTTGTCGCGTATCTTGAGCAGTGTCTTCACCGACAGCTGGATGTCTGCCTCGGTGGACGGTGAGCGCGGATCGCTCGCGATGGTAAGTGGCTGCACGAAGGGCTGGCCGTCGACCTGCAGGCGTACCGAGTAGCTGCCCGGGGCGACGATGGGTCCGACCTCGGCCGGTTTCGACCCCCAGTGCGTAATGGGCCGCGAATCCGCGTCGCGGAATCTCGGCTCCTGCCAGATGCGGGGATTGTCGGGAGCCACCGTTCGCAGCGCGACCACACGTGGAGACTCGTAGCGCAGGTCCCACTTGATGCGGTTGATCCCGGCCACACCTTTGCCCTCGAGGTTCCGCACCACATTGCCGGAGGCGTCGCGGATCTCGAGCCGCACCGGATCCTTGGGAGCCTTCGCCAGGGAGTAGTTCAGCATCGCCGTGCCGCCGCGCACGAAACGATAGGTCTTGCGCGGCTCGAACAGCACCACCGGTGCCGCGGCGGAACGCTTCACCATCTGCTCGAGCGGGGTGATGTCATCGAGGATGTACAGGCCGCGGCCATAGGTTGAGAGCACCAGGTCGTGGAATTCCTTCTGCACCACCACCCAGGTAACCGGCGCAGGAGGCAAGCCGTTCTGCAGTTGAGTCCAGTGCCCGCCGTCATCGAGCGAGTAGTACAGTCCGTTACCGGTTCCCGCAAACAACAGTCCTGCGCGGTTGGGATCGTCGGTCACGCTGCGCACGTACGCCAACTGATGTTTCGGCAAATTGCCGCTGATGCGTTGCCAGCTCTTGCCGAAATCTGGGGTCTTGTAGATGAAGGGATCGCGGTTATCGACCAGATGAAAATCGATGCTGACGTAGGCCGTGCCGGCATCGAAGCTCGAAGGTGCGATGCTGGTGATCGTGCCGCCCGTCGGCAGTCCCTTCAGGTTGCCGCTGACATTGGTCCAATTGGCCGCGCCATCGCGGCTGTACCAGATTTGACCGTCATTGGTACCCGCCCAGATGAGTCCTTTCTGGACCTTCGATGGAGCGATGGCGAATACCACCTCGCCGTAGAATTGCCCGAGGTTGTCGCCCACGATGCCTCCCGAGGGCTGAATATGCGCGGGCTCGCCCTTTGAGAGATCTGGGCTGACGACCGTCCAGCTCCGGCCGGCATCGGTGGTGCGGAAGATGACCTGGCAACCGTAGTAAACGGTGTTGTGGTCGAAGGGATCGATCGCCAGCGGCGGAGTCCAGTGACAACGGTACTTGACCGCGTTGGGCGGCGAGTCGAGCGTGTGCTTCCACGGACTGACGGAATGCGCTTCCTTGTAGCGCGCATCCCAGCGAGTGACGGTATCCCCGTAGCAGGTCGCCCACACGACATTGGGATCGACACGATCGGGGAGCGTGAAACCGGACTCGCAGCCGCCCATGTGGCGATCCCAGCTGGCCTCTTCGGATTCACCTGGGACGCTCGGCCCGCGCATGTTTCCGTCATCCTGCATGTTGCTGTAGAAGTAATAGGGAATCTGGTCATCGACCGCGACGTGGTACATCTGCCCGATGGGCAGCGTGACGCGATGGAATCCGCGCCCGTGCACGGTGGTGATGATCATCCCGCCATCGTCGGTGATGACGAAGCGGTCCGGATTGACCGGATCGATCCAGATGTCGTGGGTGTCGCCGCCCCAGCGGACTTCGTGAAAGCTCTCAGCCCAATCCAGTGATTGGTGGAACGAGCTGTTGGCGACCAGGACCTCGTTGTCGCTGCCGGTCGATACTGCGAGGCGGATGTAGTAGCCCGCGCGTCCGATCAATGCGCGCTGCGAATTGACGAGCTTCCACTGCTCACCGGCGTCGTCCGATCTCCACACCGAGCCCTGATCCCTCGTCTGTATCAGCGCGTAGATGCGATTGGAGTTGGTCGGTGCGATGGCCACATCGATCTTGCCGAGCGGTGCCGCCGGCAAACCATGTCCTTCGACCCGCGTCCATTTGGTGCCGCCATCGTGGGAGATGTAAATGCCGCTCTGCGGACCGCCGCTATACTCGCCCCAGGTGTGCATCTCCACCTGCCACATGCCCGCTATCAGCGTATGTGGATCGTGCGCGTCCATGGATAAGCCCGAGCAGCCGGCATTTTCACCGGCGAACAGCACCCGGACCCAGTGCTGACCGCCGTCCGTGGTGCGATAGACACCACGCTCCTGCTGCGGCCCGCTGGTACGTCCCAGTACGCAGGCAAACACGATGTCAGGATCGGATGGATGCACGATGATCCTGCCGATGCGGCCCGAATCGGGCAAACCCATGTTCGTCCACGTGCGGCCGGCATCCGTCGACTTGTAGATGCCATTGCCCGTCACGTCGCTGTCGCGAATAACCCATGCTTCGCCGGTGCCCGCCCATACCGTGCCCGGCTGTGAAGGTGCGACTGCCAGCGTCCCGATCGCGGCCGCGGTCTGCTTGTCGAAAACCGGCAGCCAGCGATTGCCGCCGTCGGTGGATTTCCACACTCCGCCCGAGGCAGCGCCCGCATAGTAGACGTTCGGGTCTCCGGCGATTCCGGCGACGGATGCGATGCGGTTACCCACCTTCGGCCCCACGAAGCGGAGCTTGAAGTCGCTTTCCTGATCGTCATCCGGTGCAGCGGCTGCCGCCGCATTCGTGAGGAGAAGGAAACCAGCCATCGCGCTGAGCCAGGTGGCTCGTGCTTTTTTGTGCATTTTTCAGTTCTCACCTTCAGGGGTCGGGGCGCAGTCAACCATATAACATCGGCGCTACCGGCGGTGATCGCCTTGCTTACTGCAATACCTGCTGGTAGCGGGCTTGCTGTTGCGCCAACAGGGCATCGAGCTGCTGCCGGGTCCGCCAGCGGCCCGCGCTCATTACCCCAAGGGGCTCCCGCAGCGATTCGAGCGACACCAGCGGATTAGCGGAAACCAGCACCAGATCGGCGCGCATGCCGGGTTTGATCTGCCCGAAGGGCAGCGCGCGCGGAACGAATTTGGCAATGAACTCGCCGGGGACGCGCGTGGCTGCGGACAGCGCCTGGAATGGAGTGAGGCCGGCGGCAGTGAGACGCTGCAGGTCCTCGTGTATAGAGTATCCGGGCAACATGCCGGGGATCACAGGACTGTCGGTGCCCGTCAACAGCGGCACACCGCGCGCGGCCAGTGCTTTGGTGAAGCTCGCGAGGAAGTCGAGAATCGGCGCGATATTCCCCTCGTTATGCACGTAATCGGAATCCGACCAGTCCACGCGTTCATCCGGCGACATGTAGCGGATGCGCGCATCCTGCATGAATTCCCGGATCACCTGCGGCCGGCCCCACTGCCTGGCTATGGTGGAGAAGGTCGACAGGTTCGGCGTGACGTAGGCTCCGGAGCGGAAGGTCTCCTCCACGACCTGATTGACGATGTCGGCATCGTTCGGGATGTGCCTGCCAAAGGCGGTGTAATAGAACTCCTCGGCGTGCGCAACCATTACCTGACCCTGAAACAACCCCGCGGGCAGGCCCACCGACCTTACGCCGTGACCGATCACCGGTAGACCCTGGCGCCGCCCCTCCTCGACGATCGCCGCGAACTCCTCTGCGGTGACATTGTTGTAGACCTTCATGAACACGTAGCCGTTTGCCTTGGCCAGCTGCACCGCGGCGCGCGCCTGCTCGGGCGTGCGCACATAAAAGCGTGACAGCGCCGGCGAGCCATCGATCATGAAGGCGAAGAAAATCTGCGGTCCTACCGTCTCGCCTGCATCGATCGACTCCTGGACGTGATCGACCAGATCAGCCGGTGCGCCACCCATGTGCAGGATCGTGGTGACGCCGTTGGCCGTGTAGAGCAGCAGGTCCTCCGTGCGCATGACATGGGTGTGCATGTCCGCGAGTCCTGGAAGCAGGTAAGCCGTACCATGTCCAGCCACGCGCGCCGCTTGCGCGGGGATTTTGAGGTGCTCCACGCCATCGACGGCGAGAACGGTATTGCCGCGGACGAGTACGGTCTGGTGCGCGAGCACGCGGTCGCGATCCATCGGCACGAGCTGCACATCGACGAACGCCGTCAGCGGCGACTCCTGCGCCAACCCACCCTGTATGGAGAGAATGGCCGTCAGTGCGGCGAGCGCAACCTGCCTTCTTCCCATGGACCTTCCGCTGCAGTGTCGATCGACGCAGCAGCTTACCTCAAGCATAAGGGACGCTTTACTGGTCCGACCACGCGGTTGTCATCGCATCGATAAAGCGGTATGAGTCGCCTCTCGAGAGGACAGGACGATGCAACGGCGCAAACTCGGCAACAGCAATCTCGAAGTCTCCGCCCTCGGTCTCGGCTGCATGAGCATGAGCTACGGCTATGGGCTGCCCGGCGACCGGCAGCAGATGATCGGGCTCATCCGGAGCGCAGTCGAGCGCGGCGTCAGCTTCTTCGACACCGCAGAAATCTATGGTCCATTCACGAACGAGGAGCTCGTCGGCGAGGCACTGGCTCCCTGCCGCCGCCAGGTGGTGATCGCCACGAAGTTCGGCTTCAGAATCGACGCCACCGGCCGGCAACCGGGCTTCGACAGCCGGCCTGAGCACATCCGCGACGTGGCGGAGGCGTCGCTGCGGCGGCTGCGGACGGAGGTGATCGACCTTTTCTATCAACACCGAGTCGATCCGGCGGTACCGATCGAGGAGGTCGCGGGCGCCGTCAAGCAACTCATCCAGGCGGGCAAGGTGAAGCACTTCGGTCTTTCCGAGGCGGGAGTCGACACGATCCGCCGTGCGCACGCGGTGCAACCCGTCACCGCTCTGCAGTGTGAATATTCGCTGTGGTGGAGAGAGCCCGAGCGTGAGCTGCTGCCGGCGCTCGAGGAGCTCGGCATCGGCTTCGTGGCGTACAGCCCGCTCGGCAGAGGATTTCTCACCGGCGCAATCGATGAGCACACGAGCTTCACGAGCAACGATTTCCGGAACATCCTGCCGCGTTTCACTCCCGAGCTACGCAAGGCGAACCGCGCGCTGGTGGAGCTCCTCGGCACGATCGCGGCGCGCAAGCACATCACGAAGGCGCAGCTTGCGCTCGCCTGGCTGCTCGCCCGCAAGCCGTGGATCGTACCGATTCCGGGTACGACGAAGCTGCAGCGCCTCGAGGAGAATATCGGCGCGACCGCGATCGAGCTGAGCGCGGACGATCTGCGCGAGATCGACAGCGCGCTCGCACAGCTCCCCGCCCAGGGCGAGCGCTATCCCGAGCACCTCAATCGCACGGTCGGCCGCTGAGCGGCCCTCGAAGAGGTGAACCGCCGTGCGTGTGGGCATTCTCGGCTCGGGGCTCATGGGCGGAAAGCTCGGCACACTGTTCGCGCGTGCCGGCCATGAGGTGGTGTTCAGTTATGCACGCAGCGAGCACAAGCTCAAACAGCTCGCACGCGAGGCGGATGGACGAGCGCGTGCCGGCTCACCGGCCGAAGCCGTACGTGAGTCCGAGGCGCTGTTGCTCGCCGTACACTGGTCGAGACTCGATGACGTGCTGGAACAGGCCGGTGACCTCGCCGGGAAGGTTCTGATCAGCTGCTCGCTGCCGATGAACGTGAACGATACGGCGCTCGTAGTGGGCCACGGCACTTCGGGTGCCGAGGAGCTCGGCCGCAAGGTGGCGCCCACACCTGTGGTAACCGCCTTCAGCACCGTTCCGAGCGAGGTGCTGTGCAGCGTGTTCGCGGCGCGGGGCAAGCGCAACCCGCCGAGCCTCGTCTACTGCGGAGACGATGAGCAGGCGAAACACCTCACGGCGAAGCTGATTCGCGATGCCGGCTTCGAGCCGCTCGATGCGGGTCCGCTGCGCATCGCGCGTTATGTCGAACCGTTTTCCCTGCTCGTGGCCCAACTCGCCTACGAAGGCAGTGGTAGTCCGCAGATCGCATACCGGTTCGATCGCTTCGGAGAATGACGGTTTTTCACGTGCAACGATCCGCTGCCCGTTCCCCCGCTTGCCAGCGGGCCGCGGCGGGCGTAAACGGAGAGCATAGTCCGATGGATTGAGCGACCGCCGAGCGCAGCAAAGAGGCCGAACCGACAAGGCCCCGCTCCGGTAAGTATGCGACAAGGGCAGCGCGTGCCATGCACGTGTCGAGGAGACGCCATTCCCGTTCGCGATTGCTGGCCTGGTGCATGGCCCTGGCGGTGCTGTGTGCACAAGCCGCTGCCTTCTTCAGCTGCTCCTATGGCACCGTGGGCTCACTGCCGATCGTTCCACCACCGTCTCCGCCCAATCCAACAGTGTCGATCAGCGTCGCACCGACGACCATAACACTCGGGCAGAGCGCGCTACTGACGTGGGTCTCCAGCGGGGTCACCGCATGCACCGCCAGTGGCGCGTGGAGCGGGCCGCAGAACCTCGCGGGAAGCATGAAGGTAACGCCTGAGTCTCCGGGCACTCTTGCCTACGTCCTCAACTGCTCGATCGCTCCCAACGGCTCGATCGCGCAGTCTGCGACGCTGACCGTGGACGCAATGGGCGCGCGCGGCAGCTCACGCCATGTTGCTGTCTCGCGCCAGAGCATGAGGGTGCGGCGCACCGATCTCGTGGCCGATGTGGCAGGGGTCGGAGCACGCGTCACCGATCCGAATCTGTCCGATCCCTGGGGTTTCGTACTCTCCGGGACTCACGCGGCTGTGGTGGTGAGTCGCCAGAGCGGCATCTCGACCTCCTATGACGGAGCGGGGCGAGCACAGCCGGTTTCGGACGTTTGCCTGCGGGTTCGTCTGCCCTTCGCCGCCGGCAGTGCGACCGGGGGCGTGGCCGATGTAGTCGGCAACCCCGGCGATGAGTTCATCGTCTCCAATGACGGGAAGTCGGCACCCGCGCGACTCATCTATGTAAGTACGCAGGGTGTCATCGCAGCCTGGTCGCCAGAGGTGGACGTAGCCGACGCAAGCGTCGTGTATGTGGCGAGCGAGCCCGTAGCTTATACAGGCCTTGCAGTCGCCAGCTCCAGTACTCCAGGCGAGAGCCGGCTGTACGCGGCCGACTTCCGCAACTCGCGCGTCGAGGTATTCGATAGCAGCTTCCGCAGACAGACACCGACGTCGACACGATTTGCTTTCACCGATCCGGCACTGCCGACAGCCTATGCGCCCTTTGGCATCGCGGTGATCGATGACCTCATCTACGTGGCGTACGCGCCGCGGCCCGTGCCCTTCACTCGAGAGCCTGTCACCGGTGCCGGATACGGGCTGATCGATGTCTTCACGCTGCGCGGCGAGTTCATCACGCGGCTGGTCACCTCAGGAGGGCCACTCAATGCGCCCTGGGCAATGGTGCCGGCAGCGACCGGCGCGGCACTTCCCTTCGGGCGTGCGCTGCTCGTGGGTAACACCGGCGATGGCACGGTCTATGCCTTCGACCTGGAAAGCGGTGCCGAGCTTGGCCCACTTACCAATGAAGGCGGCGGCCTGCTCGTAATACCGCGCTTGCATGGTCTCAGCTTCGGTAATGGCTACGCGGGACAGCCGCGATCGACGCTGTTCTTCAGTGCCGGAGCCGACACTCGGGCGCTAGGGTGGTACGGGCGACTCGACCCTGTTGCAGCGAGAGAGTCTACCGCTCGCTAACGCGCTGCTGCCTCATCGGCGCGCGGCAGCCGCACGATGAGGCGATTGTGGCCATCGGCGGTGCGCAGGTAATCGATCGAGGTCGCTGCGCGGCGCACCAGCAGCAGACCGTACCCGCCGATCCTCGCCTCATCGAGAGACTTCTGTGGCAGAGGGTCCGGACGGGTGCGTGGATCGAATGGGATACCGTTGTCTTCGAAGGTCAGCACGAACGTCTCGCCAGACGCTTCCAGCGAAACACACACCACGAGCTCGTGTCCATCGGGAGCGCCGTGGGCAATGATGTTGGCAGTGATCTCTTCGAATACCAGCTCGGCGTGATAGCGCGACGCCCCTTTGACTGCCTGCGCATCGAGAGCCCGGCGAGCCTGTACGAAGCCGCGGGCGAAGCCCGCGTGAGTGCCGGGGAAGCGGATCTCGATGCGCCCGCCGTGCCGGGCGCCATCCGGTTGAGAGCGACGCGTGGTCAGCCGCGTACCGTCGCTGCAGCCGCGCTGGCGTCGGAGCGCACCGGCACGATGTCGTTCAACGAAGTCGTCTGCAAGACCTCCGCCACGAGCGGCTGCGCGCCGTACAGCACCAATTTGCCGCCCTTCCTGCCGAGAGCACGGGCGATGGTGATGAACATGCGGATCCCACCCGAGCCCATGAATGTGACCTGCGATAGGTCGATCATGGCGCGCACCCCTCGCGGCACGAGCTGAGCGGTCAGCTGCGTTTCGATGCGGTCGACCCCCGGTGTATCGAGCCTGCCGATCAGCAGAACGTTCAGGACTCCATTGCCCGCATCCGCCACTTGCAAGTGCATGGTGACACTCCAGTCACGCCTCCCTTGGGATGGGGAATATTAGCGCACTACTGTCTCAGCAGCGTCAGCTGCCAGATCTCCTTGCCGGTCGCCATCATCAGAGGACGCAAGGCGAGCAGGCCGGTCTGGCCGATGGCTCGCTCGAGCTGCCCAAGCTCAGCCAGTCTGCCGCGCGTCTCGTCGTCGAGCGGCGGGTCGGGCATGCCCGATTCGCGCAGCAGCAGCAGCCCCTTGGCGCGCACGGCGAGCTCGGCGTGTACCCGCAGATAACACAGCATGTCCACGAGCTGCTCACCTTTGAAGCGCTCGCGCAGCGCCTGCAGGTAGCGACCCGAGGGACTGTCGAGGAACGTGCCTGTACTGATTGCCTCGAGGCGCTTCATGTCCGTGTCGAGGTCCGCTTCGATCCAGTTGCGCAGGATGCGCTCGCTGTGGTCGAACACCAGGTAGATCACGAATGGCAGCACCAGCAACGTCGCAAGGGTGGCGAGCGCCGGGCGCACCAGCAGGTAGTTGTAGCCGGTATGCAGTGCGACCGCAGCCAAGAGCCCTGGCAGGAGCAGATGCAGGCCACCGCTTGGGCGCCGCTCGTACAGAGTGTTCGAGATCATGGCGAGGATGGTCGCCGTACCGCCATGCATGATCGCGGTGCCGAAGCCGCGTATCACCTGCACGGCGAGCATCGTGTGCGGACGCACGGCGAGGTAGTAGAGGTTCTCGACGACCGCGAAGCCGGTGCCGATCGCGAAACCGGCAATACCGGCATCGACTGGCAGGCCGACGCGTCGGGTGCGGATCAGAAACACCAGCAGCACGGCCTTGAGCGATTCCTCGATCCACGGCGACACATAGCGCGAGTAGGTGACAAAGGAGCCGTGGAAATGCGCAAACACGAGGTTGTTAACTACGTAGCTCGCGCCGGCGGCCAACGCGCCGGTTGCCACCAGCAGGAGCATCATCCGCATGCGCACCAGTTTGTAGCCGTCGAGCTGCACCAGTCCGACGAGGAACAGCAGCACCGGCAGCAGTGCGATCGGTGCGTGCGTCAGCGCTTCCGCGCTCATGAGCACACCAGCATCCTAGGGAGAATCATCACAGCACCTGCAGCGACAGCATGAATTCTGTCGTGCCATGCCCGCCGCCCCCGTACCCCTGCGCGATACCGAATGACAGCATCATCGGCTGACGGTGCATCACGTGCATCTGAAAATCGACCTGAAAGCCGACGTCCTGGGCGTCCTGCCGGGCTGCCGAAGTGCCGATATTGGTCTCGAGCGCGGCGGCGAACAGCGCCGGGCGCGCCCAGCTCACGTAGAAGCCGGGCGAACCGAGTCCCTCGAAGCGCACGGGCGGCAGGCACCACTCGAGCAGACCTTTAATGAACGACTTGCCCGACAGCGCGTCGATGTCGAAACCGGGCATGCGCAGCAGCTGCCGGTAGCGTTGCGCCCCGCCGTTAGCTTCGGTGTCGACGTAGTTGTTGCCAAATCCGCCGAGGTAGGCGTTGGCGAGCGGATCGCCCGGCGAGCCAGTGGAGATGTAGGCGCCGGTACGCAGCCAGATCGAAGAATGATCGAGCGGCAGCGGGAAACCCACATCGTAAGTGGCGGCAACGCTCGGAATCTGCTCGCCCGCTGCGCTATAGAGATGGGTCTTGAGAGACCAGATGTGCCCGGTCTCCGCATCGACGGCACCGGGTGAGTGACGCGTGTCCACGCCGACGATACCGGCATCCGCTGCGAACAGGCTGTGCGAGGGCGAAGGCACGTTCTGAAAACCTGGCAACTGGTCGAGGTCACCGTAGTAAGCGACCTTGGCGATGAAATCCAGCGTTTCCGGTGGGTCGTAGACGAAAGGACGGTCGTAGGCCAAATAGCCGTTGTAGCCTTTGAGGCTGCGCTTCGTTGGCCCAAAGAGGTCGTAGAAGTTCGCGCTGTTCCAGGCCAGGCCGCCCGTCCAATTCCGGTGGCTGGCGGTAGCCGAGGCGTGCAACCGCTCTACCGAAGGCAAGGCATTGTCCGGGCTATAGCTGGTGTCGATCTCGAGCGAGTCGAGACCGATCGGGTCGCTGAAGCGTGCGCTGCCGCCGAGCGCGACGGAGTCCTTGTATCCCTCGATCACCGGGATCACCGATTCAAGTGACACGTGCGTACGCTTGTAGAGACCCTCGCGCAGGATCTGCGACTTCTCATCGATTGAGCTAGGCGCCGCCGCAGTCCAGGTCGTGACCTCAGGATACTTTTCCGCCACCTGCGTGCCGAGAAAGGTGACCGCGCTCAGGTCCTCCGTAGGCTGGGCCGCGATGAGCGTCGGCACAAAACCCTTGGCTGAGTAGCGCAGCACGATGAGGTGGGTGTCATCGACCGGCAAGGGACGGAAGAACCCCACGGCCGCGTTGCTGACCGCGTCGAGCTTCTCGGTGGCGATCTCGTAGCGATAGATGTTCGACACACCCGTGAAATAACTGCTGCCGTAGAGATAACGGCCATCGCCCGAGAACACGAAGCCTTCCGGGACTGCAGCTCCCATGCTGAAGGAATGCAGTGGCTTTGCCTCGCCCTCGAGCAGGGCTGCGGTGCGAAAGATCCGCACCTGACGCAGCTGCGTGGATCCGAGCCCCGAGGCCGGACCCGACACCGACAGGGACGCCAGCTCGCCGTCGGGCGAGAGATCGAGATTGAAGGCCTTCTCGCCGGCCGGAAACGTGTACAGCCGCTCCCATTTGTCATAAGGAGCTGGAATTCGCACCAGTTGCACCAACCCCCTGGTGAGGCGCAGACCCCAGAGCGACCGATCGGCCCGGTTGTAGACGATGTCACCGATACGCGCCCCCTTCAGCAGCATTAGCGACTTGCCGGTACGCGGATCGAGCGTCATGAGGTTGCGGTAGTTGTTGTTGTTGGTCGTGTAGAAGAGTGTGTCGCTCTGCGCGTCGAAGGCGAGCGAGGTGACTGTGTAGCTGCGGGGGTCCTTGACCTCTTTGAGCTCGCGCACCTCACCGCTGCTGCGGTCGATCGACACGATATGTGCCACCTGGCCGGGATACTGCACCGCGGCGAAGAGCGTTTTTCCGTCGGTCGACAAAAACATACGGGAGACGGCACCGAGGTTTCTGCGGGTGAGGTCGTGGAATTCGGTAACCGGGTGTTCGTGCACCGACTTGAGGTTCTGCTCCTGAAACTTGTGCTCGAACCCGATCCATTGCTGCCAGGCTTTATCCAGCGGCAGGCCGAAGACGCGCTTAAAGTCATCGGCGTAGTAGCGGCGGCTGTCGCCATCGCGCCGCCACCAGCTGAGCAGCCGTTGCGGCCCATAGGTAAGCGCGAGATAGTTGGCGAAGCGTGTGCCGTAAAGGTAGGAGTTGGCTGAGGTCTGGAAGTCGACCTCGGTGCCCTTCGACACCAGGCCGAGAGGGTCATAGAACCTGGCCCCATCCTGGACCATCGCCCTGAACACCATCTCGTCGTACCCGCCCTGAGCGCGGCCGATTCCGCCGCTCAGCCACGTCTCCATGAATGTGGCGCTGCCTTCCTGGTACCAGCGTGGGGCAGTTCTGCGCGGCACGGTCAAATAGAAGTAGAGCAGGGTCTCCGGATGCTCCGTATCCGCATTCACTTTGCCGTGAAAGAAGCGCCGGAAGCGCGCATCCGACGGACTCGCGCGGTCGTTGTCTGCAAGATGTGTGGTCTCATGCAGCGCTGTGATGCGGAACCAGTCCCCGGAATTGACGGTCTCGTATGGCTGGTAGGAAGCCGCGATGTCGAAGGAGATCCGATTGCGGGGCGTCACATCAGCGCCGGCATCGGAACGGTCACCGAAGTCCCGAAGGAACACGTTGACGGAACCATCCGGCGTATATCCGAACAGGCGATGCTGGGCGTTGAGTGCGCTGATAAAGCTTCGCGTCACGTGCGGGATGAGGAAGTCTTCGTAATCGTAATAGACGATCCGCAGATCCTCGGTCTCGACAAAATGGAGATCGGCGGCTGCCGTCCAGAGCGGACTGCCGAGCGCGATCACCCCCAGTGTTAAGCGTAGCGACGCCCATCGCCCCCGGGCGCCCGCGTCGTTGTTTTTCAAATGATAAAAATGGTTGGCCCGGGTTCTTGCCCGGGCCAACCATAGACCTTTTCTACATCAGGGCCGTGCCACGGCCTTCCTAGCCTACCTTTACCTTCCTAGCTACCTTTACCGTTCTTGCCAAGGTGGTCAATGGCCTTGGTTATTCGGCCATCCGGTCATTCCGATCGTTGCGGTCGTTCCGATCATTCCGGTCATTCCGGTCATTCCGATCGCTACGATCGTTCCGATCATTACGATCGTTCTTGTCCATCTTGTCATTGCGGTCGCTACGATCGTTCCGATCATTACGATCGTTCTTGTCCATCTTGTCGTTGCGGTCGTTACGATCGTTACGGTCGTTGCGGTCGTTACGGTCGTTACGGTCGCTGCCAGTGTTTTGATCGCTGGCCTTATCACCGCTGTTGGTTGAGCTGTCGTCGGTCGAACCGGTCGTGCTCGTGGACGACGGTCCAGAGCTGCTGTCAGAAATCGCCCGCTTCGCCTCTACGATCGTTCCGGCCGCATCTTTGCCCGCCGGGGTCTCGTGGTAGCTGAGATAGGCGACGGCGCCTACCGCGAGTACCAGTCCGCCGATCACCCATACTATTTTGCCTGACATGTCCAATCTCCCCGGGAGGTGTTGATGACCCGTTGGTTTGTTGCGCTCTGAAATAAGTACAGTCGAACTTCAAAAAGGTTGATTTGATCCCGCCGTTCAGGGTCCCGACGGAGCGTGAAGCGTGGCGTGATCCATCGTTCGCTCGCCGATCAGGAATGACAAGTCGATGTCCTGACCCTGCATCCGCACGCCCGGCAGGGCAACCGTCTGATGGGTGCTTCCAGCGGGTTTCGGACTGCTCAAGCCATTGATTCGGAAGGTTTGGCCCCCAGCCGCGATGAGTACGTCCACAGGCTCCGCGGCGGAGACGTCCAGCCCGATCCCGAGCCCGGTCTTGTCCCGGTACAGGGTGGCGCGTCCGGTGATAGCACCGCCCTCCAGCGCCACCGAGTCGACTGCGATCGGTACGTCCGCCGCCATCGTGCCGGCGGTCTCCCTGCTGCCGGGCGTTGGTCCCTGCAAGGTCTCGTAGACGATCGCCGTGGCCGTCAGCATGCCCGCAAACAACGCGGCAAGCCGCCAGCGCGCAAATGAGGCTTTATAGACTCTGGCGGGGGAGGCCGGCGGCAGCCGCTCGAGGATAGAATCCTGGAGCTGCGGCGGTGGTTCGACCTGCCTGACTGCATCGAGACGCCGGCAAAGTGCCTGCAACTGGTCGCGCAGCGCGTGTGCTTGCGGATCGGCAAGCAGCAGCCGTGCGAGCTCCCCGCGCCGCGCGCTGTCGAGCTCGCCATCGAGCTCGGCATGAATGAGTGCCATTTGCTCCTCTTTTGTCACGTCAGATCGCTCCAGACCGCGACAAGTGGGCGCGCAGCTGCTCACGCGCGCTGTGCAGCCTCGATTTCACGGTCTTCTCGGGCAAACCGAGGGCTTCGGCAATGCCCTGATAGCTCAGCTGCGCGATATGCCGCAGGACGATCACGGTGCGCAGCTCCGGGCTGACGTGCATCAGACCATCCTCGATCGCATGCAACGCCTGATCGCCCTCAGCGAGGCGCTCGGGCCCAGGTGCCTCATCGAGCGCTTTCCCATCCAGCTCCTCGCTCGGCTTGCGCAGTGCAAGCGCGTTGAGGCTCTCATTGATGGCGATGCGATACAGCCAGCTGTAGAAGCGGAAGGCCGGGTCGTAATCCGCGAGGTGCTCGAAAGCCTTGAGGAAGGTCGTCTGGGCGACGTCCATGGCGTCCTCCGGATTGCGGAGCATGCGTAGCGCCACGTTGAAGACTGGCTTCTGATAGCGCATGACGAGCCGCTCAAAGGCATTCCGCTCTCCTGCCCGACATCGTTGCACGAGGGTCGGGTCACTTTCCTCTCTCACAAATACTGTCCGGGGCTCAAAAAGTTGGTTCGGACACCCCGCGTTCTCTCAACCGCTCCCATGACCTGCCGGTCCGGTCCGCCTGCGGTCGGGCAGACCGCTACGCGGACCTCCATAAAAAGAGCACGCCGGATCTCGAACATCTGCTTGTTCTTGTCGCTGGCCTGGAGGCCGAGAAGGACTAGCTGCGTGACCATCGATCAGGCAGTCCCGACCATTGGCCTATGCTTGGCGGGCACCCCCTTTAGCGCTAACGCTACGTGATTCTGCAGAGCCTTGCACGCGGCGCCCGGTCGGCGGCCAGCGATCTGGGCGCAGCCCCCCGGCGGCGAACGCGCTGACGATGCCCGGCGGCCTCAAGAGGCCAGGGTCTTTACCATTCTGAGCTGGTTGCGCGCTCCGACCCGCTCGTAGCTGACGGTGTCCATCAGCTCCCGCACCAGGAAGACCCCTAATCCCCCGACCGGACGCTCGGCGAGGCCCGTCGACAGGTCGGGGGGCGGGAGAGAGAGCGGATCGAACTGCGGCCCATCGTCTTCGACGGTCATGGTGACCGAGTCCGCGACCCGGTTCAGCGACACCTGTACGAGCGGCATGCTCTCGGGTCGAACACCATGCATGACGACGTTCATGAAGATTTCCTCGAGCGCCAGCTCGAAGAATTGCATCCCCGCGGGTGCCAGGGCGGCGGTCCTCCAGAAGTCCCGCAGAAACTCGTTTAGCACGGTCAGCTGCGCCGGATCGGCCGCCACCGTGCGTTGTGCCATCACGTGCGCCCGCGCTGCGCCTGCGTGAGTGCCGCAGCCCGGTCTGCGTGCACGGCCATGATGCGGCTGAAGCCGCTCAATTCGAACACCTCGCGGACCGCGGGTTGCAGAGCGCACAAGGCAAAAGGGACACCCGCGCGCTGCGCGGCCTTCGCCCCCAGCAGCACCGCACGCAGACCAGCGCTGGAAACATACTCGAGCGCGGCTCCATCGACGATCAGCGCTGGCGGTGCCTTGCCCGCCCCGGCTATTGCCTTTTCCAGTGCCTCCTGAAAACCGGTAGCTGCGTCGAAATCGAGCCTGCCCTCCGGCACCACGTAGGTCGCCTCAGCGAGTGCCTCGATCCGCACGTTCATGGCGCACTCCAGGTGAGGACCGTCAATGTGATGTCGTCCGACTGCGGGGCACTGCCAGCGAATGTATTGACGCTCTGGCAGATACGCTCGACGAGTGCCTGGGGAGTGCCGCCGCCATGCACGTGAACCTCATCCACCAGGCGGTTTGCTCCGTAGAGCTCCGCGCCCGGGTTGAAGGCTTCCGTTACGCCATCGGTATAAAGCACGAGCCGGTCACCTCTCAGCAGCTGCACGGTGTGGGTCTGATACCTGGCACCCGGCATGGCTCCGAGCACGAGTCCGCCTGCGCCGTCGAGCGCCTCGACCGGCCCGGCGGCGCGCCGGATGTAGGGTAGGTTGTGGCCGCCGTTGGCGTAGTGGAGCACGCCGGTCTTCGGGTCGAGTATGCAGTAGAACACCGTTACGAACAGGTCGAGGGGATTCTGCGCGCACAAGGCATCATTGGTGTATGCCAGGCATTCGGCGGGGTCGGCGTGGCGCGTCGCGAGCTCGCGCAGGTTGGTGCGCGCCACGGCCATGAAGAAGGCTGCCGGCACGCCGTGCCCGGAGACATCTGCAATGACCATGCCGATCGATCCGTCTGGCAGCTCGATATAGTCATAGAAGTCCCCGCCCATGGTCGTTGCAGGGATCATGCGCGCGGCCGCGTCGCATCCGGCTCGCTCGGGAAACGCGGACGGCAGGATCGCAAGCTGCAGCGAGCGTGCGACTTCGAGCTCGGCATTCAGCTGCGCCTGCGCTGCCTCGAGGGCGGCATTCTTTTGGGCGAGCTCCCGGGTGCGCTCCTCGACCACCGACTCGAGGATGTGTGTCTGCAGCTTCAGCACCCGCAGCAGCCGCAGCAGGCGCAATGCCCGCAGCCACCGTGCATCGAAACCCGTCAGATAGAAAGGTGCGATGGCGAGCAGATCGATGATGCCCTGGTAGCTGAATATGAATGCCAGCTTGTTTCCGGCTGCGACGATGCGCAGTAGATACTCGAAAGTGAAGACCCCGACGACGACCAGCTCGGCGATGCGCAGCGCGCTCAGCAGCCACTGCGGCAGATCGGGAATCGACTCCACACCGATGGAGGCGACACTGAAGATGATCAGCCCGAGGATGAGGTTATCGAAAGCCCGCGCGTAGGGGCCGCGGCTGACGAGCAGCACATCGGCGAGGCGATGGATCGGGGCGCTCGCGGCTGCCAGCCCGCGCCGCAGGGGCGCGAACGGGACCGTGGGCGTCAAGCCCGTCCGGGCGGCTCGTGCTCGCGATGGAACCGATGAATCGTCCACAGATAGCTCTCCATGAGCGAGTCCTTGCCCAGTGCAGCGAGAATCTCCAGCCGACGCCCGGCATCCAGTGTGCGCGCCAATTGCGTGCGTGCGCGTGAGAAGTGCTTCAACTGGTTGCGGTACTGCCACAGCAGCTCGCGACTGGCCATCTTGTTCTGGTGCAGCTCCCAGGATGCCAGCGTTACCGCCATGAGACCCATGAGGAATGTCAGCCCATTTTCGACCGATGTGCCGACGACGAGGTACGCGCTTGCCTCTTCCCCCAGCAACAACAGACTCAGCACGACCGCAATGATCACGCCGAACAGAATGCGCTTGAGCCATTTGGTGCGCATGCTGCCGCGATGCAGTTTAGCCACTTTTCGCACGAAGTACTGGCACTGATTTTCTATCCACGCCTTGTCGATGCCATCGCGGTGCGCGCCACTGTCTGCTTCGCCCTGGGCGGGTGGCGCTTCGGCGCCGATCAGCACGTGCCCGATCCAGCCAAAGCCGTGAAATCGGTTTATTCCCGAGAGCGAGAGGACCTCCTCGGCGTCCACGAGCTGGTCACAGTGCGCGAGGCGCAGGTAGAACTTGACGCGCAGCGTCTCGGCCAGTGCCCGGCACATCA
>DATJFM010000069.1:0-6403 GCA_035495655.1 Steroidobacteraceae bacterium
CCAGACCATCGTGGATCTCCTGGCCGATGCGCGTGCGCTCCATGAGCACCGCGGCTTCCTTGGCCGAGTAGGCCAGACGGGTGAGCTGCACCGCCAGCGTCGCCTGCTGCGCCAGCGCCACCAGCAGCTCGCTGTGCGTCACTTCCTCGGCATTGCGCCGGAAGCTCATGGCGAGAAACCCCACGCTGCGGCCGCCGAAAACCAGGGGATACATGACGACGCCGACCGCACGCTCCTCGCTGTGAAATGGCTGCAGACCGGGCCAGATCTCGCTCGTCTGCTGCTCGACATCGAGATAGAGCGGCTCGTGCAGGTGGGCGAAGCGCGCGGTGAACACCGAGCCGGCGACCGGCACGCTGCTCGCGTAGGTGGGCTGTGCGAGCTCGCCGTCGCGCACATGCGCGACGATGCGCCACTCCTGGCGGGAGTCCTTGAGAACGATGACGACCCCCGAGGCTGCATCGAACTGCCGCGTCGCCTCGAGCAGCATGTGGCCCATGAAGCTGTGGAGATCGGTCTCGCCGGCGAGACGCTCGAGGTTGCCACGGATCACCGCGTTCGCCTTGGCGAGCTCGGCCACGCGCTCCTCGGCGATGTGCTGGCGCTCGCGGCGCACGTCATCAACCAGTCGCTCGCGATGCAATGCTGCACCGATCACGCCGGCCGCCGTCTCGAGCGCCGCGAGCTCGGCGGCATCGATGGCCCGATGTTGACTGGTATTGTCGAAACCGACGACACCGATGAACTCACCCGCCACGAAAATCGGCACGATCGCTTTGGTCTGGGTGCCGACACGCTCGATGGCGGAGCAGGCGCGCCCCACGGGACTCTCGCCATTGCTGAAGCAAACACTGCGGCCGGCACGCAGCTCGGCGAATATCGCGACACAGCTCGCCTCGTTGCAGGTGCACACCGATCTATCCGCGAGCGGCACCGTGCCGTGCTCGGCGGTCCATTCGCTCACCAGAGTGAGCAGCCGCTCGCCCTGCGCGCCGGTGCGGGTCAGCATGAGGTCGACGCGATCGACGCGTGCCGCCTCACCGAGTAAACCAAGCACATCCGGAACTGCCGCGCGCACATCGGGGGCTTCCAGCAGCAGGCGGCTCGCGCGCGCCGAAGCGGTGAGCAACCGCTCGCGCGCCTGGAGCGATTCGTTGATGCGCGCGAGCTCCTCAGCGCAAGGGCCGGCTTGGGCTTCGGGCTCCAACAAGGCGAGGGTGGCATTCATCTCGGCAGGGGCTCTCCCCAAGTGCAGCTGGCCTGGAAGTCTACCGCGTCGGATCCCCGCTCGGTCCGTATTCGGCACGGGCTCTATCTTAAGAGAGAGCGCCGCTCCAGCCGCCCGGGTGGCGCCGGGGACGTTCTTGCCCAACCCTGTTTTCTGCGCGGAACGCGCGCGCCTTCCGTTAATCAACGGCTTAGCCTCCGGCCTGGCGAACATAACGCGGTAGCGGCGCACCCTGCCAACCTCCGCCGAGTGCCTTGTAGACGGCCACGAGGCTCGTGGCCGCGTCGGTGCGCGACTGAGCCAGGCGGTCCTCCTCGGCGAGTTGGGTGCGCTCGGCGTCGAGCACATCGAGGAAGTCCACCATGCCACCTTCGTAGCGGGTGCGCGCAATGCGCGCAGCGGTCTGACTGGCCGCGGCGGCTGCCGCGGCGTCGCTCAGACTGTCGCGCGTACGGGCATGCGTGATGAGCGCATTCTCGGTCTCTTCCAGTGCGCGCAGGACCGCCTGCTCATACCCGGCGAGGGCCACATCGGCATGAGCGCGGCTACCGGCGACCTCCGCGCGCACGCGGCCGAGATCGAATGCCGCCCAGGTGATGCCGGGCGCTATGGTGTAGCCGCGACTGGCGGAGCTTCCGAGCTGGCCGGGCTCTGCGGCGGCGTAGCTGAAATTGCCGGTGAAGGTCACCTTGGGGAAGAGATCGGCGATCGCAACACCGACCAACGCGGTGGAGGCGGCCAGCTCGCGCTCGGCAACGCGCACGTCCGGACGGCGGCGCAGCAGAGCTGCGGGATCACCCACAGCGGTGAGCTGCGGCAGCTCGGGTAGCGCGCGCGTCGGAGTCAGCAGCTCCCGCAGCGCATCAGGTTGTTGACCGGTGAGCACGCCCAATCGATGGATCGAGCGGGCGATCGCGGCCTCGAGCGGTCCGAGGGTGCTGAGCGTCGCGGAAAGTTGTGCCTGCGCGCGCGCGGTGTCGAGCTCGGTGCTGCGCCCGGCCTCGAGCCGCGCCTGCGTCAATTGCAGCGTGGCACGCTGGTTCTCCACGTTGCGCCACGCCACTGCGAAGCGCGCCTGCTCGCCACGCAGCTCAAAATAGGTGCGCGCCACCTCGGCGGTGACCGAAACCTGGGCATCGCGCAGTCCCGCTTCAGCGCCCTGCACCTGAGCGCTCCGTGCTTCGATGTTACGGCGCACTCCGCCGAAAAAGTCGAGTTCCCAGAAGGCATCGAAGCCGGCGTCGTAGAAACGCTGCGTGAGCGGCTCGCCGGTGGGGCTGTCGACCGCGGGGAACCGCTCCTTGGTATAGCCGCCCGAGGCGGTGACCGTCGGCGCGAGGTCGAACTGCGCCTCGTGCCGCTGCGCGCGCGCCTCCATGAGATTACCGAGAGCGATGCGCAGATCGTGATTCGCCGCGAGCGCCTGATCGATCAGCCGGTCGAGCGTCGGGTCGGAGAACTGGGTCCAGAAGGTTCCCTGTACATCGGTACCGGAGTACGGGCCTTGCGACGCGCCGGCGAACTGCGGCGCTACCGGGGTCGCCGGCTGCACGTAATTCGGCCCCACGGCACAGCCGGTGAGCACCGCGGCAAGCGTCGCGAGCGCGATCAGGGCGAGGAGGGCGGCAAAGGTAGCACCCCGGCGGCGGCCGACATCAGTCATGGGCAGCCTCCGGAGCCGGCAACTGCTCGAGCCCGGCACCTTGCGCGCGTTGCGCAGCGAAGCGCCGCACGAGCACGTAGAACACCGGTGTGAGCAGCAGCCCGAAGAGCGTAACGCCGATCATCCCGGCGAATACCGTGACGCCGAGCGCATGGCGCACTTCCGCACCCGCGCCGAGCGCCAGCATCAGAGGTACCACTCCCATGATGAAGGCCATCGAGGTCATCAGAATCGGTCGCAGCCGCAGATGGGCAGCCTCGAGCACCGCGGTGCGCGCATCGCGTCCGCGATCCTCCTGCAGATGCTTGGCGAACTCGACGATCAGAATGGCGTTCTTGCAGGCGAGGCCGACCAGCACCAGCAGTCCGATCTGCATGAAGATGTTGTTGTCACCGTGGTCGAGGCGTACGGCGAAGATCGCCGGTAGCAGGCACATGGGCACGATGAGCACGATCGCAAGTGGCAGGGTAAGGCTCTCGTACTGCGCGGCGAGCACCAGGAAGACGAACACCACGCACAGCGGGAACACCAGCAGCGCCGTGTTACCCGATATCAGCTGCTGGTAAGCGAGATCGGTCCACTCGTATGCCATGCCCCGTGGCAGCGTCTCATCGAGGATCTTCGCCATCGCTGCCTGCGCCTGCCCGGAGCTGAACCCCGGCGCCGGCCCACCGTTGATGTCCGCGGAGGCGTAGGCGTTGTAGCGCTGCACCACATCGGGGCCGAAGGATTGCGAGACGTTGATCACCGAGCCGAGCGGCACCATCTCGCCGCTGGCATTGCGTGTCTTGAGCGGCAGAATGTCATCGAGCTGCGAACGGAACGGCGCATCCGCCTGCGCCACCACCTGATAGGTGCGGCCGAAGCGGTTGAAGTCGTTGACGTAAAGCGAGCCGAGATAGACCTGCAGCGTTTCGAACACGTCCGAGAGCCTCACGTTCTCGCGCTTGACCTTGACGCGATCCACATCGATGTCGAGCTGCGGCACGTTGATCTGATAGGTGCTGAAGGCGCCGCCGAGGGCGGGGTTCTGATTCGCCTTGCCGAGTGCTTCCGACAGCGCGCTGAACAGCGCCTCGGGTCCGGCGGCCGCGCGATCCTCGACCTGCAGCTTGAAGCCGCCAAGGGTGCCGAGCCCGATCACTGGCGGCGGCGTCACCACCATGACGAACGCATCCTGGATGGAGGCCATCTTCGCATTCAGTGCTGCGGCGATTGCAGGACCCGACAGCGTACGCGAGGAGCGAACCGAGAAATCATCGAGCGGAAAGAAGATCAGCGCGGCACTCGAGCTCTGCGTAAACCCATTCACCGACATGCCGGCGAACTCCACCGCGTGCGAGATCCCCGGCTGATGGAGGCCAATGTCGGCAATGCGACGCGTGACCGCTTCGGTACGCTCGAGCGAGGCGGCCGGTGGCAGCTGCGCGACGGCCACCAGGTACTGCTTGTCCTGCGCGGGGATGAAGCCTGAAGGTACGGCGTTGAAGCCGAATCCCGTGAGCACGATGAGGCCCGCGTAGACGGCGAGCGCAATCGTGCCGTGGCGCATGGTGAGGCCAAGCACGCCCGAGTAGCGGTCGCCAGCGCGCGCAAAGGCGCGATTGAAGCGCCGGAAGAACCCACCGAACAAGCGGTTCATTGCCCGCGACAGCGCATCGGGCGGCGCACCGTGCGGCTTGAGCAGCACCGCCGCGAGTGCCGGTGACAGGGTGAGCGAGTTGAAGGCCGAGATGACCGTGGAAATGGCGATGGTGAGGGCGAACTGACGGTAGAACTGGCCGGTGAGACCGCTGACGAACGCGACCGGAACGAACACGGCGCACAGCACGAGCGTGATCGCAATGATCGGCCGGCTGACCTCACCCATGGCGACCTTGGTCGCCGCGCGCGGCGAGAGTCCTTCGGCTATGTGGCGCTCGACGTTCTCGACCACGACGATGGCGTCATCCACGACGATGCCGATCGCCAGCACCAGGCCGAACAGCGACAGGGTATTGATCGAGAAGCCGAAGGCGAGCAGCACAGCGAAGGTGCCAATTACCGAGACCGGCACGGCGATCAGCGGAATGAGCGAGGCGCGCCAGGTCTGCAGGAAGAGGATGACCACCAGCACCACCAGCGCTACCGCCTCGAGCAGTGTGTGCAGCACGGCATCGATGGACTGACGCACAAACTGAGTCGGGTCGTACAGGATCCCGTAGTCCATGCCCTGGGGAAAATTCTTCTTCAGCTCCTCCATCGTGCTGCGCACGCTGTTGGAAAGCTCGAGCGCGTTGGCGCCGGGCGACTGAAACACCGGGATGGCGAGCGAGGGCTTGTTGTCGAGCAGACTGCGCACGCCGTAGGCCTGCGCGCCGAGCTCGACGCGCGCGATATCGCCGAGGCGCACGACCTGGCCGTCATCGCCAGTCTTGATGATGATGTCGCGGAACTGCTGCTCGTCTGTGAGCCGTCCCGCGGCATTGAGCGCGATCTGGAATTCCGTCGTGGAAGGAGGTGCGCCGAGCTGCCCGGCGGCGACCTGGACGTTCTGCTCGCGGATCGCAGCGACTACATCACCGGCGGTGATGTTGCGCGCGGCGAGCTTCTGCGGATCGAGCCAGACACGCATGGAGTAGTCGCCGCCGCCAAAGACCTGCACATCGCCCATACCCGGCAAGCGGGCGAGCACGTCACGGATGTTCAGGACCGCGTAGTTACGCAGGTAGAGCGAGTCATAACGTCCATTGGGAGAGGTCAGGTTCACGACCAGCGTCAGGTTGGAGGAGGCCTTCACGGTGTTGACGCCGAGACTGCGCACCTCCTCGGGGAGCCGCGGCAGCGCCTGCGCGACGCGGTTCTGCACCTGCACCTGGGCGCGGTCGATATCTGCGCCGATGCGGAAAGTCACCGTCAGCGTCAGCGAGCCATCCATGGTGGAGGTCGAGGACATGTACAGCATGTCCTCGACACCGACGTTTGCCTGCTCGAGCGGTGCCGCCACCGTGTCGGCGATGACCTTGGGATTCGCGCCCGGATAGGAGGCGTGCACGATCACCTGCGGCGGCACGACTTCCGGGTACTCACTGATCGGCAGTCTGAAGAGCGCGATGACGCCTGCAATAGTGATGAACGCCGAGATGACGCCGGCAAATATCGGACGCTCGATGAAGAAGTTGGACAGTTTCACTGCAGCGACTCTTTGCCGCCGTCATCCGCCGCCGCGTTACCGGCCAGCAGTCGGCCGCCCTGCGGAGCGGGCTCGCCCATGGCGACGTGCTGCGCCTGGACCTGTGCGCCCGGGCGGACACGCTGCAGCCCATTGACGATGACGGTCTCACCGGCGGTGAGCCCGGACTGCACCTCACGGAGGCCGTCGATGACCGGACCGAGCTGCACCGGCCGGTACTCGACCTTGCTGCCTGCGCCGATGACGAGCACATAACGCACGGTCTGATCTGTGCCAATGGCGCTGTCATTTACGAGCACCGCCTCATGCTGTGCGCTGTCAAGGAGCCGCACGCGCGCGA
>DATJFM010000070.1:0-4609 GCA_035495655.1 Steroidobacteraceae bacterium
TGATGCCCGCCTCTGCTTTAATGCGCTCGATGCGCACGAATTCCTCGCATTCTCCATGAACGCCACCACCCAGGCTGCCGCAGCGGATATCGAAGCCGAAGCTCAGCGCGCGCGTGCGTTGCTCGAGAAGCGCGACTTCGCACAGGCGCTGCTCGTAACGCAGGCACTGCTCGCGGCGCGCCCCCACCACCGCGACGCCCTCTATATGGCGGCGGTGAGCCTGCGCTACCTGAAGCGCATCCCCGAGGCCCTGACGACTCTCGAGGAACTGGAGAAATGGCACCCGCGCTTCAGCCGCCTTTACCAGGAGCGCGGGTACTGCTTCGTCGCCCAGCGCGATGCGCCTCGAGCCATCGAGGCGTTCGAGAGTGCGCTGCGGTTGAATGCGGCGCTGCCGGCGAGCTGGAACAGGCTGGAGGCGCTCTACCGCCTCATCGGTAAGCCCGCGGATGCCGAGCGGGCGGCGGCGCAGGGCCGGCGCATCGCCGCGATCGCGCCGGAGGTCGTTGCCGCCGAGGGATTGTTCTCCGAGGGCGATCTTGCGGATGCCGAGGAGATCGTCCGTCGCTATCTCCAGAGCAAGAACCCGCTCGACCCGGATGGAATGTGGCTGCTCGCCAAGATCGGCATGAAGCTCAACATCCTCGACGATGCGGAGGTGCTGCTCGAGACCGTGCTCAAGATCAAGCCGGACGATCGCGTCATCCGCCACGACTATGCGATCGTCCTCGCCCTGCGTCACAAGCACCAGCGCGCACTCGAGGAAGTCGGCAAGCTGCTCGCCGCCGATCCGAAGAACCGTGCCTTCCGTACGACGCACGCGGCAATTCTCATGGGGCTGGGGCGGCACGATGCGGCGCTGCCCCTCTATCGGGAGGTGCTCGCGGAGACTCCGCACGATCCGGATCTGCACCTCTCGATCGCCCACGCACTCAAGACCCTCAACCGCTCGCACGAAGCGATGGCTTCCTACCGTGCAGCGTCGGCGCTCCGGCCGAGCTACGGCGAGGCGTACTGGAGCTTCGCCAATCTCAAGAAATATCCCTTCACCGATGAAGAGGTGGCGACCATGCGCGTCGAGGAAGAGCGCGCGCAGATCGAGCTTCCCGACCGCTATCACTTGTGCTTTGCGCTCGGCAAGGCGCTCGAGGACCGGGGCCAGTACGAGGCTGCGTTTGGCTACTACGAGCGGGGCAATGCACTGAAAAAGTCCGAGACGCGTTACAAGCCCGGCAGCATCGAATACAACACACGGCTCGTGCAGCAGACCTTCACCGGCGAATTCTTCGCCACACGCCGCGGCTGGGGATGCCAGAGTCCAGGGCCGATCTTCATCGTGGGACTGCCGCGCTCGGGCTCGACCCTGATCGAGCAGATTCTCGCTTCGCACTCGCAGGTCGAGGGCACCATGGAGCTCTCGAATATCCCGCGGCTCGTGCAGTCGCTGCAGGGTCGCGACAACTACGACTCGTACAAAAAGTTCTGGGACCAGTACATCGCCGCAATCAGCACCCGCGGAGCGGATGAGTTCCGGCGGGATGGCGCGGAGTACCTGGCCGAGACGCAGATCTATCGTGTCGAGGGGAAGCCGTTCTTTACCGACAAGAATCCGAACAACTTCCGCAACATCGGACTGCTGCAACTCATCCTGCCGAACGCAAAGATCATCGATGCGCGCCGCGGGGCGATGGCCTGCTGCTTCAGCAATTACAAGCAACTCTTCGCCACCGGCCAGGAGTTCTCATACAGTCTCGAAGATCTCGGCAGCTACTATCGCTGGTACATCGAGCTGATGGAGCACTGGGACAGGGTGCTGCCGGGCAAGGTGCTGTGCGTGCAGCATGAGCAGCTGGTCGATGATCTCGAGGCGAACGTGCGCCGCATCCTCGATTTCTGCGGGCTGGAGTTCGAGCCCGCCTGCCTCGAGTACTGGAAGACGGAGCGGCGTATCCACACCGTGAGCTCCGAACAGGTACGCCGGCCGGTCAGCCGCGAGGGCATCGATCAGTGGCGGCATTTCGAGCCGTGGCTCGGACCGCTGCGGCAGGCTTTGGGCTCACTGGCGGACCTGCCGATTCAGGCAACGCCAACCGCTGCCGAAACAGTCGAACGCCATCGGGAGTCTTCATGAACGCAATGCCGAACACCCGCAGCCGCAGCGACTGGGAGCGCCTCGCAGCTCCATTGCGTCCAGAAGCCCGTGCGCTGATCGATGGAGCACTGGTGGGTGCCCGCAGCGGGCGGACGTTCGACAAGAAAACGCCGATCGACGGAAGGGTCATCGCGCAGGTCGCCCGCTGCGAGCAGGCCGATGTCGATGCGGCGGTGAGTGCCGCGCGTGCCGCATTCGAGGACGGCCGGTGGCGGCGAACGGACCCACGCGAGCGTAAGCGTGTGCTGTTGCGCTTTGCGGAGCTGATGCGCGAGGACCTCGAGCAGCTGGCCATGCTGGAAACGCTCGACGTCGGCAAGCCCATCCAGAACTCCCTCGAAGTCGACGTGCCGAAAGCGATCGAGTGCATCAGCTACTACGGCGAATTTGCCGACAAGCTCTACGACGAGGTCGCCCCGACCGGACCGAACGATCTCGCGCTGATCCGCCGCGAGCCACTCGGTGTGATCGCCGCGATCGTGCCATGGAACTATCCGCTGATCGTCACCAGCTGGAAGATCGGCCCGGCGCTGCTCGTCGGCAACTCGGTGGTGCTCAAGCCCGCCGAACAGTCGCCCCTCACGGCCATACGTCTCGGCGAGCTTGCACTGCGCGCGGGCCTACCGCCGGGAGTCCTCAACGTGGTACCCGGGTTCGGTGAGGAGGCTGGCCGGCCGCTTGCGCTCCATGCGGATGTCGACATGGTGACCTTCACCGGCTCGACCGAGGTGGGCAAGCTCATGCTCCGCTATGCGGGCGAGTCCAATTTGAAGCGGGTTTCGCTCGAGTGCGGTGGCAAGAGCCCACAGGTGGTCCTCGCAGATGCCGACATCGATGCCGCCGCCGAAGCGATCGCCTGGGGGATCTACTACAACGCCGGCGAGACCTGCAACGCCGGATCGCGCCTCATCGTGCACGAGAGCGCGCGCGAGCGGCTGCTCGATGCCATCCGGCGCGTGACGGCGGGCATCACCCACGGCAACCCGCTCGACCCTGCCACCCAGATGGGCGCGCTGATCGATGAAGGACACATGCGGCGCGTGCTCGGCTACATCGATACCGGGCTCGCCGAGGGCGCCAAGCTTGCTCTCGGCGGGAAGCGCGCCTTCGCCGAGAGCGGCGGCTACTACGTCGAGGCGACCATTCTCGACAAGGTACGCCCGGACGCACGCGTGTCGCGCGAGGAGATATTCGGTCCGGTACTCGCGGTCACCTCTTTCGGCAAGGAGTCCGAAGCGCTCGTGATGGCGAATGACAGCATCTACGGTCTGGCGGCGGCCGTCTGGACCAGCGATATCAACGCCGCCCACCGGGTATCCAACGCGCTGCGTGCCGGCACGGTTTGGGTCAACAGCTTCGACCGCTCCACTATTTCCACGCCCTTCGGCGGCTTCAAGCAGTCGGGATTCGGCCGCGACCGCTCGCCGCACGCGATCGACAAGTACACGGACCTCAAGACCATCTGGACGGCCTTCAAATAGTCCCGCTCATCCGCATGAGCGAGCCGCAGCACGTCATCGCCATCGACCAGGGCACGACTTCCACGCGTGCCATCGCCTTCGACGCCTCTGCGCGCGCCACCGCCATCGAGCGGCGCGCGCTCACGCAGCATTACGGCGATGCGGGCCGCGTGGAGCACGATGCCGAGGAAATCTGGCGCGACACCGAGACAACGGTGCGCGAAGTCATCGAGCGCTCTCCCGGCGGCGCGGCCGGCGTGGCGGCGCTCGGCATCACCAACCAGCGTGAGACGGTCGTGGTGTGGGAACGTGCGAGCGGCACGCCCATCCATCCGGCGATCGTCTGGCAGGACCGACGCACCGCGCAGGAGTGCGCGCGGCTCAAGGCCGAAGGCGCGGAGGGTCTGGTACGCCGCAAGACCGGACTGCTGCTCGACCCTTATTTCTCCGCCACCAAGATCGCCTGGATACTCGATGAGGTGCCGGGCGCCCGCGCGCGTGCCGAGCGCGGCCAGCTCGCGTTCGGGACGATCGACACCTTTCTGCTGTGGCGCCTCACCGGTGGCCGCGTGCACGCTACCGACATCACCAACGCAGCGCGCACGCTGCTTTATGACATTCACGCGCAGTGCTGGGACGATGAGTTGCTGCGCCTGCTGCGCGTACCGCGCGCGCTGCTCCCCGAGGTACGCGACAGCAGCGGGGTCTACGGAACCACTTCCCTCTTCGGCCGCGAGCTGCCGATCGCCGGCATCGCGGGTGATCAGCAGGCAGCGCTCATCGGGCAGGCGTGCTTCAGGCCGGGGATGGCGAAATCCACCTACGGCACCGGTTGTGTGCTGCTGCTGAACACCGGCGAGGTCGCAGTGACTTCGGCCAACCGGCTGCTCACCACACCGGCCTACCGCATCGGCGGGCGAATCGCTTACGCTCTGGAAGGCTCGATCTTCGTCGCCGGCGCCGCGGTGAAATGGCTGCGCGATGGACTGAAAGTGAT
>DATJFM010000071.1:0-43512 GCA_035495655.1 Steroidobacteraceae bacterium
GCGGTGCGAGCCGGCGCGATCGTGACGGTTGCAGGTACTGCTCCGCTGGGCCCCGATGGTCGCACTGTCGGCAGAGGTGACGCTGCGGTCCAGGCGCGGCGCTGCCTCGAAATCATCACGGCCGCTTTGGCAAGTGCTGGAGCCACCACCCGGCACGTTGTGCGCACGCGGATTCTTCTCACTCGCATTGACGATTGGGAGAAGGTAGCAAGCGTCCACGCAGAGTTCTTCCGGGACATTCGGCCGGTCAATACGATTATGCAGGTCTCACGCTTCATTGATCCGGAATGGTTGGTGGAGATTGAAGCCGACGCTGTTGTGGATGGACCCGGCGATAGCCTCTAGATGTACATCATTCGGGAAGCCAGCCCAGAGGACGTGCAGCCGCTTGCCGCCCTCCTTCGGGCATACATGGTCGAAACCTACGACAGCGAGTGGCGGGGCAGCATCGCCGGGCTGCTTCAGGACGGATTCGGCGCGCGGTTTCGCACACTAATTGCGGTGCTGGCACACGAGGCAGCAGGTTTCCTGGCCTGGGAGAGGGCGTACGATCTGCACCATTGTCTCACCGGTGGCCATATTCTCGACCTGTATGTCGGCCATCGGCATCGAGCGCGTGGCATCGCAGTTCAGCTCATTGCGCGAACCGCAGGAGTCGTTCACAGCGAGGGTGGCGCATTCATCAAGGGCGGAGCTGTCGAAAGTGGCACAGCCTCGCGCCTCTACGGACGGTTCGCACCTGCGTTCGGTAACGATTATATTTTGGGCGGGAAGGCATTTCGGCATCTAGCGGCGCAATCAAAGTTACCTTTGAGAGAGCTGGTGCGATCACTGCCCAGGAGAGAGTGGAACTTTGAGCCATAGATCGCCCGCCAACAATCGTTGCAGCAGTCCCCGATGTTTGTGATCACCCGACACTCGTAAGGAAATATTGGAATGATCGGTGTTTTCGTAACGTTTCGGTACGGCGAGAATTTCGATGAGCAGGCCGTGAGGAAGATCGCAGAGACAGCACGCCCGAGGTTTGAGGGAATGCCTGGATTACGCTCAAAGGCCTTCACCGTAAACTCCCGAAAGCGTGAGGCGACGAACTTTTACATTTGGGACTCGGAGGATGCGGCCAAAGCCTTCTTTACCGATGCGCTTTTGGAGCGTGTAACGAGCCTTTACGGTGTACGCCCCAGCGTTGAGTTCGTGCGGATCGCCACGCTGGTGGAGAACGCTCGCGCATGACGCCGCCAGGCATCACAGTACGGGCGCGTGACGGTCAGCTTGAATGATCGGTCGTATTCGGCCAAACACAGCGTCAGCCAGATGCTGCCCTGGTTTCTGGCGATATACGCTGGCGCAAGCCTCTTGCACTTCGCGCACAACGCACAGTATCTGGCTCAGTATCCAAACTTGCCGGCGTCGTGGACCCGCTCCGATGTCTATCTGGCCTGGTGCTGTGTCACGGCCATAGGTCTTTTGGGCTATCTGCTGTACCGCCGGGGGGCGCTTCACGTCGGTCTGAGTGTATTGGCGATTTACGGTTGCCTCGGCCTCGATGGACTTCTTCACTACACGCGGGCGCCCATCGCGCATCACTCCGCCGCTATGAATCTCACCATCTGGGCTGAGGTTGTTGCCGCCGGGCTGCTTCTGATCAACATCGCACGCGTCGCCATACCCGTCCGACGTCCATGACATCTGCAGCTATTTTGGCCGACGCTGGCGCACTCCTGACTGAGCTCGCGGTCCATGGGATACATGAGACGGCGTCACAGTACGACGCCGGTGACTGCGGAAACTACTACGTTGATCTTACGGGCCCGCACGGAGACTTTCGCATTACTCGCGACGAAGGGCAGTATCTGCTCCACGGAGACCTGGAGCGTCTGAAGGACCTTGGCTTGTTTCGCACGTTTGATCAGATGTCCCAGTTTCGGGAAGCGGTGTTGAGGTATGTGGGCGCTGCTGCATAAATCGTTGGATGGGCGGGCGGTTAACCGGCCGGCGCTTCTGGGTTGGCCGGCCCGGCCGTTAGAGGTTCCGGTACGCGTCATCGTGTTGCTTGCGGCTGCTGCGTTGATTCCGGCGGTTGCTCTTGCCCACTGCGGAACCGATATGGCGGCTACGGCTGCGCGTCAGTTTTGGGAGGGTCACTCGCATTTTTATATGAAGGACGATCCGGAGCTGCGTGCTCTGACGACTCCTCGCTTCTACTCAGCAATACAGCAAGAGTGGGCATGTATGGCGAAGAACCCAGCTTGCCTCGGTTACCGGCCTTGGCCGCACCCGGACGACAAGCGCCTCGCCAAGAATCCAACCTTTTATATACCGCTGAGCAGGCCGGATTTAGGGTCCGTAACCAAACCGGAGCATGTTCTCGTGACCATGACGTACGCCATGGTCGACCCCGACGGTGGGTCCGGACCCGAGCAATTTGCCGTGCTGACGATGGTGCAAGGCCCGAATGACCGATGCTGGTTAGTGGACGATGTGGTGACGCCTGAGCATGGTTCGATTCGTGTGCGGTTCCGCGGACCGGAGTCCTGAGCATCGGCTGATGGGGCCTTGTTGAGGTGCCGCGAGAAATCACAGTCCCGGCACATCGGTATGGGATCAAAGGACACCGCCCTGGATTCACCTCAAGCGCAATGAGTGACGGCGTGCCTTCAGCACTTTGGCGCGTCGCACCCGCTGCTCCACAATCGGTACTACGCATGCCCTATCATCTCGTCTTCTCGTTTGAAACAGCGAGTGGAGACACGCATGAGCCTGGATAGAAGATTTCTGATATGGGCGTTGGGTTATGCCACCATCGGCATTGCATTGGGAATCTACATGGCGGCCTCTCAGAACCATGGTGAGTTCGTCACCCATGCCCACATACTCCTGATCGGTTTCGTGCTTTCGTTCGTTTACGGGATCATTCACAAGTTGTGGTTGGACAACACCGGTCGAGCCATCGCGAACATCCAGTTTGCGGTGCATCAGGCAGCGGCTCTGACGATTTCCGTGGGCTTGTTCCTACTTTACGGGAACATCGTGCCCGCTCCCACGCTCGATCCAATCCTCGGAATCGCCTCAGCCGGCGTCCTGCTCGGGGTGCTATTGATGCTCTACATGGTGGTGCGGTCGGGCCAGGCTAGGGTCATCCCTGGGATCCGGTAATTCCCCGAAGGCGAGAGGCCTGGCGATCGTTGAGCCCGCATAGTCCGTGCTCATTACTTTCGCAGCTCCGATAGCAATTCTCGCGCCGCCTTTGGCGGTAGCGGTTGCGTACCGCTATTTATGGCCAGTCAAGCTAAAGCGACCAAGACTTTTTCTGACTATCACTCTTGCGATGGGCCTAGTCGTCGCAGGAATTGCAATCTTCTGGTTCTTTAGTGCGTTTATAGGCGTGGGAATCGCCGGTGCGTCTCCAAGGAGTGCGGCCTCGAACACGGCGTTCGAGATCGCGGTTCGTAATCGTCTCCTGGTGGCGGCGGTATTCGCCGCGCTGCTTGAGTATCTGCTCTGCCGCATTACGCAGACCATCATGGATACATGAGGTCCACTTTTTTTAAGCGCTCGGCCGCACGCCGCCCCGAGCCCTAGAAGTTGAATGCTGCTGGTTCGCGCGATTGCGGCGTTTCTCGCACTGCCAGCGATGGTCGGGTTTTGCGATACCGATCTGGCTCGGCACCTCGTCAGCCCGTACGGTGCAGTACTTTGTGTCTGCGCTGGTATTGGTGGGGTTGGGTACGCTTCTGCTGTTGTGGTGCGTGCGAGAATTCTATGTTTCAGTGCGCGGTACGCTCGCGCCTTGGGACCCGCCTAGGCACCTCGTTACCGGCGGTCCGTATCGGTTTTCACGCAATCCGTTTGGCGGCATCGCACCGCCGGGTCTAATCATCGTTGGTGCGGATCCGTGAACGGCCGCTGGTTGTGCACGGCGAACGCTGAATGACGCGGTCGCCGGCTGTGGTCCGAGGTTTCCGGTTTGCGCTGAGGTGTGTTTATGCGCTGGCTGTACCTGTCGCTCGCCGTCCTCGGCACCGTCCTGCCGTACTCGCAGTTCATTCCGTGGCTCGCCGAGCACGGTCCGAACGTCCGCTTGCTCTTCATGCAGCTATTTCTTGGCCACGTCAGTGCATTCTTCGGACTCGACGCACTCATTTCGGCCCTGGCTTTATTCATCTTCATCTTCAGCGAGGGAACGCGGCACAAGATAGGCATGCTCTGGTTGCCGGTAGCCGCCACTTGCCTGATCGGCGTCAGTTGTGGCTTTCCGCTGTTCCTGTACCTGCGCGAGCGCCAGGCGGAGCACGGCACCTGACGGTCGTTGTAGGATCGCGGGAGGCTTAGCAGGGGGCCGTCCATGAACTTCCGTGTGAGCAATCTCGAGGCCATGGTCGCGCAGCTACGCGCCGCGGGCGTCGCGGTGACGATCGATCCGGAGACTTATCCCAATGGCCGCTTTGCGCGGCTCTGCGATCCGGAGGGCAACCCATCGAGCTCTGGGAACCCAGCGAGTCGCGCGAGCCGCGCGCTGACTGACACCGCTTGAGGTATCCATGAGCGGCTCACGGTTCATCCCGGGATCGGGACTGCAGTGTGTGGCCGCGGCGCTTTGTGGGCGCTTCTGGACGGCCGCGCGAATTTGCTGTTAGATCTGGATATGCGCCTCACACCGGATACGCCTGCACTTCGAAGATGGCGCTTGTGGTTCGGCGCACTCGTTGCTGCGGAGCTCTGTTGGTTTGTACTCCTGCGTCCGCACATCGGCAGCTTTGGCAGCATGCTGGTGTTGGCGCTGTTGCCGCTGACGGTAGTCGGCTACCTATATCTGATGGCGGCGGTTTCCGCGTATCTGGCCGACCGGCGCTGGGATTTTCGCCTTCGCCAGCTGATTGTCATCATGCTCGGCCTCAGCGTCGGGTGTTTCGTATTCTCGCTGCTGTGGCTTGCGAAGGTACATTTCGAACGCGAGCTGGGCTGAGCCGATGCCACGCGATGGTTGCGCCAGTCGCCCGTGCGCCACTGGTTCGAGCCCACCGCTAGTCTTTGGTGATTATTCATCAGCTGAGTGGCGTCGTCGCACGAAGGAGCGCTCATGTCCCGGCAGATAATCTTTACGCCCAAAGCGGCCAAGCCCCCCGCCACCTACAGCCAGGCGGTCAGGGCCGGCGGACTGATTTTTGTGTCAGGTACCGCTCCCCACGATCCACAGACCGGTGCATTGGTCGGGGCAACCATTCAGGAGCAGACGCGCCAATGCCTGAAGAACATCGCTGCGATTTTGGAATCCGCTGGCAGCTCACTGGACAAAATCGCCAGCGTCACCGTCGTGCTGGCGGAGGAGGAGGATTTCCAGGGGATGAACGAGGAATGGATGAAGTGGTTTCCATCCAATCCGCCCGCGCGCCAGGGAGCCAAGTTGCCCGTGAAGGTACCGGGTCTGAAGGTATCGATCGCGGTGATTGCTGCGGCCTGAAATGGTTTGTAGGCACGTACCTGCCTCACTCCGCGCGACATGATCGGGTTCTCCACGGCGTCAACTTCACCATTCCAGGTCAACCGCTGATGCGATGACCGAGAACTTCGGCAACGTGTATGACGACCTCGACCGCGCTCGAGCCTATGCGGACCTCGAGTTCCCGGGGACGTACTACCTGGCTTTCCGCGATCTGCCCGCGCTGCTGCGCAAGCACGCGCGCGGCGCCCGCGCCCTGGACTTTGGCTGCGGCACAGGGCGCTCGGCCAGATTCCTGCGCGGCCTCGGGTTGCAAGTAGTCGGCGTCGATATCTCGGAGATCATGCTCAATCATGCCCGAGGTCGAGATCCAGGCGGCGACTATCGATTGATTTCGGACGGCAGCCTCGCTGGATTTCGCACCGGTACGCTCGATGTGATTCTTGCAGCGTTTACCTTCGATAACATTCCGAACGATCGACAGAAGGCCTCTGCCTTGCGGGAGCTGCGGCGTCTGCTCGCTCCCGCCGGCCGTCTGGTCGTCGTCGTGTCATCGGCTGCGATCTATTGTCACGAGTGGGCTTCCTTCAGCACCCGAGACTTCCCGGCGAACCGCACTGCCCACGACGGTGACGCCGTGCGGATCGTCATGCTGGATGTGCCCGACCGTCGTCCCGTAATCGACTGCTTCTGTAGCGATGCTCATTACCGTGAGCTTTTCGAGGCTGCCCGACTCCGGGTTGTCGACACCCTCAGTCCCCTGGCGACCGGCACGGAGTCCGTTCAATGGGTCAGCGAGACCACGATCTCGCCATGGTCCATCTATGTCCTGGGCCCTGCCTGAGTCGCAGCAGCGAGTGACCGGTCGGCCGGTTGCGGCCTTCGGATACACGATGGGGCGCACCAATGGTTTCGAACGAGGTGTTCCGCCATGATGGCCCGGTGGCCGAACCTCGCGATGAGCTCTACCAAACCCCACGGCTGACATTGCGGCGCCCAAGCCGCGATGACGTCGCAGCAATGTTCCAGCGGATCGGGTCCGACCCGGAGGTGACCCGGTGGGTGAGCTGGCCGATGCACGCGACGCGCGCCGACACCGAGGCATTTCTGGCATTCGCCGACGCCGAATGGGCGCGGTGGCCGGTCGGTCCGCTACTGATTACCTCGCAAGGAGACGGGGCCGTGCTCGGTTCGACAGGATTAGCCTTTGAAACCTCGACTCGCGCATCTACCGGCTTCGTCCTGGCCAAGGATGCATGGGCAGCAGGATTTGCCTCGGAGGCATTGGCAGCCGTGGTGAACATCGCTGCGTCCGCGGCCGTTCGACGGCTTTACGCGCTTTGCCATGTGCGACACGCAAGATCGGTGCGAGTTCTCGAGCGTTGCAGCTTTGTCCGTGAAGGCGTCCTGCACAAGCACACGGTGTTTCCCAATCTGGGATCGCCTGAACCGCAGGATGTCTATTGTTACGCGCAGACATTCGATCGACCGCAGGCAACGGCGGCCTAGATGCGCCTCTGGACCCTGCATCCCAGGTACCTCGACGCCAAAGGTCTGGTGACACTCTGGCGAGAGGCGCTGCTAGCGCGGGCAGTGCTTCGGGGCGCCACGAAGGGATATCGCCATCATCCACAACTCGCGCGCTTTCGCGCGTTTGCGTCGCCCCTTGCCGCCATCAACAGCTATCTTCGAGCGGTGGCCATGGAGGCAGAAGGACGCGGCTATTCATTTGATCGACGCAAGATCGGCCCGGTGCGGCGGGTCGTCGTGCTGAGTGCAACCCGTGGGCAGCTTGCCTATGAATGGCAGCATCTGTTGCGCAAACTTCGAGCGCGCAGCCCGGGTCTGTACGCTCGCTGCCGCAGGCACCCGTGCCCGGAGGCGCATCCACTGTTTGATATCGTCGATGGCGCCGTAGAGCATTGGGAACGGAAGCGGGTTCGCGCGGCTTCCCGTCGCCGGCGGTGACCGGGAAGCGGCGCTGCTGCAGTAGCGGCGCCGCATTGGCGCCGCCACCTGCCGGTGGGAGAATCGACCGAGCCAATGTGGGAGAGCAGCATGCGACCAGGACAATTGGCAGCCATTCTTTCAGCCTGCGTGCTGGCGTTCGCTGTCTGGGCGGACACGATGCGTGGCGACCTGCCGCAGCGCCAGGAGCTCAAACGCGCGGACTTGACGGCCTCCACGGATATGGAGGTCATCACCTCGATCAGCGAAATCAAGCGGGGCGAGACCATCCCGCGGCACTACCATCATGGCATCGAGACCGGATATGTGCTGCAGGGAACGATGGTGCAACTTCCCGGCCAGGCGCCGACGATGATGCAGACCGGCAGCGCCATCATGAATCTGCGCGACGTTCCGCATGCCGGCTTCACCGTGGTAGGGGATCAGCCGCTCAAGCTCCTGAGTGTGCACATCGTCGACAAGGGCAAACCGCTCTATGAGTGGACGAAGTGACGCTGCGGCGACCTGGCGGCGAGGCAGGAGGCAATCTGATTTCGAGGCAGTGGCGGGGTCTCGCTCACGCGCATCGGGCGCGGGATTACATCGACCACCTGCGCAACGAGACATTTCCGGCGCTGCGGACCCTGCCGGGCTTCGTAGACGCCTCGATCCTGTCACGGCCCTTGGGATCGGGAGTCGAATTCCTGATCGTCACGCGCTGGGACTCCATGGATGCCATCGCCAGGTTTGCCGGGATGGATCCTGAAGCGGCGGTGGTGCCCGACAAAGTCGCGGAAATGATGATTGACTACGACCGGCGGGTGAGGCACTTCGACATCGCCGGGTAATTGGCACTGTGCATGGTCGAGATTCGGGAATATCGCGCGTCAGACTGGCCGAGTACCTGGCCGATCCTGCGGGAGGCCATCCGCACCGGCGACACGTATACCTTCTCGCCACAAAGTAGCGAGGAGGAGATCCGGAAGGTCTGGGTGGAGTTGCCGGCCAGGACTTTCGTAGCCTGCGACCCGCAGGGGCGCATCCTCGGCACCTACTTCATCAAGGGCAATCAGCCGGGTCTGGGTGCCCATGTGTGCAATTGCGGCTACGTCGTCGCTGCGGCGGAGCAGGGCAAGGGGATCGCGGCGCGCATGTGCGAGCACTCCCAGACCGAGGCGTTGCGCAGGGGATTCAGGGCCATGCAATTCAATTTCGTCGTTTGCACCAACGTACGTGCCAGTCGGCTTTGGGAAAGGTTAGGATTTTCCGTAGTAGGCCGGCTCCCAGGGGTTTTCAATCATCAACGGCTCGGCTACGTCGACGCACTGATCATGTTCAAACAGCTCACTCCCTGAAAAATGGCGACCCTGAACACCATGGGACCGCGGACGCAGGGGAGGATCGCCGGCCTCTTTTATGCGCTGACCATAGTGACCGGCGCACTAGCTCTGGCCGTGAAGGAGCCGTTGCGCTCGGCCATGCTGCTGGCCTCGACCGCGTGCTACATCGCGGTAACTCTGCTTTTCTATCGGTTGTTCCGGCCCGTCGACCGTAACGTCTCGGCTGTCGCCGCGATCTTCAGCCTCATCGGCTGTGCTCTGTCGATCCTGGGTTTCTTTCATCTGGCGTCACCCAGCCTCAACCCGCTCATTTTCTTCGGCTGTTACTGTCTGATCATCGCCTATCTCATCATCCGGTCGTCGTTCTTACCTTGGATTCTCGGTGCCTTGATGGCCTTTGGTGGACTCGGTTGGCTCACCTTCATTTCACCGGCGCTCTCGAATGCTTTGTCGCCCTACAACATGGCTCCGGGCGTGATCGGCGAAACGGCGCTCACGGTTTGGTTGCTCACCGCGGGCGTAAATGCGCGACGCTGGAGTGAGCAGGAGGGCGCAGTCGCGTGACGGGCTGCCACGCGAACGGTCACGGCCGCAGGAGTTAGAACTTTCGATGTTCGCCGGTCACATAGGAGCCGCACTGGCGATTGGACGCGGGGCACGAGACATCAACGTCGGCATCTTCGTCACTGCCGCACTGTTACTCGATCTTCTGCTGTGGCTGTTTGTGCTCCTGGGCTGGGAGTCCGTGGCGATTCCGGACGACTTCGTCAGCACGCATCAGCCCGAGTTCGTTTTCCCGTACTCCCATGGATTACTGGCGAGCGTCATCTGGTCGGCCGCAGCGGGAGCCATTGCGCTCATCGTCTACTCACATCTGCGGATCAGGTGGCGTGTCGCTGCGCTCATCGGCCTAGCCGTCCTGTCGCACTGGCTACTGGATGCTCTCGTCCACCGGAGCGAGCTTCCGCTGGCGGGCTCGGGTTCACGTCCGGTCGGTCTCGCATTGTGGAACCGCATGCCCCTGGCGCTCGCGTTGGAAGCCGCCCTCGTGGTCGTGGGTGTCTACCAGTTCACTTCTACTGCCAGACTGAGCCGCAACCGGTCGATCGCTGTGGCGCTGCTGAGCGCAATCGCGATGGGGCTCACAGCGATGGGAATGACCATAGCTCCCGCTCCCCCTTCATCCATAGCCATGGCAGGCAGCTCATTGGCGACACTCGCCGTGGTTTGCGTGTTGACGTGCTGGCTGGGAAGAGTTCCCAGCCGGGTCTAGCGGCACAACACGCCGACTGTCAAACGCCCTGTGATTCGTCGGGACGCAAGCCGAGGTAAAACGATGCGCATCCCAGGCCTGGGCTACGTGTTCTTTGCGGCGATCATGATCGTCATTGGAATTCTGGGTTTCATCAAAGGTGATTTCGTGGCGATCTGGCAGTCCGTGCCCAAGAGCATTCCCGCACGGCTGGGCCTGGCCTATCTCTGTGCCGTAGTTGCGCTCGGCTCTGGCGCAGGACTTCTATTCCAGCGCGCCGCCGCACCCGCTGCCCGTCTGCTGCTCGCCTATCTCCTGCTTTGGCTTCTGCTGATCAAAGCGTCGGTCATAGGGCACGCGCGCGCTGTGGGAGTCTGGGAAGACTGCGCCGAGACGGCAGTGATGGTGGCAGGGGCCTGGATCCTCTACGCCTGGTTCGCCGCTGATTGGGACAGACAGCGCTTCGGTTTCGCGACCGGAGACAACGGCACGGGGCTAGCGAGGACGCTTTACGGTCTGGCGTTGATTCCCTTCGGCATCGCGCATTTCGCGTATATCCGCGAGACCGCCGCACTGGTGCCTGCATGGCTGCCAGCGCACATGGCGTGGGCTTATTTCACCGGCTGCACTTATATCCTGGCGGGGCTTGCCGTCACCCTCGGTGTGTATGGCCGCATGGCAGCCGCGCTTTCGGCGTTGCAGATGGCGATATTCACGGTGTTGGTGTGGGGACCGATTGTGGCAGCGGGGCACAAGGACGCCTTCCAATTGAACGAGAGCCTCATCTCCTGCGCGCTGACTGCCAGCGGCTGGGTCGTGGCGGATTCATACCGCGGGCTGCCCTGGCTGCGTCGCGGGCGATCGGCTCACAAGACCGTGAGAAGTCCGTGAGCGGCCGTCGCGCAGTCGGGCGCTGTGGGTGCGCCAACTGTGCCGCGATATGAGGTAACCGTTCAGGGCCGCGGCATTGCGGTGCCGATCGACGCCTCCGTGGCGGTTGGATTTCTCCGGCTCGTGCAAGTCCGGGCCGTAGATCCCGTGCAAGCCGAGCTTCGTGCGGTGGAGCTCGTCACGTCCGAATGGTCTTCGAGCGGCTATGCATTGCAAAACCTCGGCGGCCTGCCTCGCTTGACCATCGTCCGCATCGGCCTATTGTCATGGTGGCACCGGTTTCTCGGCGCGCCGGGTGGTTTCATGTTTTTCGCCGAGGACGGCGTGCTGATGCGCGCAGACCGTCGTTCTCATCGATGAGCTTCATTCGGACGCAGCCTCATGCTTCGCATTGGTCTCATTTCCGACACTCACGGTCTCTTGCGTCCCGAAGCGAGCACTTTTTTGCGCGGCTGCTCCCACATCGTTCATGCGGGCGATGTCGGCAAGCAGAAGATCCTGGAGGAATTATCGGCCATCGCCCCGACGACGGCAGTCCGCGGCAACAATGATACCGGTCCGTGGGCTGAAGCTTTGGCGGAGACGGAATTGCTCCACTTCGAAAAGATATTCCTGTACCTGATACACGACCTGTCCGAGCTCGAGATCGATCCGCAGGCCACCGGCGTTGGTGTGGTCGTATCCGGGCATTCGCATCAGCCAGTCATCCGCGAGCGAGGCGATGTTCTCTACATCAACCCGGGCAGCGCCGGTCCACGGCGGTTCAAATTACCCATCTCGCTCGGCGAGATCATCATCGCCGGCGGGTCGGTTACACCCCGCATCGTCGAGCTCGATGGGCGCCGATGACAGCGCCGGGTGGCAAAAGGTGCAACGGTGTGTGGTGCACTGGCGCATACAGATCACGCCTTTCTCCTCCGCAGCCGACTACGAGCGCATGCTCGATTACTTCCTCGAGGCCGAGGAGCCCTTTCTGCGCGCAATGGGTGTCGACCCGAAAAGACCTCCGCAGCGAGCGGCATGGCTGGCGAAGCTGCTTCCCGATCTGACACCGCGGCTCGCCGAGAGACAGCGCGCCTCTGCGGCGCTAATCTAGCTCCCCCACGCACGCAAACCCGGCAGGACCATGGCCAAGGCATATTGGATTTCTGCTTACCGATCGATACGCAACCCGGAGGCTTTTGCTGCCTATGCCAGGCTCGCCGGGCCGGCACTCGAGGCGGCGGGCGGGCGCTTCCTGGCTCGCGGCCTGCCCGCGCAGGTCTACGAAGGTGGCCTCGAGCAGCGCGTCGTCATCCTCGAGTTTCCGAGCGTCGCGCAAGCCATCGCGGCGCACGATAGCGCCGCGTACCAGCAGGCGCTGCGTGCGCTGGCGAGCGGTGCGGAGCGCGATTTACGCATCGTGGAGGGTATCGGCTGAGCTCGAGCCATCGCATCGGCCCGGTCCGCTGTTGCGTCCGGAGATTGCACGCGCACGGCACTGCTGAGGCGCGGCCGCCGCGGCGCCTCGCTGATCCGCGGTGTTAGGTCCGCCGGTCGTGGCGTTTACCGAGCTCGAGACCGCGCGCGTGCGCAAGAGCGTGGGTGCTTTCATCGAGCGCCGGCGGCCTCCCCATCGACTGCGCGAGAAGCTCGATCTCACCTATCGAGTGTCCGGTCAGAGTGTGGAGATATTCGAGGTGCGTCCGGCGTTCGGCGGCGCTCCCGGCGAGCGCATCGAGATCCCCGTCGCCAAGGCCACCTATGTGCGCACTGTGCGCCGCTGGCGGGTGTTCTGGATGCGTCAGGACATGAAGTGGCACAGCTATCAACCGACGCCCGATGTCGCCACCATTGATGAGTTCGTCGCCCTGGTGAACGAGGACAGGAATTCCTGCTTCTTTGGATGAGCACGCCGGCAAGACCTGCCCGGGACATGCTGCCCGCCGAGCTCGCACAGTACATCCACGCGCACATTCCTCTCACCAAGGCGATGGAGGTCTCCGTGCTGTCGATCGAGGCGAGCGCGATCACGCTGCAGGCGCCGCTCGCGCCTAACATCAATCACCGTCAGAGTGTGTTCGGCGGCAGCGCCGCCGCGCTCGCGATCCTCGCCGGCTGGGCGCTGCTGCACGTGCGGCTGCGCGCCGAGGGCGTCGCCGCCCGGCTCGTGATCCAGCGCAATACCATGGAATACCGGCACCCGATTCTCGGCACGTTCAGCGCGCGGGCGAGACTGGAGCATCCGCAGCGCTGGAAGCTGTTCACCAGCACCCTGGCGCGCAAGGGCAAGGCGCGCATCTCCGTGTCGGCCGAACTCGAGCACATGGAGCAGGTCGTAGCCACATTCACGGGTCAGTTCGTTGCTCTCGCTGAGGCGGTGACGAAAGCGCCGCGGCCCGTGGGTGCTCGTGCCTGAGACGATGGTGGCGTGATGACAGCAGGTTACACATATCTATGGGAGTTCATGGTCGAGCCTGCGCAGTTCGAGGAGTTCCAGCGCCAGTACGGCCCGGCCGGACCGTGGATCGCACTCTTCCGGCGAGCGCCCGGCTACCTCGACACGCGCCTGCTGCGCGATCGCGCCGACCCGCGCCGGTTCATCACCATCGATCGCTGGACGAGTGCCGAGGCGCATCGCTCGTTTCGCTCTGCATTCGCACGCGAATACGCGGAGCTCGACGCGCGCTGCGCGCGCTTGACCTCCCGCGAGAGCGCGCTCGGAGAGTTCGCCGAAGCGCCTGAGGGGTGAGCTCATGATCGATGTTCATTACACCGGCAGTTGCCTCTGGGGGGAGTTCGCTACACCCTCAGCGCCGAGCCCGGCCCGATCGAGGTCTGTTACTGCCAGATGTGCCGCAAGGCTTCCGGCGCCCCACTCGCCACCAACGCGCCGGTTGCGGCGGCTCAGTTTCGTCTCACCGCGGGTAGCGGGCTGCTCATTGCCTACCAGTCATCTGCGGGTGAGCGCCGACCTTTTTGCGCCCGATGCGGCGGAGTGAACTACGATGACCAGCCGCGAAGCCTCCTGCAGCTGCGGGCAATTGCGCATCAGGGTCGAGGGCGACCCGCGCCCCGGTGTCTGCCACTGCCTCGCCTGTCAGAGGAGGACGGGCAGTGTGTTCGCGGCGCTGGCGCGATTTTCCGCTCCGTTCGAGGTCTTCGGCCGCGCCACTGAGTACACCCGTGTTGGCGATCAGGGAGCGAGCTTCACCTTCCGGTTCTGCCCCATCTGCGGCACGACACTGTTCCACACCGAGGTGGGCGAGACACAGTCGGTCAGCGTCGCCGTGGGCGCCTTCGCCGATCCGGCATTTCCGGCGCCCCGAGTATCCGTGTACGACAGCCGCCGGCATCCCTGGGTGAAGCTGCCACCGGGTACCAAAGCTTTCGAACGAGATCCGGATTGAGCCACCCAGATCGCCCCGCTGAGCGCATCCGAGCGCGGCCGCGCCCGCACAGGCAGGCCACCTGCGGCGCACTGCTCGCGCTTGTCCTCGCAACGGCGTTGCCCGCGCGCGCGCTCGCCTCGGCAAGCTGGGTGCTGGACGACATCAGTGTCTCCCAGTCGGTGCCAGGTGAGCCCGCGAGCGCTACTACCCACTTCGAAGTGGCGGCGAACGGCGATGCGCGCATTGCCATCGAGCGTCACGAGGGCAGCACCCGCATCAGTGGCACGATACTGCTCATCGCCGGCCGCTGGATGCTGACGCAGGGGTTCGCCGCTTCCTCCGGCAAGGAGATCGAGTCACTCGATCTTGCGGCCCTCAACTCGCAGCTGGTGATCGTGCTGCTCACCGCTGCGCTCCCCGATGGGCCCCCGGCTCCGGGCAAGCCTCAGCATGTGCGTGTCGCGGAGAAGAACAATCCGATACGCATCGCGACCGCCAGTACATCGACCGAGTACCACGCGCCGTGGACGGCCGTGGGTACCGTGACGGTACCGAGCGCGGATGTCGCCGCCAACTACCAGCTCTCCTTCACCTATTCCGACCGCGGAATCTCGCGCACCATAGACTTCGCGGGGAATGCCGGCCACGCGCGCTCACCGCTCGATCTGCCGGATTCGATGAAGCTCGCCGGCTGGAAACTAAGCCGCTTGCCTCAGTCACTGGAGTCTTCATTGACGGCGGCGCGACCCGATGCGGCCGGCGAGAAGCGCGCGCGCAGCGCGGCGACAGTGGGGGAGCTGCGTCAGCTGCGCTGACGGCGACCGCTCAACGAGGAGTCGAAATGTCCAAACTCTGTGTCAGAAGCTTTGCCATCTCCATCGATGGCTTCGGCGCCGGATCAGGTCAGAATCTGAACAACCCGCTCGGCATACACGGTCCCGAGCTGATGGAGTGGTTCTTCAACACGCGCACGTGGCGGCAGATGCACGCTGAGGCAGGCGGTGAGCCCGGCGGTGAGACCGGTGTCGACAACTCGATGGCCGAGCGCAGCTTCGCGGGGATCGGCGCCTGGATTTTGGGCCGCAACATGTTTGGTCCCGTACGCGGGCCGTGGCCGGATGAGAGCTGGAAAGGCTGGTGGGGCGATGAGCCGCCCTACCACACTCCGGTATTCGTGCTGACCCACTATCCCCGGGCGACGCTCACGATGGCCGGCGGAACGGCGTTCCACTTCGTCACCGGTGGGATCGAGGAAGCACTCGCGCGGGCGCGCGCCGCGGCCGGCGGCCGCGACGTGCGACTCGGCGGTGGAGTGTCGACTATCCGGCAGTACCTCGCGGCCGGACTCATCGATGAGTTGCATCTGGTGATGAGCCCCGTCCTGCTCGGAAGCGGAGAGCATCTCCTCCAGGGCATCGATCTGCGCTCACTCGGGTACGAGTGCATGCGAAGCATTGCCGGGGAACGCGCCACCCATCTCTTTCTGCGCCGCCGCTGAAGCCGCACGCGCAGATGGGTTTTGCCGGCGTTGACTGCTGTGCTTGAATGAGTCTGAGGCCTCGGCAGGATGCGCACCGCAGCGCACACGCAGCAAGGGAGAACGCTTCGTGAGCTACGAAATGTCCATCGAGCCCAAGTCCGGCTATCTGCACGTCACCGTGACCGGGCAAAACAGCCGCGCTAACGTGATCGCCTACATGGAAGCGGTGATTCGCGAGTGCACGCTGCGCCAGTGCTTTCGCGTGCTGATCGAGGAACGGCTCGAGGGCCCGCGCATGGGTACGCTCGATGTGTTCGAGATCGTGTCGAGCGGAAGCACGCGCTTCCTGCGCACCATCACGGCCATGGCCTACGTCGATATCAACGCCCCGAGCCAGGAGATGATGCAGTTTGCGGAGACCGTGGCGGTGAACCGCGCGTTTCCGGTACGGGTTTTTCCGACTGTCCTCTCCGCTGAGCGCTGGCTGCAGTCGGAGGAACAGAACGCTTCTGCGCCCGCTCGCGCTGGGCCTATTCGGCCTCGGCTTTGATCGGGCGGCCCATGAGAGCGCGTACCGCCTCCTTCGCCGGCAGCTTCTCGTACAGCACCCGATACACCATTGCGCACAACGGCATTTCCACACCGGCGCGCGCCGCCACGCCCTCGATGGCGCGCGCCGCGGCGTAGCCTTCCACCGCCTGACCGATCTCCTCGAGTGCCGCCTCGGGGCTGCGCCCGGCCGCGAGCAGCAGTCCGAAGCGTCGATTGCGCGACTGATCGTCGGTGCAGGTGAGCACCAGATCCCCGAGGCCCGCGAGCCCCATGAAGGTCTCCGCGCGCGCACCGAGCGCCACGCCGAGACGCGTCATTTCCTTGAGTCCGCGCGTGATGAGCGCCACGCGCGTGTTGGCTCCGAACCCTAGACCGTCGGAAAGCCCGGCACCGACGGCGAGCGCATTCTTCACCGCGCCTCCGATCTCCACTCCCATGATGTCGGTGGAGGTGTAGGCGCGGAAATTCTCCGACGACAACTCCTGCGCCAGCGCCTGCGCGTAGGCACCGTGCGGGGAGGCGATGGTCATCGCAGTCGGGAGTCCCGCACCGACTTCGCGCGCAAAGGTGGGCCCCGAAAGCACTGCCACGCGTCGCTCGGCGCCGAGCACCTCGGCTGCCACCTGATGCGGAAGCTTCCCGCTGCCTTGCTCGAACCCCTTGGTCGCCCAGGCGACATGCATCGGCGCAGTGAGCAGCGGCCGCAGCTCGGTGAGCAGCTCGCGCAGCGCGGTGCTCGGCACGACCACGAGCACATCGCGCGCACCGGCAAGCGCCGCGGTCAGCTCGGGCTCGAGTCCAAGCGAGGGCGGAAAGGCCGTACCCGGCAGGTAGCGCTCATTGCAGCGCTTGGCGGCCATCGCCGCGAGCCGCCCCCGATCCCGGCCCCATAGCCGCACCGGGTGGCCGCCGCGCGCAAACTGAATGGCGAGCGCGGTGCCCCAGGAGCCGGCGCCGAGCACTGCGACTCCGCCCGCGGACCGTGCGCTCATTGGCGCTCCACGCGAGGGCAGTGCGCCGTGGCCGGCAGTCAGTTGGTGACGGCGGGCTGTGCCTGGTTGGCGGCGTACAGCGCGTCGAAGTTGACCGGCGGCAGCAGGAATTGCGGGAATCCGCCCTGACTGACCAGCTGCGACACTGCCGCGCGGGCGTAGGGAAACAGCACGCCGGGGCAGACGGTGCTGATGGCACGCTTGAGCTCGGGCTCGGGGAGATTACGCACGACGAACAGCCCCGCCTGCTTCACCTCGACCAGGAAGATGGTCGCTTCGCCGTGCTTGGCGGAGACGGTGACGGTCAGCACCACCTCGCGCACCTCCGGTCCGAGCGAGGTGGAGCTGGTCTGGAGATCGAGGTTGATCTGCGGGTTCCAGTTGCCCTCGAGCCGCGGCCCATTCGGCGACTCGTACGAGCAGTCCTTCAGGTAGACGTTCTGCAGCGCGAGCACCGTGCCGGCATCGGCAGGGTTGGGAAGCGGCATGTCGCCGGCTGTCTCATTCATGGTCTTTCGGCTCCGGTTATTTCAACAGCTCATCCAGGCGCCCGTCCGCATCGAGCGCCTGCAGGTCATCACATCCGCCGACATGACGCTCGTCGATGAAAATCTGCGGTACGGTATCGCGGCCGCTGCGCGCGCGCATCTCCTCGCGCGCACCGGGCACCACTTCGACATCGATCTCCAGAGTGATGATCCCCTTGGAGGCGAGCAGGCTTCGTGCCTGCATGCAGTACGGGCACCAATCCGTGACATAGATGATGACCTTGCGGGCACTCATCACCCTCGGGCACCTCAGGCGCGCGAGAGCGGCAGGTTGTCCGCGCGCCAGGCCGCAAGGCCGCCGCGCAGCGCAAACACGCGCGTGAAGCCCTGGGCGGCGAGCTGGCGCACGGCCGCGGCGCCGAGGGAGCCGCTGTCATCGTACACGACCACCGTCTTTTCCTTATGCTTCTTCAGCGTGTCACCGGCGCTCAGAATCTGCTCGCTGTTCATCTGGCGGGCGCCGGTCAGGTGACCGGTCTGATACTGCTCGGCCGGACGCAGATCGAGCACGAGTGCCCCCTGATTCATGAGGCGGATGAGCTCCTGGGGCGAAACCGCGCGCAGGCCTTCCGAGCGCATGCGCATTTCGTATACAACGATCAGGGCGGCCAGCACGGCAGTGGCCGTGGCGAGCCACGGGTGATGGCTGGCGAAGTCGAGGATACGGTCCATGGGGCGATGGTGACTAAGCCGCTGACGCAAAAGGGCGCGCATTATAGCGTTCCGGTGTCCTGCGGCACGGCCGGCGCTCCGGTGGGGCCTTCCGCTGCACCTACCCCCTGCGCCCCGCTGCTCTCCCTCGCCGTCGCCCTGTTTCTCAGCGCACCGCTCGGCACGCAAGCCGCTCCCGCCGCGGCCCGCCCCGAGTCCGATGCCCGCAAGGCCGAGGAGCAACTCCAGGCCGTGAAGGCGGAGATCGAGCGGGTGAGCCGCGAAGTGAGCGCCGAGCAGGTCGAGCGCGACCGGTTGACGCGCGATCTGCGCGGCGCGGAGCTGCAGGTCGCCCAGGCACGCGATGCGCTCGCGGCTGTTCGCCGTCAGCGGGCCGAGGATGCGGCGAGGCGCGCGGCGCTGGCGACCGAGAAGCGGGCTCGTGAGAAGCAGCTGGATGCGAATCGCGAGGCGCTCGCAGGTCAGATGCGCGCCGCGTACCTCATCGGCCGCCAGGAACCCTTCAAGCTGCTCCTCAACCAGAAAGACCCGGCGCTTGCCGGCCGCATGTTCGCCTACTACAGCTACTTCGGTCGCGCGCGCGCCGGCCAGATCCATCTCATCGAGGATGACGTGCACCGTCTCGCCGAGCTCGATGCTGAACTCGAGGCCGAGGACGCGAAGCTCGCCGAGCTCGAGAAGGAGCAGCGTGCGCAGCTGAACGATCTGGAGCAGGCGCGCGAGCGGCGCAGCCACGTACTCGTGAGCCTCGAGGCCCAATCGCGCAGCCGCGCGCAGAATCTCGAGCGTCTGCGCGCGCAGCAATCCGGTCTCGAGAAGCTGGTGCGTGAATTGCGCGCAGCCATGGAGCGATTTCCGGTCGAGGGAAACGACGCCTTCACACGCTTGCGCGGCAAGCTCGCCTGGCCGGTGACGGGGCACCTGGTGGCGCGCTTCGGCGATACCCGCGCCGGTGGGGTGCGCTGGGATGGCGTCCTGGTCGCCACCGAGCGCGGGGCACCGGTCAAGGCGGTCTGCCAGGGGCGGGTGATCTACGCCGACTGGCTCCCGGGCCTGGGGCTTCTCGCCATCGTGGACCACGGCGATGGGTATCTGAGCCTCTACGGGCACAACGAGCGGCTCTACAAGGCGGCCGGCGAGCAGGTCGCGGCGGGCGACACCATTGCCGCCGCCGGGGACAGTGGCGGCAGCCCCCGCCCCGAGCTCTATTTCGAGATCCGCAAGGCTGGCAAACCGGTCGATCCACGGCCCTGGTTCAAGGCTTCCGAGCCCTGAGAGGGTGATTAAGGTCAATATTTCCGGGGTCCCGGCGGGCGACTGTGCGGATTCGCCAACTCGCGCAAGGATCGCGGGCCCCCGAAGCGCAATGGTGTTCACTCCCATGAGTGCGCTTCCCGTCAGTGATTACGTTCCTGGACAGCCCGGTGACCGGTTCGATCCCTATGTCCGCCTGATCCGCTCACTCCTGCCGCGGACCTCCTGTGTCGCGATGTTCGGCCCGTCGGGGGAGCTCATCTGGACCACGGAGACCATGACGGGGCCGGACCTGATCAACATGGTCGACGACGCGCTGCTCGCGACGCGCGCCAACCCGGAGAGCGCTGGCCACATGCGGCTGCTCGATGGGAATGTCCCCGTATACCTGTGGGCGCTGCGCGATGACGAGCAGCAGCTGATCTCGCTCCTCACGGTGGTCAGCCGTACGAGCGAGACACAGGAGAGGCGGGGTACGGATTTCTCCTTCGTCTGCCAGCTCCTCGCCCCGGCAGTCGAATGCCTGCGGCGCGAGCTGATCGCCCGCGCCACCATCGAAGAGCTCGCCCACACCGTCGGTGGACTCGACAAAGATCTCAACCTGCTTCTCACGCATGAAAGTGCCGGTCTGCCGACGGCGGAGGCGGCGGGGGCCGGTGACCTGCAGCAGTTGCTGCAGCAGACCATCGAGCACCTGCGCGCCAGCACCGGCGCGCTGCTCGTGCCCGAGAAAAGCGTGATGCTGGTGCGCTCGGCGGATGCCCGGCAGCCGCCGGACACCCAGTTCTGGATGCGCGCGCATCGCCGGCTGATGCCGCTCGCGCAAGCGCAGCGCGAGCCGCTGATTCTCAATGAGACCCAGTCGATGGAGGCGCCCGAGGCGTTTCCCTTCCGCGTGCTGTGCTGCTCATTGCGCTCGCGCACCGGCCGCACCATCGGAGTGCTGGCGCTGCTGCGCGAGCCGCTCGATGAGCCTTTCGGAGCGCGCGATGCCCACGTGGGACAGATTTTGGCACGCAAGGCGATCGCCGCCATCGAGAGCAACTACGATCCGCTGAGCGGGCTCTACACCCGCCCCGCATTCGAGCGGCGCCTCAAGTCGGTGCTCGCGGATGCCAAGAGCACGCCCTGGAGCGCGCTCTACATCGATGTCGATCAGCTGCACGCCATCAACGAGAACTCCGGCATGCACGTCGGCGACGGACTCCTTGGGCAGCTCGGCGAGCTGATCCGTCAGCGCCTGCCCCCCGGAGCATTCGGGGCACGCATCTCCGGGGATCGATTTGCGCTGCTGTTGCCCGCACGGGTACATGATGCTGAAGCCTTTGCCGAGGCGCTGCGCGAGGGCAGCGAGCGGCTGGCACTGGTGAGCACCGAGGCGCGCCTGCCCGTTTCGATCAGCGCCGGGGTCGCCTCGGTCGATGCGCAGGCGAGCGATCTCGCCCAGGTGCTGGCGCCGGCGGAGACTGCCTGCAAGGCAGCCAAGGACCGCGGCCGCAATCGCGTCGAGATCTACCAGCCGAGCGATGCTAGCATCATGCGCCGCCACGCCGACATCGGCATGGCTGGGCAGGTGCGCGAAGCCATCGATTCCGGGCGCCTGCATCTCGATGCGCAGCTCATCCTCCCCTTCGCCGCGGCCGAAAGCGCGCGGCCGCACTACGAGCTGCTCCTGCGTATGACCGATGAAAGCGGTCGCACGATGGGCCCGGACAACTTCCTTTCGGCCGCGACCCGCTACCAGCTGATGCCGGTCATTGATCGCTGGGTCATCGCACACGTCATCGAGGCGTTGCAACCGCGCGCCGCAATTCTCGAGGGCAAAGCACTTGGCTTCGCCATCAATGTCTCGGGCCAGTCGATGAATGACGATGCCTTCGCCGACTACCTCGTGAAGAGCATCGGCGATAGCGGCCTGGATCCGGAGCTGTTCTGCTTCGAGCTCACGGAGAACGCCACCGTCGCGAACCTCGCCCGCACCGAGGGCCTCATGCGGCGGCTGCGGCAGCTGGGGTGCGGGGTCGCGCTCGATGATTTCGGCACCGGACTGTCCTCGCTCTCGTGCCTGCGGCAGCTGCCCGTCACCATGCTCAAGATCGACGGCAGCTTCGTGCGGGATGTGCTGAAGGACGCGCGCGCCGAGTCCATGGTGCGCGCGATTGCGCAGCTCGCGCGCAGCATGTCGGTCACCACGGTGGCGGAGTACGTCGAGACCGACGCGATCAGCGCACGCATTTCGGAGCTGGGAGTTGACTATGGCCAGGGGTTCGCGATCGGTAGGCCCATTCCGCTCGCTGATCTGCTGACCGAGCTACCGCTTCCGAGTCCGCCCGGCGGGGAGGATCCGGACGCGACCGGGGAACGCGATCAGGTTGCGTGGTTTGCCGGGGCGGCGCGTTGAAGCCGCACGGAACCCCCGCCGACATCACTGACCCAACAACCCTTGACGCTGCGAATCGAGGTCTCCACGTCATGCCATCGCGATCACGCATGCTCATTGCCCTGACCGCCGGGGCTTTCCTGGGTTTCTGCGGGGCGCTGACCGGCGGCGTCCTCGCGGACCGTCCAACGCTCGAGGCGCACGGGCAGGCGACACCGCGCAGCGCGCTCCCGTGGCAGGACGCGAGTCTCTTCGCCGAGGTCTACGAGCGCATCAAGCGCGACTACGTGGACGATGTCGATGACCACGCCCTGATGGAGAAGGCCATACGCGGCATGGTGGCGGCGCTCGATCCCCACTCTGCCTACCTCGACAACGAGGAGTTCGACGAGATCCGACTCTCGACAATGGGCTCCTACCCCGGGGTCGGCATCGAGGTGGTGGCGAGCGATGGGGTGGTGAAGATCCTGCGACCCATCGACAGCTCGCCCGCGCAGCGGGCGGGACTTCGCGCCGGAGACCAGATCGTGCGCATCGATGGGATCGATGTCGGGGCCGATCTGGCGGGGGCCATTGCGCGCATGCGCGGGACCTCGGGGAGCATCGTGGCGCTCTCGGTCCGGCGCGAGGGCAACCCCGAAATTCTCGAGTACGCGCTGCGACGCGCGCAGGTGGAAGTGCACAGCGTACTCGAGCAGAGCCTCGAGCCCGGATTCGGGTATGTGCGCATCACGACCTTCAGTGAGACGACCTCACAGGACGTGGCCAAGGCCGTTTCGGTCCTGAAACGCGACAATCCTGGCGGAATTTATGGCTTAGTGCTCGATTTGCGAAACAATCCGGGCGGTGTTCTGGAGGCAGGTGTTTCCGTGGCCGACGACTTCTTGAACTCCGGACTGATCGTCAGTGCCGACGGCCGCACCCCCGAAGCCCGCTTCCGCATGGAGGCCTCGCACGGAGACCTGATCGACGGAGCGGCACTCGTGGTGCTCGTGAACGGAGGCTCGGCGTCCGCTTCGGAGATCGTCGCGGGCGCTCTCAAGGACCACGGCCGCGCGCTCCTCGTCGGGCGCAAGACCTACGGCAAGGGCTCCGTGCAGACGGTGCTGCCACTCACCCGGGGGGGAGCCGTCAAGCTCACCACCTCGCGCTACTTCACCCCCTCCGGTGCCTCGATCCACGGCAAGGGCATCGTGCCCGACGTCCTGGAGGACGGGCCCGGCGATCCACCGGCAGAGCTCGGATCGGGCAAGGCCGGTGAGGCGCCGCTGACCGAGCGCGATGCGGACGTACGCCTCGCCCTCGCGGTGCTCAAGGAGCGGGCCGCAGCGCCGCGTATCGTGTCCGCCGTGAGCCGCGAGTTCGTGCCCTGAACCCCTGGCGTGCGGCCGTCCCGCGCCGAAGCTTCGGCGCAAACTGTACAGCGGCGAGGCCGCCTCGCGGCAGCGACGCTTAGCGCACCTCACGCCTTACCGATATCCTCCCCCGCCATGTTGGCGTGGCTCATGGATCTCGTGCTGCACCTCGACCGGCATCTGGTCGAGCTGCTCGCACGGTACGACCTCTGGATCTATCCGATCCTGTTCGCGGTGATCTTTGCCGAGACCGGCCTCGTGGTGACGCCCTTCCTGCCCGGGGACTCGCTGCTGTTCGCAGTCGGCGCCCTCGCGGCAGTCGATACGAGCGGCACGCTGCGCGCGCCGGTCGCGAGCCTCGCGCTCGGCACCGCCGCGGTGCTCGGCAACACGGTGAACTACGGCATCGGCCGCGCGATCGGACCCCCCGCCTTCTCGGGCCGCTACCGCTGGCTCAAGGTCGAATACCTGCACCGTACCGAGGAGTTCTTCTTGCGTTACGGCGGCATGGCGGTGCTGGTGTCGCGCTTCATGCCGATCGTCCGCACCTGCTTACCGTTCGTAGCGGGAGTCGGCCGCATGCCGTTTGCGCGCTTTCTCGCTTACAACGTGGTGGGCGGATTTTCCTGGGTGTTGCTGTTCATCTGGGGTGGCTATCTCTTCGGCAACATCCCCTTCGTCAAGCAGCACTTCGGGCTGGTGACACTCGCCATCGTCGCCGCTTCACTCATTCCGCTGATCCTCGCCCTGCGCCGGCGGCGCGCTCCCTCGAGCTGACGGCGACGCCTCAGTGCGAGCGCGGCGAGCGGCTTTCTCAGCCGCCGGTGAGCAACACCGCGCGCGTCACTCCGATGAGCGCACCGACGAGCAGCGTCACGTTGGGGATGGCGGAGAGCACGAAGCCTGCGTGGCGTGACTCGGGCGCTTGCACATAGCCTCGAAAATACAAGCCCCGGCCGATGATGAAGAGTACGCCGAGCGCGGCCGCGGCCCAGGCGTTGAGGTAGCGGGCGAACAACCAGATCGAAGGCAGGAAGACGATGAGCTGCTCGAGCGTATTCATCTGCGCGCGGAAATAACGCTCGAACACCTCGTGTCCGCCGGTGGCGGGCGCGGCCACTTTGTAGCGGCTGCGGGCGTGGCCGACCGCGTAGCCAAACAGCAGGAACTCGAGCAGCGCGAGCAGAATCACCAGTTGCACGTATGCCATGCGACCTCCGGCTTTGTGCCACCGAGAATGGCACAATGCCGAGATGGGTGACAGGGAGCGGGGTTACGCGCATCGCGTCGACGTACTCGCCGAGGCGAGCGAGGTATGGCGCGCGCTGACTGACCCGCTGCACCTCACGCGCTGGTGCTCGCCACACGCGGTGATCCAGGCGCGTCAGGGCGGATTGTTCCGCGCGAGCGTCGATCGTGTCACCGAGTTCGAGGCGCACATCGATGTGTTCGAGCCGGAGCGGCGCCTGCGGCTGCTGTACCTGCCGGTGAGCTCGCTCCCGCGGGCCGATACGGTGATGGTGGATGACTTCATTCTCGATCGAGTGCCGGGCGGCACCATCGTGCGGCTGCTCGGCTCGGGCGTGCCGGGTGCTCCGCAATGGGATACTCAGTACTGGCGGCTGCGCACGAGCTGGCAGCAGGCGCTGACGCGCCTCAAGGTCTATGTCGAAATGCAAACCCGACCGGGAGCGCCTTCATGATGGGTTTTCTGCTGCGCGCGGTGATCAGCGCCATTGGATTGTGGCTCGCGACCCAGTGGGTTGCGGGTGTGCACGTCGACAGTGTCGGTACGCTCATTCTCGCGGGGATACTGCTCGGAGTGGTGAATGCCATCGTGCGGCCGATCGCCTTCATTCTCACGCTGCCGATCACTCTCCTCACACTCGGGCTGTTCCTGTTCGTGCTGAACGCGGCGATGGTGTGGCTCGTGGCGGCCATTCTGCCGGGCTTCCATGCGCCGTGGTTCGTGCCGGCGTTCCTCACTTCGATCATCGTGTGGATCACCGGTTGGATCGGCTCGTGGCTGATCGGGCACCGCGGCTTCGAGCGGTACGCGCGGCGCTGACTAACTCGTCGGTACGCCGCTTCCCGCAGGCGGGGGCTGCTCGGTGATGAGCGCCCGGCCCGCCCAGCGGTAGAGCAGATAGATGACAGCCGCGAAGACGAGCCCGCCGAGCCACACGGCGGAGCCGCCCGCGAAGGAGTCGCCGACGAGGGAGAGTGGAAAGTCCTGCCCCGAGAAAGCGACCAGGCCTGCGACCAGCACGCCGATTAGCCCCTCGCCGACGATCATGCCGGAAGCGAGCAGCACGCCGAGCTGCTTGGTCGCCTCGGCGCGCGGCAGGGCGTCCACGCTGCGCTCGAAAGCCCAGCCGGCCACCGCGCCCACGACCACCATGAGGGTGCTCTGGGTAGGCAGATAGATGCCAAGTCCCACCGCGAGCGGTGACAGATGCGCCCCCGGGCTCAGGCGCCGCAGCGCCGCATCCGCGGCGATAACCACCACTCCGATGAGCGCGCCGGTCTCGATCAGACTCCAGTCGATGTTGTTCTGTATCACGCCCTGGGCGAGTGCCGAGATGAGACCCGCCTGCGGTGCGGGAAGTGGGTGCTCGTGGTGTCCGCCAGCACCCGCGAAACCGTAGGCGCGGTTCAGAAGGTCGAGTATGGGCGGAATGATTGCGGCGCCCGCGATCACCCCGATCACGAGCGCGGTCTGCTGCTTCCACGGTGTGGCATCGACCAGTTGTCCGGTCTTCAGGTCCTGCAGGTTGTTGTTGGCGATCGATCCGGCCGCGAACACCACCGCCGTCACGAAGAGCGCATACGCGACCAGTGCCTTACCCGTGTCGGCCGAGCCGCCGGTGCGCAGACCAAACACCAGTATCAGGCCATAGCCGATGACGGTCAGGATGCCGATGCCGGAGAGCGGGCTGTTCGATGACCCGATCAACCCCGCCATGTAGCCGACCACGGCGGACACCAGGAAACTCATGATGGCGACGTAGAGCACGCCGGTCACCACGAGGAACCCGAGGTGATCGCCGAGCCCGCTGCCGCTCACGAACTGCGCGAGCAGCACCCCTACCGGCAAAACGCACAGGAGCGAGGCCACTCCCACGATGCCGATCGGGATATCCTGCTCGGTACGCGGCATGAGCGCCGCCTCTCCCTGCGCGCGGATGCGTGCCGCAGCCATGGCCGAGCGCAATCCCGCCACCACCGGCGTGACCAGCTTGGCGAGTGTCCAGATCGCAGCCACCCCGATGGTTCCGGCCCCGACGAAGCGCACCTTGTGGCTCCAGGTATCGTGGGCGAGCGCGTCGATCGGGATAGTGGCGGCTCCGGGAGTGAGCGCCGAGAAATGCGGCACTCCCCAGACCCATGCGATCAGCGCGCCGACCAGCATCGCGACACCGACCCACAGACCGACGAGGTGCCCGATGCCAAAGAGTGCGAACGACAGGAAGAAGTCGTAGCCCGACACACCGCGCTCGCCGACACGGAAGTTGCGGGCCACATCGCTCGCGAACACCCGCGTGGCGGTGATCAGGGCGAATGCGCCGGAGATCAACGATCCCCAGATGAGCGCAGCAAGCCCGGCGCGGCTTTCCTCGAGCCCGCGGCCGAGCTCGCCGCTGCCGCACTTGAGCACCTCGGCGCAGGCGACTCCCTCGGGGTAGGGCAGATCGGAAGTCGTGACGAGCGCGCGCCGCAGCGGAATCGAGTACATCACACCGAGGATGCCGCCGAAGACGCAGATCGCACAGCAGACCCAGTAGGGAAAACCGGTCCACCACCCGATCATGACCATGCCGGGCAGCACGAAGATGATGGAGGAAAGCGTGCCGGCCGCCGAGGCGACCGTCTGCACGACGTTGTTCTCCTGGATGGTGGCGTTACTCAGTGCACGCAGCACCGCCATGGAAATCACCGCCGCGGGAATCGAGGTCGCGAAGGTGAGGCCGGCCTTGAGACCGAAATAGACGTTGGCGGCGGTGAAGACGAGAGTGATCAGCACGCCCAGGATCAGGCCCCGCAGCGTCAGCTCGGCCCGCGATTCCTTCATATCATTGCCCCCGGTGAGGTCTCTCGCGGTAAACCCGGCCCCCGCGATGTCTCGGTTGGGCCCATGGTTACAGACCAGACCCCTGGGCCGCCACTCCCGTGTTGGGGGCGAGCTTCAGGTATGCTCTCGCCTGCGAGTTCCGGCGAGCGCGTCGCACGGGAAGAAAAACCATGGGCAAGGTACTGATCGGCATCATCATCGCGATCGTCCTCGGATTCACGGCCTTCACCTGGCTCACGCTGCACTGGTCGTACTCCGACGGCGAGCGCGCGGGGTTATTGCAGAAGTTCTCCCGCCGCGGATGGATCTGCAAGACGTATGAAGGCGAGATGGTTCTGGCAACCGTTGCCACAGTGAATGCCGAAAAGTTCGCGTTCACCGTGCGCGATGAGGACATTGCGAAGCAGCTCATCGCCGACATCGGCCAGCACGTGAAGGTACATTACGAGCAGCGCAAGTGGATCCCGACCTCATGCTTTGGCGACACCGAGTACTTCGTGACGAGCGTGCGGCAGGAAACCCCTGAGCAACCGCCGGCGCCTCAGATGCAACCTCCGGCGCCTCAGATGCAACCACCGGCGCCTCAGATGCAACCACAGGCGCCTCAGATGCAACCACCGGCACCTCAGATGCAACCGCCGGCGCCTCAGATGCAACCACCGGCGCCTCAGACGCAACCGCCGGCACCTCAGTAGCGCCGGTGCTTCAGCGCACGCCGCTCATCATCCGTTTCAGCAACGGAGCGAGCAGCAGCATCACCGCGCCGGCGATCACGCCATACGCGAAGATCCGCAGAAACAGCGCCGGGAGCGACTCGAGGTGGCTGGCGTCGTACTGCCCGGTGAGCTGGCCGGCGAGGTTGCCACCGAGCGCGAGCGACAGGAACCACACACCCATCGCCTGGCCGACGAATCGCGGCGGCGCGAGCTTGCTCATGGTGGATAACCCGACGGGTGAGATGCACAGCTCCCCGCAGGTGTGCAGAAAATAAGTGCATATGAGCCAGGTGGGCAGCACCAGCATACCGGCGAGCACGCGCTGCGCCGCCACGTACATGACGAGGAAACCGAGCCCGAGGAGTATCAGCGCGAGGCCGAACTTGGCCGATGCCGTGAGATCGCGCCCGCGTTTGCCAAGTGCAATCCACAGCGCCGCAAACACGCCCGCGAAGATGATTACGAAGGAGGGATTTACCGCCTGCAGCACGCCGGCCGGCATGTCCCAGCCGAGGACGTGGCGGTCGGTGTAGCGCTCGGCAAATAAGTTGAACGAGCCACCCTGCTGGTAGTACCCCGCCCAGAAGGTTACCGATGCGACGAACAGCGCCACCATGACGAACGCGCGCCTGCGCTCATCGCCCGAGAGTCCCGCGAAAAACAGCAGGTACACGAAGTACGCCACCGCGAGTACCGCGTAGCCCCAGGTGGCCACCGTGGCCAGCACCGCGGCATCGAGTTTCACACGGCCGCTGAGGGCGAGGATCACGAGCACAGCGACGGCGGCGAGAAACACGGCCACCGGAGTCCACGAGCCGCGCTGCTCGTGCGCGGGTTGCAATCCGGCCGTGCCGAGATAGGAGCGCGTCCACAGGAACTGCGCCACGCCAAGGGCCATGAAGAGCGCGGGCAGCCCGAATCCAACGCGCCAGCCGAAAGCCGCCGCGGCGATGGGCACAAAGAACGATCCGAGCGCCGCGCCGATGTTGATGCCCATGTAGAAAATGGAGAAGCCCGCATCGCGCCGCGCGCCGCCTTCCGGATAGAGCGACGCGACGATTGCGCTCACATTGGGCTTGAGCAGCCCGACCCCCATGGCGTTCACGACGAGGCCGACAAAGAAGATTCCGTCCTTACCGAGCGCGAGCAGCGCGCTGCCGGCGGCGATGAGTATTCCTCCGCTGATCACCGCCCGCTGCGCACCGAGCAGACGATCGGCGATCCAGCCCCCGAGCAGTCCCAGCAGGTAAGTGCTGCCGAGGAAGAGGCCAAATATCGAGCTCGAGGTCTTGTCGTCCAACCCCAGGCCGCCGCGCGAGGCCGCCCCCACCATGAACAGGATCAGTACTGCCTGGATGCCGTAGTAGGTGAAGCGCTCCCACATCTCGGTGAGAAACAGCGTCGCCAGTCCGAACGGCTGGCCGAAAATCGTCTTGCGCGCTGCGACCTGCGCTGCCGGGGAGGGCTCGGCGAGCTCGCTCATTGTTCGGTCTTGGTTTGCGCTTCCGGGCTGTGACTGCGCGAGAGCACGCGCGCCATGAGAATGCCACCCTCGTACAGGAGGTACATCGGGATGGCGAGCGAGCACTGCGAGATGGCGTCGGGCGGTGTGAGGAGTGCGGCGAGGATGAAGATGCCGATCAGCACGTAGCCGCGATGCTTCTTGAGGCTCTCGATGCGCACGATGCCCATCAACACGAGCAGCACCACCGCAACGGGCACTTCGAACGCGAGTCCGAAGCAGAAGAACATGGTGAGTACGAAATCGAGGTAGTTGTTGATGTCGGTCATCATCGCGACACCCTTCGGCGTCGTGTGGGCGAAGAACTCGAACATCACCGGGAAGACGAAGTAATAGGCGAAGGCGATGCCGACATAGAACAGGACGATGGACGAGACCAGCAGCGGCACCGCAAAGCGCCGCTCGTGACGGTACAGGCCCGGAGCGACGAACGCCCAGATCTGATAGATGACGTATGGCATCGCGAGCAGCAAGGCCGCGAAGAACGACAGCTTGAAGGGCGTGGTGAAGGGCGACATCACCCCGGTGGCGATGAGATTGCTCCCCTGCGGCAGCTTGGCGAGCAGCGGCTGCGCCATGAAGCTGAACAGATCGTTCGAGTAGTAGACGCACGGCAGGAAGGCGAGCCCCACCGCGACGAGCGCCCGCAGCAGGCGATCCCGCAGCTCCAGCAGGTGTGAGATCAGCGTGCCTTCGGCGAGCTTTTCAGGTTCTTCGCTCATCGGTGCCGCCCGCCTCGGCGGGTCGCGTAGCGGTGGCGTCGGCAGCGGTGGCGTCGGTCGCAGTGGCGTCGGTCGCAGTGGTGTCGGTCGCAGTGGTGTCGGTCGCAGTGGTGTCGGTCGCAGTGGCGTCGGTCGCAGTGGTGTCGGTCGCGGTGGCGTCAGTCAAGGCCGCCTCGCTTGCGGTAGCGTGCGATGGCGGATCGCGGTGCGTCGTGTCGGGAGTCACCAGCGGTGCGCGGCCGTTGCCGCGCGGCGAGGAGGCGGCGGGAGTTGGCGGCTCGGCAGGACTGGCTGCCGCGGTGCGTTGGGCCTTACGCGCCTGCTCGAGCTGCACTTCCTCCTCGAGCTGCTCGCGGAACTGACGCGCCATGGCGCGGGCCCGTCCGACCCAACGGCCCACCTCGGACACCACGCGCGGTAGCTTCTCCGGTCCCAGCACGATCAGCGCCAGGACGAAGATGATCAGGATTTCCGAGAACCGGCCTTCGAACAGATCAGGTGCTCCGTTCGGACTTGGTGTCGCTCTTCTTTGCGACCTCAGGGAATTCCGCGTCCGTACCTTCGGAGCGGATCTGCTTCGGCGGGGCGTTCTGTTCGTCCTCGCCCTCGCTCATCGCCTTCTTGAATCCGCGCACCGCATGTCCGAGGTCCGAGCCCACGGTCCGGAGTTTCTTTGCACCAAACACGACGAGCACCACGAGCAGAATGATCACCAGCTCGCGCATTCCTAAACCGCCCATACTCTCGACTCCACAAGCTTCCGCCTGCGTGGCGGAAAAGAACCGTAGGATAAGTCAAAGGAGTGCCCGGAGCCCCATAAGTTCGCGCACGGGCGGGACGCACTTCACGCTTGCCGCTCAGCGGGTCTCCAACCAGAAGGTCACGGGGCCGTCATTGACCAGCGAGACCTGCATGTGTGCACCAAATACACCTGCGGAAACAGGGGCATAGAGCCCACGAGCGCATGCAACCAGGCTCGTGAACAACCGCTGCGCCTCCCCGGGTTCCGCGGCGCTGCTGAACCCCGCGCGCGTGCCCTTGTGTGTGTCGGCCGCGAGCGTGAACTGCGGCACGAGCAGCAGCCCACCGCCGACCGCGCGCAGGGACTGATTCATACGGTCCTCGGCGTCGGGGAAGACCCGATATGTCAGCACACGCTCGAGCAGCCGCCCGGCCGATGCGCTGGTGTCACCGCGCTGCACGCCGATGAGCGCGAGCACGCCGCGCTCGATCTTGCCGACGAGTTCCCCGCCCACGTGCACCTGCGCCTGGCTGACACGCTGGATGAGGGCAATCATGCGTGCAGCTTACACGCCGTCATGCGCATCAACTCGGGTCGAATGGCTTTTGGGGCGCGGAGCCCGTAACATTCGGGGCCGTTTTTTTCGACTCGCCGGAGAACAGCATGGGGCGTCGGTGCGGCTCTGCCGGGCAGGCGGTTTCGGTCGCAGCACTCGTGACGTGTGCGCTGACGGGCATCGCTTTCGCACAGACACCCGCGCCAACACCGGCGGCCGCGCCTGCACCAGCCGCCGCGGCGCCGGCGAACCTGCAGGGCGATGCGCACCGCGGCAAGGAGCGCTCCTACACCTGTCTCGGTTGTCACGGCATCGATGGCTATCGCAACGCCTACCCGGATTACAGCGTGCCGAAGCTCGAGGGACAGCACCCCGATTACCTGGTGTCTGCGCTCCACGGCTACCGTGAAGGCGACCGCTCGCACCTCACCATGCACTCGCAGGCCTCCGAGCTCTCGGATCAGGACATCGCAGACATCGCAGTGTTTTTGGCCGGCAAGCCGCTCACCTCCACGGGCAAGCCGCAGGGCACACTGCCGAAGGCAGCTTCGCTCTGCACCGCCTGCCATGGCCAGGATGGCGTCGCCATCGCGCCGATGTACCCCTCGCTCGCCGGGCAACACCAGGACTACATCGTGCGGGCGCTCGAGGAGTATCAGAACGGCGGGCGCAAGAACCCCATCATGAAGGGTTTCGCCGCGCCGCTGAAACCGGCAGAGATTGCCGAGATCGCGGCTTACTTCAGCGCGCTCACCCCAGCGCTCAAGACGGAACCGCGTCCCTACACCCGCTTCGCTGCCGAGTAAGCCCGCAGCGGCTGGGCCTTAAGGATCCCATAAGGCGCGCTCACTATCGTGCCGGCAATTCCCCAACGGGCAGGAACGGACGGAGCATGTTCATGAAGCTTGCGAATCTCATCCACAAACCGCTGATCGCCGCTGTACTCGGCGCCAGCCTGATTGGCGTGCCGCTCGGCGCGTTCTACGTCACCGGTGCCGCTCATGCGCTCGGCGTCCCGCCGCCTGCCGCGGTCACGTCACAGGCGCCCGCGGTGGCGCCCTCCGGCAATGCCGCGTCGGTGATGCTGCCCGATTTCAGCAGCATGGTGCAGAAGTACGGTCCTGCAGTGGTCAACATTCAGGTGGTCACCAAGGTGGCGACCGGCTTCAACGGCCAGGCCCCGGGCGACCAGGGTGATGATGACGGCGGCGACAATGGGCAGCAGGGTAATCCCTTCTTTGGTCCCAACAGTCCGTTCGCGCCTTTCTTCCGTGGCGTACCCTCGCCTCAGCCGGTGCGTGGTGAAGGCTCGGGCTTCATCATCCGTCCCGACGGCGTGATCATGACCAACGCACACGTCGTGAACGGCGCGAGCGAGGTGACGGTGCGCATGACCGACCGGCGCGAGTACACCGCCAAAGTGATCGGCGTCGACACCAAGTCGGACATCGCCATCATCAAGATCAACGCCAAGGACCTGCCCACCATCAAGGTCGGCGACTCGCGCGCGCTGCGGGTCGGTGAATGGGTGCTGGCGATCGGCGCTCCATTCGGCTTCGAGAACAGTGCTACGGCGGGCATCGTGAGCGCCAAAGGGCGCACGCTCGATTCCGGATACGTGCCGTTCATCCAGACCGACGTGCCGATCAACCCCGGGAACTCCGGCGGTCCGCTCTTCAACATGCGCGGTGAGGTGATCGGCATCAATTCTCAGATCTACAGCCGCAGCGGCGGCTACATGGGCGTGTCGTTCTCCATCCCGATCGATGTCGCGATGCAGGTCGGCCAGCAGCTGCAGACCAGCGGCCACGTCACGCGCGGCAAGCTCGGGGTCGTGATCCAGAACGTCAGCCAGGGACTCGCCGACTCCTTCGGACTGCCGCAGCCCGAGGGCGCGCTCGTCTCGAGCGTCGAGAAGGGCGGCCCTGCCGAGCACGCCGGTGTTCAGGCCGGCGATGTAATCCTCAAGCTCAACGGGCAGACGCTGAAGGATTCGACCGAGTTGCCGGTGCAGATCGCCGCGATCGCGCCCGGCACGAGCGTGGAGCTCGAGGTGTGGCGCGACCATGCTGCGCGTACAGTGAACGTGAAGCTCGGCGCCCTGGAGGACAAGCGCACCGCTTCGGCCGACACCGGGGCACATGAAGGCGGCAAGCTCGGCCTCGCGGTGCGGCCGCTCACCGAACAGGAGCAGCGACAGGGCAACGTCAAAGGTGGCCTCGTGGTCGAGCACTCCAGCGGACCGGCCGCCGAGGCGGGTATCCAGCCCGGCGATGTCGTGCTGGCCGCCAACGGCGCACCGATCAACAGCTCCGACGACCTGCGCGGTGCGGTGGAGAAGTCCAAGGGACACATCGCACTGCTGATCCAGCGCGGAGATACCCGGCTGTTCGTGCCGGTGCGGGTAGGCTGAGTCGATAGTACGGGCGGCGGCGCCGAGTGGCGCCGCCCGCTTCAGGAGTTTTTCAGGCCGCAGCCCCTGCGGCGAGCCACTCGCAGCTCGTGCACGCTCTGTGAATAGTTAACCAAACGGTTCACTGTTCCTCGAGACAGCTCTGCATAACGCGGTGGGACCCCCATCTGCTGTGCGTCTCCTCCAACCGGGAACTCAGGTGACCGTGCCATTTGTCACCAGCGCGGCCATCAGCTCGTTCACCGGCATGGCATCCAGCGATTTCGGCGCGGCGAACATGCCCTTGATGCGTTCGGCCTGCTTGGGGCCAAAGTGAGCGTCCACCGATGTCTCGAATTTCTTCACGAGGACCGGCATGCCCTCCGTGCGCCGCTTGCGGTGGCCGATCGGATAGTCGACCTGTACGCGCGGGCTTGCGCTGCCGTCGCGGAAAAAGACCTGCACGGCGTTGCCGATATAGCGCTTGCCCGCATCGTAGTACTCGCTGGTAAAGGTGGGGTTCTCGCGCACCCGTGTGAGCGTGCGCAGCGCGTCGATGCGTGGATCGCGCGCCACTTTATCCTCGTAATCCTCGGCGGTGAGCCGCCCGAAGATGAGCGGGATGGCGACCATGTATTGAATGCAGTGATCGCGATCCGCCGGGTTGGCGAGCGGCCCTACCTTGTCGATGATGCGAACTCCCGGCTCCTGGGTCTCGATCACCACTCGCTCGATCTCGCCGAGCCGCCCGGCCACCTGCGGGTGCAGCGTCATCGCCGCCTCGACCGCGGTCTGCGCGTGAAACTCCGCGGGGTACGAGATCTTGAAAAGCACGTTCTCCATGACGTAGCTGCCGAAGGGCTGCGGCAACGCGATCGGCTTGCCGCGGAAGAGCACATCGCAGAACCCCCAGGTCTTGGCTGAGAGCGCGGACGGGTAGCCCATCTCGCCGGTGAGAGCGATCAGGGCGAGCCGCACGGCGCGGCTCGTGGCATCGCCGGCGGCCCAACTCTTGCGTGAGCCGGTGTTCGGCGCGTGGCGGTAGGTGCGCAACGCGCCGCCATCGATCCAGGCGTTGGATACCGCGTTCACCACCTGCTCCTCGGTCGCACCGAGCAGGCTCGCCACCACCGCGGTCGAGGCGACACGCACCAACAGCACGTGATCGAGGCCGACGCGGTTGAAGCTGTTCTCGAGCGCGAGCACGCCCTGGATCTCGTGCGCCTTGATCATCGCGGCGAGCAGCTCGCGCACGGTGGTCGGCGAGCGGCCCGACATCACCGCCTGCCGCGCCAGATAATCCGATACCGCGAGGATGCCGCCGAGGTTGTCGGACGGGTGGCCCCACTCGGCGGCGAGCCAGGTGTCGTTGAAGTCGAGCCAGCGGATCATGGCGCCGATATTGAAGGCGGCCTGCACCGGATCGAGCTCGAAGGAGGTGCCGGGCACGCGCGCTCCGCCCGGCATCACCGCTCCGGGCACCGCGGGCCCGAGGAGCTTGCGGCAGGCGGGATACTTCAGCGCCTGGAAACCGCAGGCGAGTGTGTCCATCAGGCAGTAGCGTGCCGTCTCGTAGGCGCCTGCGCTCTTCACCTTGAAGGTGCGGGCGTAATCGGCGATGGCGAGGAGCGCGGCATCCGGCGGTGGCCGCTCGGCGGATTTGCTGTCGTGCGCGGACATGGCCTCGGCTTCCCTGGCGTTATGGGCGTTGTGCGAGCGGTACGAACTTGAGGTTCTCGGGACCTGTGTAGTTGGCGGTCGGACGGATGATCTTGCCGTCGAGGCGCTGCTCGATGACGTGTGCCGCCCAGCCGGTGGTGCGCGCGATCACGAACAGCGGCGTGAACATCTCCGTCGGCACACCCATCATGTGGTACGACACCGCTGAGAACCAATCGAGGTTCGCGAACATGTTCTTGCTCTCGCGCATCACCGTCTCGATGCGCGCGGCGACCTCAAACATGCCCGGGTCACCGGCCTCGTTCGAGAGCTGCCGGGCCACCTCCTTGATCACCTGGTTGCGCGGATCGGCGAGCGTATACACCGGGTGCCCGAAGCCGATGATGACCTCCTTGTTCGCGAGCCGTGCGCGGATGTCGCTGGCTGCGGCCTCGGGCGTCGCGTAGCGCTGCTGGATCTCGAACGCCGCCTCGTTGGCCCCGCCGTGCTTCGGCCCGCGCAGCGCCCCGATGGCGCCAGCGATGCACGAGTACATGTCGGCACCCGTGCCCGCGATCACGCGTGCGGCAAACGTCGACGCGTTCAATTCGTGCTCGGCGTACAAAATGAGCGAGGTGTGCATGGCGCGCACCCAGGAGGCTGGCGGCGGACGCCGGTGCAGCAGGTGCAGGAAGTGGCCACCGATGGAATCGTCCTCGGTCTCCACTTCCATGCGCAGTCCCGAGTGACTGAAGTGGTACCAGTAAGTGAGCATCGAGCCGAGTGAGGCGATGAGTCGATCGGCGATCTCGCGCGCGCCAGCCGGCTCGTGCGTGGCCTTCTCCGGCAAGGTGCAACCGAGCGCCGAAACTGCGGTGCGCAGCACGTCCATGGGGTGGCTCGCCGCGGGAAGGAGCTCGAGCACGCTGCGCACCGTGGCCGGCAGACCGCGCAAAGCTCTGAGGTGCGCCTTGTACTCGCTGAGCTCGGCGCGGTTCGGCAGTTTCTCGTGAAGGAGCAGATAGGCGATCTCCTCGAACTCGCACACCGTGGCGATCTCGAGGATGTCGTAGCCGCGGTAGTGCAGGTCGTTGCCGCTGCGGCCCACCGTGCACAGCGCCGTGTTACCGGCGACCACGCCCGAGAGGGCGACGGACTTCTTCGCTCCGGCAGCACGCATCTCGCTCATGTCTTTTCTTTCCCGAAGAGCTCATCGAGCTTTTTCTCGTACTCGTGATAGCCGAGTACCTCGTAGAGCTCGGCGCGGGTCTGCATGAGGTCCAGCACTCCGCGCTGGGTGCCCTCGCTACGGATCGCCGTGTATACCCGCAGCTGCGCGCGCGCCGCGGCGCGGAAGGCGGAGAGCGGATAGAGCACCAGGCGCACCCCGGCGGCGCCGAGCTCGCTCACCGTGAAGAGCGGCGTCTGCCCGAACTCGGTCAGGTTGGCGAGCACCGGCACGGGCAGGGCGGAGGTGAACTGGCGATACTCATCGAGGGTCTTGAGCGCCTCGGCGAAAATCATGTCGGCCCCGGCGGCCACGTAGTCCGCGGCGCGCTCGAGGGCTGCGGCCTGCCCCTCCACCGCGTGCGCATCGGTGCGCGCCATGATGACGAAGGCGGAGTCGTTGCGCGCATCGACGGCCGCGTGGATGCGATCGACCATCTCGGCGGCATGCACCAGCGCCTTGCCCGGACGGTGCCCGCAGCGCTTGGCGGACACCTGGTCCTCGAGATGCATGCCCGCGGCGCCCGCGCGGATCAGCTCGCGCGTGGTGCGCGCGATGTTGAAGGCGCTGCCGAAACCGGTATCGGCATCGACCAACAGCGGCAGCGGGCAGGCCGCGGTGATGCGGCGCACGTCCTCGCAGACGTCGTTCAGGGACGTGATGCCGAGGTCCGGAAGTCCGAACGAGGCGTTGGCGACCCCGGCGCCGGAAAGATAGACCGCGCGAAACCCCGCGCGCTCGGCGAGCAGTGCCGCGTAAGCGTTGCTCGCGCCGACGACCTGCAGCGGGCGTTCGATCCCGAGGGCAGCCCGCAGACGCGCGCCGGCGGTGAGTGAGGTTTCGGGCATGGTGGACCTGGCAAGCGAGTAATTATTCTATACGCGCGCGAGCGCGGCCGACCACCGGGTGCGCGCCGATCTTACCGGCCGGTAGGTGCTTCAGCCGATGCGTACCACGGTGCGTCCGGTAATCCCTGCGGCGAGGTACGCCGGGAATGCCGCCGGTAGCTCGCCGAGCTCGATGGTGCGGGTCACGATGCGCTCGATGTGCCGCGGACGCAGATCGGTCGCGATGCGCTGCCATACCGCCAGGCGCCATTCGCGCCGTGTCGCCGAGGAGTTGATGCCGAGCAGCGCCACGCCCCGCAGGATGAAAGGCATCACCGTCGTGCTGAAAGCCGCCCCCGAGGCGAGCCCGATGCTGGCGATGTTGCCCCAGAAGTCGACCGTGCGCGTGAGCCAGGTGAGCGTCTCGCCGCCTAGGTTGTCGATGGCGCCGCCGAAGCGCGCGTTCTCGAGCGGCCGTGACCCGAGATCGAGTCCCGCGCGCGGGAGCACCTCGCTCGCGCCGAGCTCCTTGAGATAGGGCGCCGCATCGGCTTTGCCGCTCACCGCCACCACGCGATAGCCGCGCGCGCTCAGCATGTCGATGGCGAGGCTGCCGACCCCGCCCGAAGCTCCGGTCACCGCGATCGGCCCCCCGCCGGGCTCCTGGCCGTTCTGCTCCATGCGGTGGATGGCGAGCGCCGCGGTGAAGCCCGCGGTGCCGAGCGCCATGGCGGTGAAGGCATCGAGTCCGGGCGGCATCGGAATAACCCAGTCGCCCGGCACGCGTGCGAATTGCGCATAGCCGCCATCGTGCGTCTCGGAAAGCCCGCAGCCGGTCACGAGCACCGTGCTCCCCGGCGCGAAGCGCGCATCGCCGGAGGACTCGACGATGCCGGCGAGATCGATGCCGCCCACGAGCGGATAGCGGCGCAGGATCTTGCCCGCGCCCGTCGCCGCGAGCGCGTCCTTGTAGTTGATGCCCGAGTGGGTGACGCGGATCACCACATCGCCAGGGGAGAGATCGTCGAGGGCGAGCTCATCGAAGCGCGCGACGATCTTGCCCCCCTCCGAGTGGATGCGGAACGCCTTGAAGCGGTTCATGGCTGCACCTTGGCTCCGCGTCCGAGCTCGCCGGTGCGCGCGAGCCAGGCGATGAGCCCCTGCGTGTTGAGGGTCAGGTCTCCGTCGAAGGCATGCTCGAGCTCGCCGTCCGGGAGCCGGCAGCCATGTGCCCGCGCCAGCGTACGCCAGAGTGCGAGCATGTCCGCGCGGATGCCGCTCGCGGGGTCGGCGTCGGCGGCGTGCGCGCGCGCCATGCGTGCGAGCGCGCCGATCTGCTCCTTGAGTGAGTCTCCGAGACGTGGAATGTCGCTTACCCGGCTGAAATGCATCAGGTATATCGACTCGGGCCTGAGGCTCAGCATGCGGTCGATGGAGGCGATGTGCTGCTGCGGATCGAACTGCGTGGGCACGGTGGACGGAGTGATGAACGCGCCCTTCTGCGTGTCGAGGGCCCGATAAGAGATCCCGAAGGTGTCGCCGCTGAAGATGCTGGCATGCGCGCGGTCGAGGATGACGTAGTGATGCTGGGCATGTCCGGGAGCATGCAGCAGCTCGAGCGTGCGGCCGCCGAGCCGAATGCGCTCGCCGTCGGCGACCGCGCGTACGCGCTCGGGCGCGATCGGCAGCAGCTCCCCGTACATACGGCGGAAGCGCTCCTCTCCGTACACCGCCTGCGAGCCGGCGATGAGCCTGGCGGGGTCGATCATGTGCGGCGCGCCGCGCGGATGCAGCAGTGCCCGGGCGTTGGGCAACTCCCGCATGAGCGTGCCCGCACCACCGGCGTGATCGAGGTGCACGTGCGTAAGCAGCAGATAGTCGACGGCCTCGCGGCCGATGCCGAGCTCATCGAGTGCGCCGAGAAGATAGGGAACGGAGGAGTTCGTTCCCACATCGACGAACGCCGCGCGCCCGGCGTCGACGATGATGTGTGCGGCGGCGTGACCCGGATAGAGGTACTCGGCGTCCACCGCGGTGATGCCGTGCGGGTGCCGATAGAGTGTCGGCTTGATCACAGGGGCGCGCCGCTGCATGTACACATCGTACCCTGTACGCTAGAACCACCCCACGAAATAGCTTAAACGCATGACCGCAGACGCTCGCTGCTTGCTGGCACGCTCCGCATTCATTGGCCTCGTTCTCGCCGTCGGCGCCATGGCGGCGCTCGCCGGGCAAACAGGTCCCGCGCCCACTACTCCGGAACCTTCCGCCACGCTCGCACCGCCTGCGAGCACGGCCGCGCCTCAGCCGCTCACGCCGCAGCCGGCGGCTGCATTCATTCCGCAAGGTCCGATCACCCAACACCGCGAGCGTGGCAACCTGGTATTCGATGGCATTCCGCCGCCGGACGCGGGCCTGGCGGCGCGGCTCGCGCGCTATCAGCAGTCGCGCGGCGCCACCTTTCTCGACTGGCTGGCCGATGGGACGCTGCTCGTGTCGACGCGCTTCGGCGACACCGAGCAGGTGCACCGCGTGAGCGCACCGCTCGCGATGCGCGAGCAGCTCACCTTCGCTTCCGACCCCATCGAGTGGGCGCGCGGTGCGAAGAGTGGCAAGGGATTCGTCTTCCTCATGGATCACGCCGGCGATGACAACGCCCAGGTGTACTACCACCCTGGCGTCGGGGAGATCCGCCAGCTGACGCATGGCAACTTCATCCACGGCAGTATCGTCTGGGCGCACGATGGCAAGCGGGTGGCCTTCTACGGCAACGAGCGCGACTCCCTCAGCTACGACGTTTACGTTGCCGATGTGACCGCCAACACGAATCCGCAGCTGGTGGTCGGCGGGCGCGAAGACACCTGGTATCCGCTCGACTGGTCGGCGGATGACTCGAAGCTTCTGGTGTGGCGCTATTTCTCGAGCAGCGAGAGTTATCTCTACATCGCGGATGTCGCCAGCGGGGCCCTCATCCCGCTCGAGGCGAAGCCGGTGAAGGCCGGCATCCGCATGGCGAAATTCGACCCGGCCGGCCGCGGGGTGTACGTGGTGACCGACGAGGACAGCGAGTTCGCCCAGCTGAAGTTCAAGGACCTCATCACTCACGACAGCCGCCGCGTCACCCCCGATGTCAGCTGGGACGTCGAGGACTTCGATGTGACCCCCGACGGCCGCTACATCGCCTACGTCCTCAACGAGGATGGCCGCAGCCGCCTGGCGGTGCTCGACCGCGACAGCCACCAGACGGTCGCGCCGGTCGGACTGCCCGAGGGGCGCATTGGCAACCCGCGCTTCGATCGCAGCGGCCGCAGGCTTGCGGTAACCGTGGACTCGCCCACCTCGCCGCGCGATGTCTGGGTGTACGAGCTCGAGAACGGCAACGTGACGCGCTGGACGCACAGCGAGGCGGGACCGGTCGATGTCGGCACTTTCATCGCGCCCGAGCTCATCCACTATCCAACCTGGGATCGCGTCAGTGGCCATGAGCGGCGCCTCTCGGCCTATGTCTACCGCCCCGCGCAGGCGACGGGCCCGGTGCCGGTGGCGATCGACATCCACGGCGGGCCCGAAGCGCAGTACCGCCCGGAGTGGGATCCGTTCGTGCAGTTCCTCGTGCACGAGCTCGGCTACGCGGTAGTCGCACCGAACGTCCGCGGCTCGTCCGGTTACGGCAAGAGCTTCCTCGCGCTCGACAACGGCATGCTGCGTGAGGACGCGGTGCGCGACATCGGCTCGCTGCTCGTGTGGATCGGAGTGCAGTCCGGATTCGATCGGGAGCACATAGCGGTGATGGGCGGCTCGTACGGCGGCTACATGGCACTTGCGGCGCTCGTCACCTACGGCGACCGGCTGCGTGGCGGCATCGATCTCGCCGGCATCAGCAATTTCGTCACCTTCCTGCGCAGCACCTCGGGCTATCGGCGCGACTGGCGGCGCACCGAGTACGGTGACGAGCGTGATACCGGCACGCGGGTATTCCTCGAGCGCATCTCACCGCTCACCAACGCCGCCCGCATCCGCAAGCCGTTGCTGGTCGCGGCCGGCCAGAACGACCCACGCGTGCCGATCTCGGAGTCCGAGCAGTTGGTGTGGCGCGTGCGCTCGAGCGGCGGAGAGGTCTGGTATCTCGTGGCGAAGGACGAAGGCCACGGCTTTCTGAAGAAACCCAATCGGGATGAGTATCTGCTGACTGCCGCGAGCTTCCTGCAGCGGCTCGCGCACCAGTGATGCGCAGTGATGCGCTAGCAGGGCTGCGCTGCCGGCGGGCGCGTCCCCGCCCCCGGAGCCGGCGCCGGGAAGGCCGCCGTCACGGCAAGCCCCTTGCCCGCAGGGCCATCGGTGAGGCTCACCGTGGCGCCATGCGCATCCGCGATGGCTTTTACGATGGCGAGGCCAAGTCCGCTGCCGGTCGCAGTAGTGCCGGCGCGGCGGTAGAAACGATCGAGAACGCGCGCGCGCTCCTCGGCGGGGATGCCCGGTCCATCATCCGTTACGGTGACGCGCGCTCCCGTCGCGCTGCTCTCGACCGTCACATCGACCCGCCCGCCGGCGGGCGTGTAGCGCACGGCATTGTCGATGAGATTGCGCAGCAGCGTCCGCAGCGCATCGGGATCCGCTATCACCGTCGCGGGCTGCGCCGCTGCGACACCGAGGTCGATGCGCCCGGCATCCGCAAGCGGGACGAGCTCCGCGACGATCTCGCGCGCGAGCTCATCGAGCCGCACCGGCACGGGCTGACTGTCGGCACGCGGTTCCTGGCGCGCGAGTGCGAGCATCTGCTCCACCAGCCGGATGGCCCGCTGTACACCCGCCGCGAGGGTGCTCATGGCTGCCTCACGCTCCGCCTCGCTGCTGGCGCGCGCCAGCATGCCGGTCTGCAGATACAGAGCGGTGAGCGGGGTGCGCAGCTCATGCGCCGCATCGGCCATGAACGCGCGCTCGCGCTCGAGCGCGGCGCGCAGCCGGCCGAGCAGATCATTGAGCGCGAGCACGAGCGGCTGCACCTCATCCGGCAATTGCGTCGCGGGCAAGGCGTCGAGCGCGTTGACGCGCCGCGACTTTACCTGCGCGGTGAGCCGCTGCAGCGGCTCGAGCGCATGTCCCACCGCGATCCAGATGACGAGCGCCAGCACCGGCAGCAGCAGGGCGAAGGGCTTCAGCGTCTGCAGCGCGAGCTCCGCGGCGCGTTGCTCGCGTACGCTCATCGGTTGCGCTACCTGGATGACACGCGTGACCGCCTGCACGCCGAACACGCGCCAGCGACCTCCTTCGCGCGTCGTGACCGTGGAGAAACCCAGCGTGGTGATGTCCGGTAGTACCGCATGCGGGCGCGAGAGGTACACGCGTATGCCATCGAGCGACCACACCTGCACCACGAAGTCGTAAGTCGCATCGGTGGAGGGCAGCCGCGGCGCGAGCAGGTACTCGACCGGCTCATCACGCAGAATGAGTGCCGTCTGCCGCAGGTGATAGTCGAAAAAGGTGTCCGCCTCCGCGAGTGCGTTGCGATAGACGATCCAGCCGCCCACCACCCCAACCAGCACCACGGCCGCGAGCAGCGAGCCGAGCAGCCGTGCGCGCAGCGAGCTCACGCCGAGGGCCT
>DATJFM010000072.1:0-31865 GCA_035495655.1 Steroidobacteraceae bacterium
CGGCCGATGAAATCGGTGCCGTCATCGAAGAACAGCGCCGGCACGCCGATGCGCGCGAAGGAGAACTGGTCGGAGCGATAGTAGTAACCGCGGTCGGGGAACTGGTCACCCTTCACTACGCGGCCCTGGGTGGCGGCGACGCGGGCAGCGATCTCATCGAGCGAAGACTTGCCGAGCGCGATCGAGGTCGCATCGCGCGTACGGCCGAAGATGTTGCCGCCGTCGATGTTGATATCGGCAGCGATCCGGCCCGCCGGCACGCTTGGATGCTCGGCGTAGTACTTCGAGCCGAGGAGTCCCCGCTCCTCGCCCGCGACGAACAGCGCCAGCACCGAGCGCCGTGGCCGTTCGGGCAGCGCCGCGAACGCCTGCGCGATCGCCAGCACCTGCGCGCAGCCGGAAGCGTTGTCGACGGCACCGTGGTAGATGCGATCGCCGCTCGCGTCGGGTTCGCCGATGCCGAAGTGGTCATGGTGCGCCGAGAGCACCACGAGCTGCGCGGCGAGTCGGGCATCACTGCCGGGCAGCACTCCGCCGACATTGGCTGTCTGCACGCTCGAGATCTTGTTGGTGAAGGTGATCGAGGTGCGTATGCCGAGTGGCACCGGATGAAAGTCGCGCGTGTGCGCGGAGGCCACGAGCTTGTCCAGGTCGTAACCGCTCGATTGCAGCAGCCGCCGCACCGCAGCTTCGGTCGCCCAGGCTTCCACCCGTACATGCGGCTCGTTGCCGGCCGGCAGTGCGAACTGCTCATCGCCCCAGGAGCTCTGTATCACCTGCCACGGATAGCCGGCGGACGGGGTCGTATGGATGATGATGGCGCCGGCTGCCCCCTGGCGCGCGGCGCTTTCGTATTTGTACACCCAGCGCCCGTAGTAGAGCCGGCGCTGGCCGGCGAACAGCTTCGGATCCCAGTCTGGATCGTTGTTCATCATCACCAGGATCTTGCCCGTGAGATTCGCGCCCTTGAAGTCGTCCCACTGAAACTCCGGCGCCTGGATGCCGTAGCCGACGAACACGAGCTCCGCATCGTCGATGACGACGCTCTCTTTCTGCACCCCGCTGACAGCGATGTAGTCCTCGCGCCAGGCGAGACCGACGCGCTGGCCGCGACCCTGGAAGCTCCAGCTGTTCGGGAACTGCCCCTTGATACCGACGATGTCGAAGGGCTGCTGCCAGGCGCCATTGGCGAATGCCGCCTGGTATCCCATGCCTTCGAGCCGCGTCTGCAGATAGAGCCGTGCGAGCTGATCGCCGCGCGTGCCCGGGCCGCGTCCCTCGAGCAGATCCGATGACAGGAAGCGGATTGGTCCCTCGAGAGCCGCGCGTGTGATGTCGCGGTGCGCCGCCTGCTGGACCGCACCGGCAAGCGGCGGGTTTTGCGCCAACGCGCTACCCGCGAGCGCGAACACTGCGGCGAATACGGCGAATCTGCCTATGCCCGAGACTGCGATCACGTGCTGCTCTCCGCGCGGGGAGGGCCGCAACGGTAGCACGCGCCAGCGCCCGGAAGCATCTGGACGGATTCGGCAGAGCGTCTTTACACTCGGGCTACGGACGGCTGATGCCACATTCCAATGCGATTCTGCAGCTGCGGATCTTCCTTTGCGTCGCTGGCTCAGCGCTGCCTGGTGTTGCCTCTGCGAGTGATGCACCGCCGGCGACTGCCGCGAATCCGGCCGCGGCGCAGGAGCTGCCGCAGGTCACGGTAATCGCCAACACCCCGCTGTCAGGTCTCGGCCTGCCGCTCAATCAAGTGCCCGCCAACGTGCAGACCGGCGACAGTGAGGACATGCGCCGGCAGCTGACCCTCGACCTCGCCGACTACCTGAACAACAACTTCAGCGGCGTCAACGTCAGCGAAAGCGCCGCCAATCCCTTCCAGCTGGACATCAACTATCACGGCTTCACCGCTTCACCGCTGCTCGGTACCCCCGAGGGCTTGTCGGTGTACGTCGATGGAGTGCGCGTCAACGAGTCATTCGGCGACACCGTCAACTGGGATCTGATCCCGCAGTCGGCCATCTCGACGCTGACGCTCATGTCAGGCTCCAACCCGGTGTTCGGCCTCAACACGCTCGGCGGCGCGCTCTCCGTGCGCACCAAGAGCGGCCACGACAATCCGGGAACCGAGCTCGAGGTCTACGGCGGATCTTTCGGGCGGCGTTCCTTCGAAGGCGAGAGCGGCGGCGAGCTCGGCAATTTCGATTACTTCGTGACCGCCAGCTACTTCGACGAGAGCGGCTGGCGCAACTTTTCGCCGTCGCGCCTGTGGCAGGCCTTCGGCAAGGTCGGCTGGCAGAATGAGCACACCGACCTCGATCTCAGCTACACCTATGCGGATACCAGTCTCTACGGCAACGGCGCGGTGCCGCAAAGCATGCTGGACTTCAACCGCGAGACCAGCTACACACCCGACTTCACCGAGAATCTGCTCCACTTCGTCAACCTGACCGGCACCCAGTTCCTGACGCCGAAGCTGCTGCTGTCGGGCAACGTCTACTATCGTCATCTCGCCACCGGCGCCATCAACGGCAACGTCAACGACAGTTACCTCGATGACGGCTACGGCGGTCCGCCCATCGATTGCACTACCGCAGCGGCGAGCCGTGCCGCGCTCACCTGGTGCGCGCCCGGCCAGAACGCCACCGGCCGCATCACTCAGCGCACCGCCGGCGTCGCCCTGCAGCTCACCGACTCGCACGATCTTTTCGGCTGGGCGAACCAGGCGATCCTGGGTGCGGACTACAACGACTCGAGCGACACCTTCACCCAGTCCTACCAGTACGGGCAGCTCTCGGCCGACCGCATGCTCATCTATGAGGAGAGTCCGTTCAACAACCAGACGGTGATCTCACTCAGTGGCGACAATCGCATCTATGGGGTGTACGCCACCGACACTCTCTCGCCGAACGCGCTGCTGCACCTCACCTTCTCGATCCGCTATAACCGCAGCACCGAAACACTCGAGGGCTACAGCGTCGATACCGACATCGCTGATTTCGGCAACGGTTTCGACGAGGTGCGGCCGCTCGGGGGCGATCACACCTTCAGCCGTGTCAATCCGGCCTTCGGCTTCACGGTGACACCGCGCGGCACTCTGACCTTCTACGCGGACTACAACGAGGCGAGCCGCGCGCCGACCGTCATAGAGCTCGGCTGCGCGGATCCCGCGGTGCCGTGCGGACTGCCCAACGACTTCGCCAGCGACCCGTCGCTCCAGCAGGTGGTGGCGCGGACCGCCGAGGTGGGCGTACGCGGCAGCCTCGCGGAGCAGAAGCTGGTGTGGAGTGCCGACGCATTTCGCACCGTCAACAGCAACGACATACAGTTTGTCGCCACCGCCACCAACTCCGGCTACTTCGCCAATGTCGGCAGCACGCGCCGCCAGGGACTTGACCTCGCGCTCGGCGGTCTCCAGGGGCGCTTGCACTGGCAGCTGATGTACAGCCTCGTCGATGCCACCTTCGAGTCGAGCTTTTCGGTCAACGCTGCATCCAACAGCACCGCCGACGCCGACGGCGACATCCAGGTGCGCCCCGGCGACCGCATGCCGCTCATCCCGCGGCACACCGGACGGCTGATACTCGACTACCGGCTCGGCACGCGCTGGAACGTCGGCGCCAACCTGGTCGCCGCCTCCGGATCGTTCCTGCACGGCAACGAGAACAACGCCAACCAGGCCGGCGCGACCAACGCGGCGGGCGCCTATATCGCCGGCAGCGGCTCAGTTCCCGGCTACGCAGTAGTGAATCTGCAGGCCACCTTCCACATCAATGAGCACGCCGAGCTCTTCGCCCGACTGATCAACCTCTTCGATCGGCACTACGCCACGGCCGGCTTCCTCACCAGCAATTCCTTCAATCCCAACGGCTCGTTCATTCCCGACCCGGCCAACTGGACCAACGAGAACGCGCTCTCCCCCGCTCCGCCGCTTGGCATCTGGGCAGGATTGCGCCTGCACCTGCAATGACGCTCCTCAGTGCGCGGGTCTTGCGCTGAGCAGGCGATCGGCTCGCGCACCGAGCACCGCGGGCAGCTCGCCGATGCTCTCGATGAACAGATCGCACGCCAGCGTCCGCGGGTCGACGCCCTCGTTGTACCCGTACGGAACGCAAACCACGGCCGCCAATCCCGCCGCGCGCGCGGCCAACACGTCGATGTGCGAGTCCCCGACCATCAGCGCATCAGCCGGCGGCACCCCGAGCAACTCGCACGCGTGCAGCAAAGGCCGCGGATGCGGCTTGCGCGGCAATCCACTGTCCCCGCCGACCACTGACGCGATCCATTGATCCAGACCCGACCGGGCCAGCAGCTCGACAGCCATGCTGCGCGGCTTGTTGGTCACGACCGCGAGCTTGCGGCCGAGCGCGTGCAGCTCAGCGAGCCCGCGCGCCACTCCCGGGTAGACGCGCGTCTCAATCTCGCCGTGACGGTGCAGGCGCTCGTAATGATGGTGAAATCGAGCGAGCAGCCGCGTGCCATCGGCGGCCTTCCCGGCCGCGCCGAAGCGCTCGAGCACACGCTCTATGAGTGCGGCGACGCCGCGCCCGATGAGCTCGCTGACCTCGCTGCGCGCGAGGCTCGGCAGGCCGAGCTCGGCGAGTGCGCGGTTCAGGGCGCGGGTGATGTCCGCGGCGGTATCGAGCAGCGTGCCATCGAGGTCGAACAGCACCGCGCGCACGGCACTCCAGGGTGATCGTGCGGCGCGCGCCGGCGCGTCGAGGTGAGCAGGCATACAGGCTCCGAGGCTAGGCGCGTCGCTTGCGATCCATGAGCCGCAACACCATGGGCGTGAAAATGAACTCGATCGCGAGACCCATTTTGCCGCCCGGCACGACGATGTTGTTTGGCCGGCTCATCCACGAGCCGTGCAGCATGGAGGTGAGGTAGGGGAAATCGATTCCCTTGGGATTGGCGAAGCGGATCACGACCATGGACTCATCGGCACTGGGGATGTCCTCGGCGATGAACGGATTACTGGTGTCGACCGTGGGCACGCGCTGGAAGTTGACATGGGTGCGGCTGAACTGCGGACAGATATGGTTCACGTAGTCGGGCATGCGGCGCAGTATCGTGTCGACGACCGCCTCCTGACTGTAGCCGCGGTGGTTGCGGTCCCGGTGCAATTTCTGGATCCATTCGAGATTCACGATCGGCACCACCCCGACCAGCAGATCGACGTGCCGGGCCACATCGATGCCACCACCCACGTAGGCCCCGTGCAAGCCCTCGTAGAACAGCAGCTCGCTGTCGGAGGCCATCGGCTGCCAGTCGGTGAAGGTACCCGGCGCGCACCCGAGCTGGCGCGACTCGGCAGCATCGTGCACGTAGCGGCGCACCTGGCCACGCCCGGACGCACCGTACTCGGCGAACGTGCCGGCGAGCTCCGCGAGCAGGTTGGCCTCGGGCCCGAAGTGACTGATCGGGGGCTCGCGGCCGCGGTCGCCGCCCTGCACGCGCTCGCGCATCTCTGCGCGGTCGTAGCGATGAAAGGAATCGCCCTCGATCACCTGCGCCTTGATGCCCTCGCGGCGGAAGATGTGCGCGAAGCTCCTCATGACGGTGGTGGTGCCGGCGCCCGAGGAGCCGGTGACGGCGATTACCGGATGCTTGGTGGACATGCAGGTGCCTTCCGATTCACATCCGCGCCTCCGGGCGGAATAGCGAGCGCTCATTGAAGAGCGGCGAGCTGAACGGCCGGTCGGCGCCGCTTTGATACTCGCTGTGGTAACGCTCGATGCGCTCGACCTCGTTGCGCGAACCCATGATCAGCGGCACCCGCTGATGCAGCGCATCGGGCTTGATCTGCATGACACGCTCGTAACCGGTCGTCGCCAGCCCGCGCGCCTGCTCGATGAGCAGCGCGATCGGGTTGGCTTCGTACAGCAACCGCAGCCGGCCCGGCCGGTTGGGGTCCTTGGTGTCCCGCGGATACATGAAAACCCCACCGCGCATCAGGATGCGGTGTGCCTCGGCGACGAGCGAGGCGATCCAGCGCATGTTGAAATCGCGCGCGCGTATGCCGGTTCTGCCCGCCTGGCACTCGCTCACATAGCGGTGGACCGGCGGCTCCCAGAAGCGCGCGTTGCTCGTGTTGATGGCGAACTCGCTGCTGTCGGCAGGGATCTGCAGGTCCGGATGGGTGAGGATGAAGTTGCCGATCTCGCGGTCGAGCGTGAAGCCGTGGGCACCTTTGCCGACGGTGATCACCAGCATGGTCGCGGGGCCGTAGATGGCGTAGCCCGCAGCCACCTGACGTTGGCCCGGCTGCAGGTAATCCGCGCTGCAGGGCGGCTCGCTGTGCTCGTGGCGCAGCACCGAGAAGATCGTGCCCACCGCCACGTTCACGTCGGTGTTGGAGGAGCCATCGAGCGGGTCGAAGGCGAGCAGGTAACGGCCGCGCACATATTCGCCCGGTATCGGATAAGGTCCCGACAACTCCTCGGACAGCATGCCGGCGAGCAGCCCGCCCCACTCGCAACTGCGGATCATCACCTCGTGCGCCAGCACGTCGAGCTTCTGCTGTGTCTCACCCTGCACGTTCTTGCCGCCGTGCTCGCCCAGATAGCCATCGAGCGCACCTTTGGCCGTCATCGCCGCGATCGCTTTCACGGCGGCGGCGACGTCGACCAGCAATGCACCGAGGTCGCTCGCGCCGGGGATACCGGTGAGCTGCTGGATCAGAAATTTCGAGAGCGTGGTACGCCCGAGGTGCATCGTCGCGACTCCTTGTGGCTCAGTTTTCCGTCTGCACGGCGGCAGCCTGGAACACTCGGCTGGCGCGGATGTCACCAGCTTCGATCGTGGTCAGCTCCTGCGCCGTGAACGGGCGCTCGCGCTCGGCAAACAGCCGGCTCGCCTGGCGGAGCCGGGCGCGATCGAGCGCGTTGCGCACACTGCGGGCATTGGCGAAGTGCGGCTGGCGGACGCGATGCTGCAGATATTCCTCGAACGCGCAGCGGGCCTCGGGGGCGAATTGGTAGTTGTGCCCCTCGAGCAGCTTCTCGGCGATGCGCAGCAGATCGGCGGGTGCATAGTCCGGAAAATCCAGGTGGTGGGCGATACGTGAGCTCATGCCGGGATTGGAGCGGAAGAACCGCTCCATGCGATCCCTGTAGCCTGCCAGGATCACGACCAGGTCATCGCGCTGGTTCTCCATGACCTGCAGCAGGATCTCGATCGCTTCCTGTCCGTAATCGCGCTCGTTCTCGGGGCGGTAGAGGTAGTAGGCCTCGTCGATGAACAGCACACCGCCCATGGCGCGCTTCAATACTTCCTTGGTCTTGGGCGCCGTGTGGCCGATGTACTGGCCCACCAGGTCGTCGCGCGTCACCGCAACCAGGTGCCCCTTTCGTACGTAGCCGAGGCGGAAGAGGATCTCGGCCATGCGCAGCGCCACGGTGGTCTTGCCCGTGCCGGGGTTGCCGGTGAAGCTCATGTGCAGACTCGGCGCCTGGGCCTGCAGGCCGAGATTCATCCGCAGCTTGTCGATCACCAGCAAGGCGGCGATGTCGCGAATGCGTGCCTTGACGGATTTGAGACCCACCAGATCGCGATCGAGCTCATCGAACACCGCCCCCGCGTGGCTCGCCGCGAGCACTTCAGTCACGGTGCGAGCCGCGCCGTGGGCGGCCCCGGGTGCGCCCACTGGCGACGAATCGTCCGTGGGGGTAGCCTGCACGGCACTGCCGGATGCACTGCCGGGGATCGAGTAAAGCGGGGTACTCAACTCGCTCATCCGCCGCTGCGCTCGCCTTCAGGACGATCCGTGCCGTAGCCGTGTACCGTGTAGCGCAGCGTGCGACCCGGGCCTTCCTGGCGGATGAGCCCGAAGCCCGGCTCGCTCGGGGGCCGCTGCACGATGAAGCTCATGGCGATGCTCTCGACGCCCCGAGTGGCATCGAAGGCCACCAGGCGGATGTAATGCTGCGGGAAGGTCTTGCGGCAGTTCTGCAGCTCCAGCATCACGCCCGCGGCATCGCGCAGATCGAACATCGGCATGCCGAACATTTCCCAGTAGGTATTGCGCGGATGCGGATCATCGGTGTACTCGACGCTCCAGGCGTAACCGCGGCGCAAGCCGTATTCGATCTGCAGTGAAATCTCCGCGTCCGTCAGCTCCGGCAGGAAGCTGAACTGACCCTGCGTGATCTTCATTACCGGGTTGGTCATCATCGATGGGTGCTCCTGCTGGACGGCTCAGTGCGCAACCGCTGCGGTCGGCGTGAAATCGGCGGCGTCCGTCGGGGTGTAGTTGAAGGTGATCTCACCCCAGGTATCGAGCGCCTGCTGCAAGGGGGCACAGAAGCGGGCCGTCTTGCGCAGAATGTCAGGACCCTTGCTGCGGATGTCCTCGCCTTCATTGCGCGCCTTGACCAGCGCCTCGAGGGCCACGCGGTTGGCGACCGCGCCGGCCTGAATGCCCGCCGGGTGGCCGATGGTCCCGCCGCCAAACTGCAACACCACGTCATCGCCGAACAGATCGAGCAGCTGATGCATCTGCCCGGCGTGAATGCCGCCGGAGGCGACCGGCATTACCTTGCGGAGGTCGCACCAGTCCTGATCGAAGAAGATGCCGCGCGTCAGGTCCTGGCGGGTATAGCTGTCGCGGCAAACGTTGTAGTAACCCTGCACCGTGAGCGGGTCGCCCTCGAGCTTGCCCACGGCGGTGCCGGCGTGCAGGTGATCGACGCCGGCGAGTCGCAGCCACTTGGCGATCACCCGGAAGCTCACCCCGTGGCTCTTCTGCCGGGTGTAAGTGCCGTGGCCGGCGCGGTGCATGTGCAGGATCATGTCGTTGCGGCGTGCCCAGTTGGACATGCTCTGGATCGCAGTCCAGCCGATCACCAGATCGATCATGACCACCACCGAACCGAGTTCCTTGGCGAACTCGGCTCGCTCATACATATCCTCCATGGTCGCAGCGGTGACGTTGAGATATGAGCCCTTCACCTCGCCGGTGGCCGCGCTCGCCTTGTTGACGGCGTCCATCACGTAAAGGAAGCGGTCGCGCCAGTGCATGAAGGGTTGGGAGTTGATGTTCTCGTCGTCCTTCATGAAGTCGAGGCCGCCCTTGAGACCCTCGTAGATGACACGGCCGTAGTTGCGGCCCGACAGCCCGAGCTTCGGTTTGGTGGTGGCGCCGAGCAGCGGTCGGCCGAATTTGTCGAGCCGCTCGCGCTCGACGACCAAGCCCGTCGGAGGACCCTTGAAGGTCTTCACGTAGGCTGGAGGAATCTGGATGTCTTCGAGCCGCACGGCCTTGAGGGGCTTGAAGCTGAAGACGTTGCCGATGAGGCTCGCAGTCATGTTCGCGATCGAGCCCTCTTCGAACAGAGTGAGGTCGTAAGCCACCCAGGCGAAGAACTGCCCGGGTGAGTTCGGGACGGGCTCCACACGGAAGGCTTTGGCACGATAGTTGTCGCAGGCCGTGAGCCGGTCAGTCCAGACGACCGTCCAGGTCGCGGTGCTCGATTCCCCGGCGACCGCCGCCGCAGCCTCGACCGGGTCTACGCCGTCCTGAGGCGTGATGCGGAAAAGGCAGAGCGTATCGGTCGGCTTGGGCTGGTAGTCCGGGTCCCAGTAACCCATCTGCCGGTATTTCAGAACGCCGGCCTTATAGCGCCGTGCAACGTCGGTGATCGCGGTGGGACCGGTGCCGCGGGCTATCCTGGTGTCACTTGCCATCGTCTCCGCCCTGTTTAATGGCTTGTTGGGACTCTAGGGGGCGCCTATCATTCAGGTAAAGTCACTTTTAGTTAGCGACACGTTAAGCGGACCTTAATGAAGCCGGCTACGCTCAAGAACGCGACACTGAAGCAGCTGCGGGTCTTCTCGGCTGTCGCGCGCCATCTGAGCTTTGTACGGGCGGCTGAGGAGCTCGGGCTGACGCCACCCGCGGTATCCATGCAGATCAAGGAGCTGGAGACCGAGGTCGGGTTGCCGCTGTTCGATCGTTCGAGCCGGAAGGTGTCTCTGACGATGGTGGGCGAGTACGTGCTCGCCTATACCCAGCGGGTGCTGGCGGCCATGCGCGATGCGCAGGACATGGTGGCCCGCTTTCGGGGCCTCAAGACCGGTGTGCTCGATGTCGCCATGGTGAGCACCGCGAAATATTTCTTGCCGCGCCTGCTGGTGCGATTTCGAGATGAGCATCCGGGCGTCGAGGTGCGACTGGAGGTCGGCAACAACCGTGACGAAGTCGTCGCGCTGCTGCGCGAGGGACGGGTGGAGCTCGCCATCATGGGCAGGCCGCCGCAGAACTGGCCGACGCGCTCGGAGCCTTTCGCGATGCACCCTCACGGGCTGGTCACCTCTGTCGAGCACCCCTTCGCGCGCATGGAGAAGGTCTCGGCGAGGTCTCTCATGACCGAAGGGTTCATCGTGCGCGAGCCGGGCTCGGGAACGCGCGCCGCGCTCGATGAGTACATGGAAGCGCACCAGATGACCCCCCGGATCGTGATGCAGATGTCCAGCAACGAGGCGATCAAGCAGGCGGTGATGGCGGGCATGGGTGTGGCGCTGCTGTCGCTGCACACCGTGGGTCTCGAGCTCGATCACCACCTGATCGCCGCTCCCGAGACGGAGGGGTTGCCGGTCATGCGGCGCTGGCATGTCGTCAACACGCTGGCAAAGGCCTTGTCGCCGGCGGCCGAGGCCTTTCGCTATTTCGTCCTCGAGACCGGTGAGGCCTTTCTCGCCAGGCACTTCAGCCACGGCAACGACCCGAGCCAGTTCGGCGAATGGCGGCATCGCGACCGGCTGTGAGCGCGCACAGCTCGCGTCCGAGCTGCGCTCCAGGCCCGGTTTCCGCCGCGCAGTCAGTGCGCGCCCGGAGTACGATACAGGTCTATGGCGTTGATGTTTCGGCGCGCGGCGTTACTGTTGGTGCTCGCGACCTTCCCTCTCGGCGGCGCCGTGGCCGCCGATACGCCGACGTCCAATCCGCAGGTGCAGTTCGGCGGGGAATGCGCCGAAGGGCTCGCCGAAGGGCAGCACGTCGCGACCAACTGCGCGATCACCTGGACCGACAAGGACGGCAAGGTCTACTGCTTCAGCAGTGAGTCGGCGAAGAAGAGCTTCCTCCAGGATCCCAGCGGCAATCTGCAGAAGGCGCACGAGTTTGCCGCTGCCGCGAGCGTCGAGTCCACCGAGAAGGCGATGCAGAATTTCACCGCCAGCGATGCCGAGGCCCTGGTCAGGAAGACCGTCGAGGAGAAGAGCAAGGCCAACAACGGAGCCTTTCCGCTCGAGGATCCGCTGAACGGGCAGCAGCTCAAGCTCGCCTTCGACGACGTCGACTTCACGCGCACCATCGATGGGTACGGCTTCTTCCCGGACGTGAAATTTCACGATCAGGCCGATGCTGCCAAGCGCTACCTGATCGATTTCTGGGTCGTGCCCGCCAACGGGCAGCTCATCATTCAGGAGACCCGGATCTACAAGGAGCCGGTGCAGGCGGAGGGCAAATGGGCGCTCACGGCACGCTCACCGATACCGTGGTGGTGGATTCCCGCCTCCGAGCATCCGGGGCACATGGCGCAGAAACGGGGTTGGGAAGTGATGTCGGCGGTCGAGCGTGGCGCACTCGCCGAGCAGGCCAAGAATAACGGCGTCTTCCACCTGAAGGACGACAAGACCGGCAAGGTCCTCGATCTGCAGTTCGTCGACACTCACCAACCCGTGCGCCAGCTCGATGACAACGGGCACTACTTCGCCTGCACCGATTTTCGGGCGGTCGGCACCAAGGATCAGATCTACGACGTTGACTTCTGGATCACCGACAAAAACGGTGTCATGACGGTCGAGCAGAGCCGGGTACACAAGGTGCCCGAGCTCAAGGACGGTCACTGGATACAGGTGCCGCGCTACGAGTGGAAGGACCTCGGCACCTCCCACGTCGTACCCTGAACGCGCTCAGCTGCTGCGCCCGAGGCGTTGCCACTCCAGGCGCGCGCGTTCCAGGTAGGTCCGGGGCGCATCGAGGAAGACCACCAGCGATGTCGCGCTCGCGAAGCAGTAGAGCTGGCCCGCATCCGGGTCGACCCAGTTGATCGAGCAGTCCGCCTGGATTCTGACGCCTGCGGTGAGGCCGATGGGATCGTTGCCGTCGAACTCGCCATGCATGGTTCCCTTCGCCGGCACCACCGCCTTCCAGATTCCGCCTTCGGCAGGCTGCTGAGGGCCGCCGCCGTCCGCGACCGCATTCCACGGGGCCGCGACGACACCCCAGGGACTTCCTCCCACCGGGATACGCGCCTCGACGCGTCCCGAGGGCACATCGATGACGGACACATCGCCTGATGGACCGTTGGCGGTGTAGGCCCGCGTCCCGTCGCGGCTCAGGGCGAGGCCCCAGGGGCGCTGCCCGACCTTTTCAACGGTGCGCACGACGCGCGCCGACTCCGGATCGACCTCCAGCAGCGCACCGAATCGGCCGGTGGTGACGTAGAGCTTGCGGCCGTCGGTCGAGGCGATGCCCATCGGGCGGACCGCACCGGGATCTCCGAGCTGCAGGGTGGCCACGGGCTTGAAGTCATGGGTATCGAATACCGTCAGCGCCGCGGAGAATTCATCGGTGGCGTAGCCGCGCTGGGCTGCGCTCGCCAGGTAAATCGCGCGCGGGCGCTTGCCGGTAGGAATCTGCGCCAGCACTTTCATGCTGTGGGCATCGACCACGTAGATGCTGTTGGCAGTCTCGCAGGTAACGTAAACGATGCGATCGTCATCGCTCACCGCCACGCCCTCCGGCTCAGAGCCCACCGCAACGGTGGCGCGCACCTTGCCGCTGGCGAGATCGACCGCCGACATTTGTCCGACGTCCTCGTTGGACACGTACAGCGTCTTGCCATCGTGCGACAGCGCAAACGTCTCGGGATCCGCACCACTCTGATAGGTGTGGAGCAATTTCTGCGAGCCGAGATCCACCACCCCGATGCCGTCGGCACGGCGATCCGGTGGCGGCAGCTTCGATTCGTCTACGTTCGGTCCCCCGATGGGAGAGCCCGACAGCGCGACGTACACTTTGCGCAGATCCGTTGCAATCTGAATCCCCCGCGGCCGCTTGCCGACGGCGATACGCGCGAGCACGCGCTGCTGCTGCGGATCTACGATCACGACGTTGCCGCCCGTCTCATCGGAGACATACAGCCGCTCTGCGGCCTGCGCCGCTGCGCCGGCCCGTACGCTGATGAGCAGACTGGTAGCGAGCAGTGCGGCGGACGTCGCGGCGCGAGCGCGGGCTGAACCTCTGGTGCTCATCGAATGGCTCCGGTCTCGCGATGTGTGCCGCACAAGATAACACCGCACCTGCGGCTCCGCAGGCGCCTGCGGCTACGCCACCGGGGTCGCGGCCACCGCGTTCGCGCGCAGCGGCGCACCGCGCGCACGCCGCTGCTGCGCAAGGCTCAGTAGATGACCACGCTGCGGATCGAAGTCCCTGCGTGCATCAGATCGAACCCGTCGTTGATCTTATCGAGCGGCATCGTGTGGGTGATGAGCGGGTCGATCTGGATCTTCTTGTCCATGTACCAGTCGACGATCTTCGGCACGTCGGTGCGCCCGCGCGCGCCGCCGAAGGCCGTGCCCTTCCACACCCGGCCGGTCACCAGCTGGAACGGCCGGGTCTTGATTTCCTGACCCGCGCCAGCCACCCCGATGATGACCGACACGCCCCAGCCGCGGTGGCAGCACTCGAGCGCCTGGCGCATGAGGTTGACATTGCCCACGCACTCGAAGCTGTAGTCGGCACCGCCGTCGGTGAGCGCTACCAGATGGCCCACCAGGTCACCCTCGACCTCCTTCGGATTCACGAAGTGGGTCATGCCGAAGCGCTCGGCGAGTGCCTTGCGGTTCGGATTCAGATCGACGCCGACGATCTTGTTGGCACCCGCCAGGCGCGCGCCCTGCACCACGTTGAGACCAATGCCGCCGAGCCCGAACACCACGACGTTGGCCCCCGGCTCCACCTTGGCGGTGTTGATCACCGCACCCACGCCGGTGGTGACACCGCAGCCGATGTAGCAAACCTTGTCGAAGGGCGCATCCTCGCGGATCTTGGCCACAGCGATTTCCGGCAACACGGTGAAGTTCGAGAACGTCGAGCAGCCCATGTAGTGGTAAAGCGTGTCCTTGCCCAGGTGAAAGCGGCTGGTGCCATCGGGCATCACGCCTTTGCCCTGCGTCGCGCGGATCGCGGTGCACAGGTTGGTCTTGCGCGACAGGCAGCTCTTGCACTGGCGGCACTCGGGCGTGTAGAGCGGAATGACATGATCGCCCTTCTTCACCGAGGTCACGCCCGGACCCACATCGACCACGATGCCCGCTCCCTCGTGCCCGAGGATCGAGGGGAACAGGCCTTCGGGATCGCCGCCCGAGCGTGTGAACTCATCCGTGTGACAGATGCCGGTAGCCTTGAGCTCTACCAGCACCTCGCCGGCCTTCGGGCCATCGAGGTCCACCGTGGCAATTTCCAGCGGCTTGCCGGCGGCGGGAGCAATCGCGGCGCGTGTTTTCATAGCGGCAGCCTTCCTGATTCGGAAGCGGTTAGGAGTCCGAAGCAAAGCCCCGCGCGCTCGCGCGGGGCTTCCAGTCCACCGGTGCCTTAGGCGAGTACGCCCTTGGCCTTGGCGGTGTGCGTGGCGATCAGGTCCATCAGCGCCGGCGACAGGCAATCATAGGGCTCGAGACCGAGCTCCTTGAGTCTGCTGCGCACCGCGCCCATCTGGTCCGGTTTGGTGCCCGCCTCGATGATCGAGGATACGAAGGCCGCGAAGCGCGGCTCTTCCCATCCCGGCTCCTTCGAGAGCTCGGTGTGGAAGAAGTCGAACCCGTAGAACGGGTGCGCCTTGTTCTCGATGCGCCCATACATGTGCACGCCGCAGCCGGTACAGGCATAGCGTTGGATCGGCGCCTTCTCGTCGACGATCTTCAGCTTGTTGCCGTTGGCGGTCACCGACACCTTGTCGCGGCCCGCAACGCCAACAATGGAGAACGTCGCTCCCTGCGGCTTCCAGCACTTGGTGCAGCCGCAGGCGTGATTGAACGCCACGTTCGATCCGATACGCACGGTCACCGGATTACTGCTGCACTTGCAGGTGAGCGTGCCGCCGGCGAAGCCGGGGTTACCTTTTTTTACTCCGTCATCCACCATCGGGTGAATCTTGATAGCCATCGTAGTCCTGCCTCGCCTCTGGGTTGTACGCGACGTCTTAGAGTCCCGCTGCGGAACTCATTCGGACCGCTGCATGTCCGCCCCGAGGTTGTGGGCGTGACGCAGCAGTCCGTGTCGATGAATCTTGCGGTAGATGGTGCGGCGACTGATGTGCAGCCGCGCCGCGGCGGCGCTGACGTTCCACTGGCACATCTCCAGCGTGCGCCGCAGCGCATCGCGTTCCGCCTCGCTCAGCATGCTCGCCTCCGCACCGTCGGCCGCGGTGCGGGGCACGTCCGCAGGCGCGTCCGCCACGCCTCCATCGAGCCACCGTTCGTTGAAATCCGTGAGCGCGAGCCGATCGGAGCTGCGCAGCGCCAGCATCGTGCGCAGCACGTTGCGCAGCTGGCGCACGTTGCCGGGCCAGGAGTGGCGCACCAGCCGCTCGAGCAGCGCCGGCTCGATCTCGAGCTGCGTGCCATCGGGCTCGCCGTTGAGCAACTTGCGAATCAGCTCCGCCACATCCGTGCGCTGACGCACGCAGGGCAGACAAACCGTTATCCCATTGAGACGGTAGTAGAGATCCTCACGGAACTGCCCCTTGGCGATCATGTCGAGGGGGTGATGTTGGGTCGCGCTGATCACGCGTATGTCGACACTCACGACCTTGTTGCCCCCGAGCGGCATCACCTCGCGGTCCTCGATCACATTCAGCAGCCGCGCCTGCAAAGCGACCGGCATGTCGCCGATCTCATCCAGAAACAGCGTGCCGCCGTTGGCTTGCAGGATCCGGCCCATCCCGCCCTCGCGGGTGGCACCGGTGAAAGCACCGGGCTTGTGGCCGAAGAGCTCGCTTTCGATCAGGGTCTCGGGAATGGCGGCGCAGTTGACGGTCACGAACGGCTTGTCCGCACGGCTGCTGCCGTTGTGAATCGCGCGTGCGCAGTAACCCTTGCCGGTGCCGGTCTCGCCCAGCAGCAGCACGGAAATGTCGCGATCGATGACTCGCCGCAGCACCTCGACGTTGTGGCGCATGGTCGGATCGGCGGAATGCAGGCACTCGAGCGCGCCGCGCGCCACCGCGCCGCGGGATGCGCCCGCCGCCGGCACCGCGGCCGCCGCGGCCTCGGCAGAACGCCGCGGTTGCACACGGGCATGCACGCTGGCGAACCAGCGCCGGCTCGCGGCCCTGGGACTCAGTGGCTCTGCCAGATAACCGCGGTGTTCCGCGAGGCGCATGAGCACCGCGAAACTCGTGTCGAGGATCCTGTCCACCGGCTGGCCGCACAGGGACTCGTGATCGCACTCGCCGAGCAGCTTGAGCGCGGCACGGTTCGCTCCCTTGATGAGACCCTGGTCGTCGAAGGCCAGCACGCCTTCGCCGGGGGTGCTGACGAACTCCGGGCAGTTGTGAAAGCGTACCAGGTGATACTCCTTGCAGGCGGAGAGCAGCGTGCGGTTCTCCACGTTCTGCGCAGCCATATCGACCAGCGCCAGCGTGTGACTCTGGAAGTTGGCCGAGGCCCCGGAGATGTCCAGCGCGGCGAGCAGTTCGCCACGCATGTCGAATATCGGCGCCGCCGAGCAGGTGAGCTGTGTGTTCTGCGTCAGGAAATGATCGGTGCGGTGGATCACGACCGGGCGGCGGGCGGTGAGGCAGGTCCCCATACCGTTGGTGCCCATCTCGCGCTCGCTCCACATGACGCCCTCGCGCAGACCGGCGCGGCGCGCGGTGGCAGAGAAGCCGCTATCGCCCAGGCAGTTGAGAATTACCCCGTCGCGGTCGGTGAGCACGATGCTGTATTCGGAATGCCGGATGAGCTTTCCCAGCGCCTCCATCTCGATGCGAGCAATGTCGAGCAGCACACCGAGACGCTCGCGGCGCGCCTGCAGGTCCGCACCCTCCACGGAGTTGGGCCGTTTCCTCTCGTCGGGATCGAGCGCGTAGTTGTTGACGCAGCGGCTCCATGAGCTCCGCACGACCTCGCTGATCGGCAGCTCGGCACCGTGTCTGCGAACCAGACTGCCGATGAGGTCGGCAGAGCTGTGTGGCGCGGGTCGCGCACGTATCATGACTGAGCCCCCCTCCAGGCCATCTTCGCGGCGTCTGACTATTTAGCCTCGCAACCTAACTTGCACTCCGGCGCACCGTGGTAGTTCGAGCGCACGAACGCAAGGATGTGCCACAAGTCATCGTCCGTTTTTATGATCTGCCCCATCGGCGGCATCGCGCCGACCACGTTCTCCTGTCCTTTGCGGCTGTAGCCTTTGCTCTGCATGGCGTCGCTCCCATAGGCGATCAATCTGAAGAGCGTGTCGTCATCGCCACCATACACCCACACATCGTTGGTGAGAGCCGGGCACATGCCACCGCCCCCGGTGCCGCCGTGGCAGCCGCTGCAGCCGTAGTTCATGTACAGCTTCTGGCCGGCCTGGACCGCTGCGGCATCGGTGTCGGAATAGGGATTCTTCAGCTGCCCCTTCGGGATGGCGTCCGCGCGCTGCACCGGGGGCATGGTGCCGCCGGCGGCGCCCGCAGCTCCTGCAGCAGGTGCGTTGGAGGTAGCCGGCGCCGTGCCGGAGGCGGGCGGCGGCGGCGACTGTTGCGCGTAAAGCGCCGTGATCGCCAGCCCGAGAATACCAATGGTCAATGTCTGCCTGAGCACAGCGCACCTCATCCACCTTGCTATAGCCGCGTCCCTGCTTACGCTCCCGGATGCGCCGCTGCCCCGCCGAGCAGCCGAATGACCTTCTCGTCGCCCTTGGTGCGGGCGATGGATAGCGCCGTGTCTCCCCGTTCGGTCTGCGCCTGCACATTGGCGCCTGCCTGCACCAGCAGCTCCACCATGTCGGCACGGCTCCCGGCGGCGGCGATCATGAGCGCGGTGACGCCGCCACCGTTATGGGCGTTGACGTCCGCGCCCTTCTGGATGAGTGCGCGCGCCACCTGCGCGTCGTGGTTCGCGGTGGCGAGCATCAACGGCGTGTAGCCAGCATCGCCAATCGCCCGCGCCGGATCGGCGCCGCCGTCGAGGAGCGCCAGCGCAGCCTTGCTCTTGCCGTATTGGGCGGCGATACCGAGCGGAGTGAAGTTCTGCGCGCTCACCGCGTTCGGATCGGCCCCGTGCGCGATGAGCACCTTGACGTCGACGGCATCATCTCCATACGCCGCAGTCATGAGCGGCGTCCAGCCATCGCGGTCGCGCTGGTTGACGTCCGCACCCCGTGCAATCAGGAAGCTCACCATCTCGGTGGAGCGCAGCTGCAGCGCGTGATGCAGCGGGGTCTCACCCTGCAGATCGAGGGCGCTGAGCGAGGCGTGCTTTTTGTCGAGCAGATAGCTCACGCGCGCCTTGTCGTCCGCCAACACCGCGTTGTTGAGCTCGGTGTTTACATTGGCGCCGTGCGCGAGCCAGTCGTCCAGTTGCGCGATGCTGACCGCCGGCGCGGCGCGCGTGGGAGACGCCGGTTCACGCGCCTTGTAGGGAGCGTGGGCGGGTAGATCGCCGCTCACCACGCAGCTGTCGCAGCTCACCAGTGGCACGCCGAATTCCACCAGCACCGCCCGCAACGCATCCCGCTGCTCGTGCATGGCCTGCTCGAGACGGCGCTGCAGCTCATGATCGTTGCGCCGGACCGCCAGGCCCAAATCGAACTGCAGCGGCACGTAATCGTCCATGAGGTTGGCCGGCTGGATGGTCAACGGCGCGTGCTTCACCGCCTTGTAGTAGCCGGCGAGCGGTCCCCAGGCTGCGGCCACATCGAGCTTGCCGTCGATCACCTGCTGGATCTGATAGCTCGGCTGATTTTCGGGGACCAGATCGGCATTGTGGCTCAGATAGTGGACCTCGACCTTGCCCACACCATGATCGGCCAGGGCCTCACGGATCGAGGAAGTCTCGTACACCCCGACCTTCAGGGTCTTCAGGCGTGGATCGTCGAGGCTCTTGATGTCCAGGCCGCGGTCGCTGCGGTAAGCGAGCACGAAGGTCGTGCGATAGAGCGCCGTGGTCGTCAGGACGTCGTCGGAGTCGACCGGCATGTCGAGCATCACGTCGCATTGCTCCGCATCGAGCGTGTTGCGGATCAGCCCGCGCTCGACTCCGGGGCGGTAGTAATACGTTACGTTCGTGCCGAGCGCGCGCGCGAGTACCTCGGCAAGTTTGTTTTCCAGCCCTTCGCCGCGATTGTTGGATAGCGGCATGTTCCCTGGGTCGGCGCACACGCGCAGGGCCGCCTGCGTCGTGCGCGGTGCGGCCAACAGCGTGACCGCCGCGAAGGCCAGTACCGCAGCGAGCACTGACCGGCTCCTCATCCAAACTGTCATTCGCTTAGGGCCCTCGGGCTTGTCCTTGCGGGCGGTCCGGCACGCGCCCGGCTCAACGCCGGGCGCGTGTCGATCTCTCACCGGCCGCAATGGCTGGCTGGCTCTACTCCTTTTCGACCGCGAAGGTGTAGAGAGTTCCACCCTGCGGGATCATGCTCAGGTTGGCTGCCTTGGTCATGGCAGTGGCCCCGATGGCGCCGAACTTGTCGTTCAGATCAAGTCCTGCCGTGACCGGCAGTCCGATCCAGCCACCGATGCCGCTCCACACCGAGACGTACTGCTTGCCGTTGACGCTGTAGGTGATGGGATTGCCGATGATCCCGGACCCCAGGCGTCGTTGCCACAGCACTTTGCCGCTCGCGCGGTCGACGGCACGGAAGTCGCCGTTCAGGCTTCCGTAGAACACGAGCCCACCGTCGGTCACGAGCGCGCCGCCCCAGTTCGGATACGGATCGGGAATCTCCCACACCGTCTCGCCGGTCAGCACGTTGAACTTCTTCAACTTGCCCGTGATGCCCGGCTTCTCGGGGTACATGTACACGTTGGCGAACACGTACACGATGCCCTGCTGGGTGTGCGAGCGCTCCTGCGGCTCATCCTCCATGCACCAGTTGTTGGTCGGGCAATACGCCATGCCTGGCTCGCTCGGATCGATGGCGCAGGGCTGCTGATCCTTACCACCCATCGCCGACGGGCAGGCCTGCGTGTTGTCGTGCGCCTTGAGCGGGGAATGCTCGAAGACCTTCACGGGCCGGCCGGTCTTCATGTCGACCTTCTCCGCCCAGTTGGTCGTCACGTACTTATTGGCGCGCAGCAGCGTGCCGTCGGTACGGTCGAGCACGTAGGCGAAGCCGTTACGATCGAAGTGGATCAGGATCTTGTGCGGCTTGCCGTCGACCGTCGCTTCTTCGAGCATGTTCTCGTTGATGCCGTCGTAGTCCCACTGATCGAACGGCGTCATCTGGTAGACCCACACGACTTCGCCGGTGTCCACCTTGCGCGCGAAGATGCTCATCGACCACTTGTTGTCCCACTTGCCGCTGTTGCAGGCTTCCTGCGTCACCGGATTCGCGCCGCAGCGGTATTGCGGACTCCACAGGCCGGGGTTGCCGCTCGAGGCATATACGAGCTTCAGCTCAGGGTCGTAGCTGTACCAACCCCACATGGCGCCGCCGCCGCGCTTCCACTCATCACCGGGGTAGCTATGGATACCCACATCCTTGCCGGAAGTGCCGTACTCCGGATGCTTCTTGTTGGTGTCCTTGGTGAGGCACACGTCGCTGTCGCTACCGGTGTTGTAGCAATGCCAGACCTGCTTGCCGGTCTGCAGGTCGAAGGCAAAGAAGGCGCCGCGCGCCGCGAACTCATCGCCACCGAAGCCGATGAGCACCTTGCCATCGGCAATGATCGGCGCGGGAGTAATGGTCTCGCCTTTATCCGGATAGGCAACCTTGTCGACCCACACTTCCTTGCCGCTCGCGGCATCGAGTGCGATGACGTAGCCGTCCAGAGTGCCGAACACCAGCTTGCCATCTGCGAACGAGGGTCCGCGGTTCACCGTGTCGCAACAGGCGCGCGGCACCGCCGAGTCATCGCGGTTGGTGGTCTTCTTGTAGTTCCAGACTTCCTTCGGATGATCCGGATCGCTCAGATCGAGCGCCTGGATGATGTTCGGCCAGCCGCTCTCCATGTACATCATCGGTTTGCCGTTGACCACGACCACGAGCGGTTGCCCTTCGTGTCCGCGCAACGTGCCGCTCGACTGCGACCACACCATCTGCAGTTGCCCGGCATTCGAGGTGTTGATTTGTTTCAGCGCGCTGTGCCGGGTGAGCGACTGATCGCCGCCCGGGGCTGCCCAGAGATTGGCATCCTTCGAGCGATCGGTGACCTCATCCCCCAGTGCCGCTGCGCACGCCACTCCCAGTGCCACCGCGGCACACGGGATGCACAGACTTCTAACGCGTTCGAATCGCATACGCACTTCTCCTACATTCGATTTTGTTACGTTCTCCCGGATGCGAGTTTGTTACGTCTTGGCATACCGCTGAGGCCCCGCTCGAGCGCACGCTGCGTGCGTCGAAACCACCGGCCTGCGCGCCCACATCCTCACTGACAGACCCCACCACGCTACTTTTTTGCTCTTGAACACGACCTGATAGCCAGACTCGGCATCCTATTCCCATTCCCCTGAATCTGCAGCAAAAGCGCCTCGCTGCGCCTTCACTGCCATGGCTGCCAGAAGCTGTGTGTCACAAGTGACACAGCACCGGGCAGCGCGCCGGCCGCCGTTGTCAAGCTGACGGCTAGGCCTCGATCGAACTCCGCGGCATCACAGACTGACCTCGCTGATCTGGATCACCGGCGTAGTGTTGGTGTAATTCGGCACATCGGACAGGATGGGCTCGGCGTGCGGGCCGAATGCGGCCTGAAACGCCTCGACCGAGTCGAAATGCAGGTGCGCCGCCGCCAGAAAAGGCGGCGGCGCACCGGGTGCACCACCTGCGAGCCCGCGCTCGACCGCCACACGCTTCAGCGGCGCACCGAGCCGCTGCTGCACCATTGGCATGTGGCGCTTGAGGTAATAGTCGAGATCGAACTTGCTGCCGGGTCCATTCGGATACAGCACGCTCACGATGATCACGGTGCGCTCCTTGCTCAGAACTTGAAGAACGCGCCTGCGTTGATGGTGGTGCCGCTGTTGTGGTCGCCGTTGGGCCCAGCGACGTGCGCGTAGCTCTTCGTCTCGCTTCCTTCGGCAAGCAATGTCAGGTTGTCGGTGAGTGAGTAATAAAATCCCACCGTCCCCTTGCGGTTGCTCTGCAGCAGACTGGGATTGGCCCCCTGGTCTGCGGAGTTGGCGTAATCGAGCTTGCTCTCGCCGTACTGGACTCCCACCTTGAGCGCCCCGAACTTGTAGGTGGCCTGCGCCAGGTAGCCATCTGACTTGCGCGTCTGGCCGTTGTAGGCCCCGAGCAGGAAAAGCGCGGTCGTGCCGACACCGGTGCCGTGGTAGTAGTAGCCGAACACCTCGAGGTTCGAGATATCGAGCTTCACGAACACGTCGACAGCGTTACCGGTGTAATCGTAGGTCCCGAGACTGAGACTGTCGTAGTTCTGCTTCTGTGACAGGCCCGCCACCGAGGCGTACAGCTTCGCGGTATCGGAAAAGGGCAGCGTGAAGCTCACCTTCCCATGGAATCCCGGCGCCTTCTTCGGCTCCACGGTCGCATCGGCGGGCTCGGTGAGCGAGTTGAGCGGATCGAACACACCCACCGTGAAGCTGAAGCCGGAAATGTCGGGCGTCGTGTAATCGATCTGCGCGAGCCAGTCGGTGTAGATGTACCCCCAGCCGATGCCACCGAGTGTCGTGTTGGAAGGCGCGGCACTGGCGGCTGAGCCGGGCGCGCCGACGCCGGGCAGCGTCATGTCGTTGAGAATGGCGTCGGCACCGAACAGCCCGATCTGCCGCCCCAGGGTGAAGGTGCCCATGCTCTTGTTGCCGAAGGTCATGTACACCTGGCGGACATCGAGGCCGGTGGTTCCGAGCGCAGTGTTGGACGAGCCGTTGCTGGTACCGGCCTGCAGGTTGGGACTGCCACCGTCGTTGGTGGCGATACCCGGATAGAGGCCCAGGTGCCCGGTGATGTCGATGCCGGCCTGGGTCGTGGCCACGCCGAATACGAATGCGGCCGGCAACAAGCCGTTGCCGATGTTCGAGACGTTGCTGCCGCTGGCCGTGCCGACGCAGGTCAGGCCGCCGCCGACCGATACCGCGCTGCTAGCGTCTTCGCAGCTCGACCAGATGTAGTCGACGTTCACGTTGCCATTCAGCGAGAAGGTCCACGATCCGTCGGCATTCTTCAGATCTATCGCTGCAGCCGGCAACGCCAGTGCCGCCAGCAGGATGCTGCCCATCGCCCCATAGATAAATTGCAGTGTTGCGCGAAAGTTGTTCATTGAGTTGACTCCCCCACAGGCACTTTCCCCGGCGAGCAAACGCCGTGCCACCTGCCGTTGCTCGATTGCAACTGCAGGAACAATCACTTATCTACCAGAAAATCCGTCCGGCGGCGAGAGCTTGTCAGAATGGCTACACTGTAACCCGCAGACTGTTGCGTGTACGCGCCACTTTTGGTTTTGCGCGGCTACCGGGGTGCATCAGACCCTGTGCAGCCAGCGCGCCGCGAGTGGCGGGACGAAAACCAGGCCCACGAAAGTCGAAGAGACGAGCCCGCCGAGAATCACCACCGCCATCGGTCCTTCGATCTCATGTCCCGGCTGATGCGATTGCAGCGCCACCGGCAGCAGCGCAAGCGCAGTCAACAGTGCCGTGAGCAGCACCGGGGTGAGGCGTTCCTGCGCTCCCTGCAGCGCGGTCGCGAGACCCCATGGCCTGCCCTCGATGACGATCAGGTGCTCGTAGTGCGATATCAGCAGGATGGTGTTACGCGCGGCGATGCCGAAGAGGGCGACGAAACCGACCATCGCGCCGAGGGAGAGCGTGCCGCCACTCAGCGCCACGGCGATGACGCCGCCGATCAGCGTGCTCGGCAGCGCCGCAAGTACCAGCAGCACGTGACGGCCGCGCCCGAAGGCCAGGGCCAGCAGCAGAACGATCAACACCAACGCGGCCGCCGCATGCCACAGCAGCTCACGCGCGGCTGCAGCCTGCGCGGGCGCCGTGCCACCGTAGCGCAGGTAAACGTTGGGCGGCAGCTTGATGTGCGCGGCGATCGCCTGCCGGGCACGCCGCGCGTAGCCCGCCTGGTCCGCGACCCTCGGAGAGGCGACCACGACCTGGCGGCGCAGTCCGTCCTCGTGCTCGATGACGCTGCGCGCGGACACCACATCGAGCCGCGCCACGGCTGACAAGGGCACGAGCGCACCGTCGTGGCCGCGCATGCGCAGCTCGGACAGCTCCTGCGGCGTCGCGCCGTTCGCGGCGATCCGTAGCACGACGGGTACGCTGCGGTCGGAGGTGTTGAGCTGGGCGACGCTTGCGCCGTGATAAGCGGCGTTCAGCGTGCCGAGCACGTCCGCGGCCTGCATTCCATAGAGCGCGAGCCGCTCGGGCCGCAGTTGCAGTTGCAGCTCCGGCTGGCGCGGCGGCACCGACAGGCGCACCGTGCCGCTTTGCGGCCACTGCCGCAGCAGCGCCGCGATCTGCCCGGCGACTTCGTCGTCGCGCTCCAGATCGGGGCCGAATACGCTGACGAAAAACGGCGCCACCTCGCCGGAAAGCGTCTCGCCGATTCGCTCGGCCAGCACCGAGTAGATCTCGACCAGCTGGTTGGGAAACTGGTCAAACACTCTGCGCACCGCAGCTTCGAGCTCTTCGGTGCCGAGGCCGCGCGCGGGCTCCAGCTGAATCTCGAACTCGCTCTTGTTGGGTGCATCCGGATCCTGCCCGTTCTCGGCACGTCCGATCTGCTCGGCCACGCTTCTGACGCCCTTGATGCCCGCGAGACGCTGCGCGATGCGCTCGCCGACGCGGGAAGTCTCGAGCAGCGAGATGCCGGGCCGCAGCGCGGCGTGTGCGATGAGATAGTTCTCGCGAAAATCCGGCAGCAAGCGCGCGCCGAGCAGCGGCAGGAGTGCCAACCCGGCCGCGCCGCTCAGCAGGATTCCGAGCAGCACCCAACTGGCCCGCGGCGTCAGTCGCACGATTGCGGCCTGCTGCCAGCGCTTGGCCTGCCGCAGCCAGCCGGGCTCCTCGCGCGGCTGGTAGCGCTGCATGAGCAACGCGCACAGAGCGGGCGTCGCACTCATCGCCACGAGCAGCGACAGCGCGACCGCGAGCAGGAAGGCGGTCGCCAGCGGCCTGAAGAATGCACCCTGCAGACCCGACAGCATCAGGATCGGCAGGAATGCCAGCGCCACCGCGGCGGTCGCGAAGAACACCGGGCGGCGCACCTCGAGGGAAGCATCGAGCAGCAGCGCGCCGAGATTCGCGCCCGCACCGGCCGCGCGGTGACGGCGGGTGATGTTCTCCACGTCGATGACCGCATCATCGACCACCACGCCGAGGGCCACCACCAGCCCGCCGAGGCTCATGGTGTTCAGCGACAGCCCGCCCAGCCCCAGCACCCACACGGTCGCCAGCAGCGAGATCGGTATGGCGCCGAAGGAGATCAGCGCGCCGCGCCAGTCGCGCAGTGTCAGCATCAGCAGCACGACCACCAGCACTGCACCGACGGCGAGTGAGTTGCGCAGCTTGGCGATGGCGCTCTCGATGAAGCTCGCGGGACGCAGCAGCGCCGGCTGGTACTGCACGCCGCGCTGTGCAAGCTGCGGCGCGAGCACATCGAGCCGATGCTCGAGGGCGCGCGTGACATCGAGCGTGTTGGCGCCGTACTGGGTCGAGGTCTCCACCAGGATACCGGGTTGACCGCCGATCATCGCATCGCCGAAGCGCGGCGCGGCACCATCGCGCACCTGAGCGATGTCACCGATGCGCACCGGGGTTCCCGCGCGCGTGCGCACCAGGGTCTGCGCGAGCGCGCCGATCGGGTCGGAGGGCGGCTGTGGCTGCAGCACGAGGCGCTGCGCGGCGGTCTCGAGATATCCCCCACCGCTCATCTGCGTGCTGTTGCGGGCGGCTTCCGCAATGTCCTCCAGCGTCAAGCCCGCGGCGTTGAGCTTCACCGGATCGACCCATAGCTGCCGCTCGCGTGTGTCGCCGCCGAAGATCTGCGCCTGCGCCACCCCGGGAACGGCGAGAATCTGCGGTCGGATGGTCCAGCGGATCAGATCGCGCAGCTCCACCGGCGAGAGCCGCTCGCTGGTGAAGCCGAAGTGCAGCAGATACTCCATCGAGGAGCTCAGCGGCGAGAGCCGCGCAGGACCTACACCCGCCGGCAGCAGCGCGCCCGACTCGGCGAGGCGCTCGCTGATGAACTGCCGCTGCAGGTACGCATCGCTGCCGCGACCGAACACGACGCGTATCGCGGCCAGTCCCTGACTCGAGGTGGAGCGCACCACCTCCACGTTCTCGGTGCCGGCGAGCAGCTCCTCGAGTGGCCGGGTAACGAGCGCTTCCACCTGCGTCGCATCCAGGCCCGGCGCCTCGACCTGCACCAGCACGTGCGGCGGCGCGAAGTCCGGGAATACATCGAGCCGCGCGGTGACGAGCGAGCCGACTCCCAACAGAGCGATGAGGAGCGACAGCGCAGTGACGATCCTAGGGTTGGCGAGCGATGCGCGAACGATCGTAGCGAGCATGGCCGCTAGCGGGGTTCCCCGCAGGACATCAGTCGTGCTCCTCTTCCGCAGCGGAGAAGCTGCTGATTCCCTGCAACGACCACAGCACTCCGGCGCCCTGCACCACTACCGGATCGCCACGCGTGAGTCCCTCCACCACCCATGCGCTCCCGAGCCGGGCCAATGGCTTTACCGGCACCGGCGCGTAGGTGAACTTGTCCGCACCCTGCGCGTGCACCTGCCGATAGACGTAGGTGCCGTCCTCGGCATATAGCAGCGCGCCTGCAGGCACGAGCACGCCATTGGCCGGCGCCGCCGAGCGCAGGCGTACGAGCGCGGGAGCACCGGGGCCGAGTCCCTCCGGCGCGTGCTCGAGCAGCAGCAGCCAGGCTGCGCTCTGTGACTGTGCCTCGGCGCGCGGCAATGGACCGAGCACGCGCGCGGTGAGGTTTATGCCGTCGATCTCCACCAGAGCTGCGGGCTCGAGCGCGCTCACCACGTGCTGTCCCGGCAGCTCGGCGCGCAGCAGCCGTTGCCGTCCGCCGCTCAGTGCTTCGAGCAGTGCGCGCCGCTGAGTTGCGCTCCAGTGCGCCAGCGGCCCCCACTGCAATCTGAAAGTCATGGCGGCGGCGCTTGCCTGCGCCGCAGCTTCAATCGCCTGAGCCTGCGAGGCCTGCGACGCCTTCAGCGAGGCTTGCGCCTCCTCGCGATACAAACGCTGCTGGCGTGCGGCTTCGGCCGTCGCCGCGGCCGCTGCAGCCTGGGTGCTTTCCATTCGGCCCGCATCGGTCGCAAGCGCGAGCGGATCGAGCACCGTGCCATAAGCCTCGAGCGGCGCTGCAGTCGCGAGCGGCAGCGGGTACTCGGTGCGGATCCCGACTGCCTGCTGCTGCGACAAGGTCAGTGAGAGCTCGACAGGCTGGCCGTCGCGCTCGGGCTTGTGTGGCGTCTCGTCCGGCTCGGCAGCCACGCCGACCGCGGCGAGCAGCAGCGCCGCCAACAGGCTGGCGGGTAGCGTCATGTTTGTGGAGACGCGGCGGGCAGCCACTGGCCCTCGTTGCCCTGCAAGGGTCGACGGTAGGCGTCTTCGAGCGCTCCGAAAACCATCTCGGCGGTGTAGGCGGACTGCAGCACCGACAGCTGCGCCTCGGTGGCGGCGATCTCGGCGTTCAACACACTGGCGCGCTCCACCTCGCCTGCGGCGAGTGCGTGCTGCTCGGCCTGATGCTGGCGTTGGGCGATCTCTGCGGCGCTGCGGGTGTCGCTCCATGCCTGTTGCGCCGCCGGCCATGCCAGCTCGGCGCGGTCGATCTCCCCGAAGATCTCCGCCTGCACCGACTTGAGATGCTCCCCTGCAGCGGTGCGCCGCGCGACCGCCTCGCCGATCGGGCCCTGATGCTGATTGAAGATGGGTATCTCGAACGAAGCCGCCACGCCGGCCTCGGTGGCGATATCGTACAAGGTGTTCTGCCGCACTCCTTCGCCGCCCCACGCGTAAGCCGGTGTGACGTGAATCTGGGGCCAGCGCTTGGCCAGCTCGCTCTGCAGCCCCACTTCCGCGAGATCGTATTCGCGCAGCGCATGTATCACCTGCGGGCGGCCGATCAGGGCCTCGGTGCGCCAGCGGCCGGCGGAATCAACGCTCAGCGAGTCGATCTCGTCCCAGCCGTTCCAGCGCAACGGAACTGCCTCGAGCGCCGCCACCGGCACACCCACCGCGGCGGCGAGGCGGCCCATGGCATCCGCGCTGCGTACGCGCGACTGCTGCTGGCGTTGCTGCGCGTGCGACAACTCCAACTCATCGGCAAGGACCTGCGCACGAGCGATGTCGCCGGCCTCGAGCCGTGCGCGGTCGGCAGCGAGCAGTGCCCGCCGCTGCGCCACCAGCGACTGCAGCAGCGCGCTCTCGTCCTGGGCAGATACGGCATCGAGCAGCGCCTGGCGCAGCGCGGCCCGCACCTGCCAGAGTGATTCGGCCAGATCGGACTTCGCCAGCGCAGTCTGCAGGGCGGCGCGCCGCTGCGCCCGACCGCGCTCCCCGGGCTGACGCAACAGGAAATCCATCGACAGCCCATACAGCCAGGCGGTGCTCTGGGCCGCAGAGCTGAGATATTCGGCGAACAGCTGCATGCTCGGATTGGGGCGTTCCGCGGCGGTACGCTCGCCCGCGGCCACGGCATCCACCTCGGCGCGTTGCTCGGCGAGCCGCGGATTGAGCCGCAGCGCTGCGGTCAGCCATTGGGCGCGGTCCCAGCCCGCGGAAGGCGGCGGCAGCTCCGGCGAGAGGCTATCCAGTCGCCGGGCGCTGTATTCGGCCACGGTCGCTGAAGGCTCGAGCGGTGCTGGACCCGGAGTGCTCGCGCAATCGGCGAGCGTGATGACAGCCAGTAGCCCGAGCACCGTACGCGCAGCGCTCGCTGTCATCGGTCGTAACGTGCGTCTCGATGGTTGCACCCGCCGATACTCCCCGCAGCGGAGTATAGAGCCGTGGCGCAGCGATCGCAGTCTCAGGAGTCCGCCACCGCGGCGAGTGCCTGCGCGTGAAAGCGCAGGTGATCCTCCACGAAGGTGGCGATGAAATAATAATCGTGCCCGTAGGCTTCCTGACGGCGCAGCCGCAGCGGCTGGCCGGCGCTCGCACAGGCCTGCTCGAGAAGCTCGGGCAACAGCTGCCCTTGAGGCAGAAACTTGTCGGCCAACCCCTGGTCGACGAGTATTTCCGGAAACACGCGCGTACGCCGCGCGTTGAGAAGCTCCACCGCGTCGTAGCTCGCCCAGACGCTCGTGTCCTCGCCCAGATAACGCGTGAATGCCTTGCGTCCCCACGGACAGCGCGATGGTGCGCAGATGGGAGCGAATGCCGACACCGAGCGATAGACCTGAGGATTTCTCAGTGCCAGCACCAGAGCGCCGTGGCCGCCCATGGAATGCCCGAAGATGCCCACCCGGCCGGGCTCAGCGGGAAACTGCGCCAGCACCGTCTCGCGCAGCTCGCCGAGCACGTAGTCGTACATGCGAAAGTAACGCGACCACGGTGCCTGCGTAGCGTTCAGGTAGAAGCCGGCACCCGTGCCGAATTCCCAGTCATCGGCCTCGCCGGGAATTCCCGTCTGCCGCGGACTGGTGTCGCAGCTCACCAGCATCAGGCCCTCGCGCGCGGCGACGCGCTGGGCACCGGCTTTGATCGCGAAGGTCTCTTCGGTGCAGGTGAGGCCCGCGAGATAGAACAGCACCGGCACCCGCTGCTGCCGGGCCTGCGGCGGTTGAAACACCGCGAATCGCATGGGCAGCCCGATCACATCCGACTGATGGCGGTAGAAGCCCTGCACCCCATCGAAGGATCGGTGCTCGCTGATCGTTTCGAGCATCACGGGTACTCCATGGCCGCGGCCGAGTGCACACATTATATAAATCCACATGCGACGGGGCTGCCCCGGGAGGTGTGCCACAACGTGCAGCGTCTGGCTCAGCCGTGACAGATTGGATACGCGCCGGGTGCCGCGGTGACAGCGACCACGGCCGAGGCTATATTGAAGCTCTCCGCGCGTCCGGCCACATCGCGCACGTGCCGGGCGCACCGGAGTCATCGCTTTAACGTTGAGTGTCGAATAGCGGGACCGTCCTTCCCCCGGGGCGGTCCCGCCAGCGCACCACTTCCCAACCTCGGACTGCGCCCGCACCGCTCGGGCACGGCGTTTCTTAACGGCGTTTGGTCTGGTTAGCCGCGGCTCGCTCCGTACGATGGCGCGCTCGGACGCAACCGTCACTGCAAGGAACAGCCATGAGAGTGCGCCAGAGCCTCGTGCGCGTGCTGTGGCCCATGATTGTGGCCGCGGCGATGCTGCCCCGGGCCTGGGGCGCGGATCTCGGTGCGCTCGTCGGCCGAGTGACCACGCCGGCGGGTGCGCCGGTGGCCTACGCCACGGTGACAGCGACGCGCACCGATGGCGGCGCGATTCGCGCGACGCTCTCCGGAAGCGACGGGGTGTATTCCTTTGCTGATCTGCCACCGGGCACCTGGACGGTGAGCGTGCAGAGCGCGGGAGCGCCAAGCGTCACTGCACCATCGCTGATCGTGGTGACGGGCAAGGCAACGCGCGCGGACCTGGTGATGAACACCCGGCCCTCCGCGCCGGCCGCCCCGGCGGTGGCAGGCGCTCCTGCTGCTGCGCCCGCGCCCTCTTCCGAGGTTGCTGCTGTCGCCGCCGCCGCGGTCGCGGCCGCCGTGCCGGAAGCCCTGCAGAAACCCGAGCCCGCACCCGAGGTAGACACGCAGACGCCGTTCGCGGTCGGCGACCTCGGCTGGATGAATGGCACGAGCCGCGCGAGCAACCCGGTATTCGACACCAAATTCTTCACTCCCGAAGTGCGCTTCGACGTCAACTATCTGCAGAGCTTCAATCACCCGAACGATCACACCATCGTCGGCTCCACCGAGGAGTTTCGCTCGGGGGAGTTCCAGATCGAGCAGGTGAGCCTCGGCGGCAATTTCCACTGGCACGGCGTGCAGGCGCGGTTCCTGTCGATGTTCGGCATGTTCGCCGTGACCACACCGCGCAACGATGCCAGCTCGGCGGTCGGTCAGTGGGATCTGCAGGGTGCCTACAAGTACTTCTCCGAAGCCAACGCCGGCTATCACTGGGATGTCAATCACGGGCTGAATGTCGATGCCGGCATCTTCGTCTCGTACGTCGGGCTCTTCAGCTACTACAACTTCGACAACTGGACGTACCAGCCCTCGTTCGTGTCATCGAACACGCCGTGGTTCTTCAACGGGCTGCGCGTGCAGTGGTTCCCGACCCAGACGCTGAAGATCGAGCCGTGGCTCATCAACGGCTGGCAGTCCTACGCAAAGTTCAACAGTCATCCGGGCTTCGGCGGGCAGATCCTGTGGATCCCGAATGACTCACTCAAGCTGGTGTTCAACACCTATACGCTCGGCCAGGACAACCTGGCGACCGGCAGCGGCGTGCCCAATAACGGCGGCAATCCCAACGCGCCGATCGGCCTTCCCAATCCGTCCGCGCCCTACATCACCTACGCCAACGTTACGCGCGTGCACCTGGACGACAGCGTGGTGTGGAAGTACTACGACGCCAGGGACCATCCGGGCATCGGCATCTCGAAGATGGCGCTGTCGTTCACACTGGACCTCGGTTGCGAGTACGGTGGCGGAGTGCA
>DATJFM010000073.1:0-45798 GCA_035495655.1 Steroidobacteraceae bacterium
GCAGAAACCCGTAGGTGCCACTCAGCGAGGCGTTTGAACATCGATCGCTTGCGCTCTCATTTTGCTGACTCGCCCCGGCAGCGGGACTGAGCGCAAAGCTGCCAACAGCAATCAATAGGGAGATGCGAAACGTTTTAGAAGTCATGGTGCTCTCCTCTTCCCTTTTTTGCTTGCCGCCCTCTACCGAGCTTGCTTGTGTGATTGACCACTTCAATTTCGACGTTCGACTCGCCCAGGCGCCGTAGCGTAAGCGGGGGAGACTCCGAATGACAGCCATACGAGGCCAGCCCGGCCGGGATCAGTCACCGGCGAGATTAGCTTGCGCGATCCCGTATGTGCAATTATAATTTGCATATATGGTTTCTGAGGCACTGAGACCGCGCTTGCTCGAAGCGCTGGGAAGGGTGCTCGAGCCAGTTGTGCTGTTGCTTCTGAAAAGCGGTATCACCTGGAAAGAATTTTCGAACCTCGCGAAGGAGAAATTCGTGACGGTCGCGACCGAGGCGTTTGGTAAAAGGGGCCGCCCCACTAATGTCTCGCGCGTTGCAATCCTGACGGGCCTCAACCGAAATGACGTGGCGAAGCTGCGTGCACCGCAGGTGCTGCGCCCTGCGCAAGGATTCATGAGCAAACCTACGCAGCTCCTGCATGCGTGGTATCACGATGGCCGTTATCTCGATCCATCAGGAAAGCCCCGTGACCTGGAAATCGAGGGAGCCGAGGGATCATTCTCCGAGCTGGTGCGCGAGTACGCACCCGGCATTCCGGTAGTCGCGATGATCAAAGAGCTGCGCGCAGCAGGAACCATCGCGGACACCAAGGAAAAGCGTTTGCGGGCCTTGAAGCGATCCTATGTTCCACGCGAACTGAACGAAAATCTCGTCCGGCTTTGGGGCAGCGTGCTGCAGGATCTCGGCACCACCTTCGAGCACAACCTCTATCGTGATGAGAGTGATCCGCCGCGATTTGAACGACGGGCGATCAGCCTGCGCGTCGATCCGAAGTCACTGCCGGAATTCCGCGAGGTTCTAGAGCGAGAGGGGCAGGCGTTCCTCGAGCGTATGGATGACTGGATCAATGCTCATCAGGTCAGCTCCAGCGACGACGAACAAGGCGTAGGTATTCGACTCGGCGTCGGCGTTTATCACATCCAGGACCGTATTACGCGATCGGCAAAAAGCCGACAGGCAAGACGCAACAGCTCGTGACCGCATGGCTGGGAGAAGAAAATATGATCAGAACGAACCCTGCTAACTTCCCGCCGCATACGCTGCTCGCTCTTCCCCTCGCAGCCGTGTTGCTGGCCTCATGTGGTGGGTCGAAAGACGAGGCCAGCCCAAAGGTGACCGCAAGTCGCGCTGCCGCATGCATAACCGCAGCATGCTCGGGTATCGAGGGTTCGGGCACGCGCGATGTACCGCCGCCCCCGGCCCCGCACAGCCATGGACGGTTCATTGGCACGGTCAAGATTGCGAATACCATGTATTTCGCTGATGCACTGGTCACCGTTGATGGCGCAGTGCGCCTGTTCGTTGGCGATCCGGGCGGGGACACCGGCGTGCTGCAATTCACCCAACCGAAACTCTCCCAACAGTTCGTTGGCACCGTCACGCCCGCGGGGACAACGATCAGCGGCACCGGTGTCGTCTTCGGGCAGTACTGCGCCGATATTCAGACGCCTGGCCCCTATTGTGGCAGTAATACCCCCGCTGAGATTCACCTGACCATAGGTCCAGTTCCCACGAATCCAGATACAGCGAACCTTCGGGGTGATGTGCAGGTCGGGGGCACGAACGCTACCACATGGAGCGTGGACCTGGATTACTGGCCGAACTATTACAGATATCCGGCCGGATCTCTCGCGGGTCATTATCAGGAGCAGATTGCCGAGTTCGCCGCTAACGGCGACACCATCATCACTATCGATGCCAATGGGTCGCTTTTCTTCCAGAGCGTGCGCTCGGGTTGTGTCGGCAGCGGTCTCCTCCGTAAGCATCTCGATGGACAATACGGCGTCTATGACATGAGCCTCACATTGGCGAACTGCAAAGCACCGTACACGCGCTTGAATGGTGAGTATGCAGGACTGGCTGCAGACTCGGCGAGCAACTTCTGGGACTACGACGACGAGCTTCGAATCTGGCTCACGAGCACAACGCCCGGGCGAACGGCTCCGGCGCTGACGATGCTTGCAGCTGCATTGTATTGAGCTTCGGTCCGGACGGCAGCCCAATCCGGAGGCGTGTGCTCTTCGCCCTCGCTCTCGCGGGTCTCGGTATTGTCGACACACGAAGTTCCCGATGCACCCTCCCTAAGACTTGGCGGCGGGCGGTTCATATAACGAAGCCGCGGACCAGGAAGGAGACCCGAGGCTTCGCGATGCTCACTCCGTACGCCGCGCTGGCTGGGTCCTCAGAAGCGCCCGCTGTATCGATGCGAGATGGATGTACGCAGGCAGGTACAAAGGGCCGGGGCTAGCGACTGGAGGACCCAAGGATGGTTTCGCCGGTCGCTATCACGTGCGCTACTTCTACGACAGTGGAGAATTTTCCGATGAGTACGATCTCATCATCGAGAAAGCCGATGACACGTACAAGGTCTCCTGGCATCGCATCTACACCTCAGTCTGTTCCGCCATCTCAAGGGCGTCGTCGACGTCGATACCTAGGTACCGCACTGTGCTTTCGAGCTTCGAGTGGCCGAGCAATAGCTGCACGGCTCTCAGGTTCTTCGTCCTCCGGTAGATCAGTGCCGCTTTAGTCCGGCGCAAGGTATGGGTACCGTAGGTTGCTGGGTTGAGTCCGATCTCTCTGACCCACTGGCGCACGATTCGAGCGTACTGACGCGTCGAAAGATGAGGTGACGCACGCAGGCGACTGGGAAACAAGAATTCCTCGGGTCGTCGCCTTGGATTTCCCAGGATTTAGTGGACACGCGAAGCTAACGGCATAACCGGCACGGAGGGAAGCCGATGCAAGCCAGGCTAAGCACTGGGAAGGTCCGACGGATCTACCAGTTCATTAAAGCGAATACCCGTCAGCATGACGTTCGGACGATGTGCCGCCTCCTGCAGGTCGCTCCCAGCGGTTACTACGCCCGGCTGCACGCGCCGATCTCGGACCGTGCCCTTGAGGATGCACGTCTTCTGCGGTTGATCCGGGCGTCCTTCGTCGCGAGTCACGGCATTTACGGTGCACCGCGAGTATTCCTCGATCTCCGCGAGGCTGGGGAGACGTGCAGCAAGCATCGTGTGATGCGGCTTATGCGCGTCAACAAGATTCGAGCGGTGCGCGGGTATCGAACGAGACACCATGCAACTTCGAAGCCCTCGGAGCTCGTTCCAAACGTTCTGCAGCGCAACTTCGCTGTCTGCAAGCCGGATGAGGCTGGGGTTACCGATATTACCTACATCCGTACATGGGAAGGCTGGCTTTACCTTGCTGTCGTGATGGATCTCTTCTCGCGAAAGATCGTCGGCTGGTCCACAAAGCCGACGCTGGGGCGGGAGCTCGCACTCGATGCCATTCTGATGGCCGCCCGTCGGCGACGCCCGAAGCGCACGATCATTCATTCAGACCAGGGCTCGCAGTATGGGAGCGACGATTGGCGGCGCTTCTGCCGAACTAATCGGCTGAGGCCGAGCATGAGCCGTCGTGCTAACTGCTGGGACAATGCGGTTGCGGAATCCTTCTTCAGCAGCTTGAAGAAGGAATGCATCAAGAAAAGAATCTACAAGAATCGCGAGCTTGCCGTCGCGGAAATCGCCCAGTACATCGAGTCGTTCTACAAACGAACTCGTCGCCATAGCCACTTGGGTGGAGTAAGTCCCGAGCAATTCGAAGCCGCCGGACGCCGTCGGAGAGGTGTCCACTAAATCCTGGGAAGTCCAGATCTCTTTGCGCTGCAGGATGAGATCACGCGCGCGGTGGCAGGGGCGCTGCGAACGAAGCTCCTGCCGGGTGAGCACGCGGCAGCGCAGATCGAGCGGCCCCCCAAGTGGGAGTCTTGAGGCCTACAACGCCTTTCTTCAGGGCCAGTTTTATTTTGCCCGCGAGACGGAAGCCGATCTCCGGAAGGCGATCGAGTCCTTTACACAGGCCACTGAGCTCGATTCGCGCTATGCGCTCGCCTGGAGCGGGCTGTCGCGAGGCTGGGCGTTCCTCAGCGTGGAATTCCTCGAGGGCGCGCCGGCGCACGAGGCATATGCGAAGGCGCGTGCAGCGGCCGATCGCGCGCTCGCGCTCTCGCCCGAGCTTGCGGCTGCATACCTTGCGCGGGGTTACGTGTATCTAGTCGCCGATTTCAACTGGCGTGGGGCGGAAGCCGAGTATCGGCATGCGATGGAACTCGCGCCGAACGACGGCGAGGCGAAGTTCTACCTCGGGCGTCAGGTCGCCGTTCTCGGTGAGATGGAGCGGGCTATTGAACTCACTCGGGAGGCGCTTGTCACCGAGCCGCTGCGGGCCAACTGGCATTCCTGGCTTGCCACTTATCTCGTGGGACTCAACCGCGTCGATGAGGCCGAGCGGGCGATCCGCCGGGCGATTGAGCTGCAGCCCGGTGCGGCGTCCCTTCACCAGCAGCTCGCGATCATCGAGATCCAACGCGGCAACGCTCAAGCGGCGCTCGCCGCTGCACAGCAGGAGCCCCCAGGGCCCTGGCAAGACGCCGCGCTCGCCCTCGCACGGCAGATCGGCGGTGACCGCAGTGCAGCCGATGCGGCACTCAAGACTCTGATCGACAAGTGGGCTGGCGCTGCTCCCTTCCAGATCGCGCAAGTTTATGCGCTGCGCAATGATGCGAAGGAGACCTTTGCCTGGCTCGATCGGGCGTGGAGCAGCCGAGATGCGGGGATCCAGTACCTCCTCTCCGACCCCTTCATCCCGCGCTACAAGGACGATCCGCGCTTCGCCGCGTTCTGCAAGAAGGTGGGCCTGCCGACGCCTGCAGAGGTTGGAAAGCGGACCTGAGTCGGTCGGGAGCAGGGTTTCTCAGCCACGCCTCGCACGACGCAGAAAAGTGGGCCAAGCGCTCTGCGCGCTCGACCGAGTGCGAATGTCCGGTCAGCGAAAATCACGCGGACAAGCCGTGTGACCACAGTTGGCCGTCAGTGCGCCTCCGTCCCGGGATGAACCGGAGTCTCCATTGGTTGCAAGGTTGTCTCGGCGACCATTGCTGTGCCTACGCTCGCACCGCCAAACCGTTGCCAGCCTACCAAGGCACGGATGGCGGGCAGGGCACGCCGATAGCCGTCGCAGTCAACATGCCGCCGACGAGCGCTCGCGAACTGCCGTGATCTCCGCAACCATGTAGCTCGCGGGGATCATCAGCGTCGGATCCGGATACTGCATTTCGGTGAAGCCGAGCCGTTCGTAAAGACGGGCGGCGCGGGGATTGCTCTTCGAAACGAACAGAGAGCATTCGGTCGTTCCGAGGGCGGTACTGCCACAATCAAGAAGCGCGACAAGGAGGCGCGTCCCATGACCCTTGCCGCGTTCCGCCGGGGCTACGGCCAATCGGGCGAGGTGGCAGCGGCCGGCTCTCAAGTAGTACTGGCCGAAGGCCAGCAGCCGATCGTCGTCGCAATAACTGTACGACGGCAGGGTTTGCAGCTGCGCGTCTTCGAGGAACGATTGCTCGGAGAACGGGAATCGGAACTCGGGACCACCCCAGTTCCGGCAGCTCTGCTGGTCCGGGAACCAACTCATCATCACGTGCAGATCTGCAGGGGTGACGGGACGAAGCGTCATGCTGCGGCGATCATCGAAGGGGTATGCAAAGAAGCTGCTACGACGTACAAGGGCAAGAATCTTAGCGAAAAAGCAGTCGCTCCTATGACGGCTTTAGCGTAACCCACGTTGCTTCGGCCAGCGGCGGCTCCTGGCCGACAGTACCCATCCGGGCGCGGCGACCTCTGACCGGCCGAAGTCGACCCGTCAACGACATTTCACTCGCGCATGAGCAGGTGTTCAAACATGATGAAGCGGACATTGACCAAGCGGAGGCTCGTGCGGTCCATTCTGTTAAGATTTGCCCTTGCAAAACATCTCGGCCTTGAGTCCTCTGTGCCGTACCTAGAAGACCGCCAGGACGGTCAGGAGGGTTGAGAAATGCAGGTCAACATTCGTCAGGCGGAGCAGCGCGATGCAGCCGATTGCGGTAGCGTCTGCTACCAGGCATTCGCCGCATTGGCGACGGCTCACAATTTCACGCCCGATTTTCCCAACGCCGACGTCGCTACGGGCCTCTTTTCGATGTTGCTCGGGACCAAAGGGCTTTACGCGATCGTTGCTGAGCTCGACGGCCGGATCGTAGGCAGTAATTTCGTCGACGAGCGAGGCGTCATTCACGGTATCGGACCGATTACGATTGATCCCAAGGTCCAGAATGAGGGCATCGGAGGTCGCTTGATGCGCGCTGCGCTGGCACGGACGCAACAGAAGGGCGCGGCCGGAGCGCGCCTGGTGCAGGCGGGGTATCACTGCCGGTCTCTATCTCTTTATTCGAAACTGGGATTCGAGGTACGTGAACACCTGTGCTGTCTGCAGGGGCCGGTGCTCGTCAGAGAAACGCCGGGCTACCATGTGCGCCCTGCCGGCGAGCAGGACATCGTAACTTGCAATGCTCTGGCGGAGCGCGTGCATGGTCATCATCGCGGTGCTGAATTGCGCGCGGCTGTTTCTCAGGGAACCGCGACTGTCGCCGAGCGCGGAGGGTGTATCAAAGGCTATGCGACTCAGATCGCGTTCTTCGGGCACGCCTGTGCCGAGACGACGGATGACCTCAAGGCGCTCATATCGGCGAGCAAGGAGTTTGCCGGCCCGGGCTTCCTGGTCCCGTCGAGAAATGGCGAACTCCTTCGATGGTGTTTGCAGAACAAACTGCGCATCACGCAACCTTTGACGCTGATGACGGTGGGTCTCTACAACGAACCTGCTGGGGCGTACCTGCCGTCCATCATCTTCTGACTGCGCTGGCCCTGCGGCGATTTTTGCACCCGCGTCGCCACTGCAGCGAGGCAAGACCGTGGCGACGGCCGGCACGCAAGAACGCGTCAGTGCTTTTCTGCGCGGGCTGCGGCCGCGCTAAGTAAAAGCACGTGCCAGGCCGGAGCTGTCTGACCAGCTGAGGTCAGAAAGGGCGGGTAATCCCCGCCCTATCTGCTGTCCGGCGCCTCGGGGGCTCAGCGGGCCGCGATCGACAGGTTACGGTCGAGCAGCTGCCGGTCTTCGTCTGCGAGCGACAGTGACCGAGCCCGTTGCAGATGCTGCAAGGCGCCGGCGCGATCGCCGAGTGCTTCCTGGGCCTCAGCCCAGTGCAGATACAGCGCCCCCCAGTTGGGTGCCCACTTTGCGGCTTCGGCGAATTTCTCGATGGCCGCACGGTACTGGCCCTGGGCGGTGAGGGCCTCCCCCCAGTACTCCAGCGGATCGGCCCAGTGCGGACCACGTTGACTCGCGGCGGTGAGTTTTTCGACTGCCTCCGGATAGCGTTTCGCGCCGAGCAACGCCTTGCCCCAGCTGGAGTAAACCTGAGGCAGCGATGTTGCGTGCGCCACGCCTTCGCGGTACGTCGCCTCCGCGTCACTCCAGTCGCCTCGGCGCTCGAAGACAGCGGCACGAAAACGGAAGCAGTCGATGCTATGGAATTTCTGCACTTGCGCGAGCGCGGCATCGGCGTCGGCGGGCCGGCCTGCCATTTCATAGACGATAGGTAACCAGCAGCGCTGGGGTACTAGCTTCTCGTTGTAGGTGAGATGAGCCGAGGCGGCGAGCTTTGCCCAGTTGTCCCAATGCTCGGCCGCCTGTGCATAGTGTCCGACGTCGAATTCGAGCGTTCCGAGCGCTACCTCGGAGTCAGTCTCCGAGTCGGCACCCCCGATCGGGTCGTCCGGCCGCACGGGATTGGTCTCCAGAAACAGCCTGGCGTTGGCGGAGTCATGTTGCAGGGCATACTGGTAGGCGATCACCGGTGCGCTGGCCCAGCCGGAGGCGCCGAGACCGCCTGAGCTGTCGTACTCGATGCGCATCGCGCGAATGGCACCCGCGATGTCCATACGCAGAGCATCGAGGTCCTCGTATGCCGTTGCTCCCGCGATGTTGCCGAACACCCCATCCCGGCGCGTTGTACGCTCGAACTCGCGTCCGACCTGCAGAGCCTCCTCCTCCCGACCGCCCATGGCGAGAAACGAAATCATGTTCTCCGTCGGATACCAGAACTGCGGGTCGAGAGCCGCCGCGGCACGGTATTTCTGCAGGGCCTTCTCGAGGCGGTCGCTCCGCGGACGACTCATCTCGATGTTGCCCCACACATTGAGCAGCCTCGCCTGAGTCGCCGCATCAGAGGCAGCATAGCGAGTGCGCACAAGTTCCTCTCCTTCGGCGAGCCGGTTCGCGCGCTGCAGGTAATAGACCATCGGTACCGGATCGCCGTAGCCATATACGAATTCCGCCGCCTGGGTCACCAGCGTCGGCAGCTCTTCGAGTTTACCGGCAAAGCTGCGCGGCGGCAGCCCCTTACCGCGGATAGTGAGGACGACGCCGGTTGGATTTTCTGCGAGATCTCCCCAGATGTTGGTTCGATGGCCGAGTGTGTCGTGCAGCACACGGCGCAGCTCCCCGAGAGAAACGTGGACTTCGGGAACTTCCAGCTGTACGTGCTCATCGAGTGAATTGATCAATGCGCGCGCCGTGATATCTGCGCGCGTGGAGTCCCGCAGGCGGATCAGCTCATCGAGAAATCGCGCCGCGATGTTGCTGCCGGAAGCTCCCGCGGCCTCGAGCTTCGGAGTCACCGTGAAGGCATTCACCACGATGGAGCGGTCGGCGATCGCTCCGTACAGCATCCAGCCGATGCCGCAGAGCAGCGCGATTCCCAATCCCGCTAGTCCAAAATCCAAGACAAGCCGCAGTCTCTCGTGTATGCGTTGCATGCGCAGGTGGTGCGTCTGCGCCTCGATGAGTGTTCGTTGCACGGCAGCAACTGCGTTTTGTCTGTGCAGGAAGCTCCGTATGTCGGCAAGCAATGCCGGGTCCAGCGCTAATCCGGCTGGAGTCTCACCCGAAACACTTGTTGGCGGCAGATGTTTGCCCGCAGGAGCTTCGTCGCCGCTCCGAGCCGCTGAAGCGCTCGGGTGCTCGAATACCGGCTCGTTCACTTTGCTCTTTGCCCCCCGCGGTCAGCGAAGTCTACCGTACTCCCGGCCGCTGGCCGGTGGAATGGGTCTGTTTGCCTGCGGCAGCCGAACGGGGATGCTCAGGCGGTCCATGCAGACCCTTTTAGTCCCTGCCAGCCAGTCCCTGCCAGCGCCACCGAGCGGGAAATTCTCGCAGCGCGGTACCTGGATGACCTTGGCCGGCCGGCGGATCGGGAGCCGGCCTGTGTACCCGAAGCTCGGGTTTCACAGCTGAAGGAGAAGATCGCCGCCGGCAATCTACGAAGCCGCGCCGTGTGACCTGGCTGATTGCGGCCGAATCCACCGCGCTGTTGGACAGCGCAGACGTCGTGAGGTGATACGGCTTCGGGCTTGAGTCCGCGGTTAACTTTTGAGAGTGGTCCCGCCTTAGCAGCGCATCCAGGCCGCCTGGCAACTTCTTTAACTTCCCCGGGATTTCTAGCTCTCGCCTCCCAGCTTTCGTCCCAGTTCGCGTCGTAGCGCCTCTTCCCGCGCATCCTCAACGGCCCGCAGGACGCTGTCGGGGTCCGGTTTCGCCTCATCTCGTGCGAATACACCCTCGAGTTTACTGTCCGCGCTCAGCTCACCCTGCTCGAAAAGCGCCCACATCTCCTGTGCAAACTCGGTCTCGAGAAGCTCCGGCGCGAAGCGGCCGAGCGTGCCGCGAATGTTGTTTACGTCCCGCTCGAGCATCGCGAGCGCGCCGTTGTTGCCGGCCGCATTCACGGCCTGCGGGAGATCGATGATCACCGGTCCCTCGGAGCCGACGAGCACGTTGAACCCCGAGAGATCGCCGTGAATCACCCCGACGCTCAACATACGCACGATCTGCCGGATGAGGAAGTGGTGATACTCGCGTGCGGTCTCGGGCGACAGATCCACTTCGCCAAGTCGCGGGGCAGGGTCCCCGGCAGTATCGGTGACCAGTTCCATGATCAGAGTGTCGTTGAAATAGCCGTAGGGCTTGGGCACCCGCACACCGGCGGCCTCGAGCTTGTACAGCGCATCGACCTCGGCATTCTTCCAGGCGGCTTCCTGCTCCTTGCGTCCAAAACGCGTTCTCTTACTCATGGCGCGCGCCTGGCGACTGCCGCGCACCTTGCGGCCTTCCTGGTAGCGTGCGCGCTTGTGGAAGCTCCTCTGCGCCATGTCTCGATAGACCTTGGCACAGCGCGTATGCACCCCGGAGCGCACCAGATACACCGTGGCTTCCTTGCCGCTCTTGAGTGAGCGGATGACTGCGTCGATCACACCATCATCGATCAGAGGTTGCAGAGCCGCGGGTGTCTTCATAAATCCTTAAAGGCACGTTGGGGAACGATCCTGTGGTCATGCAGTCTCATTAGTGATCCCCGCGCAACCACATATAGAAAGAGTGGGTAGAATCCCACCCGCGGACGGTCGATGAGCGCTAACGCTCACCCCCGCAGCCGCCCTTTGGGCGCTGGGGCAAAACCTCCAGAAAGAGAATCGAAATAAACACTAAGCTGTTGTTTTTACTGGTGCCCGGGAGAGGACTCGAACCTCCACGGAGTTACCCGCTAGTACCTGAAACTAGTGCGTCTACCAATTCCGCCACCCGGGCAGGTGAGGACGGCCGCGCAATGTACGCACGGGTTCAGGGGCTGTCAATTGAAGGGACGTAAAGCACAGTTCGGACGTCGAGCCCGCAGCGGCGGCGCAGCGGCAAAGAGCCGGCGAAGCGAGACGCATCGTCAGAAGTCAGCGCCTTCTTCGCCAGCGCGCAGCCAAAAACCGAGCAACGTAACGGCGCGCTCGCGATCGCGCCGCACTGAATCTTCACTGCGCTCAGGTTCGATTGTCGAGGGCACGGTCAGTGCCAATCGCGCCGGCTACGGTTTTCTGCGCGTGGAAGGAATGAGTGAGAGTGTCTTCCTTCCACCGCCCGAGATGCGCGGTGTGATGCACGGCGATCGGCTGAGTGTCAGAGTTTCCCGCGATGGCAGCGATCGTTGGTCGGGGCGTGTCGAGCAGGTTCTCTCGCGCGGCGTCAGCTCGTTTCTGGGAACGGTCGAGGTCCAGGGACGCAGCGCCTGGGTGAATGCCGCCGATCGGCGCCTGCAACTGCGATGCACGGTGGCGCCGCAGGACCTGCACGGTGCGCGTCACGGTGATTGGGCTATTGCCGGCATCATCCGTCATGCCGGCTCCGCCTCCGCCGCGCAGGCGCGTATCGAGAAGGTACTCGATCCCGATCGTCCGGTGGAGTTGGCCACCGAGTCCGCCATCGCGCGCTTCGATCTGCCACACGAGTTTCCGGCAGACACGCTGCGCGAGGCGCAGGTCTTCGGCGGGCATGTCGATCCGCGTGAGTCCGCTGCGCGCGCCGATCTGCGTGAGCTGCCGCTCGTCACCATCGATGGCGACGACGCGCGCGACTTTGATGATGCGGTCTACGCCGAGCCGCATGCCGGCGGCTTTCGGCTCATCGTGGCGATTGCCGATGTCAGCCACTACGTGCGTCCGGGGAGCGCGCTCGATGTCGAAGCGCAGCGGCGTGGCACGTCCGTGTATTTCCCGACGCGCGTGCTGCCGATGCTGCCCACTGCACTGTCGGATCATCTGTGCTCACTCGCTCCCAATGTCGACCGGTTGTGCTTCGCGGCCGACATGATCGTGAGCCACAGCGGGGCGCTCAAGACGGCTCGCTTCTATCCGGCCGTAATGCGCTCGGCGGCTCGTCTCACTTACACACTCGCCAACCAGGCGCTGTTCGAAGGGCGGCCGGCTGCGCGCTCGCAACTGGGTTCATTGTTTGACCATCTGAGGGTGCTGGTGGACGTCTATCGTGCCTTGTACCGGGCACGCGCCCGGCGCGGCGCACTAGACTTCGACGCCGCGGAAGCGGAATTCGTGATCGATGGGGGCGAGCACGTGCGCGCGATCGAGCTGCGTGTGCGCAACGACACGCATCGGCTGATCGAGGAGTGCATGATCCTCGCCAATGTCGCCGTGGCGCGGGAGCTGGAGACCTCGCACACGCCCACGCTCTATCGCGTGCATGGGGTGCCTGAGGACGAGAAGCTCGAGCGCCTTACCTCGACGCTGCGCTCGCTCGGCATCGACGCGCGCATTCCGAAGAGTGTAACGACGCGCGACCTGCAGGCGATTGCCCGCAGGGTGAGCGATGCTTCCGAGCGTACCTTCATCGAGTCGCTCGTGGTCCGGGCAATGCCCCAGGCGATCTACCAGCCCACCAACATCGGCCACTTCGGCCTTGCGCTCACGCAGTACGCCCACTTCACTTCCCCCATCCGCCGGTATCCGGATCTGGTGGTGCACCGCACACTCAAAGCACGCATCAAGGCGGCGGGAGAGTCCGGCCGGCGCTATGCAGTTGGGGAGATCGGTGCGGTGGGTGAGAGCACCTCGCGGCTCGAGAAGCGCGCCGACGAAGCCGACCGCTACGTGTCGGGCTTCCTCAAATGCACCTATTTAAAGGAGCGTATCGGACAAACGTTCAAGGGCCTCATTACCACGGTAGTGGAGTTCGGCTGTTTCGTGCAGATCCTGGACGTGGCGGTGGACGGGCTGCTGCACATCAATAATCTGCGCGACGACCTGTATGTGATGGAGGAGGATGGTCACGCGTGGCGCGGCCGTCGCAACGGCCGGCGTCTTCGCACCGGCGCACACGTGCGCGTCGTCGTGACTGCGGTGAATCCGATTGAGGGCCTGATCGACCTGGCGCTGGCCGAGGAGGGCTGAGAATCGCCCTCGCCGGGCGGTGCCCGCGGCGCCATGAAACGCAGCGACATCATCTACGGGATGCACGCGGTGCGGGTCATGCTCGAGCGGCACGCGCAGCGCGTGGTCGGTGTGCGCCTCGCGGAGCGGCGCGACGATCCGCGCGCCCGGCAGATCGAAGAGCTCGCACACCGTGCTCAGCGCCCCGTGCAGCGCGTCGACATGCATTCGCTCCGCGAGCAGCTCGGCGATGTCGCGCACCAGGGCGTCGCCGCGGAGATCACCCCGATCGCGCCGTGGAGCGAGGATGAGCTTCTGGACGCGCTGCAGTCGGCGCGTGCGCCGCTGTTGCTCGCGCTCGATGGCGTGCAGGACCCCCACAACCTCGGCGCCTGCCTGCGGACCGCCGATGCCTGTGGCGCGCTCGCCGTCATCGTGCCGCGCGACCGAGCCGCGCAATTGACCCCGGCCGTGCGCAAGGTCGCCGCGGGCGCCGCCGAGACCACACCCGTGGTCGCGGTGACCAACCTCGTGCGCACTCTCAAGCTGCTCAAGGATGCGGGCCTCTGGATCGTGGGCGCCGACGCGGCCGCGGCGGCGCCGGCACGCGAGGTGGATCTGAAAGGGCCGGTGGTGCTCGTTCTCGGCGCGGAGGGATCGGGGCTGCGCCACCTCACCAGGCAGAACTGCGATTTCCTTGTGAGCTTGCCGCAGCGGGGCGCGGTCGAGAGTCTCAATGTTTCGGTTGCCGCGGCGATGTTGCTCTACGAGGCACTGCGGCAAAGGGAGCGGCCATGAAGGCAGTCTTGGCGAAAGCTTTTGCCCCGCTCGAGGAGCTGGTTCTCGAGAATGTTACCCCCCGGCGCGCCGCTCGCGGCGAAGTCGTCATCCGTGTGAAGGCCTGCGGCGTGAACTTCTTCGATGTGCTCATCGTTCAGGGGAAGTATCAGACCCGGCCGCCGCTGCCATTTTCTCCCGGCGGCGAGGTGGCCGGAGTGATCAGCGAGGTGGGGGAGGGCGTCAGCGTACTGAAGAAGGGGATGCGCGTGCTGGCCTTCACCGGTCACGGTGGCTACGCAGAGGAAGTCACCGTGGATGCCGCGAGTGTCGCGGTGCTGCCGCAGCAGATGGATTTCGTGACGGCGGCGGCATTTCCCATCACTTATGCGACCTCCTACCATGCACTCAAGGATCGCGCTGGCCTGCAAAGCGACGAGACGCTGCTCGTGCTCGGGGCAGCCGGGGGCGTGGGACTGGCGGCGGTGGAGATCGGCAAGATCATGGGTGCGCGCGTCATCGCGGCTGCTTCAAGTGAGCAAAAGCTCGCACTCGCCCGGGGGCACGGCGCCGACGCACTCATTAACTATGGAGCCTCGGACCTGCGTGACTGCATCCGGCAGGAGACCGCCGGCAAGGGAATCGATGTCGTCTACGACCCGGTCGGAGGCGCCTACGCCGAGCCGGCACTGCGCAGCCTCGCCGCAGGCGGCCGCTACCTCGTGATCGGATTTGCGAGCGGCGAGATTCCGAAGATCGCACTCAATCTGCTGCTGCTGAAGATGGTGTCGATGGTGGGAGTCTTCTGGGGAGCTTTTGCAAAGGCGCAGCCGGAGCGTAACGCGGCAAATCTCACTGCGCTTCTCGAGTGGTACGTGCAGGGACGTCTGCGACCGCACGTGTCGGCGACCTTCCCGCTCGAGCGCTATCGCGATGCGCTCGATGCGGTCATGCAGCGCAAGGTGCTCGGCAAGGTGGTTCTCGTGATGGACTAGAGTGTGCGCAGCGCGCGCAGTGCGCGCCGCATGCCGGGGAGTCGGGCCGTGGATTTCCAATACAGCGCCAGGACCAGGGAATATCTCGAGCGCCTAGGCGCCTTCATGGATGAGCACATCTGCCCGAATGAAGAACGCTTCGAGGCGCAGCATCGCGGCGGCGATCGCTGGCAGGAGCCGCCATTGCTGGAGGAGCTCAAGCAGAAGGCCCGCGCGGCCGGGCTGTGGAACCTGTTCCTGCCCGATTCGCCCCACGGCGCGGGACTTACCAATCTCGAGTACGCGCCGCTCTGCGAGCGGATGGGACGCGTGCCCTGGTCTGCGGAGGTCTTCAACTGCTCGGCACCCGATACCGGTAACATGGAGACGCTCGAGCGATACGGCACACCGGAGCAGAAAAAGGAGTGGCTCGAGCCGCTGCTCGCGGGCGCGATCCGCTCGGCGTTTGCCATGACCGAGCCGCGCGTCGCCTCGAGCGATGCCACCAACATCGAGAGCTCCATCGTCCGCGATGGCGATGCCTATCTTATTAATGGGCGCAAGTGGTGGACCTCGGGCGCCGGCAGCCCCCGCTGCCGCCTGTTCATTTTCATGGGTAAGACCGATCCGCACTCGCCGAAGTATCTGCAACAATCGATGATCCTCGTTCCGCGCGATGCACCCGGCATCACCATCCTGCGGCATCTGCCGGTGTTCGGCTTCGATGATGCGCCGCACGGCCACATGGAGATCGAGTTCTCGAACGTGCGGGTGCCGCGCAGCAACCTGCTGCTCGGCGAAGGGCGCGGCTTCGAGATCGCGCAGGGGCGCCTCGGCCCGGGGCGCATTCACCATGCCATGCGACTCATCGGCGTCGCCGAGCGGGCGCTGGAGAAGATGTGTCGCCGCGTGCAGGGGCGCGTGGCCTTCGGCCGTCCGATCGCCGAGCAGTCGGTGACGCTCGAGCGCATCGCCGAGTCGCGCATCCGCATCGATCAGGCGCGGCTACTGGTCTACAAGGCCGCGTGGCTCATGGATACGGTCGGCAACAAGGCGGCGCGCGCTGAGATCGCCGCCATCAAGATCGCCGCGGCGGACACGGCCTGCCAGGTGATCGACTGGGCCATCCAGGCTCACGGCGCCGCGGGGCTGTCGGAAGATTTCCAGCTTGCGCGCGCCTATGCGCACGCGCGCTCCATTCGACTCGCCGACGGACCGGATGAGGTTCATCGCAACCAGATCGGCCGTCTCGAGCTGCGCAAATACGGCGGCGACATCCACGCATGAGCCAGGCCGAATTGTCCGGTACGATGCCGCTCAGTGATCGGCAGCGTTTCGATGAAGCATCGCTAGGTCGCTGGCTAGACGAACACCTGCCTGCCTTCGCAGGCCTTGCCCGCATCGAGCAGTTTCGCGGCGGCCAGTCCAATCCCACCTTTCTCCTCACCGCCGCCGATGGCGCGCGGTACGTGCTGCGCAAGAAGCCTGCCGGTGCGCTGCTGCCCTCCGCGCATGCAATAGATCGTGAGTTCCGCGTCATCCGTGCGCTCCACGGAAGCGATGTCCCGGTGGCGCGGCCGCTGTGCCTGTGCACCGATGAGACCGTCATCGGCACGATGTTCTATCTGATGGAGTACGCCTCGGGCCGCAACTTCTGGGATGCGACGCTGCCGGGGATGACTTCTGCAGAGCGCGCCGCGCTTTATGAGGAAATGAACCGCGTCATGGCGGCGCTGCACGCGCTCGACTACGCCGCCTTCGGTCTCTCCGATTTCGGCAAGCCCGGCAATTACTTCGCGCGGCAGATCGCGCGCTGGGGCGGGCAGTACCGCGCCTCGGAGACCGAGCGCATCGAGGCCATGGAGAATCTCCTCGCCTGGCTCCCCGCCAACATCCCCCCGGGCGATGAGACGGTGCTGGTGCACGGCGACTATCGGCTCGACAACCTGATCTTCGACTCGTACTCGCCACGCATGCTCGCGGTCGTCGACTGGGAGCTATCCACCCTCGGGCACCCGCTCGCAGATTTTTCCTATCACGCGATGCTCTGGCGCATTCCCGCAGGTGAGGCCGGTGGCCTCATGGGACTCGACCTCCAGCTCCTGGGGATTCCGAGTGAGTCGCAATATATCGCCGCCTACTGTGCCCGCACGGGGCGGTCGAGGATCGAGCCGCGCGTGTGGGAGTTCTGCATGGCGTACAACCTCTTCCGTATCGCCTGCATCCGCCAGGGCATCATGAAGCGGGTGCTGGAGGGGACGGCCGCGAGCCGCCATGCGCGCGAGGCGGGCTCGAAGGCCCGCGCGACGGCGGAACTCGCCTGGCGCCAGGTCGAGGAACACCTCGGCGGGTGAGAGGTGCGTGGGTCAACTCCTTGTTTATGAACGTTTCCGCACTCCTGTCCCATTGCGCGTCCCCGGCCCTTTGAGTATCCTGCGCGCCCCTTTTCGAACAGGGCGTAGTGGCGCGCTTTAAGAGTCGCCACTGCTTATCTCCTTGCCGCACCGGGAAAGCCTCGAGTTCCGGGCGGCTTTAAACCGAAAGGAGTAACCATGAGGCATTACGAGATCGTATTTCTGGTCCATCCCGATCAAAGCGAGCAGGTGCCCGCGATGATCGAGCGCTACAAGGGCATGATTGCCGCAGGTGCCGGGCGCGTTCACCGACTTGAAGACTGGGGCCGGCGTCAGCTCGCATACCCGCTCTCCAAGGTGCACAAAGCGCACTACGTGCTGATGAACATCGAGACCGATGAGAAGACGCTCGATGAGCTCACCGGCGCCTTTCGTTTCAGCGACGCGGTGCTGCGCCACCTGGTGGTGAACATGGATGCAGCGGTCACCGATCCCTCACCGATGGCCAAGGCCGCTGATGAGGAAGGCGAGGGCGGCAAGCGCCGCGAGCGCGCACGCGATGAAAGCGCGCCGCTCGCCGACGAGGAAGATCAGGTCGGCGAGAGCGTCTGAAGGGCGAGCGTTCGCAGCCCGACTGCACTAAACTCATTTTCGAGGAAAGATTCATGGCAATGTCCAGAGGATCAGGAGGCGGCGGTAGCCGCTTCTCGCGTCGCAAGAAGTTCTGCCGCTTCACCGCGGAAGGGGTGAAGTCGATCGACTACAAGGACCTGGCGACGCTCAAGGGTTACGTCACCGAGACAGGCAAGATCGTGCCGAGCCGCATCACCGGAACGAAATCGTTCTACCAGCGCCAGCTCGCCGTCGCGATCAAGCGCGCGCGCTTCCTGGCGCTGCTGCCGTATACCGATCAGCACTAGGGACCGAAAGCGATGGAAGTCATTCTTCTGCAGAAGGTCGCTAACCTCGGCAACATCGGCGAGCGCGTGAAAGTGCGCTCCGGCTTCGGGCGCAACTTCCTGCTGCCGCAGGGTAAGGCGACGCTCGCGACGCCGGAGAATATCGCGCGCTTCGAGGCGCGCCGCGCGGAGCTCGAGCGCCTGGCGCGCGAGCACCTGTCCTCCGCCGGCGAGCGCGCGGAAGCGATGAAGGATTTCAAGCTCACCATCCACGCCAAGGCGGGCACGGAAGGAAAGCTCTTCGGCTCGATCGGGACCAGCGACATCGCCGAGGCTTGCACGCGCGCCGGCTTCAAGGTCGAGCGCAGCGAAGTGCGCCTGCCCCATGGTCCGCTGCGCATGGTCGGCGAGCATACCGTCAGCCTGCACCTGCACGCCGATGTCGACGTGCCGCTGCAGGTCACGATCGTCGCGGAAGAGTAGCTCTCGGCGGCGGCTAGATCGGTGGGGGGGACCGCCAAGGCTCGCGGGGACTCGGCCCCGATAGCGCTGATCGATGCGCCCACGCCGCCGCATTCGGTCGAGGCGGAACAGGCGCTGCTCGGAGGCCTGCTGCTCGATGCGGTCGCGTGGGAGAACATCGCGGACGTGGTCACGCGCGAGGACTTCTACCGTCCCGACCACCAGCTGATCTTCGAAGCCATCGCCAATCTCGTCGGCGAGGGGAAACCCTGCGATGTGGTCACCGTATCGCAGGAGCTCGAGCGCACCGGCAAGCTCGAGCACGCCGGCGGCCTCGCCTACCTGAGCTCGGTAGCGCGCGACACCCCGACCGCCGCCAACGTACGGGCTTATGCCGATATCGTGCGTGAGCGCTCACTGCTGCGGCAGTTGATCCGCGCCGGCACCGACATCGCCGCCGCCGTGTTCAACAACGATGGTGAGACCGCGCGCGCGCTCGTCGATCGCGCCGAGCAGCGCGTGTTCGAGATCGCCGAAGGCAGTTTCCGGCGCCGCGAGGGCGCAGTCTCGGTGCGCACTCTCCTGCCCGGGGTGATCGACCAGATCGATGACTGGCACAACAACCCCGACAAGCTGCGGGGTCTTCCGACCGGCTTCACCGACTTCGACAAGATCACCGGTGGTCTGCGTCCCGGTGACCTCGTTATCGTCGCCGGCCGCCCGTCGATGGGAAAGACCACCCTTGCCGTCAATATGGCGGAGTACGCCGCCGTGCATCCGGGCACGCGTGCCTCGGTGGCCATCTTCAGCATGGAAATGCCCTCAGAGCAGGTGATTACCCGCATGCTGTCCTCGATCGGTGGCGTGCCGCTCAACAGCCTGCGCAGCGGCAAGATCTCCGACGAAGACTGGGTGCGCATCACGGGCGCCACCAGCCAGCTCTCGGAGGCGAAGATCTTCGTCGATGAGACCCCGGCACTGAATCCCACCGAGCTGCGCGCCCGCGCACGCCGCGTCAAGCGCGAGCACGGCTTGAACCTGGTGGTGGTCGATTACCTGCAGCTCATGCAGGTGCCCGGCACCAAGGAGAACCGCGCCACGGAGATCGCCGAGATCTCCCGCAGTCTCAAGGCGCTGGCGAAGGAGCTGCAGGTTCCGGTCATCGCCCTCTCGCAGCTCAATCGCGCGGTCGAGCAGCGCGAGCACAAGAGGCCCGTGATGTCGGACCTGCGCGAGTGCGTGACCGGCGACACGCTCGTTTGTCTGACCGACGGGCGGCGCGTCCCCATCGCGAGCCTGGTCGGAACCGAGCCCGAGGTGTGGGCGATCGATGCGCACAGGAAGTTGACCAGCGCCCGCTCCGACCAGGTCTGGAAGGTCGGGCAGAAGGCAGTTTTCAAGGCGCAGCTCGCCAGCGGTCGCTGCATCCGCGCGACGGCCGAGCATCGCCTGCTGACTGCCGCGGGCTGGACGACCGTGAATGCGCTCAAAGAAGGCGACCGCCTCGCGCTCGCCCGGCGGCTGCCGGAACCCACGCAGCCAAAGCGCTGGCCTGATCATTGGGTGCTGCTGCTGGCGCATCTGGTCGGCGATGGCAGTTATCCCGAGCATCAGCCGCTGCGCTACACCACCGCATCCGAGGAAAACAGCGCCGCCGTGCGCGGCGCGGCCGAGATGTTTGGTTGTCGCGTGACGCGCAACGAAGGCGCCGGAGACCGTCACCAGCTCATCATCAGCGGCAATGGCAACCGCTGGTCTCCGGTCGGAGTCGGCAAGTGGCTCAGGGATCTCGGCATCTTTGGTCAGCGCTCACACCAGAAGCAGCTTCCCGCGGAGGTGTTTGCGCTCTCGAACGGCCAGATCGCGCTGCTGCTGCAGCACCTGTGGGCGACCGATGGCACGATCGCAGTCCGCAAACCGCCATCGCGCGCGGGGCACGCGGTGAGCTTTGCGACCTGCAGCCAGCGATTGGCGCAGGATGTCGGGGCGCTGCTGCTGCGCCTCGGCATCGTCTCCCGCACCCAGACGGTCAAGGTCGGCCACTACCGGCCGGTTTATGTGGTCTGTGTCAGCGGGGCCGGGGCCCAGAAAACGTTTTTGCAGCAGGTCGGTGCCTTTGGTCCGCGCTGCGAAGGCGCGCGTGAGCTGCTCGAAGCGCTCCACAGTCCGCGTGCGGATACGGATCTCGAGGCGTTGCCGCTCGAGGCTTCGGCAGCCGCCGGCGCGCAAGTGAGCGTACAGGGAATGTTTCGGCGGCCGCTGGCGCGCATGAGCGGTGCTGCCCCGACGGCGGGCGGACAGTTCCAGCTCTCTCCCGGACCCGCCAAAGTGGCCAGCTATGCCGCGCCATCCGACGCGCGCGAGCGGGAGACGGATTCCACTGGGGATGTGTTCTGGGACCGCGTGCTTGCCGTCACGCCCGATGGCGAGGAAGAGGTGTTCGATCTGACGGTTCCGGGCCCGGCATGTTGGCTGGCAGATGGGATCGCCTCGCACAATTCGGGCTCGCTGGAGCAGGACAGCGACATCATCCTGCTCATCTACCGCGAAGAACTCTACGACCGCAACACCACCAAAAAAGGCATCGCGGAGATCGATCTGGTCAAACATCGCAACGGCGAGACCGGTACGTTTCTGCTCACGTTCCAGGGCCAGTACACGCGCTTTGCCAACTACGTGTCCGATTCCTACGCGGAGGGCGTGCTGAGGTGACGCAGCTCATCCGGGCCGTCATCGATAGCCACGCCCTGCACCACAACCTCAGCGTCATCCGCTCCCACGCCAGCGGCGCCCGCGTCATCGCGGTCGTGAAGGCCAATGCCTATGGGCACGGGCTTGCCAGCACCGCGCTCGCGCTCGGTGAAGCCGACGCACTCGCGGTGGCGCGCCTCGAGGAGGCGCTTGCGCTGCGCGCGGCCGGCATCGGCGCGCGCATCGTGCTGCTCGAAGGGGTCTTCAGTCCTGCGGAGCTCGATGAGGCGGTGTACGAGCGCCTCGACCTCGTCGTGCACGATGCATCGCAGATCGAGCTTCTCGAGCGATTCCCGGAAGCGGCGCGCTTGCCTTTGTGGCTCAAAATCGACACCGGCATGAACCGCCTCGGGTTTGCGCCACGCGAGTTCGCCGCAGCGCTCACGCGTATTCGTAAGCTCGGCCCTACACCGCAGGAGCTGCGTCTCATGACTCACCTCGCCTGCGCGAACGAGCGGCAGGATGAGGTCACGCGCACGCAGCTCGAGCGCTTTCGGGCGCTGACGCGCGGGCTCGGCTACGAGCTGAGCATCGCCAATTCCGCGGCGATCTTCGGCGCGGTGCCCACCGCCTGTCACTGGGTGCGTCCCGGGCTTGCGCTCTACGGCGCCTCACCGTTCGCGGACTGCTCCGCGCATTCGCTCGGCCTGCGGCCCGTCATGACCCTCATGAGCTCGGTGATTGCCGTGCGGCACATCGCGCGCGGTGAGGCGGTGGGCTATGGCGGCCACTGGACAGCTCCGCGCGATTCGGTCATCGCTATCGTGGCGGCAGGTTATGGCGATGGAGTACACCGCAGCCTGGCAGGCGGCGCCGAGGTGCTTGTGAATGGACTGCGGGCGCCCCTTGCGGGGCGGGTGTCCATGGACATGCTGGCGGTGGATGTATCCGCCCTGCCTGGGGTGCGGGTCGGGACGCCGGTCGTGCTCTGGGGTGAGGGTCTGCCGGTCGAGGAGGCGGCACAGCACGCCGGCACGATCGCCTACGAGCTGCTGTGCAGCGTGAGTCCTCGCGTACCGCTCGAACCGCGGTGAGCCGCGTCCGCTAATTGACGAAGAAGCCCATCTTCACGCCGGCGAGCTGAATCACATCGTTGTCATTGAGCCGCGTGGCGTTGGCGCCGATCGGCGTGCCGTTCAGCAGCGGGAAGTCATTCTCCTTGCCGCTGTCGACGTGCACGATGTAGTACATATCGGCGCGGCGCGTGATGGCCGCTACCTGCACCCCCGGACGGCCGAGCGTAGTGAGCGCCTTGCTGAGCTCGACTTCGCGGCCGGCAAACGCACCCGAGAGCACCTGCAGCTTCGCCTTCTTGACCGCCGCGGCGTTATCGGCGAGCACGCGCGAGCGTCCAGTCGTCGAAGGCCCGGCGCCTGCCGCCTCGGCCTGCGCCGTCACGGTGCGCAGCTTTTCCACCGGGCGGGCGGAGGGCTGGATCACCATGGTCTTCTCGAACTCATCCTGCTGCTCGTCGTCCTCGACGAAGCGCAGCTGATGGTGACCGACCGTGATCACATCGCCGTGCTGCAGGGCATGCTTCTTGATCAGCTTGCCATTGACGTAGGTGCCGTTGGTGCTGTTGAGATCCTCGAGGAACGAGTCGTTGAGGATGTTGATGATCAGCGAGTGATGCCCGCTGACGGCAGCATTATCGATGCGGATATCGTTATCCGGGAGGCGCCCGATGGTGTAGCGCTCCTTGTTCATGTTGTATTCCGCCATTACCTGGCCATCCAGGCTCAAGACCAACCTAGCCATGTGCGTATGCCTTTATCGCTTGTCAGCCGAACCAACCCAGGATCTTGTCGAAAATCTTCGTGCGCGCCGGGAATGCATCCAGAATATGAGCCATGACCACGGACACGTTGTCGCGCCCCCCATTGTCATTGGCCAATTGAATCAACTGCTTTGCGACCGTATCCAGATTAGCACTAAAGGTGTTGATGGTTAAATGGATATCTTCGTCCTCGACCATATCCGAGAGCCCGTCCGAGCACATCACGAACACCTCTCCCTTGCTGACGGGGACTTCCTGGATCTCCACTTCCACCTGGGGCTCGACGCCGAGCGCCCGCGTGACGTAATTCTTGTTCGCCGCCCGCTGCGCCTCCTCGACCGAGTAGAAGCCGCGATCGACGAGCTCCTGCAGCAGCGAATGGTCCATGGTCACCTGCTCGAACTTGTCTCCGCGCTGGCGGTAGAGCCGCGAGTCGCCCACGTGCGCGATGGTGACCTTGTTGTCAAAGAAAAGTGCCGCCACCACCGTCGTGCCCATACCCTCGCACTGCGCCTGTGTATGTGCGGTCTGGTAGATGATCTTGTTCGCGCGGTTGATGGCATCGCGCAGAATGATCTTGGGACGTGAGAGGCCCGACTCGCTGTCGGCGATCGACAGGTCTTCGCGCTCCACGTGCTCGCGCACCAGATTGACGATGGTCTTCACTGCGATGCCGCTCGCTACCTCACCGGCGTTGTAGCCACCCATGCCATCGGCGAGCACGAGCAACCCAATGTCCGCATCCACCGCAATCATGTCCTCATTGTGTTCTCGGACCTTGCCGGTATCAGAGAGTCCCACGAAGCGCAGCTTACTTCGCAAGCTCATGCTGCGCCCTGCACCGCCTGTGGCCCAAAAACTGTGATCCGCGTCACTTTCCCGTCCCCGATCGAGCCGCCATAAGCTAGCATCGCCATCACGCGGTCCGAATGGCCTTGTTCACAAAAGGCGCCTTTCGGCTCCCGCCGGCCCGCGAATCCTAGCCGAAAGTCGACTGAAGGCGCATCGATGGCACGCGCAAGTCCTACGTTCGTGTGCGGCTCCTGCGGGGGCGAAGCCCTCAAATGGCAGGGGCAGTGCCCGCTGTGCGGCGCATGGAATTCTCTCGAGCAGCGCGCAGCAGCGAGCCCACGCGCGGCGGCCGCTGCGCGCGCTGTCGCGCTCAGCGACGGGGTCGCGACGGGGGCACGGCAAGAGCGCATGGCCAGCGGCGCTCGGGAGCTCGACCGGGTCCTCGGAGGCGGCATCGTGCCAGGATCGGTGATTCTCCTCGGTGGTGACCCTGGCATCGGCAAGTCGACGCTGCTGCTGCAGGTCGCGGCCAGCGTGGCGGGCGCGAATGGGGTGCTCTACGCGAGCGGGGAAGAGTCGATCGCGCAGGTGAGCCTGCGCGCCCAGCGGCTTGCGCTCGGCGATGCCGCCGTGAGCGTCGTGGCCGAGACCGATCTGGCGGCGATTCTGGCCCTCGCCACCGAGCGGCGCGCCGCGCTGTTGGTGATCGATTCCATCCAGACGGTGCAATCGAGCACGGCCGGCACGCCGGCGGGTGCGGTTTCGCAGCTGCGTGAGTGCACGGCGGAACTGGTCCGCTTCGCCAAAACGAGCGGCACCGCGGTCATCATCGTCGGACACGTCACCAAGGAGGGGACGATCGCCGGCCCCCGCCTGCTCGAGCACCTGGTTGACACGGTGTTGTATTTTGAGCACGAGGCCGGCAGCCGTTACCGCATCGTGCGCGCCACCAAGAACCGCTTTGGCGCGGTGAATGAGCTCGGCTTCTTCGCCATGACCGCCGGCGGCCTGCGCGAGGTCAAGAATCCCGCCGCTATTTTTCTGGCACGCCCGAGCGAGCCTGCGCCCGGCAGCATCGTCACGGTGTCGCGCGAGGGCGGGCGGCCGCTGCTGATTGAGCTGCAGGCGCTGGTCGATCGTATGCGCTTTGGTGCACCGCGGCGTATCGCGCAGGGACTCGATGCCAATCGACTCGCCATGCTGCTCGCCGCCGCGAGCCGCCACGCGCAGCTTTCTCTGCAAGAGCACGATGTGTTCGTCAACGTGGTGGGCGGCATCGAGATCGGTGAGACTTCATCCGATCTCCCGGTGCTGATTGCGCTCGCCTCGAGCCTGAAGGGCCAGCCGCTCCCGGCGCAGCTTGTCTCCTTCGGGGAGATCGGGCTCACGGGCGAGGTGCGCCCCGTGGCGTACGGCGATGAGCGCTTGCGCGAGGCGCAGGCGCAGGGTTTTCGTCTCGCCATCGTGCCGCAGGGCAATGCCCCGCGCAGCGCGCCGGCGGGGATGCGTGTGATCGGCGTGACGCGCATCGCCGAGGCGCTGGAGTCTGCCCTCGCACGCAACGGCTGATCCCGCGGCGGCTTTCTCTCAGGCGGCCTGCCCGAGCGGAGGGGCGCGCACCCTGACCGTACGGATGGCATTGTCGCCGAGCTGCAGCACCTCGAACTCGTAGTTGCCGACCCGCACCATGGTGCCCGTGTCCGGTATGGTCTCGAGGTGCTCGAGCAGCAGTCCGTTCACGGTCTTCGGTCCGCCTGTGGGCAGCTGCCAGCCGAGCGCCCGGTTCAATGCGCGAATGGTGGCGCTGGCATTCACGATGAATACGCCCGGCTGCTCGGTATGCACGTCCTTGTGGGTGACGGTCGCCGGATCGGTCGTGAACTCGCCCACGATCTCCTCGAGAATGTCCTCGAGGGTGACCAGTCCCTCGATGTCGCCGTACTCGTTGACGACGAACGCAAAGCGCCGGCGGTTGCGCTGGAAGAACCCGAGCTGCACTGAAAGCGCCGTGCCCTCGGGTACAAAGTACGGCTCGCGGCCTTGCGCGATCTCGATCAACCGCTCGCGCGTGAGCTCCCCGCGCACCAGCTCGTTCGCGACGCGCTTCAAGTGCAGGAGCCCGATGAGGTTGTCGAGCTCACCCTGGTAGACCGGCAGCCGCGTATGCGGGGTCTGGCGCAGCTGATCGAGGATGTCCTCCCAGCTCTCGTCCACGTCGATCCCTGCGATCTCCTGGCGCGGAATCATGATGTCGTTCACCGTGATGCGGCCCAGGTCGAGGATCGAGAGCAGCATCTGCCGGTGGCGGGCGGATATCACTGGCGCCGCTTCGCTCACCACCGTGCGCAGCTCCTCGGCACTCAGGGCCTGGGTCGCCGCGATCGGCGCGCGCCCGACCCTCACGATCCACAGCAAGCCACGGGCGAGAGTATTGGTGAGCCAGAGCGCGGGCGCCGTCACGAGCACCAGCACGCGGTAGATCCGCGCCGCGTGCAGCGCCACGCCCTCGGGGTTCGAGGCGGCATAGATCTTCGGCGCCAGCTCGCAGAATACGATCACGACGATCGTGAGAAGTGCGACCGTGACAGGCACCGCGTAGTGATACCCGCTGCGTTGCGCGAGGATGGTGGCGATCGCCGAGGCAAAAGTGCTCGCCGCCGCGAGAATCACCAGATTGGCCCCGAGCCACTCATCGGGCTTCGCCAGCAGCCGCTCGAGCGTCTGCGCGGTCCCGGATCCGCCTTGTGCTCGATGACGTATGCGGTAGCGGTTGACCGAGAGCATGGCCACCTCGGTGCCCGAGGAGAAGGCCACCACGAGAAGCAGCAGCAGCAGCGCCAGCAGCAGCGCAGGGGTCTGAGTGAGGTTCAAGGCGGCATTCCTGAAGACCTGTTCTCGCTAAGCATAGAAGCTCACGGGCGCGGCAGGAAAATGCGGCTCCGCACCCTATAATCGCCCGCTCGTTCACGGATCATGTTTTGCCATGTTCGATAACCTGACGGCCCGGCTGTCGCGCACCGTCGAAAACCTGCGGGGGCGCGGCCGCATCACCGAGGAGAACATCGCCGAGACGCTGCGCGAGACGCGTGTAGCGCTGCTCGAGGCTGATGTGGCCTTGCCCGTGGTGAAGTCCTTCATCGAGTCGGTCAAGGCCAAGGCGCTCGGCGCCGAGGTGCTCTCGAGCCTCACTCCGGGACAGGCGTTCATCGGCATCCTCTACCAGCAGCTGGTAGAGCTGATGGGGGGCGCGGGCAGGGGCTTCGCGCCGCGCGCACAGCCTCCGGTCGTGGTGCTGCTCGCGGGGCTGCAGGGCGCGGGCAAGACCACCACCGCTGCGAAGCTTGCGCGGCGGCTCATCGAGCGCGAGAAGAAGCGGGTGCTGCTCGCGAGCACCGACGTGCGCCGCCCGGCAGCGATGCTGCAGCTCGAGCGGCTCGCAGGCCAGGTCCATGCGGAGTACTTCCCTGCGCCCGCAGGCGCTGCCCCGGCGCACATCGCCCGCGCCGCGCTCGAACGGGCACGCAGCGGCGTGTTCGACATGCTGATCGTCGACACCGCAGGCCGGCTGCACGTCGATGAGGAGCTCATGGCGGAGGTGCGCGAGATCGATGCGGCGGTTAACGCTGCAGAGCGGCTCTTCATTGTCGATGCCATGGCGGGTCAGGATGCGGTGAACGCCGCGCGCGCCTTCGGTGCGGCGCTCGATCTGACCGGCATCATCCTCACCAAGGCCGATGGCGATGCCCGCGGCGGTGCGGCACTCTCGGTGCGAGAGATCACCGGTAAGCCGATCGTGTTCCTCGGCGTCGGCGAGAAGACCGAGGCGCTCGAGCCGTTCGATCCCGAACGCATGGCCTCGCGCATTCTCGGCATGGGCGATGTGGTGAGCCTCGTCGAGCAAGTGCACGCCAAGGTCGATCACGCTGAGGCGCAGCGTATCGCCCACAAGGTCGTGAAGGGCAAGGGCTTCGACATGACCGATCTCAGGAGCCAGCTCGAACAGCTGCAGAAGATGGGCGGTGTCGGTGCGCTCCTGGACAAGCTTCCCGGCGCCGTAACGAAGAAAGGCGCGGTTTCGGCGGACCAGGGCGATCGTGAGCTACGGCGGCAGATCGCGATCATCAACTCCATGACCCCGCGTGAGCGGCGTAATCCCGGGATCATCGATGGCTCGCGGCGGCGGCGCATCGCAGGAGGCTCCGGGGTTCAGGTTCAGGACGTCAACCGCCTGCTCAAGCAGTTCCAGGAGATGCAGCGTGTCATGAAGAGCATGAAGGGCGGGCGCCTGCGAGCCCTGATGGGTGCTCTCAAAGGGGGCGGCCTGCCGCCAGGCTTCCCCGGCCGCTGACTGCGGTTGGGCGCCGAATTGGTCGAAAAACTGGCGCCGGATTCGCACCTTGCGTAGAATCCGCGCTCTTTTTTGGGCGGCCTTTTTGCAGGGCTGCCGCTGGAGCGAGAGCAGTACGACCATGGTAACCATTCGCCTGACGCGGCGCGGGGCACGTAACCAGCCCTTCTATCACGTCGTCGTGACCGACAGCCGTAAGCGCCAGGGCGGTCCGAGCCTCGAGCACGTGGGCTTCTTCAATCCGATCGCCCGTCGCGGGGAGCAGAAGCTCAAGCTCGATCTGCCGCGCATCGACTACTGGGTCGGCAAGGGGGCGCAGCCCTCTGACCGCGTACGCACGCTGGTGGCCTCCTACCGAAAGCAGGCAACCGCCTGAAGCGCACCGCCGCGTAGCGGCGCGGGCGGGCCTGTCGACGGCCGTGGAGTGGATCGAGCTCGGTCGTGTAGGCGCCCCCTTCGGCATCAAGGGCTGGGTGCACGTCGAGTCGCACACCGCGCCGCCGGAGGGATTGCTCGGTTTCGGCGACTGGGTACTACGGCTCGCCGGCGGGGAGCGGCACGTGCGGCGGGTTCTCGAGGGACGCCGGCATGACACGGGATTGGTGGCGCACCTCGAAGGAGTGGATGATCGCGGCGCGGCCGCGGCTCTCGGCGGAGCGGTGATCGAGATCGACCGCGCGCGGCTGCCACGGCTGCCCGAGCGGGAGTTCTACCGCGCAGACCTCGAGGGCCTGCGCGTTCGTAATCTCGAAGGTGCCGAGCTCGGCACGGTGAGCCACTTCGTGGAGGGGCCGTCGGGGGCGGTGATGGTGACGCGTGAAGCGGGCGGGCGCGAGCACTGGGTGCTGGCTGCCCCGCCGTATCTGCGCCGCGTGGACCTCGCGAAGCGCGAGATCCTGGTGGATTGGCCGGCGGAGCTGGAATAGAGGCTCCATGAAGATCGAGGTGGTCACGCTGTTTCCGCGCATGATTGCGGGAACACTCGAGTTCGGTGTGGTTGGGCGCGCGATTGCCCGCGGACTGCTGAGCGTCGGTACGGAAGATCCGCGCACGCACACGAGCGATGTGCACCGCACGGTCGATGACCGGCCCTATGGCGGCGGTCCAGGGATGGTCATGAAGCCCGAGCCGCTGATGGCCGCAATCCGTGCCGCGCACGCACGGCTTCCGCAGGGGAGCCAGCGGGTGTGCCTGTCGGCACAGGGCGAGCCCTTCGGGCAGGCGCAGGCGCAGGAGCTCGCGCAGTTGCCGGGGCTGCTGCTCGTGGCCGGGCGGTACGAAGGTATCGATGAGCGCGTGATCGGGCTCGGCTGCGACCGTGAGCTGTCGGTGGGCGATTACGTGCTCTCCGGTGGAGAGTTGCCTGCGCTCATCGTGATCGATGCGCTGGCGCGACTCCTGCCCGGAGTGTTGGGCGATGAGCGCTCGAGTATCGAGGAGTCCTTCACGACGGGCCTGCTCGACTGGCCGCACTACACGCGGCCCGAAATATTCGAGGGCGAGGCGGTGCCGGCGGTACTATTGTCGGGCGATCACGCCGACATCCAACGCTGGCGCCTACAGCAGGCGCTCGCGCGCACGGCTGAGCGCCGGCCGGACCTGCTGCGCAGGGCGCACCTCTCGGAGGAGGCGCAGCGGTTGTTGCACGGGATCGAGGCGCGCGGCAGCGCTCGCGTTGAGGCGGGTGGTGCGAGCGCGCGAAAAGATCGAGGTAAGCGAAAATGAGCAAGATCATCCAGGAAATCGAGAAACAGCGCATGACCCGCGAGGTCCCGGATTTCAAACCGGGCGACACAGTGGTGGTGCAGGTGAAGGTGGTGGAGGGCGATCGCGAGCGCGTGCAGGCCTACGAGGGAGTCGTCATCGCCAAGAGCAATCGCGGACTGAACTCATCCTTCACCGTGCGCAAGATCTCCCACGGCGAGGGTGTCGAGCGCGTGTTCCAGACCCACAGCCCCGCGATCAGCGACATCACCATCAAGCGCCGCGGCAGCGTGCGCCGCGCCAAGCTCTACTACCTGCGCGACCTCTCCGGCAAGGCCGCGAGGATCGAAGAGAAGATCTGAGGGCGCGTGCAGGAACCTGGGCGCGGCTGCCGGCGCGGGAGTAGATGATGACGGTCCGCTCGTTCTTTTCGGGCCTGTGGCGTGGTCTCGATGGGCTGCGCAAGGCGTTGCACCTCATCCTGCTGCTGATGATATTCGGCGTGGTGGTGGGGGTGCTGCGCGGCAGCGTCCCACGCATCCCCTCGAAGGCCGCGCTGCTGCTCGTCCCGGAGGGCGAGCTGGTCGAGCAGCTCTCCGGGGACCCGGTCGAGCGCGCACTGCAGGAAACCCGCGGCGAAACGCACCGCGAGACGCTGCTGTGGGATCTCACCGACTCGATTCGTACCGCCGCGAGCGACCCGCGGATTCCGGCCATTGCACTCGACCTCGAGAAGTTCGAGGGCGGCACGCAGCCGACGCTCGAAGAGCTCGCTTTGGCGCTGCGCGAGTTCCGCAGGAGCGGCAAGAAGGTGATTGCCTACGGCGCCGAGCTCTCGCAGGAGCGCTACTACGTCGCCTCACAGGCCGATGAGGTGCTGCTCGATCCCATGGGCTTCGTGCTCATCGACGGCTACGACCGTTATCGCATGTACCTGAAGGATGCGCTGGACAAGCTGGGCGTCGAGATCAACGTGTTCCGCGTCGGCTCCTTCAAGAGTGCGGTGGAGACCTTCACCCGCACCAACATGTCGCCCGAGGACCGCGACGAGAGCCGCGCTTACCTGAGCGCTCTGTGGAGCAGCTACCAGGACGCGGTGACGCGCGCCCGCAAGCTCCAGCCCGATGCGGTCGCGCAGTATGTCGGGACGCTCTCGAAGAGCATACCGGCCGCGGGCGGCGACGCCGCGCGCGTTGCCCTGCAGACGGGGCTCGTGAGTGCGGTGAAGACCCGTCTCGAGTTCGAGCAGCGCGTCGTGGCGCTCGTCGGCAAGGACGACAACAACGATTCCTTCAAAGCGGTGTCCCTCGATGACTACGTGCGCTACGCCCACGCGCAGAGAAAGCTCAAGGCCGATGGCAAGCCGCATATCGGGGTGATCGTCGCGGCCGGTGAGATCCTCGATGGTGAGCAGCCCCCCGGTACCATCGGCGGTGAGAGCACGGCGCGGCTCATCCGCCAGGCGCGTATCGACAAGGACGTGAAGGCGCTGGTGTTGCGGGTCGACAGCCCGGGAGGGAGCGTGCTCGCCTCCGAGCAGATCTATCGCGAGCTCTTGGCCTTGCGCGGGGCCGGCAAGCCCGTGGTGGTGTCCATGAGCGGCTACGCGGCTTCCGGCGGCTACTACATCTCGGCGCCGGCGGATGAGATCTGGGCGAGCCCGGCGACCATCACCGGCTCGATCGGCATCTTCGCCATCATCCCCACGGTCGACCGGACACTCGGCAAGGTGGGCGTCAGTGTCGATGGTGTCGGCACCACACCGCTCTCCGGTCAGCTGCGCCTCGACCGGCCCCTCGGGGAAGAGGCGCGCACGCTGCTGCAGGCGACGGTCTCGCGTGGCTACGATGAGTTCCTCGAGCGGGTCGCGACCGGACGCAAGAAGACGCGCGATGACGTGGACAAAATCGCGCAGGGCCGCGTGTGGTCGGGAATCGATGCTAACCACATCGGCCTCGTCGATCACCTCGGCTCCTTCAACGATGCCACGAAAGCTGCAGCGCGGCGCGCCAAAGTGACCGACTATGCCGTCGAATTCATCGAGCCCGAGCTCACCTGGGCGCAGGCGCTCGCCATGCAGCTGCGCTCGCATCTCGCCGCGCTGGTGCTGCGGGCGAGCCCGGGCGAAGCGGCGCTCGCGCAGCTGGCACAGCGGCTCGATCCGGTAACGCGCGAGGCGCAGCGCCTCGCGCGCTTCAGCGTGCGCGACCACCTGTACGCCTACTGCTTCTGTGAGGTGGGCTACTGAAGGGCCGCCCGCGAAAGTAGTGCGCCCGGCACGCGGCTGCGCGCTGTCGCTCGGCGCCCGTCACCGCGCCGTCACTGCAGCGTCGACCAGTCGAGGATGACCTTTCCCGACTTACCCGAGCCCATGGTCTCGAAGCCGCGCTGGAACTCCTGCACCGGGAAGTGGTGCGTGATGATCGGCTCGAGCTTCAATCCGCTCTGCAACATGCTCGCCATCTTGTACCAGGTCTCGAACATCTCGCGGCCGTAGATCCCCTTCAGGGTGAGGCCCTTGAAGATCACCTGATTCCAGTCGATCGCCATCTCCTCCGGGGGGATCCCGAGCATCGCGATCGCGCCGCCGTGATGCATGGTGCGCAGCATGTCGCGAAACGCCGCGGCGTTGCCCGACATCTCGAGCCCGACATCGAATCCTTCCTGCATGCCGAGATCCTTCATGGTCTGATCGAGCGATTCGCGCTGCACGTTGATGGCGCGCGTCGCGCCCATGCGGCGCGCGAGCTCGAGCCGGTAGTCGTTGACATCCGTGATGACCACGTGCCGCGCCCCGGTGAAGCGCGCCACGGCAGTCGCCATGATGCCGATCGGGCCCGCGCCGGTAATGAGCACGTCCTCGCCCACCACGTTGAAGGCGAGTGCGGTGTGCGTGGCATTGCCGAAGGGATCGAGGATCGCGGCGATGTCATCGGGGATCGAGTCCGGAAGCTTGAAGGTGTTATAGGCCGGAATGGCCAGGTACTGCGCGAACGCGCCCGGGCGGTTGACGCCCACGCCGACCGTGTTGCGGCACAGGTGGCGCCGGCCGGCCCGGCAGTTGCGGCAGTAACCGCAGGTGATGTGGCCCTCGCCCGACACCCGGTCGTCTCTCTTCAGGCCCTTGACCTCGGAGCCCATCTCGACGATGCGCCCGCAGTATTCGTGACCCACCGCCATCGGCACGGGAATGGTCTTCTGCGCCCAGGCATCCCAGTTGTAGATGTGCATGTCGGTGCCGCAGATCGCCGTCTTGGCGACCTCGATGAGCACATCGTTCGGGCCGACCTTGGGCTCGGGGATCTCCTCGAGCCAGATGCCAGGCTGCGCCTGCTGCTTGACCAGTGCTTTCATGCGTTCAGTGAATGACCCCGAGCTCGCGCCCAACCTCGGAGAATGCCGCGAGCGCGCGCTCGAGCTGCCCACGGGTGAGCGCAGCGGACATCTGCGTACGGATACGCGCCTGGCCCTTCGGCACCACCGGGTAGGAGAAACCGATGACGTAGACACCGCGCTCGAGCAGCGCATCGGCCATCCTCGAGGCGAGCGCCGCATCGCCAAGCATCACCGGAATGATCGGATGCTCGCCCGGTTTCAGATCGAACCCTGCCGCCGCAAGCCCCGCCCGGAAAAAACGCGTGTTGTCGAAGAGCTGCGCCCGCAGCGCGGGGCTGTGCTCGAGGAGCTCGAGCACCGCCGACGACGCCGCCGCGACCACGGGCGGAATGCTGTTGGAGAAGAGGTACGGCCGCGAGCGCTGCCGCAGCCACTCGATTACCTCGCGGCGCGCCGCGACGAAACCGCCGCTCCCGCCACCGAGCGCCTTGCCGAGCGTGCTGGTGATGACGTCGACGCGCTGCGCGACGCCGCAGTGCTCGGGTGTGCCGCGTCCGCTCGGGCCCATGAAGCCGGTGGCATGGGAGTCATCGACCATCACCAGCGCGTCGTATTTCTCCGCGAGATCGCAGATCTCGTGCAGCCGCGCGATGAAGCCGTCCATGGAGAAGACGCCATCGGTGGCGATGAGCCGCGTGCGCGCTGCCTGCGCCTGCCGCAGGCACTGCTCGAGCTCCGCCATGTCGCTGTTGGCGTAGCGGTAACGTTGCGCCTTGCACAGGCGGATGCCGTCGATGATGCTGGCATGGTTGAGTGCGTCCGAGATCACCGCGTCGCGCTCATCGAGCAGCGTCTCGAAGAGCCCCCCGTTCGCATCGAAGCACGAGGAGTAGAGGATCACATCCTCGCTGCCGAGATAGCGTGCCAGGCGCGCTTCCAGCGTCTTGTGAATCTGCTGCGTACCGCAGATGAAGCGCACCGACGCCATGCCGTAGCCGAGCTCCGCGATTGCCCGCTCCGCAGCGGCGCGCACCGCCGGATGATTGGCGAGGCCCAGATAGTTGTTGGCGCACAGGTTGATGAGGTCGCGGTCGCCTGTGTGCACCAGCGCCCCCTGGGGGCCGGTGATGACGCGCTCGCTCTTGTAGAGTCCCTGCCCGCGAAGCCCGGTCAGGTCGCTCCGCAGGCGCTCGAGAAGGGCCTGATTCATAAGGGGGATTATACCGAAGGCCTCCGCGTCGCATTTGAGCCCCCGAAGGTCGCCGCAAAGCATGTCGGCGGCCCTCACGCGTTGCAGACTCACCACGGCACCCCCATTTAGCGAGCGCAGGTGTCGCCACACCTGAGCTTTTCCGGGTGGTTCTCATGAGCTTGAGCGTATTTGACATCTTCAAGGTGGGTATCGGTCCCTCCAGCTCCCACACCATGGGGCCGATGCGCGCAGCGCACGAGTTTGTCGCGGGCCTGAAGCGCGATGGCCTGCTCGCCGCGACGCAGGAGATCGCGGTGCGTCTCTATGGCTCGCTCGCTCTCACCGGTGTCGGTCACGGCACCGATCGCGCCGTTCTCGCCGGGCTCGAGGGTGCGCTACCCGAGAGCGTCGATCCGGATCAGATCGAGGCCACCGTGCGCCGCATCCGTGCGAGCGGCCGTGTGCGGCTTCTCGGTGAGCACGAGATCGCCTTCGATGAGCCGATGCAACTGCTTTTCATGCAGCACGAGCGGCTGCCGCAGCATTCCAACGGTATGCGCTTCACGGCGCTCGATGGGCAGCAACGCGTGCTGCGGGAAGAAGACTACTACTCGATCGGCGGCGGCTTCATCGTACGCGGTGCTGAAACCGAGGCGGCGGGTCCCAACGAGCGCGCGGTGCCGCCGTACCCTTTCAACTCGGGGGCTGAGCTGCTGGCACTCTGCCGCGAGCACGGCCTGGAGATCTTCGAGCTCGTGCTGGCGAATGAGCGTGCCTGGGCGAGCGAGTCGGAGGTGCACGCCAAGCTGCTCAACATCTGGCAGGTGATGCAGGCCTGCGTCGAGCGGGGGTTCCGCCAGAGCGGGGTGCTTCCCGGCGTGCTCAAGGTGCGCCGCCGCGCACCGCGCCTGTATCGCATGCTCACCGAATGCACCACGGTGAAGCCGCTCGATGTCATGGACTGGGTGAACGCCTACGCGCTCGCGGTGAATGAGGAAAACGCGGCCGGTGGACGGGTCGTGACCGCACCCACCAACGGTGCGGCCGGCATCGTGCCCGCGGTGCTGCATTTCTACCGCCGCTTCGAGGAGGGCGCCAACGATGCGGGCATCATCCGCTTCCTGCTGGTCGCAGGTGCGATGGGCATGCTCTACAAGCGCAACGCCTCGATCTCCGGAGCCGAGATGGGCTGTCAGGGTGAAGTTGGTGTGGCCTGCTCGATGGCCGCGGCCGGACTCGTCGCGGCGCTACAGGGAACCAACGAGCAGGTCGAGAATGCCGCCGAGATCGGCATGGAGCACAACCTCGGGCTCACCTGCGATCCGGTCGCGGGTCTGGTGCAGATTCCGTGCATCGAGCGCAATGCGATGGGCGCCGTGAAAGCCGTCAACGCCGCGCGTCTTGCCATGCGCGGAGATGGCACGCACAAGGTGTCACTCGATCAGGTGATCGCCACCATGCGGCAGACGGGCGCCGACATGTCCACCATCTACAAGGAAACTTCGCAGGGCGGACTCGCGGTCAACGTCCCCGAATGCTGAGCATTCGACGCAGCCGCAGTTCTTCCGGTCAGCCGAACAGCCCGAACAGCCGCCGCGGCGGTGTCTCGCGCATCACGTCCTTGACGGCGGCGACACTGATCCCGGTCCACTGATCGCACTCGAACTCGATTGAGCAGAGCGCCGCCGTCGCGAGTCCGCTCGCCTCTGCCTCCGGAACCAGCTGCTGCACGAGCTCGGACACGCCCGGGTTGTGGGCGACGACCAGCAGATGCGCGACGCGCGGCCCGGTCGCCTGCACCGCCCTGAGGAGATCCGCGGCACTCGCGAGATAGAGCGCTTCGTCCGAAATGACCAGGCGCGCCGGCAGCGACAGCACCTGCGCCAGAATTTCCCCGGTCTGCTGCGTGCGGCGCGCCGGGCTCACGAGCAGCAGTTGCGGCACGAGCGCGAGCTCGAGCAGCCGCCGCGCCATGGTTTCGGCCGCCGCGGTGCCGCGCCGGTTGAGCGGGCGCTCGAGGTCCGAGAGCCCCGCATCCTGCCAGCGGGCGTCCGCATGGCGCATGAGTGTCAGCCGCTTCACCGTTGCCTCACTCCAATGGACTCTCGATGAGTAGCCGCCCGTCCTGCTCGCGTGCGCGGTAGGTGCGCAGCGGCTCGTACGCCGGGGGAGTAAGCGCCTCGCCCGAGCGCAGGCAGAAGTGCGCGCCGTGACGCGGACAGATGATCTGGCAGTCCTCCACCTGCGCTGCTCCGAGCGATTCGCCATCGTGCGTGCAGCGGTCCTCGACAGCGTAGAGCTCGGCGCCGCAGCGCACGACCGCCAGGTGCACGCCTTCGACCTCCACGGACAACGGTGCCGACTCGCTCACCGCGGCGGCAGGCCCCACGTCTATCCAACTCATGGCCCGGTCGCTGCGCGCACGCTCAGAACATGCCGGTCTGCAGGCGCGCCGCCTCGCTCATCATGCTCTGGTTCCAGGGCGGATCGAAGGTGAGGCTGACGCGCGCCTCACGCACCGTGGGAATGCGGCTGATCTTGTCGCGTACGTCGTCCACCAGAATATCCCCCATGCCGCAGCCCGGCGCGGTCAGCGTGATAGTGACGTCCACCGTCCGTGTGCCGTCCTCGTTCTGAGTGACCGAGCAGTCGTAGACCAGCCCGAGGTCGACGATATTGATCGGGATCTCCGGATCGTAGCAGGTTCGCATCTGCTCCCAGGCGAGGCTTTTTATATCTTCCTCGCTGGCGTTGGGAGGAAGCTCGGGCGGCTTGACCGCCTCTTGCCCGATCGCATCGGCGTCCTCGCCGGCGATACGAAAGAGATTTCCCTCCAGATAAACCGTGAAGCTGCCGCCGAGCGCCTGGGTGATGTAGCCGGCCTGGCCGGGTTTGAGCTTCACTTCCTGGCCGGCGGGCACGATCACGGCGCGCACCTCGCGGCTCACGACGAAGGGCTCGTTCTCGTGTCTGCGCATACTACTCGGTGGACACCCTCGCAGCGTTGGCCGCGAGCGCAGCGTTCAGCGTGTGCCAGCAGAGGCTCGCGCACTTCACGCGCGCGGGGAACTCGCGCACTCCGGAGAGCGCCGCGAGCTTGCCGAGTGTGGGAGCGGCGACGGTGTCCGGCTGCGTGAGCAGCGCGTGCACCCCCTCGAAAAGCTGCCGCACGGCAGCGCGGTCCTTGCCCTTGACGGCCTCGGTCATGAGCGACGCGGAAGCGGTGGAGATCGCGCAGCCGCTGCCTTCGAAGCGGATGTCGGCAATGCGATCGCCCTCGAGCCGCACCGCCAGCGACAGGCGATCACCGCAGAGCGGATTGTTGCCTTCGGCGTGGTGGCTGGCGCCCTCGAGCGGACCGAAGTTACGCGGCCGGCGGTTGTGATCGAGTATCACGTCGCGGTAGAGCTCCTTCAGATCCATCAACCGAACACCTCGCGGGCCCGCTCGAGGGCTCGCACCAGGCGCTCCACGTCCTCTTCGTTGTTGTAGCAGGCGAAGGAGGCGCGCGCGGTAGCCGGCAGACCGAAGAACGTCATCACCGGCATGGCGCAGTGATGCCCGGTACGCACGGCTACCCCGTCCGCATCCAGGATGGTGCCGAGATCGTGTGCATGCACACCCTGCATGATGAACGAGAGCACCGCCGCCTTGTGGGCGGCAGTGCCGACGAGCTCGATCTGCGGCATGCGCGCAAGGCTCGCCGTCGCGAGCTCGAGCAACCGTTGCTCGTGGGCCGCGATCGAGTCGATGCCGAGCTCCTCGATGTAGTCCATGGCGGCCGCGAGTCCGACCGCGCCGGAGATGTTGGGCGTGCCGGCTTCGAACTTCGCCGGCAGCTCGTTGTAGGTGGTCTTCTCGAAGGACACGGTGAGAATCATGTCGCCGCCGCCCTGCCACGGCGGCATGGCAGCGAGCAGCTCCTCGCGGCCGTAGAGAACGCCGATGCCGGTCGGCGCATACATCTTGTGGCCGGAGAAGGTGTAGAAATCGGCGTTCAACGCGCGCACGTCGACCCGCGAATGCGGCACCGCCTGCGCCCCGTCGATCAGTACCACGGCGCCGTGCGCATGCGCGGCGTCGATCATGCGCTTCACCGGCAATACGGTGCCGAGTGCGTTGGATACGTGGGCGAAGGCGGCGAGGCGCGTGCGCGCCGAAAGCTGGCGCTGGAACTCCTCGAAGGGAACCTCGCCGCGACGGTTGATCGCCGCCACGCGCAAGGTAGCGCCGGTCTGCTCGCACACCATCTGCCAGGGCACGATGTTGGCGTGGTGCTCGAGTCCGGTGATCAGGATCTCATCGCCCGGCCGCAGGCGCGGCCGCGCGTACGACTGCGCGACCAGGTTGATTCCCTCGGTGGTGCCGCGTACGAAGATGATTTCCTTCACCGAGGCCGCGTTGATGAAGCGCCGCACCCGCTCGCGCGCGCCTTCGAAGGCGGCGGTGGCCGCCTGGCTGAGGGCGTGCACGCCACGGTGGACATTGGCATGCTCGTGGCGCTCGTAATGCTCCACCGCGCGCAGCACCGCAAGCGCGCGTTGCGAGGAGGCGGCGCTGTCGAGATAGGTGAGCGGCCGTCCATGCACGGTCGTGGCGAGAATCGGAAAATCGCGGCGCACCGCCTCGACATCGAGCGGCCGGGGTGCAGTCGCAACAGAGACGGTGGCAGCCATCAGAGCAGCTCCCGCAGCGTGTCATCGCGCAACTGACCGGCGAGGCGCTCCTCGACCTGACGCCGCAGTGGCGGCAGTGCGATCTGCGAGATCACATCTTCGAGAAACGCCCATTTCAACAGGCGCTGGGCCGTGTCGCGTTCGAGGCCCCGGGACAGCAGATAGAAGAGCATGGCGTCATCGAGCTTGCCCGCGGTCGCGCCATGGCTGCAGCGCACATCGTCGGTGTAGATCTCCAGCTGCGGACGCACATCGATCTCCGCTTCGGCTCCGGCCAGCAGTCCGCGCAGCGACTGGCGCGAATCGGTGCCGCGCGCACCCGGCGCGACGATGATCTTGCCGTTGAAGGCGACGCGTGCGCGACCGGCCGCGATGCCGCGGAAGGTCTGCAGCGTGCGCGCATCCGGGGCGGTGTGCTCGACCACCGCATAAGCATCTTGCACCTGGTGGGCGTCACCGAGTGCGGCGACGGCGAGCGCGAGCTCGGCGCGCTGCCCGGCGAGCGCCAGCGCGAGCGTCGAGCGCGCCGCTTGTGCACCGGTGCTGATGGCCTGCAGCCGGTAGGTTGCTTCCTCGGCGAGGCGCGCCGAAAGCGTATCGAAGAGGATGCTGCGGTCGTTGAGCTCCTGCAGGCGATAGTGCTCGAGTCGCGCACCGCGGCCGATCTCGACCTGCACGGCGCTCGTCACGAAGCTCGCCTCGCTGCCGGCGCTCAGGTGTCTCTCGATGAGGATCAGCTGCGCTCCCGCCGCGAGCCGCACCTCGAGCCGCGGATAGGAGGCGCCACTTTGCGCCGCGGCATTCGCGAGAAACAGTACCTCGAGCTGCAACGCGGTCGCGCTCGCTGCAGGCACATCGATCGTGAGGCCATCGCTGGCAAAGGCCTCGTTGAGGAGTGCGAAGCGCTCATCGGCAGCAGAAATCTCCGCGGCCTGCAGGGCATCATCATCGCGCGGCGCCAGCAGCCGCACCGCTGCACCGGCGAACGGCGTCACCGAAGCCGTCGGCGCGAAGCGGCCATCGATGAACAGGTAACGCGCGATGCCCGGGAGCGGCTGCGGCAGCTCACCGCTTGCCGGCAGGCTCTGCGCGGGCGGCGCCGGACGGAAGCGCACGCGCTCGAGCGAACGCAGGTTGGCGTACTTCCAGTTCTCATCGCGTGTGCTTGGAAGTCCGCGCGCTGCGAGCGCACTGATGGCGCTGCGGCGGCGCGCGGCGGCGGCGACGCTTCCCGGCAGCGTGGACGCGGCACCCGCGAAATCCTCGGCAATTCGGTCGGTCAGGGCGCTCATATCGCGCTCACGCCGCCGCGCCGGAGATGAAGTCGTATCCACGGCGCTCGAGCTCGAGAGCGAGGGTACGGTCACCGCTGCGCGCGATGCGCCCGCGGAGGAGCACGTGCACGTAGTCGGGCACCACGTACTCGAGCAGACGCTGGTAGTGCGTGACGAGCACGCACGAGCGGTCCGGCGCGCGCTGCGAGTTCACCCCCGCCGCCACCACCTTGAGCGCGTCGATGTCGAGGCCGGAATCGGTCTCATCGAGTATGGCGAGCCGCGGCTCGAGCACCAGCATCTGCAGGATCTCGTTGCGCTTCTTCTCGCCGCCGGAGAAACCCTCGTTGACGCCACGGGAGAGGAAGGCGTCCTCCATATGCATGAGCTGCATCTTCTCGCGCACCAGCGCGAGGAACTCGAATGCATCCACCTCCTGCAGCCCCTGTTGCTTGCGCACCGCGTTTACTGCGGCCTTGAGCAGGTAGACGTTGTTGACTCCCGGGATCTCCACCGGGTACTGGAAACCGAGAAACAGCCCGAGGCGCGCCCGTTCCTCGGGAGCGAGTGCGAGCAGATCCTGTCCGAGGTAGCGCACTTCCCCGGAAGTGATCGTGTAACCCGGCCGCCCGGCGAGCACGTGAGCGAGCGTGCTCTTGCCCGAGCCGTTCGGGCCCATGATGGCGTGCACCTCACCGGTGCCGACCTCCAGGTTCACACCGTTGAGGATGGGCTTCCCCGCCACCGTCACGGCGAGGTTTTTGATGCTCAGCAAGGCGGTTTGCGAGCCCATGGTTATCCCACCGCGCCTTCGAGGCTCACCGCCAGAAGCTTGGTCGCCTCGACCGCGAACTCCATCGGCAGCTCCTTGAACACGGACTTGCAGAAGCCGCTCACGATCATGTTGACCGCATCCTCTTCGCTGATACCGCGTGCGAGCAGATAGAAGAGCTGATCCTCGCTGATCTTGGAGGTGCTGGCTTCGTGCTCGACCGTCGCGGACGGGTTCTTCACCTCGACATAGGGAAAGGTATGGGCACCGCAGCGGGCGCCCATGAGCAGTGAATCGCACTGCGTGAAATTGCGCGCACCCTGCGCGCTCGGCAGGACCTTCACGAGTCCGCGGTAGGTGTTCTGGCCCTGGCCAGCGGAGATCCCCTTGGAGATGATAGTGCTGCGCGTGTCGCGGCCAATGTGGATCATCTTGGTGCCGGTGTCTGCCTGCTGGTGGTTGTTGACCGTCGCCACCGAGTAGAACTCGCCGATCGAGCCCTCACCGCGCAGCACGCAGCTCGGATACTTCCAGGTGATCGCAGAGCCGGTCTCGACCTGGGTCCATGAAATGTGCGAGCGGCGTCCGCGGCACTCGCCCCGCTTGGTGACGAAGTTGTAGATGCCACCGCGGCCCTCGGCATCGCCCGGATACCAGTTCTGCACGGTGGAGTACTTGATGTAGGCGTCATTGAGCGCGATGAGCTCTACGACCGCCGCGTGCAGCTGGTTCTCGTCGCGTTGGGGTGCGGTGCAGTTGTGAACCGCAAAGCCCTTGACCAGATAACTGTGCGGCTCGCTTGCGGTCTCGAAGTTATAAACGAAGCCGTCATACGGCTGACGATTCACGACGCGGACCGGGACCAGATAGTGCTCATAGCGTCGGATTGCACGGCGACCGCGGGTTTTCTCTGCGTAGTACAGGATGTACGTCTCGCGGTGGTGAATGACGCGCCCGTCCTTCATGCGCTCATCGAACGCCTTGCGGATGTTCATGTAGGCGAAGATGCCGCGGCGCGAGAGCATCTCCTGCAGTTGAAATGCCAGGGTGCGCGAGACGGTGCTGCAGCGGATGCTCGTCATGCCGTGGTAGCGCCCGATGCTGCCATCGACCCGATAGTAGGCATCCACTGCCAGCCGCTGGCGGCGCGGCGGCAGGTCCATCACTGCCTTGCTGAAGCGCTTGCCATGAGCGTACTTACCACCATGCCGCTCGAGCTGCGCGCAAAGCTCGGATGAATAAACGGCGAGATAGATCCCATGCTTTTTCTCATCGCGCCATCGGCAAGGACGCTTTCCGGTACACCGCTCGATCAGCTGCGCGATTTCTTCGAGCATCTCTCCTTCGTGGCTCCTCAGGCACCATTCGGCCACATCGCAACCATTGAACTTGGTCACGCACCCTTCGGCGATATAAAAGCCCAGCAGGCGCAGGAAGTCGTCGCTGAGCGAGGGATCATCGCGTTCGACTTTGTTGATGGGAAATACCAGGAGGTCACCGGGTGCCAGCTCACCGGCCGGCACATATTCGGGCTCGGCGCTCTCGAGTCGCTTCGGATCGATGTCCGGCCAGCGTCCCGGGCCGCGGTCGCACTTGCCGACACGCGCGCGTTTGATGGCTAGCACGGGATGCTCGGGCGTTACATGGAAGCGGTTGCCTGAGCTGCGCGGAACAATCTCCACGAGCTCGCCGCGGTACTCCCGCCGCATGATCTTGGCCACTTCGGCCTCTTCACCGCGATCGTTCAGCACCATGTCGTGTAGCGCGACATCGCGCACGCAGCGCATCTCATCACCGTAGGAGACCTCTTCCCAGGCCGGCAGGCACCCCTCGAGGTAGCTCACGTACGCGCCCTCATCGGCGATGATGAGCGTGCGCTCGAACTGGCCCGTCTTGGCGGCATTGATGCGGAAGTAAGTGGAGAGCTCCATCGGACAGCGCACGCCCTTCGGCACGTACACGAACGAACCGTCGGAGAACACCGCCGAGTTGAGCGTGGCGAAGAAATTGTCGGAGTAGGGGACCACGCTTCCGAGGTACTGCTCGATGAGCTGCGGGTGCGTGCGCACGGCCTCGGAGAAGGGGCTGAACACCACCCCGGCCGCCGCCAGACGATCCTTGAAGGTCGTCGCGACCGAGACACTGTCGAACACCGCGTCCACCGCGACGCCCGCGAGACGCGCGCGCTCGTGCAGCGGCACGCCGAGTTTCTCGTAGGTCTCGAGGAGCTTCGGATCCACCTCATCGAGACTCTTGGGACCGTCCTTCTTCGCCTTGGGTGCGGAGTAATAAGAGATCGCCTGATAGTCGATCGGCGCGACCTTGAGATGCGCCCAGTGCGGCTCCTTCATCGTCAGCCAGTGGCGCAACGCCTTCAGGCGCCACTCGGTGAGAAAGGCGGGCTCGCCCTTCTTGCGCGAGATGAGACGCACCACGTCCTCATCGAGCCCCGGCGGTACGGTGTCGGCTTCGATCTCGGTAACGAAGCCGTGCTGGTAGCCGCGTGCGATCAGCTCTTCGAGTTGTCGTGCACTTTTGCTCATGCTGAATTTCGATCCTTAGCGCAGCGGTGTCCGCAGCGCCGCAGCTTTCATTTCCCGCTCTAGCGTCGGCAATCGCGCCGGCGGCGCATCGAGCCCGGCGAGCTGCGCGAGCGTCACATCGTAGAGCGCACGCCGGATGGCGAGGTTCAGGCGCTGCCACACCCGCCCGACCCGGCAGGTCTCCTCGATCTCGCACTGGCCATGCCCGGCGGAGCAGTCCGTGAGTGCGACCGGCCCCTCGAGCGCATCCAGAATCGCCGCCGCACTGATCTGCGTGGCGGGGCGCGCGAGCTGATACCCGCCATGCAGACCCCGTGTGGAGGTGACGAGTCCAGCGCGCTGCAGCTGCTTCAGCAGCTTGCTCACGGTCGGCGCGGCGATGCGGGTCTGCTCGGCAAGCGAGGCTGCGGTCTGCACCCGTTGCGGCTCGCTCGCCAGGGACGCGAGCAGCACCGTCGCGTAGTCGGTCAGCCGGCTGATGCGCAGCATGGAGGAGCCCTCTTAAAGTAGGACCATTTTAGTACTGATTCGCCTGGAAAACCAAGCGGGTACAACGGCTTCGCCGCTGGCCTCACGACCGTCTACGCCAGCGCAGGGCGGGGGTTTGCTATCCTTCGCGTTTCAATTCAGCAGGGAACGATGCCATGAACCCGGGTGAACTCTCGCGTATTGCCGCAGCCATGGTGGCCAAGGGCAAAGGTATTCTGGCGGCGGACGAAAGCACGGGCACCATCAAGAAGCGCTTCGACTCCATCCGCCTGGAATCGACCGAGGAGCACCGGCGCACCTACCGCGAGATGCTGTTTACGGCCCCGGGCGCCGCCGAATCGGTGAGCGGGGTCATCCTTTACGATGAGACCATTCGGCAGAAAACCAAGGACGGCACGCCGTTTCCGCAGTACCTGACGCGCCAGGGAATCCTCCCCGGCATCAAGGTCGACTCGGGCGCCAAGCCCCTCGCCGCCTTCCCCGGTGAGACCATCACCGAAGGGCTCGACGGGCTGCGCGAGCGGCTGATCGAATACCGCTCACTCGGCGCGCGCTTCGCCAAGTGGCGTGCGGTCATCGACATCGGCGATGGTCTGCCGACTTCGTTTGCGATCGAATCGAACGCGCAGGCGCTCGCGCGCTATGCCGCGCTCTGCCAGGAAAATGACATCGTGCCGATCGTGGAGCCCGAAGTGCTGATGGATGGCGCCCATTCGATCGATCGCTGTGCCGAGGTCACCGAGCGGGTGCTGCAGACGGTGTTCGGGCAGCTCTTCGCTCAGCGCGTGCTGCTCGAGGGCATGGTGCTCAAGCCCAACATGGTGATCTCCGGCAAGAAGGCCGCGAATCGCGCCCCGCCGCAGACGGTGGCGGAGGCCACGGTGCGCGTGCTCAAGCGCCACGTGCCGGCCGCAGTCCCCGGCATCGCCTTCCTCTCCGGCGGTCAGTCGCCGGCCGAGGCAACGTTGCATCTCTCGCTCATCAATCAGCTCGGACCGCTCCCCTGGTCGCTCACATTCAGCTACGGCCGCGCACTTCAGGATGAAGCGCTCAAGGGTTGGGGCGGGACAGCCGCGAACTTCGCCAGCGGGCAGAAGGAGTTCATGCGGCGGGCGAAGCTCACCGCGCTCGCGACCACCGGGCGCTACGCGAGCGACATGGAAAGCAAGGCCGCCTGAAGGACGGCCGCCGCGCCCGCGTGACAAGCCCCGCATCTGCGCAGGCCCCGGCCGCGGCCGAGGCGGTGGTCGAGGTGCGCGATGTGCACTACGCCATCGGCGGCCGGGAGATCTTCCGCGGCCTCGATCTTACGGTACGCCGCGGACGCATCACCGCCATCATGGGACCCAGCGGCGGCGGCAAGACGACGCTGCTCAAGCTGATCACCGGCCAGATCACTGCCGATCGCGGCAGCGTGCGGGTGTTCGGCCAGGAGGTCGCGACCCTCGGCCGCCGCGGGCTCTACGCCCTGCGTCAGCGCCTCGGCCTGCTGTTCCAGAACGGCGCGCTGCTCACCGACATGGACGTATTCGACAACGTGGCCTTCCCGGTGCGCGAGCACAGCGATCTGCCCGAGACGCTCATCCGCAAGCTCGTGCTCACCAAGCTCCAGGCGGTGGGACTGCGCGGCGCCGCGCCGCTGCTGCCCGCGGAGCTCTCCGGTGGCATGGCGCGCCGCGTGGCGCTCGCGCGCGCCATCGTCATGGACCCGGAAGTGCTCATGTACGACGAGCCGTTCGTCGGGCTCGATCCGATCTCCCTCGGGGTCATCCTGCGGCTCATCAAGCAGATGAAC
>DATJFM010000074.1:0-9329 GCA_035495655.1 Steroidobacteraceae bacterium
CTCGCTTACATCGGGACCGTAGGCATCAGCGGTATCGATGAAGTTGACGCCGAGATCGAGCGCGCGGTGCAGGACCTGACGTGCCTCGGCGGGGTCCTTGGGCTCGCCCCAGATGCCGGGCCCGGTGATGCGCATCGCTCCGAAGCCCATGCGATTGACCAGCAGGTCGCCACCGATGGTGAAAGTGCCCGCGGCAGACACGGCGCTGCGCGCTGCCCCAGGAAACGCAGGCGGTGCCGCACCCGGGCTCGGGGCAGCGCCCGCTGCGTGGGCCGCCATTCGTGTAACGCCCGTTATTCCGAGGACACCACCCATGAGTACCTGCCGGCGAGTGAGGTGCGATGCGCCCATGAGCGCGGATCGTACAATCAGGCTTGCAGCCGTACCAAGCGTTCCGCGAGGCGGAAAAGAAGAAGGCGGCCTCGCGGCCGCCTTCTCACCAGTCAGCGCGCCATCAGTCAGCGCGTGTCAGCGCTCCTCAGGCCGCTTTCCTCGCCGAGTGCGAACGGCCATTGCCACGCCCCCGATGAGTCGCGGCAGCGGCGAAGGAACCGACCGAGTCCTGCACCTCGGCAGCAATGCTTGAGAACTCCTGGGCGCGCTCGCGGATCTTCTCGCTCAGCTGCGTGCCGAGCTCGGCCTGCTTCTCGAGCAGGTCGGCGAAGGCCTGAGTGCCGAAGGCTGCCCGGACACCGAGCGTCGCCTTCGCCTGGGCAAAGCCTGCTTCGAGAACGTCGCCCGCCACTGCATAGTTGAAGCGCGCAAACGCCTCGAGTGCGCGAAAGCCCTCATGCTGCGCCTTGCTGAAGGAGGCGTACGTGTCCTTATATGAATCCAGCCACACATTCCAATCGATCTGGTTACGGTCCCGCATGTGAGCTCCTCAGAGAAAATCTTTCGTTCAGGGGTTGTGAGGGGCGGCATTATACCGGGTTTTGTATGCACTGCAAGATAATAAATTTGACATATTTATTATAGCCTATTGCTTTGTATTTTAAGGACTAAATATCATTTATGCGCTGCTGCATAGCACGAGTTTCTTGCGATGCGATGACAGAGAGTCCGGCTTTTTGGCCGCCTTCCTCAACGGCCCTGCTCAGGACGCTTGGTAAGATCCGGGCCACGGGTGCTCGGGGCGCATCGCGGCCGCACAGGTTGAACCCGATCCCGGGCAGCAAGCGAGGGGAGCTATGGCGGAGACAATGCCTTTGAGCGAGCTGGGCAAGCACGTCGGTGAGGAGATGGGCATCTCCTCCTGGATCACCCTCGATCAGACGCGCATTGCGGAGTTCGCCCACTGCACGGGTGATCACCAGTGGATCCATGTGGACAGTGAGCGCGCGGCGCGCGAAAGCCCCTTCGGTACGACGATCGCGCATGGGTTTCTCACGCTCGCACTGATCGCACCCACGGCCTTCGAAATTCTGGTGGCGCGCGTGGCGCCAAAGTCGGTGGTCAACTACGGGCTCGAGAAAGTGCGCTTCCATGCCCCGGTACGCTCGGGCAAGCGGGTACGCAATCGCATCCGGCTCTCAGCCGTGGAAGAGCGCGGCAATGGCCGTTATCTCGTGACCACCGACAACACCATCGAGATTGAAGGCGAGATCAGACCGGCGCTCCAGGCCAGTGCGCTCGCCATTTTCATGGCGTAAAGGGCGCACGGCTTCGTTTGCAGGTCTTCTGACCAACGGTTAACCATTTGGTTAAGTGTTGCGGGCAAGTACCTTTCGCTGCGGCGGGCGGCGGGCGACGGGCGTATTGAACTCTCAACCGCGCATGCGGCTGCCGTCCGGATCGAGCACCGCCGCGTGCTCGCGCCTCACCGCGCGCCGCTCGCCGAGGAGCTCGATCTCGAACCCCTCCGTTGCGGAGGCGAGCTTGGCGGGAATGTAGCCGAGCGCCAGCGAGCGCTGTGCGCGGTGACCATAGGCGCCGGAGGTCACCCAGCCGACGACGCTGCCGTCGTGCCAGATCGGTTCATCGCCTGCGGCGTCGGCATCGGCGGCATCGACGCTGAAGGTCACGAGACGCAATACACCACCGCTTTGCTTCTCCTCGAGTGCGGCGGCACGGCCGATGAACTCCCCCTTGCCGAAATCGACGAAGCGTCCGAGGCCGGCTTCGTGAGGACCGTAGATCGGGCGGTACTCCCGCGCCCAGGTTCCGAAGCTCTTCTCGATACGCATCGCGTTCAGTGCGCGTCCCCCGAAGAGCTTCAGTCCATGCGCACGTCCCGCCGAGCAGAGCAGATCGTACAGCGCGCGCTGGTACTCGCTGGTCACCCAGATCTCGTAGCCGAGCTCTCCGGTGAAGGAGATGCGCCCGATGAGCGCGGGAACCATGCCGATGTCGATCGAACGGAATGAGAGGAACGGAAAGGCAGCGCTCGACAGGTCGCTGCGCGTGAGGCCCTGCAGCAGCGCGCGCGCACGCGGACCGGCGAGCGAAAGCCCCACATACTCCATCGCGCAGGGGCGCACCGTGACACCGCCGCGCGGTGGATGGCGCTCGAACCAGCGCCGGTAGTAGACCTCTGCGGCCCAGGTGCAGATGAGAAAGATCCGCTGCTCGGCGAGACGACACATGGTGAAATCGCCGATGAGCTTGCCGCGCTCATTGAGCATCGGACTGAGCGCGATGCGGCCGACCTTCGGTACGCGGTTCGCCATCACATGGGAGAGCCACTCCTCGGCGCCCGGGCCGGTGACCTCGAACTTGCCATAGTTGGAGATCTCGAGCAGTCCCACGGCCTCGTGTACCGCGCGGCACTCGGCGGCGACATGCGGGTGGGCGTTGGAGCGGTGAAAGGTGATGTCCTCGTGCGCCTCCTCTGCCGAGGGAGCGAACCAGAGCGGGTGCTCGAGTCCGCAGTACTCGCCGAACACCGCATACGCCGCCTGCAGCCGCTCGTACACGGGTGTCGTGCGCAGCGGACGCGCGGCCGGCAGCTCCTCATTCGGGAAACGGATGCGGAAGCGGCGCGAGTAGTTCTCGCGCACCTTGGCATTGGTGTAGGCGAGTGTCGCCCAGTCGCCGTAGCGCGCGACGTCCATGGCCCACACATCGGCGCCGGGATCGCCCTCCACCATCCATTGCGAGAGCGTGAGCCCGACTCCGCCACCCTGGCTGAAACCCGCCATGACTCCGCAGGCGACCCAGAAATTTCTGAGGCCACGAATCGGTCCGACCAGGGGGTTGCCGTCTGGTGCAAAGGTGAAGGGCCCATTGACGATCTTGCGGATGCCCACCTGCGCGAGTGTCGGGAAGTGGCGGAAGCCGACCTCGAGACTCGGCGCGATGCGCTCGATGTCTTCGGGCAAAAGACTCTGCGTGAAGTCCCAGGGCGTCTCGGTAGGTGACCAGGGGACACCCGCGCGCTCGTAAGTTCCGAGCAGCACGCCACCGCGCTCCTGACGCGTGTAGATCTCGCCCTCGAAGTCGATGGCGGTCAGCAGCTCCTTCTGCCCCTTGAGCGCGGGCAGATCCTCGGTGATGAGGTACTGGTGCTGCATGGCGAGCACGGGTAGCTCGAGCCCCACCATACGCCCGACCTCGCGTGCCCACAGGCCGCCGGCATTCACCACGTGCTCCGCGCGCACGGTGCCGCCTTCGGTGACCACGTCCCAGCTGCCATCCGCGCGCGCCTTCAGATCGACCACGCGGTTGTGGCGAACGATCTCTGCGCCGCCGATCTGTGCCGCCCGGGCGTAGGCGTGCGTTACGCCGTAGGGGTCGATGTGACCTTCGATCGGGTCGAGCAGCGCACCGACGAAATACTTCTTATCGATGATCGGGAAGACTTTGGCCGCCTCGTCCGCGGAGATGAGCTCGAGGTCCATGCCGAGGTAGCGTCCGCGCGCCTGCGCCATCTTCAGCCAGTCGAAGCGCTCGCGCGTCCCGGCGAGCATGATGCCGCCCGGCATGTGCAGGCCGCACGACTGGCCGGAGATCCGCTCGAGCTCCTTGTAGAGGTTGATGGTGTACTGCTGCAGCCGCGCAACGTTGGGGTCGCCGTTGAGAGTGTGCATACCCCCCGCGGCATGCCAGGTCGAGCCACAGGTGAGCTCGCCGCGCTCGATCAGCAGCACATCCTTCCAGCCCGCCTTGGTGAGGTGATAAAGAACGCTCGCCCCCACCACCCCGCCGCCGATCACGACCACCCGCGCTTCAGTCTTCACATCCGCTCCCCGAGTCTCATTCGTTCGACACCGCGAGCTGCACCGGCGGCTGGCTCACGCTGTGCCGCGTGCCGAAGCGCTCGATCAGCCAGGAGCGGAACAAGGCAACGGCCGAGTCGCCAAGCTCCTCCGGCGGGGTCGTCAGGTAATAGCCGTAGCCTGCATCGAGGGCTGCGTCGAAGGGCTTCACCAGCGTGCCGCTCGCCAGCTCTTCGGCGAACAGGGTCGGGTCCGCGAGCGCGATGCCCTGGCCGCGCAATGCGTACTGCGCGGCGAGCACCGCCGTATCGACCACGAGTCCCCGCTCGACATCGACGCTCAGGCCGGACTGGCGTCCGAACTGCAACCACAGGAAGTGCCGCGGCTGGTCGGCGAGCCTGATGTGTACGATCTCGTTCGCTTCGATGAAGGCGGCGAGATCCTTGCCGTGGCGTGCCGCGGCGATGCCGGGGGAGCATAGGATCGAGAGGCGCTCCGACCACAGCAAATCCGTGACCAGATCCGTCACCGTGGGGCGCGAGTAGATCACGGCGACATCGACATCGCCGAGCGGCGGCCCTACCCCGTGGGGACTCACCAGATCGATGTCGACATCCGCGCAAATGCGGTGGAAGTCGCGCAGGATGGGCACCGCGAGCTGCACCGCGAAGCTCGGCGGCATCTGCACGCGCAGTGTGCGTTGCGCCGGTGCGCCTTCGTTGCGGATGTCATCGAGCGCGTACTCGAGACGATCGAACGACTTCACCACCGCGGGCAGCAGGTGCTGGCCGGCCTTGGTAAGGGTGAGTGCGTGTGGCCGGCGCTCGAACAGCTGCACACCCGTGAGTCGCTCGAGCGCTATGACGTGGCGTGACAGTGCGCTCTGGGAGATGAGCAGTGCGTTGGCGGCGGCCGTGAAGCTGCCGTGCTTGGCGACGCCCTCGAAAGCGCGCAGCGCATTCAATGGCAGCCAGCGGCGGTCGATGGTTTTTTTCTGCATGCCCTCTCCGCGCGAGCCGTGGTACCCGCTCGGGAGTCATACTCGCGCACACTCAAGCGTGGCGCCAAGGGGCCGCCGCGCTCCAATGCCTTTTTTCGATGCCGGTAGTGAATTTTCCGTGGCAACGCGGGCGCCTGCCGCGGGCCCTACCCTGGAGCGCGCCCGCTAGCCGTCGCGCTCCAGGGCATCTTCGCCGAGCGCCGCGCGCAGCGGCTCGAGATGGCGCTCGTAGTGGCGCCATCGCCCGATCGAGCCTTTGCCGACGGGCTGGCGCACCTGCCAGCTGCTCGCGGTCAGCACCGGGCGGTCGGTCAGGTGAAATTCGAGGCAGCGTGGGTCCCATGGCAGCCCGAGGTGCGCGAGCATTCGCCGTCCCCAGTGCTCCGGGTCGTCCACCAGTGATTCGTAGCGGACCTCGAGCAGCAGGCCCGGGGGAAGCGTCGCACGCCAATGCGCCATCAGCCGGCGGTACTCCCGGTAGTAGTGCGCGAGATCGATGAGATCGCTCGCGTAGGCGTGGGCGGCGGAGAAGCCCTGGAAGTAGATCGACACGCAAGTGTCGAGCGGATCGCGTTCCAGATGGATGAAGCGCGCGCTGGGGAGCGCGGCGTGGATGAGGCCGAGGTTCTTGAAGTTGCTCGGCAGCTTGTCGATGACGCGCGCCGCTGCGGTCGGCAGTGTCTCGAACGAACCCACGTACTGACGGCCGAGCGCGGCAATCGTCGCCATGCGTTGCTCCGGGGGCGACGCGAGCTCGGCATCGGCTGCGAACTGCCAGAAGAGGACCTCGCCTGCGCCATGCACCTGCGGGTGCGAGGCGAGGATCTGCTCGGCGAGCGTCGTTCCCGAGCGTGGCATCCCGAAGACGAAGACGGGGCGGTCGGAGGGCAGCCCCGCCGAGCGCAGCGCCGCGAGCGCCGCTCCATCGAACCTCGCCAATGTGCGGTCGACACGCTGCGTCGTTGCCGCGCGATCGTAAGGCGGTCGGCTGCGTCGGGCGAGCTCGTGCCCTCGCCGGTGATACTCGAATGCCGCATCGAAGTCGCCGACGTCGTCGCAGTACTTGCCGAGAGCGTGGTGGAGTCCGATGGCATGTGCGACTGGCAGCCTTCTTGAGAGTGTGCGCTCGGCCGCATCGCGCCAGGCTCCATCGGCGGCGGTCATCTTGCGGACCGCCGTCAGTCCGGTCAGCGCCTCGGGCAGACCGGGACTCAGGGTCAGCGCCTTCTCGAGTAGCGTCTCGGCCTCCTCGAACCTGCCGCGGTCGATCGCGAGGCTCCCGAGCAGGGCGACGGTATCGGCGGCGTCGGGACGAATGGCGAGCGAGCGCTGCACGCTTGCAGCAGCGTCATCGACTCGTCCGAGCGCCCGCTCGGCCATCGCATGAGCGGTGTGAAGTGCCGCGTGCTGCGGAACGACCTCGAGTCCGGCAACGTAGGCGGCCTCAGCGGCATGCGTTTCGTTGATAGCGAGCAGCGCATTCCCGAGATGCAGATGTCCTTCCGGCAGCCGTGGATCGAGCTCGATTGCGCGCCGGCTGTGCTCGATGGCGGCGCGATGATCGCCGAGGCAGTGCAGCACGTGACCGAGGTTGGCGTGGATGCGCGCCTCCTGCGGTGCCAGGCCGAGGGCGGTGCGGAAGGACTCTGCCGCCGCCTCGAACCGGGTCAGCCCGGCGAGGAGTGTCCCGTAGTCGTTTAGAATATCCGCGCGCCGCTCGCGCGCGAGCAGCCGCTCGTAGTAAGGCAGCGCTTCAGCGGCACGATCCCGCGCGGTTAATGCCCGCGCAAGCTGCGTTACGGCGGTCGCGTGATCCGGCCGCAGTTCCAGCGCGCGTCGCAAGGCCTCGATGCCGCCCTCCGGCTCGCCGGCCGCGATGAGAGCGCTTCCGAGGTTCGCGTGCGCCTCCGCGAGTCTGGGCTCGAGCGCAATGACGCGGCGGTAGCCCTCGATCGCTGGGGCCAGAGCACCCCGCGCCCGCTCGGCGTTGGCGAGATTGCCGAGCGCTGCGGCAAATCGCGGCCGCAGCTCGAGAGCGCGCCGACAGCTCACGATGGCGGCGTCGGTGTCGCCGAGCTCCAGCAACACGCGGCCGAGATCGTTGTGCGCGTCGGCGAAATCCGGTCGCAGCGCCGTAGCCCGCGCGAGGCTCGCGGCTGCACGTGCGAGCAGGCCCGCTTCCTCGAGCGCCTGCGCCAGGAGGTAATGCACCTCGGCGTTCTCCGGCTGCGCACGGCTCGCGGCTTCGAGCGCGGCAAGCCGCTCGCTGCCCCGCGCATGGCGGGCGAGATCGCCGCAGCAATGCTTGAACTTGCGCCCACTGCCACAGGGACAGGGCTCATTGCGTCCGGGGGGCATCGCGCACCGATCTCGCAGACTGACTAGCGCCGGTAACGCTCGAGCGCGTCACCGAGCGCCTCGCGCAACGGCGCGAGCCACGGCTCGAAGCGCCGCCACTGGTCGAGCCCTTCGCGAAAGATGGGCTGGCGCACCTGCTCCGAGCTCGCCGTACGGACGCTGCGCTGGGTGCGATGAAATTCGAGGCAGGCCGGCTCAAAGGCCAACTCGCAGTGCTCGAGGATGCGCCGCACGCCCTCCTCGAGGTCATCGACCACATCCTCGTGGTAGACACGCAGCACCCGGCCGGGGAGCGCCCGATCCCAGTGCTCCATCAGTTCCAGATAGGTGCGGTAATAGCGGGCGATATCCGGGATGCTGTAGGCGAATTCCTGGCCGCGTGCGAACAGCTGCTTGTAGATGCCGAAGCAGCAGGCCATCGGTTCGCGCCGCGCATCGATGATCTTTGCGTTGGGGAACATCAGGTGGATCAGGCCGATGTGGCGGAAGTTGTTCGGCATCTTGTCGATGAACCGCGGCCGGCCGGTGCGGTAGATGCGCGTCTCGTCCAGGTAGCGGGTCGCGAACTGGATGAACCTCTCGGGCGGCAGGTCGGCGAGGATCGCGGGATAGCGCGGGTTCTCCAGATCCGGCTCGCGCCCCTGCAGCTCGAGCACGTAGCGCGGAATGTCGGCGAGCTCATGGGTCCCTTCGACCTGCGAATGCGAGGCGAGAATCTGCTCGATCAGCGTCGACCCCGAGCGCGGCAGTCCCACGATGAAAATCGGCTCGTTGCTCGATAGGCCGTAGCCCTGGCGCTCGCTGAAGAATTCTGGTGTGCAGATCCTCCGTTGATTCGCCGTGTTCCGCTCGACCGGTTCGGGCCGGTAGCGGCTTGCGGCGCGCACGAGTGCATTGCCGCGTGCGTAGCAGCGCCACGATTCGGCATAATCGCCGCTGTCCTCGTACGCTTTGCCGAGCGCGAAGCACAGGTGATGCCGGTCGACGGCGCTCGTGCCCGGCGCGCTCTCCGCGCCATGCATCCGCTCGAGCTCGACAGCGGTGAAGCGGTAGGTCTTGAGATTAGCGAGGCTCCAATACGCATCGCCGAAATCGGGCCGGGCGCGCGCGGCTGCCCGGTACTCCTCGATAGCCTCGGTCTGACGACCGAGCGTTTTCAGCGCGTGAGCCGCGGACAGATGCAGGTCCGCCGCCTCGGGTCCCTCGGCCGGCGCCTCCTTGATTAACGAGCGGTAGAGCTCGAGCCCCTCCTCGTGCTCACCGAGGCCTGCGATCGCCGTTGCACGCAGCGTGCGCAGGCTGCGATTGCCAGGATCGCCGGCGAGCAGCAGCTCCAGTTGCACGCGCGCCTCGCGGTACTTGTTGCGGGAGACGAGGACCCATGCGTAGTCGTGGCGCGCCGCCGTGTAGTCGGGCATTTTTTCGAGCACCGCCGCCAGCAGCAGCTCCGCGTCATCGTAAATCTCGAGATCCATTCCGATCCGCGCCAGCAGCCGCATCGCCTCGATGTGGTCGCCGTGCTCCAGCAGGAACGCGCGGATGATCTTCTCGGCGGCTGCGGACTCGCCCTCGCAATAGAGATTGGTGGCGGTCATGACCGGCGGCGGGAGTGATTTGAGCGTCGCCAACTGTGCAGCGGCGAAAGCCGCGTTGTGGGCATCGCCCAGCATCCGATACAGCCCTTCGAGCATGCTCCAGGTCGCGGACAGCGTGGCGTTTATCTCGACAGCCCGGCGGTACGCCGCTATCGCCCGCGGGGCGTCCTTGAGCGCCACGTAACAGTGGCCCCGCTCCTGGAACAGCCGGCTGAATTT
>DATJFM010000075.1:0-9162 GCA_035495655.1 Steroidobacteraceae bacterium
CGCACGATCGGTCGCAGGCGTTGTGGTGCGTAGAACGCCGCATCTCCGATGGCACCGAACTGCAGAGTTTCAACATTGCGAAAGTCACCGGCCACACGTCCGATCTGCTCTGCCGTATTAGTGCGGTAGTAGACAGGATAATCGGCAACGCGCTTCGTGCCGCGTTTGCCGCGCAGAAGGCTGAGATACGCGCTCTTCAGCCTCGCGGCGCTGAGGAAGCGCGTAACCGGGGCGCACCAATGTGCACCGTTCACACTGAAGGCTACAAACACGCCGCCCGGGGCCAGAATTTCGTACAAGCGTGACCAGAACGCGGCCGGATGTGCGACGTGCTCCATGACCATGATCGCATAGGCGACATCTACCGAACCTGGCGCGATTGGCGTCTCCTCAAGCGGCGAGCGAAACACTTCGGAAAAAATCGCCGGCGGGTTTATGGTGCGGTCTGGCTCTACGCCGATGAACTTACCAGCCTGAACTGACAGCGCCTCCTGAAAGCGCGTCTCGCCGTCGAATCCACGACCACATCCAACGTCCATCACCGTAGGACGCGTTCTCCCGCTGCGGGCGTGAATTTCCCGGCTCACGATCTCGAAAAAGACCGGAGTTCGCCACTCCCCGCGGTTCAGCCGCGCCAACCAAGTCCGCCACGCATCACCGTCCTGGCCGGTGGCAACAGGATAGCCATGGCGGATGACGTGAGGAGGACCATTGATCACAGGCACACTCCTTGGCAGCGGCTCTGCGTACGCGAAGGATATTTTACGCGCCGCCGCCGGTACTTATGTAGCATCGATACTGTTACCGAAACCATGGATCATTGGCTTACAGGACAGCATTCATTGTCGACGACAATACCCGGTGACCTGCCAGAAGCATTGCGCGAAGCGAGCAGGGACCTGGATCGCATCGGCATAAGCGCCGAGGCGGATGCGTGGACGCTGCTGCAGCGGGTTGAGAACGAAACAAGCGTCGGACCTGTGGCCGCCCTCAAGGAAAGCGCTGGATTGGACGGAGACGTCCTCGAGCGCCTGCTTATCTGGCACGCCGCGAGACACGCGGTATCGGAGCTTGCCTCGCTCCCCGTAGAGAACACAGTTCGCGCACAACTCGATCGAGATCTGCGCCAGCTACATGCGAGCAACGTCTCGATCGTCATCGGCTCGTATCAATTCGTGCGTGCCGCAAAAATGGCAACACTGCGCCGGTTTTCTGCCGGACCCATGGAATGGGAGATCGGCGGAATCCCGCGTTCCTCTGTCCTCAAGGCCGACTTCCCCGACAACCTCCGTTTGTTGGCGTTCGTGACATTCCAGCTGGGCGGCTGGGCGCCCTGCTTCTTCATGCACGTCGCTCCGACGCCGCGCAACCGTGGCCTCACCGTGCCGAAATTGGTCATGCGAGCCTACTATCGCATGGCGCGGTCACTGCAGCTTCAACCCACCGTGCGCGCCTTGATGGCCCATGCATGGTTTCACGATCCGGCAGCGGTCCGGGACTATCCGCATTTGCAGGTATTGAACCAGCCGTACGTGGAACACGGCGGACTGATCACCACGTTGGACGCCGCACCCCCCTCCTCCGGGGTACTTGAAGGGAACCATCAGCGGAAGGCGGACTACATCGCCGGCAAAGTGGTATATCGCTACGGACTGGCGCTGTGGCCCAGGGCGGCAGCTATCCGCTGGGCTGATGCTCATCCGGAATACGCTGAGTGAAGTCATCTGCAGCGCGGCGAGCGGGCCGTCCTGCGTGCGCACTTGCCACCTGCAGGTGAGCGGTAACGTTGCGAATATGTGTCGCGCTCACTATTAGGGTCTCCGGCACCTTGAGCTCATAGCGCACCTGCTCTTGCGCTTCACTGACCCGTCGGAATCCAACCTGATCGTATAGCTCCTTGACCAAGTCATTCTTCGCCGTTGGCCGATACACGCCGACGATACGGTTGACACCCCGCGCCATGGCCGCTTCGATCATGCGATCGAACATGAACCTCTCCATCTGCCTGCCGAGCGCGCGGCAGCTCATCAGCCACGTGTCGATCTCCCAGGCGTCGCGGGAGATCGCCCGGCAGATAAGTACGCCTATCAGCCCATAGCTATCCATGCGGTCTGAGAGCTGAAAAGCTCCTGTCCAGCCTAACGGGTCTTGCGCCAGCGCAAGAACCTGGGCTTCCGTATAACGGCGCGTCGTGACATTGAATTGGTTGGTCTTGTTGACGAGTTGGGTAACACGTGCGAGGTTCCTGGCGGACACGCCTTCAACGCTCGCCTCCAGCCTCAGATCCCGCAAGAAGTCATCGAGCGAAGCGGAGGAGACACGCAACTGCTCGCGCCGCGCCTGGTTGCGATACTGCTCCGCGCGCGCCAGATCTTCGCCCGAGAGCGTCAGCGCCTCGAAGTAACGTCCGCGATCGAGCTGACGCTCGAAATCGAGCGGCGAAGGACCCAGCTCGACTACAGCCACTTGCGGCAGCTGCGACCGAACCCATTCGCGCTCGAACGGATTGTCATCGAGAAAGACAAAGCTGTCGATGCCAAGCGACAGCTCGCGGGCCAAGGCCTGCAAGTTGTCAACCTTGTTGTCCCAGTTGGCGCGAAACGCCGCGAAATCGTCGCGCTTGAGGGCCATGTGAGGATGATGCAGGAAGGGTAACAGCGCATCCTGCGGATTGTTCTTCGAGCAAACGGCCAGCAGGATGCCCCGGCGCTTCAATTCCAGCAGGTACCGCTGCAGCTGCAGGTACGCCTCACCCTCGGGGGTACCAGGCCCGATACCAATGCCATCAAGCCCGTCTTCACCGATCACGCCCTGCCACAGGGTATTGTCCAGATCCGTCACCAGGACCTTGCGCGAAAGCCCGAGTACCGGGCGTACATGAGACATGCAGGCTTCCGCGAGAGCGGGCAACGCTTCGACCGCCGGATGTTGCCGGTACCGATACCAGGCTCGGCCATCTTCCCACCTGGATGTTCCGACTTCCCGTTGTACCCTGCCGATGTCGAGGATGGAGACGTTGCCGGCTGCCTCCGCGCGCAGGCGGAGGTTCAGCCGCTCGATCATCGAGCCGCGACCGCCTGGCAGGATCCCGGCGAGACTTCCATAGGCATCCGTCGCAGGGTAATCGAAAGATGACTGGACGATGTGGCAACTGAAAGCCTCCGCCAGGCGTTGCCAATCGATCCTGCGCTGCTCCATGAACCGGTCGATCCAGTCTTGCGAGTCAGCGGTAACCGAAGGCAGATGGAGATCACGCCAGTGCATCACCAACACAATGATGTCGGGGTGGAATTTCGCAAGCCCGCGGTCGGGATCGCGTATCTCTTGCTCCATCGATCCGTAGGGGCCTTCGTAGATGTCGGCATCGATCTGATCGCGCAGGCACAGCGCTTGCAGCACCGGCACCAGGAGACTTGTCGTGCTCGAACCCAGGACGGCAATCTTGCAACGCCGCAGGCAGGACGTGGGCTGCTTGGCCAAATCGCGGACTAACTTCTCGGCGCGCGCAAACAGCGAATATTCGGTGCCGGGCCCGAGCGCCAGGCGCAGCTGACGCGTGGCCTGCTCGCGGGCGCCACTGGCGGCAAGAGCACGCGCCCATGACAACAGGTCGGCCGGCTGCCGACCCACGCGGAATGAGAAGAAGCGCTTCCAGGCCTGCGCGAGCGCCACCGGGTCCCTGAGCAACTGGGTGCGCAGCCAGGCGCCGTTAGCAGTCTCTGGGAGCGTCTCGAGCCATGTGCGTATGGCGCCGTCGTCGACCCCATCCAGTCCCTCGAGCAAGAGCGCACATACATCGTGGGCGAAGCGATCCCCCAGCTGGTCCACAGTCTCGCGTGCAACACGCAGGCGCCCGGCATCGTCGAGCTGCCGCAGGCGTCGGGCGAGCACTCGCTCCATGTCGTCAGGGTTAGCCACTGCCGCTCATCACGACGCTCATTCATCCTCGACCAATTGACCTTCGCTCATTAGTTCGGTGCGCTTGGGAAGGAAAGCCGCCGTACCCGCCAACCAGGAGCGGAATTCGAGATCCGAGATGGTCGTCATGTCGAGCATGCGAGGAAGAAGCAGCGGATGAGTTTGCGCCGTGCACAGTCCCCGAAAACAAGTGGTCGCGGAGCGTATGCCATAAGCCGCCAGATACTCGAGGTGCTCGGGCAGGAAGAACCCCCCGGTGTAGCAGAAATGGTGCGGGGGATTTGCCGTGTAACTTTCGAGCCGGCGACGATTGTCGTCCAGCTCGGCAAACATGCGCTCGCGGCCCCGGTAGACCCGATGACGGTGCGTGTGGAACTCGAGATCCAGCCCACGCGCGGCCAACTCCTTGGCTTCTTCTGCTGTAATCAGATGCAGCACGCGCCTTCGGCAGAGCTCCTCGTAGTCGATGTCGAGCCGCTCGGCAAGGCGCGCGAGCACCTCATCCTTACCCTCACCGGAGAGTCGGTGAGATCGTGCGAACTGTTTTATCGCGGTGGTGGCCGCTTGCCGGCCTGCGCTGTCTAGTGGGTAGGGAGCGGGCAATACCTCTGGCCAATGCAGGCTTTGCCGCAGCCGTCCCTTCCAGAGCAGGTACGATGCCATGAGGTCGAATACCGGGCGGTTGTATTCGACGTAGTACGTGGTCAGATAGAGCGTGACGGGGAAACCGAATGACTCGATGATGGGGAAGGCAACAGAGTAGAAGTCATGGAAACCGTCATCGAAGGTGAGCGTCACGGCTCGCGCGGGCAGGGTGCCACTCCGCAGCCGTTGTACCGCCTCAGGCAAAGGCAGTACATTGCAATGCTCCTGCGCGAGTAGCTGCAGGCGCCGGCGCAGTTGCTCCGGGCTGATGTAAAGTCCGCCATCCCATTCGTGCTCGTCGTAACGCGAAATGCCGTGGTAGCACAGGATTAGCAGGCGCTGCTGGCGCCACGAACTGTCGCGCACCAGGCGCGATAGCCCGCTCGCTGCCGCGACGCGCAATGCCCCCATTTTTACTTGCCTCAGCATCGAATCATTCCCGAAAGGCGCCCTGGTCCTGCAGCACCCGCAGCAGATCTCCGATGGTTTCGGCGCCGATCAGCTCCTCGGTGGGCTCGATGCCGAATTCGCTTTCGATCAGGCTGAATACCTGAACATCGGCCAGCGACGTCCACTCTTCGATGGACTCGCGGCTGCCCTCTTCCCGCAAGGCTCGACGCTCGAGCCCGAATATTTCCTCGAGCGCACGCACAAACTCAGTCCGGGTCATGGAAGCCACTCAGCCCTGCTGCGTGCGCCGCGGCTAGGCGGGGTTCTCCAGACTGAAGGCCTGGCGGTTGTCGTCGTATGCGAAGACTTCGCCGTAACGGCCCCAGCTGATGATGGTGCGCATCGTCTGCTCCGCCGCATCCTCCGCCATGTAATCCTCGAGCTCATCGAAGAACCGGCTCTTCGGGGCGCTGTGGCTCGCCCGCTCATCGAGCACCCGGCGGATGTGCGCGGCGAGCGGCACGTAGGTGATCAGATGTCGCGCAAAGAGCTTCTTACGCTCATCGGTCTCGCTGCGTGCGAACTGCAGGCCGGCGTCCGTGAGTTTGATGTCACCACCCTCCACTTCCGCGAAGCGCAGCATCTGCAAAGCCTCGGCCGCTGGAAACAGGTCATCGACCTCGAGATGCTGCTCTTCGGCAATCGCCGGTAGATCCGCCCTGCCGTTGTAGGGAGGCTCATTCACCGTCTCCATGAGCCCGGTAAGCACGTTGGAGGACACGTGCGTGAGCTGGGTACCCATACCGATACCGGCAAAGCGCTCGGTGCGCGCTCCGCTGCGCGCCTCGCCGCGCGGTCCCGCGGTCATCTCGACATACACCCGGTCAATGAGCGCTCGGAAGCGGGGATCGTGGGCGTGGCGGGGCTGGGGCAGATCCACCGGAATCTCGCTGATGACCCTCCCCGGGTGAGTCGAGAAGATCAGCATGCGATCACACATCTGCACCGCCTCCTCGATGTTGTGCGTGACCAGCAGCACCGATTTGATCGGTAGTTGCCCCTCGCCCCATAGATCCAGGAAGTCGGTGCGCAGCGTCTCCGCGGTGAGCACATCGAGCGCCGAGAACGGCTCGTCCATGAGGAGGATGTTCGGATGTACCACGAGCGCGCGTGCGAAGCCGACCCTCTGGCGCATGCCGCCCGAGAGCTCACGCGGATACGCGGACTCGAAGCCATCGAGCCCGATGAGGTCGATCGCCTGCAGCGAGCGCTTGCGCATCTCGGCGTCGGGCACGCCGAGCGCCTCGAGACCGAGCTGCACGTTCTCGAGCACCGTCAACCAGGGGAAGAGCGCGAAGCTCTGGAACACCATGGCAATGCCCGATGCCGGACCGGACACCTTGTGGCCGAGATAACTCACCGCGCCGCTGGAAGGCTCATCGAGACCCGCGATCACCCGCAGCAGGGTCGACTTACCGGACCCCGAGCGCCCGAGGAGCCCGACGATTTCGCCGCGGCGCAGCGTCAAATTCACGTTCTCGAGCACCACGAGCTGATCGCCGTCGGGCTTGCGGAAGGATTTGCAGACACGCTGCACATCGAGCAGCGGCGCGAGGTCGAGCGCGGGAGCCACGGCGTTCACAGACTGTCTCCTTCGGTCCGACCTTGCTCAGCTGATGCGGAACTTGCGCTCGGCGCGCGCATACAGCGGCCGCCAGAACACTCGATTCAGAATCACCACGAACAGGCTCAGCACTATTGTTCCGAGCACCGTGCGCTGGAAATCACCGGCGTCGGTAGCCTCCGCGATATAGGCACCCAGGCCGTGCGCGGTAAGCTTCTGATCGCCCCAGTTCGCGACCTCGGCAACGATGCTCGCGTTCCAGGAGCCACCGGAGGCCGTGATCGCGCCAGTGACATAGAAAGGAAACACGGCGGGCAACGCCAGCCGCTTCCACCACAACCGGCCATGTACACCGAAGTTCTGGCTCGCGTAGCGCAGTTCCGGTGCGATCGCCGAGGCGCCGACGATCACGTTGAACAGAATGTACCACTGCGTGCCGAGAATCATAAGCGGGCTCAGCCAGATGTCCGGCGTGAGCTTCAGCATCACGACCGCCGAGACCACGATGGGAAAAAGCAGATTCGCCGGGAAGGCCGCGAGGAACTGTGCGATCGGCTGCACAATGCTCGCCACGCGCGGCCGCAGACCCACCCACACGCCGATCGGCACCCAGATGACACTGGCGAGCGCAATCAGGATGGCTACGCGCACGAGCGTGATGAAGCCGAGGCCGATGACATGCAGGATCTCGCCGGGACGCACCTCCCGGAGCACGAAACTCATGGTCTTGGCGAGTGCGCCTACCCCGATGAGCAGCAGCCCCGCGTACCAGGCGTAGTCGATCCAGCGGGCACTCCAGGTGCTGTTGGAGCGCGCGAGCGGCGCGTGGGCGGCGCGCGGCTTCATGCCAAGGCGTAGCATCGCGCCGAAGGCATTGCTGACGAACCCAAGCAGCGCCGAGCGGCGGATCATGGTGAGCGCCCAGGAGCGACTTGAAGTCTGCCCAGTCTCCTGCTCGAGGCGAAACCAGTCGGCGCTCGCAGTGAGCGGGCGAAACAGCAGCTGATCAAAGAGCAGGATCACGACGAACATCGCTGCGATCGCCCAGCCGATGGCCGTGAGGTTCTTCTGCGCGATGGCGAGTGCGATGTATGACCCTACCCCGGGCAGGGTGACTGTGGTGTTGCCAACGCTGATGGCTTCCGACACTGTGACGAAGAACCAACCGCCCGACATTGACATCATCATATTCCAGATGAGTGCCGGCATCCCGAAGGGCACCTCGAGACGCCAGAACCGAATCCAGGGACTGAGCTGAAAATTGCGTGCCGCCTCCACCAGTTCATCCGGGATGCTGCGCAGCGAGTGGTAAAAGCTGAACGCCATGTTCCACGCCTGGCTGGTAAAGATGAGGAAGATGGCGGCCATCTCTGCGCCCGCGACGCGCCCAGGTGTGAGCCGGAGAAAGAACAGGATGGTGAGAGAGAAGCTGAGGATCGGCACCGACTGCAGGAAGTCGAGCAGCGGAATCAGGATCACCTCCGCGCGGCGGCTCTTGGCAGCGAGCGTCGCGTAGGTGAAGGTAAAAATGAGCGAGGCGAGCATGGCGATCAACATGCGCAGCGCGGTGCGCGCCGCATAGCCGACGAGCGCCGAGGGTGCCAGAGAGATGGGTGTAGCCTCGAGGTGCGCGAGCGAGCCGATCAGACCGTGAGCCGCCTGCGCCATGTAGATCAGGAGGCAGAACACCAGCACGAAGGCGAGCAGGTCCCAGCCGCCCGGCACGTAACGGGTCCGCAACACTGAGATGGGCAGGCGGTCGAGGCGCATCCGGCGAAGTCTGCCCGAACGGCATGACGATTGGCACCGCTACGCTCACGGGTTGCGTACTCCATGCGGTGCCTGCGGTGCACAAGATGGCCCCGGTGTCGTAGGATACTTTCCTATGAAAACGAGGTTCATTCCGGCGGCGGCAGCCGTGGTAGTCATCCTGGTTCCGGCGCCTGCGCTGGTTTGGAGTGCGGATGGCTCTGACACCGCCGCAACCATCAAGGACGACGCGAGGGCTGTGGGACATGCTGTCGCGCACGGCGCCTCGACCGGGGGGCACGCCATCGCTGACAAGTCCCGCACAGCGGGTCATGCCATCGCCGAGGACACGCGCTCGACCCGCGACACCGTTCGTGACGACTCGAAGAAGACCGGTCACGCCATCGCCGATGGCGCCGCCAGCTTCGGCAGAAGCGTCCGTGAAGCGTTTCAAAAGTTGAAAGCGGGCATCACCGGCGAGCCGAGCAAGCCGGCACCGAAGAGTTAGGCGTTCCGCGATCGCTTCTCTGCCGACGTGCGAGCCAGCCGGTCTGCATCCCTGGATTACGTATCGGGCGCGGGGTACCCGCCGGCACCCGGTATGTTCGGAGTGGCCGCCTGCAGCGGCCGAACCGGTACAGATGCTGCAGTGAGCGCGCGCACTCAGGCATCCCGATCGCTCAGGTGAGCACGCCGATGACCTATTCCAACTCGCACCTCGTCCTGATCCCAAGCTACAACCCTGGAAGTAAAGCGCTGGAGACCGTGCGGGCGGCGCGCGCACAGTGGGAGCCGGTATGGGTCATCGTCGATGGCAGCACCGACGGCAGCGCCGA
>DATJFM010000076.1:0-27340 GCA_035495655.1 Steroidobacteraceae bacterium
GCTTCTTACAATCCACATCACATGCGCATGCCGACCGCGAGCGACCCCAATCCCCTGACGGGCACGCAGCTGCCCTGTCTCGTCGATGGCGAATTCATCCGCAGCCGCAGCCGCTTCGAGAACATCAGTCCGGTCAACGGAGCAGTCATCTGCACCGTCAGCGAGGCGGACGCGCAGCTCGTGGACCGCGCGGTACAAGCGGCGCGCCGCGCGCTGCGTGGCCCATGGGGCCGGCTGAGCACTCCCGAACGCTGCGCGCTGTTGCGCAAGGTAGCCGAGCGCATCGAGCAGCGCTTCGATGAGTTCGTGCGTGCCGAGATCGCCGACACCGGCAAGACGCTGCAGCAGGCGAGCAGCCTCGATATTCCGCGCGGTGCCGCGAATTTCCGTGCGTTTGCCGATCTGGCCCTCGGGCGCTCGGCCGAGTGCTTCGAGACGGGGACCGCCGATGGCCGGGGAGCCCTCAATTACACGGTGCACAAGCCCGTCGGCGTGGTCGCTGTCATAGCCCCGTGGAACCTGCCATTTCTGCTCCTGACCTGGAAAGTGGCTCCCGCGCTCGCCTGCGGCAACACGGTGGTGGCCAAGCCCTCTGAAGAGACGCCCTCGAGCGCGGCACTGCTGGCGGAGGTCATGCAGGAGGTCGGGGTACCACCCGGAGTGTTCAATCTGCTGCATGGCTTCGGACCGGCCTCGACCGGTGAAGCGCTGGTGCGCCATCCGGATGTGAATGCCATCGCCTTCACCGGCGAGTCGGCGACCGGCAGCGCGATCATGCGTAGCGCGGCCGACTCGGTGAAGGCGCTCTCCTTCGAGCTCGGCGGCAAGAATGCCGCGCTGGTGTTCGCGGATGCAGATTTCGAAGCGGCGCTCGCGGGCACCATGCGCTCAGTGTTCGCCAACTGCGGGCAGGTGTGCCTCTGCTCCGAGCGGGTGTACGTCGAGCGTCCCATTTTCGAGCGCTTCGTGGAGAAGCTGGCCGAGCGCGCGCGGGCACTGAAGATCGGTGGGCCTTACGAGGGCGCGGACATGGGGCCACTCATCTCGCGCAGCCACCGCGACAAGGTTCTCGCCTACTACGCGCTCGCGCGCAGCGAGCACGGCGAGATCGTCTGTGGCGGCGGCGTGCCGAGTTTCGGCGATGAGCGTGACGCAGGCGCGTTCATCGAGCCGACGATCATTCGTGGACTTGCCGAGCAGGCACGCTGCGTCAAGGAGGAGATCTTCGGCCCGGTGTGTCACGTCGCACCGTTCGATACCGAGGAACAAGCCGTGCAGCTCGCCAACGACACCCGCTATGGCCTCGCCGCGGCGGTGTGGACCTCGAGTCTGCAGCGCGCCCATCGCGTCGCCCGGCAGATGGAGGTCGGTATCACCTGGGTCAACGATTGGTTCCTGCGGGATCTGCGCACTCCGTTCGGAGGCGTGAAGCTCTCTGGCATCGGCCGCGAAGGGGGTGTGCATTCGCTCGCCTTCTTCTCGGAGCCCATGAACATCTGCGTGAAGCTCTGAGCCGCACATGGAGCGCAGCAGGCCAAAACAAAGTGCGGTGCTGCCCGGGAAGGCCCGGCCGCGCGGGCACTATCCGCATTTTCGCCGCGCGGGCGACTTCCTCTTCGTCTCGGGGACGAGCGCGCGGCGCGCCGACGATTCCATCACCGGAGCTGCGACCGATGCGCGCGGTCGTCCGGTACTCGACATCCGCGCCCAGACCCGCGCGGTGCTGGAGAACATTCGCGACATACTCGCGGCCGCCGGCGCCGGGCTCGCTGATGTCGTGGAGGTGAGCACCTTCCTGCGCGACATGACGGACTTCGCCGGCTACAACGCCGTGTACGGCGAGTTCTTCGACTTCGAAGGGCCGGCGCGCACCACCGTCGCGGTGACGGCGTTGCCGCACCCCCAGCTGCTGATCGAGATGAAGGCGGTGGCCTACCGCCCGGCGGGCGAGCGCCGCTCGGCCGCCAGGGCAAGGAGACGCCCATGAAAATGGTGGACATCCATTCACACTTCCTGCCGCGCTCGTGGCCCGATCTTGCGGCGCGCTTCGGCACGGCCGACTGGCCGTGGCTGCGGCACACCGCACCCGGGGAGGCCATGCTCATGCTCGGTGAGCGCGAGTTCCGTCCTGTGACCGCGGCGTGCTGGGATCCTGCGGTGCGGCTCGAGGCCATGGATCGTGATGGCGTGGACGTGCAGATCATGTGCGCAACGCCAGTGCTGTTCGCCTACGAGCGGCCGGCAGCGCACGCGCTCGAATGCGCGCGCATCTTCAATGACGCGGCGCGCGAGATCTGCGCGACGCATCCGCGACGCTTGAAGTCGCTGTGCCAGGTGCCGCTGCAGGACACCGAGCTTGCCTGCCGCGAGCTCAGCCGCGCCATGGCCGACGGCCACATCGGTGTGCACATCGGCAACCACGTCGGTGGGCGCGAGCTCAATGACGAGGGCCTCATCGCCTTCCTGCAGCATTGCGCCGCCGAAGGGGCGGCAGTGTTCGTGCATCCCTGGGACATGATGGGACCGGAGCGCATGTCCAAGTACATGCTGCCGTGGCTGGTGGCGATGCCGGCGGAAACGCAGCTGTCGATCCTGTGGCTGATACTCTCCGGCGCCTTCGAGCGGCTGCCACGCTCGCTGAAGCTGTGCTTCGCGCACGGCGGCGGAAGCTTTCCTTATCTCATCGGACGGGTCGACAACGCCTGGCGCAACCGCGATATCGTGCGCGAAGACTGTCCGCGGCTGCCGTCCTCCTACGTAGACCGCTTCCATGTCGATGCCGCGGTGTTCAGTGGCGATGCGCTCGCCTTCCTCGTGAAGGTGATGGGTGAAGATCGCGTCATGCTGGGATCGGACTACCCGTATCCGCTCGGGGAGCAGCAGGTGGGAAGCCTGATCCGCTCGCACCCGACGCTGCCAGAGCGGGCGCGTGCGAAGCTGCTGCATGCCAATGCGGCAGGTTTCTTTCACCTCGAGGGCGGCGCGCGCCTCAAGCGCGACGCCGCAGGATCGCACCAGGCGCGCCGCCGCGCCTGAGAGGACCGTCGCCGCGCTGCGGTCGCGCCCGGAGCCTGGGCTATGATCGTGGCCCATGTCTCCCGGACGCCTCGAGCGCTGGATCACGCGCAAGTTTCGCCTGCGCCACGTAGAGCTGATTGCGGAGGCCTACGACTGTCGCAGCATTCTCAAGGCCTCACGCCGGCTCAACCTCAGTCAGCCCACCGTCACCAAGGCGTTGCAGGACATCGAGAGCACACTCGGTGTTGCGCTCTTCAAGCGCAGCAACCGCGGGCTGGAGCCCACTCCCTACGGGGAGATCTTCGCGCGTCACGCGAAGATCGTATTGGCACAACTGCGCCACGCGGCGGAGGAGCTGGAGAATCTGCGCGCCGGCTACAGCGGCAAGGTGACGGTGGGCACACTGCTTGCGGCCTCCGCCAGCATCCTTCCCGATGCCATCGCGCTGCTCAAGAAGGAGCGGCCCGGTGTCGCGGTGAGCGTAGTGGTCGGCACCTACGACATCCTCGTGCCCTCACTCCTGGTCGGTGATCTCGACATGGTGCTCGGGCGTCTGCCCGAGCAGGGGCGCAGCCGCGCGCTGCTCTACGAGGAGTTCTATGCGGAGCCGGTGTGCCTGGTCGTGCGGCCTGCGCACCCGCTTTTGCGACGGCGGCGTCTCGGGCTGCGCGATCTCAGCAACGAGGCGTGGTTGCTGCCGCTGCCGGAGACGGAATTGCGCCGCCAGGTGGAACGGGCCTTCCTCGATGCCAACGCGTCGCTGCCACGCAATGTGATCGAGTCAATCTCGATCCTCACCAATCGGGTGCTGCTGCGCAAATCGGACTGCATCGGAGTCTTGCCGTACCACGTGGCGCTCGATGATGTCGAGCACGGGCTGCTTGCCATATTGCCGGTCAAGCTGAAATCCATCGAGAGCCCGGTCGGTGCGATCCTGCGAGCGCCGGGCAGCCTGCCGCCCGCCGCGAACGCGCTGCTCGAGTGCCTGCGGATCGCGGCACGCGATGTACCCTCGCCGCGCCTGAAGCGCTGACGACTGACCCCTCAGGCGCGGTCGCCGGCGGTACGATCGTGCCGCAGGAGACGCCGTGTCATGTGCACGGCCGACCAGCAGAGGAGTGCCAGCACACCCACCGCCACCAGCGGCGCCGCCAGCGCGAGCAGCGACAGCAACAGTGCACCCCCCAGCTCGCCTGTGGCAATGAGGTGGTTGCCGAGCCCCGCGGTCGTCAAAGTCGACTTGGCGCGCAGGAGCGAGGTGAATCCCTGCGTGAGCCCCGCAGCACCGCCACCGGCAATGACCGCCGTGGTCCACTTTATGATCGGTGGCAGGTCGGTCATGACGGCGGCGGAGACTACCGTGCCGGCAATGAGTGCCGCCGGCGTGGCGATCGCATCGAGCAGATTGTCCAGGCCCGGTATGTAGTAGGCCAGGATCTCGAGCAGCGCGGCCACGCTCAGCATCACGAGCGCCGGAGCAGTCGCGAGCCAGCCGAAGCCGCTGCTGAGAGTGAGATGACCGGTGAAGGCCGCAATGCTCATCACCAGCATCGGCAGGAACACGCGCAAACCCACCGCCGCCGCCAGACCGATGCCGAGGGCAATCGAGAGAGCAAGCTCGGCTCCCGAGATGTGAGGCACGGGAATCACGGCGGTACGATAGAGGCGGCCTCGGACCCTGTCGAGCCGGTGTCTGGCTTTCGCGCCATCGTTGCTGCGGTTATCCTCGCGAGCCCATGCAGGTACGGCCATGCTCGCGCTAGTCAGAGAAGTGAGTCCCGAGCTCTCGCGCTGCGAGCTCACGCATCTCGCGCGCGTCCCGATCGATGGCGCCCGCGCGTTGCGCCAGCATCGCGACTACACTGAGACGCTGCGCGCGCTCGGTTGCACGCTCGAGTGGCTGCCGCCGTTAGCAGAGTTTCCCGACAGTGTGTTCGTCGAGGACACGGCGGTAGTGCTCGATAGTCTTGCCATCCTTACCCGGCCGGGAGCGAGCTCGCGGCGCGGCGAGACGCCGAGCGTGGCGGTGGCGCTCGAGCGCCACAGGCGCCTGGCGCGCATCGGCGCGCGCGGCTGCCTCGATGGCGGCGATGTACTGCACATCGGCCGCACGCTCTACGTCGGGACTTCCGGGCGCAGCAACGCCGAAGGCATCGCACAGCTCGAGCAGCTGCTGCACGGGCACGGTTACCGCGTGCAGCCCACGGCAGTCGTTGGCTGTCTGCACCTCAAGAGCGCCGTCAGTTTCATCCCGCCTGATGTGCTGCTCGCGAATCCGGAGTGGGTCGACCCGGCGGTGTTCGGCAAGCTGCGTGTGGTTGCCGTTCATGAGGATGAGCCCCACGCCGCCAATACCCTCACCATCGGCGACACGACGCTGGTCAGTGCGGCCTACCCGCAAACCCGTCGCCGACTCGAGGCGGCTGGCATCCGCACTCACACGCTCGACGTGGACGAGCTGCACAAGGCCGAGGGCGGGCTCACCTGCATGAGCCTGCTCCTCGAGTGAGCGTTCTCAGGCGCGCGTGCTGACTGCGCGCAGCGCCTGAAGAAAGGCGGTGACCTCGGGCTCGGTGCCGATGGTGATGCGGCACCAGCTGTCAAACGGAGGGAACAGCCGGCCCACGAGGATGTTGCGCTCGCGCATGAGCGTGGTGAAGCGCGTGAGCGGCATGCCGGTATCGAAGAACACAAAGTTGCCCTGCGGCTCCGCGTAGTGGAGCTCGAGGGCGCTCAACTCGGCGGTAATGCGCGCGCGGCTTGCCAGAACGCGCTGGCGGCAGTCGGCAAGAAACTGCGCATCGCCAAGACTCGCGCGTGCGGCACGCACGGCGAGGAGATTGGGGCTCGTCATGCGCGCGTTGGTGAGGGTAGTGGCAATCTCCGCGGGTGCGATGGCGTAGCCGCAACGCATGCCGGCCATGCCATGGATCTTGGAGAAGGTCCGCAACACCACTACGCGCTGCCCGCCGCTCACGAGGTCAGCGACCGAAGCGGTCGCGCCAGGCGCGACGAAATCCAGGTAGGCCTCATCGACGATCGTCGTCACGGCCGGCGGCAGTGCGCGCACGAATTCGCGGATCTGAGCCGCGGGGAGTGCGGTGCCCGTGGGGTTGTTGGGATTGCACAGATAGACCGCGCGCGTGCGCGGCGAAACCGCGGCGTGCATGGCGGCCAGGTCGTGCCGCAACTGTGCATCGACGGGCACGAACTTCAGTGCAGCGCCGGAGCTGCGCGCGTAGCGGGGTAGCTCATCGTAGGTGGGCCGGGCGGCGATGATCTCGCCGCCGTCGCGGCCGTAGATGAGTCCGAGCGCGCACAGCAGCTCGCCCGAGCCGGTCCCGGTCACGATGTGCTCGACGCTCACCCCCTCACGGGCGGCGAGCGCGGCAGCGAGCGCGCCGATCTCCTCATCGGAAGGGTAGCGACAAGCCTCGGCGATCGATTCACTCGCTGCGGCACGGGCCGCCGGGGAAGGTCCGTAGGGATTCTCATTCCAACACAGCACCAGCGGCGCGCCGCCCTCCGGCACCGCACCCGCGGCACGCGCGAGCGCCGCCGGCCCGGCCAGCAGCAGTGCCGCAGCGCCCAGCAGATCGCGACGATTGAGATTCATGGTGTGCTCCCCCGTGCGGAAAGATACACCGTGGACGTGGGCGCGACTACATGGATCGCATCACGCAGCGCGGCCGCGGCCGGAACCAGCGGCCGTGCTATGTTGGGAAATCATGCACGATCTGCAAATCGGCTGGGACGACATCCTGCACCACCTGCATCCCGATACGCTGATCGGTGCGCTGGTGTATCTGCTGCTGTTCGTGCTGGTGGCACTGCTGCTGTCCCGGCTGCTGCGCATCACCGTGCGGGGGGCGCTGGTGCGCCGCGCCCATCTCGATCGCACCACCATGTTTTTTCTCCAGCAGGTCGGTATCGCCGCGATCTGGGTGGTCATGCTGATCCTCTATGCGCACCTGATACCGGTGCTGCGCTCGCTGGGTACGGCGCTCCTGACCGGTGCGAGCATCGCCTCCGTCGTGATCGGGCTCGCGGCGCAGAGCACGCTCGGCAATCTGGTTGCCGGAGTCGCCATCACTCTCTATCGGCCGTTCCGCCTCGGCGACCGCCTGCAGGTCACGGCGCCGACCGGTACGGAGGCCGGCAGCGTCGAGACGCTCTCGCTCGGCTACACCACCCTGCGTACCGACGATGGCCGCCTGGTAGTGCTGCCAAACAGCGTCGCCGCCAGTCAGGTCATCATCAACCTGACTGCCTCCCAGCCGCATGCCGCGGCACCGCTCTCGATCAACATTCACGTGAGCCAGCAGAGCGATCTGGCGGCAGCGCGCGAGCTCGCGCTGCGCACCGCGCGTCAGGCGCTGGGGGAGGCGGCGGTCATCGGCTGTTTCCTGACGCGCATGGATGACAGCGGCGCCACCCTCGAGCTGCGCCTGCGCGCTCCGGCCGGGGCCGAACGCGACGCAGCGCGCTCGAAACTGCTCGAGCAGCTGGCGCGGGGCTTCGCCGCGAGCGGGCTTACCCCCGCGCAGGGCAAGGGCGCGAGTTTCTCGTAACACTCAGCGGCGGCGCCTGCGTGGACAGCGCTGCGACCGCGACGCTAGACTCGCAGCGCATGAAGACAGTAGTCAGCTTTCGGCGCATGGAGGACGGCACCCGCGAGGACTATCTGCTGCTGGAAGAGTCCGAGAACCGCTATGCGCAGGGTCTTCCGGAGCGCGTGCTCGAGTGCATGAGAAAGCTCGATCATTCGCTGTTTGGCTATAGGGTGACCCGTCTGCAGCACTCCCTGCAGACCGCCACGCGCGCGCTGCGCGATGGGGCGGACGATGAGCTCACCGCCGCCGCGTTGCTGCACGACATCGGCGATGAGATCGCGCCCTACAACCACTCCGAAATGGCGGCGGCGATCCTGCGGCCGTACGTGCGTCCGGAAGTAGCCTGGATCGTCGAGCACCACGGGCTCTTCCAGAACTACTACTACGTGCATCACCTCGGGGGTGATCGCCACGCGCGTGATCGGCTACGCGACCATCCCTGGTATCAGGGTTGTGTGCACTTCTGTGCCGCCTGGGATCAATGCTCCTTCGATCCGGACTATGCCAGCGAGAGCCTGGAGTTCTTCGAGCCGCTCGTGCGCCGCATCTTCACGCGCGCGCCGCACGATCCGCGTTTTCAGCCAGCCCCCGCCTGAGCGGCGCTCGCCAGCACCTTCCAGTAAACCGCGTAGCGCTCATCGAAGATGCCGTTGAGCGGCTCGAGCGTCATCGGCTGCGCCTGTCCGGTGGTGCGGAAAGCGAGTGCACGGCCGGGGAGCGGCTCGAGCCAACTGGCGGGATCCGCAGGGTTGGCGACGATGCGCGGCGCTGCAAGCGGCGGCGCGCGGTACTCGGGAACGCGCCGTGGCGGCGTGGGTTCGGCGCGCAGGTGCGCCGCATCGAGCCCCGCACTACCCATGCGCCCGGCGAGTACCAGCGGCCCATACATCACCGCCTGGAGCGAGGAATCGTCGGGCATGCGGGCAAGGTGCAGGTGCATCGGCAGGCGCACCATCAGCTCATCGCCGTCCCGCCAGCGGCGCTCGAGTTGGAAATAGCTTCCCGGGGCGGCGAAGGCTGGCAGCGGCTCGCCGTTGAGCTGCGCAGCGCCGCCCGCGGTCCAGTACGGAACCCGCACCCGCACGCGCAGACGTTGGGGGCGCGCGGTGTGCACGCTGAGCCGCAACGTGTCCTCGCGTGGGAACTGCGTGTCCAGCACTAACCGCAGCTCCCGCTCTGCCCACACGAGCTCGGAGGCGATGAAGAGGTTCACGTACACCCCGGCACCGTCGTGGAAGTAGATGCTGTCGCCGAGCTTGGCGAAGGATTCAGCCATGCTGCCGGTGCAGCACCAGAAGTCGTGCAGCGGACTGCCGAAGAGCTTCCAGTAGCCGCTCTCGAGCGGCAGGTAATAGAGCTTGTTACCGTCGGCCGGATGCTGCACGCCGAGGATGCCGTTGTAGAGCGTGCGCTCATAATAATCGGCGAGCCCCGGATCCGCGCTCCAGCTGAACAGCAGCCGTGTGAGCTTCTGCATGTTGTAAGTGACGCACGACTCCTCGGTGTAGCCGGAGAGCTCGTGCGCCAGCACGCCGGGCGGGGTGTTCCAGCTCTCGCCGTTGCTGGTGCCTCCGGTGCAGTAAGCACGCCGTTGCGCGACCGTTTGCCAGAAGGTCGCAGCGGCCGCGTGCAGCTCGGGCGTGCCGGTGAGCTCGAAGCCACGCGCGGCGCCAACGATCTGCGGAATGGTGGTGTTGGCGTGCAGACCTTCGAGCCGGTCGTGGCCGGCCGCAAGCGGTGCCAGCAGCCGCTGCCGATTGAAGCGCTGTGCAAGTCGCTGCCAGCGCGCATCGCCCGTCACTGCGGCGAGGTTGTAGAGCAGCTCATTCATGCCGCCGTATTCACGCTCGAGCACCTGCGCCATCGCGGCCTCATCGAGGGGCTGCACCCAGCGCTCGGTCCAGCGTGCCATGCCGAGCACCGTAGCGAGCGCCGGTTGATCGCCGCTCAGCGTGTAGGTGTCGAGCAGCCCGGCCATGATCTTGTGCAGCGTGTAGAACGGCGCCCAGGCCGGCTGACCGGCACGCAGCCGGTCGAACAGGTCCACGGGGAAGGCGCTGAGGTAACCGGTGCCGATCGCCGCCTGACAGCGCGCGAGCTCGCTCGCCACGTGCCTGCCACGCTCGCGGACGGCGGCATCGCCGGTCTGGGCGGCGAGCAACGCGCAGGCCGAGAGGTAGTGTCCGGTGAAGTGCCCGCGCAGCTCATTGTCCGGCGCCTCCCAGCCTCCGAGCGGCTCGGCAGTGCTCGGCAAGCCTGCAGTCAGGCGAAACATGTGCAGCAGCCGGTCGCTCTCGAGGCTCATGAGAAAACGGCGGTTGACCTCCAGAGCCCCGAGCGCGGCGCCCGGACGCAGGCGCACGGCCGAGAGTGGAAAGGGTGCGCAACGCCGCGCGCCGCTGCGAAGCTCTCCCGTGGCCAGCGCACATGCGGCATGCGCCCAGGGACTGGCGGACGCTGCACCGAGCGCAGTCATGGACAGGAAGGTACGGCGTGGGTATTGCCTGGGCATCGCCCCGCTCCGGGCATCGGTGTCAGCACCGAAGGCTTCGTGTTGGGTCCTGCTATCCTACTCCCGGTCGCCGAACGAACGAATGAGCGGGGAGAATGAGGAACAGGGACCGCGCGACGCTGCGTCTGGGTCCCGGTCTCATCACCGGCGCCTGCAACAACGATCCAAGCAGCGTCGGCACCTACTCGCAGGTCGGCGCGCAGTTCGGGTACGCACTCAGCTGGACGCTGCTCGTCAGCTTCCCGCTGCTGGTGGGGGTGCAGGAGATCAGCGCCCGTGTCGCACGGGTGAGCGGGATCGGGCTTGCCGGTAATCTGCGACGGCACTGTCCGGCATGGCTCGCGTCGGGCCTGGTGCTGCTGCTCGCGGCCGCCAATGTGTTCAATCTGGCTGCGGATCTCGGTGCAATGGGCGCGGTGCTGCGCCTGCTGATCGGCGCGCCGGTGCTGCTGTACGTGTGCCTGCTCGGGGCGGGGTCGGTGCTCATCGAGATGCTCACCCGTTACACGCGCTACGTGCGGATGCTGCGCTGGCTGTCACTGTCGTTGTTGAGTTACGTGGCAGCTGCGTTCGCAGTCGAGGTGCCCTGGCGCGCGATGGCGCACGCGCTCCTGTGGCCGCCGCTCTCGAGCAGCCCGCAGTACCTGCTTGCGGTGCTCGCGACGCTCGGAACCACCATCAGCCCGTACCTGCTCTTCTGGCAGGCACAGCAGGAGGTCGAGGAAGCGCACCATGGCAGCGCGCCGGCGCTGCTCGATGCCATCGAGCAGGCACCACAGCAGTTCGCGCGTATCCGGCTCGACACGCTGATCGGCATGGGCCTCGCCGGCATCGTGGCGCTCTTCATCGTGATCACCAGCGCAAGTACGCTGCACGCACACGGCGTGCAAACCATTCAGAGCGCGGCCCAGGCTGCCGAAGCGCTGCGTGCGCTCGGGGGACACTTCACCTTCCTGCTGTTCACGCTCGGGATCATCGGCGCGGGACTCCTCGTGCTGCCGGCGCTCTCGACCTCGACCGCGTATGCGATCGGTGAGCTGCTGCGCTGGCCGGTAGGACGCAGCAAGCGCGCGCGGGCTTTCTATGTGACGGTGGGCACGGCGACCGCGCTTGCGGTCGGGTTGAATTTCACGCGCCTCGATCCGCTGCGCGCGCTGTATTTCAGCGCCGTGATCAATGGCGTGATCTGTGTGCCGCTGCTGGCTGCGATGATGTACTTGGCGAGCAACCTGCGCGTCATGGGCGCACTGCGCATACCCGCGGGCTTAACTGTGCTGGGCTGGCTGACGGTTGCGACGCTCGCAAGCAGCGTCGCCGCCGTGATGATCGCCTGGCTCGGGCGAGCCTGAGAGCCGCACCCCTGTCGTCGTTCAGGGCGGTGCGGCGCGACCCGGGAACTGAGCGAACATCTTCGCCACCGTATTGTCGATGGCGGGCTGCGGGTTCCTCATGATGTCGTCGGACAGCTCACGCTCGGCGATACCCTCCCAGACCACGACTTTGCGTTTGGCATCGACGACGTCGATGTTGGCGGTGCCCACCTTGTAGCGCACCGTCTGGACCTCGGGGCCCATGTACATGCCGCCGCGGTAGCCGTAATAGCCGTAGCCGTACATCGGGCCCGGCGTCGACTGAATGTCGGCTTTCTCGCTGACACGTGCGTTGAAATTCACCAGCAGGTCGCCGCCGCTATCCACCTGCTGATAGCCACGCGTCGTCATCTCGCGGGCGATCGCGCTCTCGAAGAAGGTGGTGAGCGGGGTGACGTTGCCGCCGCGGTTGGTACCCGGTTGCGCCGCGAAGGAGTAGGTACGGTAGGCGGAGAGATTCGTTCCGGGCTCAGTTATCGAGCGCACCTGGGGGCCGGTCTCGCAACCGCCCAACAGCAGCGCGGCGAGTGCCAGCAGACTGAGCCGAACGAATCTGTCCTGAGTGATCATTGAGGTTTCCTCGGATGTAATTGGAAAGTCCGGCTTCAGGGCACGGGTCGCCGCCCGCCGTCGCCATGGCGCTCGGCACGCGAGAGCAGGCCAACGAGCGCCGTCGCGGTACGGACCTGCATCTTCTCCATGATGCGGCCGCGATGCACCTTGATGGTTTTCTCGGCGGCGCCGAGCTCGGCAGCGATCTGCTTGTTGAGCATCCCGCTCGCGACCAGATCGAGCACCTGCCGCTCGCGCGGTGTAAGGCTTGCCAGGCGGCGCACGACGATCTCGCGTTCGCGGTGGTGAGCTCGCCCCTGCGCATCCTCCAGCAGCGCCTCCTCGACTGCCGCGATGAGCTCGGCGCGGCGCACCGGTTTCGACAGGCAGCTCACGGCACCGGCCTTCATGGCCTGAACGGTCGTTGGGATGTCGCCCGGGGCCGTGATGAACACGATGGCCCGACGGCTGCCACGCTCGAGCAGCGCGCGCTGGAGCTCGAGACCGCCCATTCCCGAGATGCACAGGTCCGTCACCAGGCAGCCGGGAGCCTCGGGATCGTGCGCTTCGAGGAACTCCGCCGCCGAGGTCCAGTGCCGGACGGCGAAACCGCTCGAAACCAGCATCCGAGCCAAAGCCACGACTACGGCTTGCTCATCGTCGAGCAGAAACACGATTGGCCGCGGCTCAGGCATGACCAATTCCCTTCGTCATGGACGCGAACGACATCCCCGCAGCGCGTTCTGCTGTTGTTCTGAGTGACTCGAGTCACTCGATTATGCCCTTCACGGTGCGCGCCTCGCCAGAGCGTGGCAGGCGTGCCGAGACCGTAAGCCGGAGCCGGGCAGTTTGTCAACGACACACGGGTGGGCGATCAGACTAAGGTCCCATCGCGCAAGCGCACCGCAGATCCATATAAGAACGCTGTCCTGACCTGGGAGAAGCGTGAACATGCGGAACGAAGCGCGGTACCTGGCCGCAGCTCTCCACGGTCGCGCTCCGGTACTGGCGCTCGGGCTGATCCTGGCGGGCGCGGTGCAGGCAGGCCCGTTGGACGATACGTTCGATCTCAGTCTCGGGGCTTTCATCCTCAGCACCAAGACCACCGTGCGCGCGGATGGGTCGCCGGCACCCGGCGCGCCAGTAGAGATCGGCACTCCGATCGATGTCGAGCGCCAGCTCGACATCAGCGACCGCGCCAGCTTCCGGCTCGATGGTTACTGGAGATTTCTCGAGCGCCACAAGCTACGTGTCATGTATTTCGACGAGAACCGCTCGGGGGACAAGACCATTACGGATGAGATCGTCTTTCGGGGGCAGACCTATCCGGTCAACACCCGGATCAGCACGCGCTTCGATACCGTCGTGGCGGAGCTAGCCTACGAATACGCTTTTCTGAAGGGCGAGCATTACGAGCTCGCAGGCTCGATCGGCATCCACGACCTGACCTTCAAGCTGCAGCTCACGGCAGCGGGGCAAAATGTCAACGCCCAGCAATCCGCGCGGGCGGATGTCGATGGACCCTTGCCGGTGTTAGGGGTGCACTACGTCTGGGAGTTCTATCCGAGGTGGAGCCTCGATGCCATGTTCCAGTTCTTCGCACTGAAGTATCAGCAGTACGACGGCAACCTGCAGGACTACAACGCCACGGTCTACTACATGCCCTGGAAGAACTTCGGCTTCGGAGTTGGCTGGAACGAGTTCAGGACGAGCGTCAACGTCGACAACGCCAGCTACGACGGCAATCTCGCCTGGAGATACGGCGGCGTGCGGCTCTTCTTCAAGGCATCCTATTGAGGCCGGCGACGAGCGGCTCGCTCGGGTCGCTGGTGGAGACATCCATGTTGGGACTCGGAGCGATCTTTACACTTTTCTTCGTGACGCTCGGGCCGTTCAAGCTTCTCGGCCCCTTCGCACAGCAGACGCAGGAGTTGAGTTCCACGGCGCTGCGCGCGATCGCCGTGCGGGCATTCGTCGTCGGGCTCGCAGCCGTGATCGTCGGCGGCTATCTCGGTACGACACTCGCAGCCAAATGGAACGTGTCGACGCCCGCGATCGAGATCGCGGCGGGCCTGATCCTGCTGCTGGTGGCGGCTCGCCTGGTGATGGCACCCTACGAGCCACCACCGGCTCTGCCGCCTTTGCCGCCCTCACGCATGGCGGCAACGCTGCGGCTCACGTTTCCTCTGGTCGTGACACCTTATGGCGTCGCCGGATTGATCGCCGTGCTCGATCTGACGAGCGACGGCAAGACCGTGGCCACGGTGTACGCACTCCTGGTTGTCGTAATGGTGCTGAACCTGCTCGCCATGCTCTTCGTTCGCGAGATCATGCGCGGACCGGTGCTGCTCGTACTGCAGGTGCTCGCGGCGGTGCTCGGTGTGCTGCAGTTCGCACTGGCCATACAGATCATCATCCGGGGGTTGCGCGATCTCAACATCCTGTCGCCCGCCTAGGACCATGGGCCCATGGCCCGGCGGGCGCGGTCTGAGGAAAACTGACACGATATTGCGCACGCCCATGACCGACGCCGTCGAACCGAAAGTGCAGACGCCCACTCCTGCGCAGGGCCCCGCGCAGGCTGCGGCACCGGCTCGCCCCGAGATGGTCTGGGTGGAAGGCGGCGCGTTCCTCATGGGTTCGGAGCATCACTACCCGGAGGAGCGGCCCGTACACCGTGTCCGCGTGGATGGCTTCTGGATCGACCGCACGCCGATCACCAATCGCGAGTTTCGCCGTTTCGTCGAGGCGACCGGCTATGTCACCTTCGCAGAGATCCCTCCCGACGCGAAAGATTATCCCGGCGCGTTGCCGCACATGCTGAAAGCTGGCTCGCTGGTGTTCACCCCGCCGCGCCGGGCCGTGAACCTCACGGACTGGAGTCAGTGGTGGCAGTTCAAGTTCGGCGCGTTCTGGCGACGCCCGTATGGGCCGGGCAGCTCGCTCGCCGGGCTCGAGGAGCATCCGGTCGTGCACATCGCCTACCGCGACGCCGAGGCCTATGCGCAGTGGGCGGGTAAAGCGCTTCCCACCGAGGCGGAGTGGGAATTTGCGGCGCGCGGCGGGCTCGATGGCGCGGAGTACGCCTGGGGGGCTGCGTTCATGCCGCAGCAGCGATACATGGCGAACATCTGGCAGGGGGAGTTTCCGCACGAGAACACGCGCGCCGACGGTCATGCGCGCACCTCGCCGGTGAATGCGTATCCACCGAACGGCTATGGCCTTTACGACATGATCGGAAACGTGTGGGAGTGGACCACTGACTGGTATGGCAGGGGCCACGAGCTCGGTTCGGCCAGTCCCTGCTGTCCCGCGGAGAATCCGCGCGGCTCGGCAGAGGATGGCAGCTACGATGCCTGCCTGCCCGGGGTCCGGATCCCCCGCAAGGTGCTGAAAGGCGGCTCGCATCTGTGCGCCCCGAATTACTGCCGGCGCTACCGTCCCGCCGCGCGCCATGCGGAGCCCATCGACACCTCCACGAGCCATGTCGGTTTCCGGTGCATCATCAGGGGGGCACGTGACTGACGCCGTCGCCGCCGCGTCCGGCAGCGCAATCTCGAGCGCGGAGATCAACACCGAGCTCGCCATGCGCCGCACCGGAATGGCCTTTCAGCGCACGCGCATGGCGGCGGATCGCACGCTCATGGGTGTCATCCGCACCTCGCTTTCGCTCATCAGCTTCGGCTTCACGATCTACCAGTTCTTCAACAAGCTGAAGGACTCCGGAGTCCTGAAAGGCGTCGCGGCGTCGCGCAACTTCGGGACCTCACTGGTGCTGCTCGGCATCGGCATGCTGGTGCTGGGGATCGTCTACCACGTGCTCTTCATGCTCGGTCTGCGGCGCATGCGTGCCGATATGAAGGCCGAAGCACTGGTGCACGCCGAGAGCGGCTTCCCCGCATCGATGGTGCTCATCGTAGCCGTGATCCTGCTGCTGATCGGCGTCGCTGCCGCGTTCAGCATGCTTGGCCATGTCGGCCCGTATGAGTGAGACGCACCGAGCCAGCGCAGCGCGCTGCGGGCTCTGTGGCTCGGGCGCGACTGACTGGTGCTACTTGACGGTGTACCCCTTGCCTTCCATGCACGCGGAGAAAGCTTTGTTGTAGGTAGCTTTCTGCTGCGCGATGGCTGCCTGCGTCTGCTGCTCGGCCGCAGCCTGCTGTTGCTGCTGTTGTGCTGCGGCATCGCGCTTGGCCTGGCGCTTCGCGGCCCCTCCGGCCATGGTGCCTGCCGCGGCGCCAGCCGCCGCGCCGGTACCCGCATCGCCAGCGATCGCGCCAATGATGGCGCCGCCGGCTGCACCGCGCGCAGCGCCCCGGGCGCGCGATCCGTTGCCCGCGTTGGCCGCGGCTTCCTCGGGCGATGCCTGAGCGGCCGGCTGTGGTGCCTTGATATTCATCGGGTCGATGCCGGTCTGCGATTTGGCCCAGGTAAAACATGCGGCCTCATCGTTCGACTGCTGGGTTGCGCTCTGGTTTTTCGCCGGAAACGCGTATATGCCCAGACTCTGCGACATCGAGCCTTGGGTCGCTACCGGTGGGGCGGCGGCCGCAGCGGGCGGCGGCGTCGCCGGGGCAGCCTGTTGCGCCAGCAAGGCTGGCGTGATCAGCGCGCCGAGGAGCGCGGCGACGAGGGTATTCAGAGACAGAGGTGAGTCAGACATGAGCGGTCCTCCGCAACGCGGCGGCACGGTGAGTACGTTCTAGCTTTTCGAGCGTGCTAGGTACATGGGACTCTGGTCCTATGGGTACCGCGCACTCTAATACAGTGGCTGGCGTGCGCAATCACTGGTCATCGGGACTGGCCGCAGCGCGCGCAAGAGGCGGCATACTGGAGAGGTGATCCAGGCGCCATTGTTCACGGGCACTGCGGCGGGGCCAGCCGGGTTCGTCTACGCCGCGCAGTTCATCAACGAGGCGGAGGAAGCCACGCTGCTCGAGCTCATCCGCGAGCTGCCCTTCGAGCAGGCGCAGTACAAGGAGTGGCGCGCGCGGCGGCGCATCGTCAGTTTCGGCGGCCGCTACGACTACACTCACAACGAGCTTGGCGAGGCACCTCCCATTCCGCCGTTCCTGCACCCGCTGCGCGCGCAGCTCGCCCGCTGGGCGGGATTGGCCGAGGAGCGCATGCAGCACGCTGCGGTCGCCGAATACCGTCCGGCGACGCCGCTCGGCTGGCACCGGGACGTACCCGAGTTCGAGGACGTACTCGGCCTCTCGCTCCTTGGCCACGCACGTATGCGCTTTCGCCCCTGGCCGCCGGCGTCCGGTCAAAGGGCCACCTGGAAAATCGATCTCGAGCCGCGCTCGGCGTACCAGATACGCGGCGCGGCGCGCTGGCAATGGCAGCACGCGGTGTCGCCGACCCGGGAATTGCGCTACTCGATCACCTTCCGAACGCGCAACCCGCGCAGACACCGGGCGCAGGATCGCGAGGAGCGTTGACCCGTGCGCCTGCTCGAGCTCCGCGATGTTTGCTCTGCGCCCGCGGCTGCGGATCTCGAACGCCAGCTCGGTCGGCGGCTCCGCCAGCACCTGTACGATGAGTCGGGGACCAACTCTGAGGGCATTGCCATCTATTCGCTGGCAGATCCGCGCGAAGCGCGTGCGAGCCGCTACGTGGGTCAGACGGCGCACCCGCGTCGTCGGCTGATGCAGCATGTGCGCACGGCGCGCCTGGCGCTGCCGGATGAAACTCCATGGTGGGTGAGAAAACCGCAGCTGCGGCCTCTATACAGCTGGATTCGGGAGCTCTACGCCGAGCACGGACGCTTGCCGGTGATGCTGGTGCACGCCTGGGTGCAGCCCGAGGACGCACACCGTGCCGAGCGCGCGCGCATTTGCGCCGCCCTCGAGCAGCGCTTACCGCTGCTGAATGTCGCCATCTGTCAGGCGCCGTGCCCACGGCAACAGAAGTAACGGCCTATAATGACGTTCTCTCACTTGCTGCGCAGAACTCGACATGCACCGGTTGACCGCCGTGATCCTGGCGTGCGCCCTGCCGCTCGCCCTCCGCGCCGAAACGACGCCGAGCGCCGCACCGAGTGGCAACGGCTGGGTCGGTCGCAGCAACCACTACACCAACACATTGCTCGAGGTGGAGTTTGCGCACGCGCCGGAGCGCGGCTCGCATCAGGGTGTCGCAAGCTTCGACCAACGCATCTCGCACCCGACGCTGGCGGATGAGCGCGCGCGGCGGCACGAGCTGGAGGCCGCGCTCGCCAAGGTCGATGCCGCGGCACCGCACGAGGCGGATAAGCGGGTGCAGCAGGATCTGACGATCCTCCACAAGGCGTTCGACCTCCAATTCCGACAGGAGGACTATCGGCTGCAGCACGAAGTGCCGTTTCTCAACGCCAGCGCGCAAGTATTCGAAGGATTGCACGTGCTGCTCGATGACCAGGTCGCTCCCGAACGGCGTCAGGCGGCGCTCGTCCGGCTGCGACGCTATGCCGGTATGGAGTCGGGTTATGAGCCTTACACCGAGGTGCTCAGGCAGCGCGAGCAGGAACAGATCGCCAAGACGGGCGTCGTCTATCCGGCGAGAATCGAGCTCGAGACGGAGCTCGGACGCAACTCCAACTACATCGAGGGTATCGGCGCGCTCTTCGGCAAGTACGGCCTGAAGGGTTGGGAGCCGGCCTACGCGAAACTCAAAACTCAGCTCAGCGATTACGACAGCTGGGTGCGGCACAACATTCTGCCCAAGGCGCGCAGCGACTATCGGATGCCGGCCGAGCGGTACGCGCTCGCCTTCGAGGAATACGGCATCGATGTTCCGCCCGCGCAGATCGCTTCGATGGCGCACGCAGCCTTTGCTCAGTACCAGAAGGAGATGGCGCCGCTCGCAGCGCAGGTGGCGCACGCGCACGGCTTCCCCGCCAGCGATTACCGGGCGGTGATCGCGGAGCTCAAGAAAAAGCAGATCACCGGCGATGCCATCCTGCCGTTCTTCACCGCGCGGCTGCATGCAATAGAGCGGATCATCGAGGCGCAAGAGCTGGTCACGCTGCCGAGCCGACCGGCCATCATCCGCCTCGCCACCCCGGCGGAGACTGCGCAGCAACCCGCGCCCCACATGGCGCCGCCGCCGCTGCTGCACAACACCGGCCAGCGTGGTGAGTTCGTGCTGCCACTCAACATTCCTTCAGCCCAGGGCGGAGCCGAGGATCACTACGATGATTTCACCTTCGACGCGGTCGCCTGGACGCTGACCGCGCACGAGGCGCGCCCCGGGCACGAGCTGCAATTCGACTCGATGGTGGAACAAGGCGTCAGCCTCGCGCGGGCGCTATACGCCTTCAATTCCACCAACGCCGAGGGCTGGGGGCTGTACGCGGAGTACATCATGCAGCCCTACGAGCCGGTGGACGGTCAGTTGCTGACCCTGCAGCTGCGCCTGCTGCGCGCGGCGCGCGCCTTTCTCGATCCGGAGCTGCAAAGCGGCGCGGTGACGCCGGAGCACGCCTACGAAGTGCTCGAGAAAGACGTGGTGGTGAGCCACGCTTTTGCGAAGGAGGAGGTGGAGCGGTTCACTTACCGCGCACCCGGACAGGCCAACAGTTACTTCTACGGCTATACGCGGTTGCTCGCGCTGCGCCGCGAGACCGAAGCCGCGCTCGGCGGGAAGTTCCGGCAGAAAAGCTTCCACGACTTCGTGCTGAGTCAGGGGCTGCTGCCTCCCGAGCTGATGCGCAAAGCCGTGCTCGAGGAGTTCGTGGGCGCGCAGCGTTAGCCGCAGCTCACTGCGGCGGATGAGGCGTCGCGGCGGCCAGCCACTTTTCCGCCAGGCGTACCCACATCGATCCCCCGAGCGGGATGAGCTCGTCGTTGAAATCGTAGCTCGGGTTGTGCAGCATGCATGGCCCCTCGCCGTGGCCGACGCTGCGATGAGTGCCGTCGCCGTTACCGATGACGAAGTAGCAGCCCGGCTTATGCTGCAGGAAGTAGCTGAAGTCCTCCGCTCCCATGGTCGGCTGGAAGTCCCTGACGTTAGCCGCGCCGACGAGCTCCCCGAGCAGCGCACGCGTGAAGCTCGTCTCGCGGTGGTGATTGACGGTGGGCGGATAGTTGCGCCGGAAGGTGAACTCGCAACTCGCCGCGAACGCTTCGCAGGTCGCCGCGGCGATGCGCCGCATGCGCTGCTCTATCGTGTCGAGCAGCTGGACCGTGAAGGTGCGCACCGTACCCTGCAGCTCGCAGGTCTCCGGTATCACGTTGGTGGCCTCTCCGGCCTGCACCATGGTGACGGAGATGACTGCGCCATCGAGCGGATGTCTGTTGCGCGAGATGATGGTTTGGAACGCCTGCACCATCTGGCAGGCCACCACTATCGGATCGGTGCCGTCGTGGGGCATTGCCGCGTGCGCACCGCGCCCGCGTATCGTCACCTTGAACTCATTGCTCGAAGCGAACACCGGGCCCGAGCGCAGGGCGAATTGACCCACGGCGAGGCCCGGCCAGTTGTGAATGCCGAACATAGCCTCCATCGGGAAGCGCTCGAACAATCCGTCCCGAATCATGGCACGTGCTCCGCCGCCGCCTTCCTCGGCGGGCTGGAACACCAGATACACGGTGCCATCGAAATTTCGGTGCCGCGCCAGGTAGCCGGCCGCGGCGAGCAGCATCGCCGTATGGCCATCGTGACCGCAGGCGTGCATGCGCCCGGGGTGCACGCTGGCGTGCGCAAAGCGGTTGTGTTCGGTAACCGGCAGGGCATCGATGTCGGCGCGCAGTCCGAGGGCACGCGCCGAGCTGCCGTTGCGGACGATGCCGACCACGCCGGTGCCCCCGAGTCCGCGTTGCACCGGAATGCCCCAATTGTCGAGGGTATCGGCGATGAGGGCGGCGGTGCGCTCTTCCTGATAACCGAGCTCCGGATGAGCGTGCAGGTCGCGGCGCAGACGGGCGATCTCGGCGGCGTCCTCAAGTATGGGTTTGAGAAGATTCATGCGCAGGTCCTCAATGGTCTTCGGCGGCTATAGCTAGTACCCGACCGAAGCTCGCAATTCAAATGCGTCCAGTGACGCGTCGCAGCCGGTATTTCTCACCGGTCCCACGACACTCAACATCACGACCAGCAGGAAGTTCAGACACAGCGCGAGAAAGCCCGCGCTCACGCCGAAGCAGGGGTCATGATGGGTCAGCATGAGAGCCATGGCGGTCACGACTCCCGCAAGCAGGCCGATGAGGACCGCGCCCGCGGTGACGCGGCGCCAGTAAAGCCCGAGCACTACCCCCGGGAAGAACTGGCTCACGCCTGCATAGCCGATCAGCAGCAGCGATACCAGGGTAGTGGAGGTGAAGATCGCGAGCGCGAGGCTGACGGAACCCAACACCACCACCGTGCCGCGCGCCAGACGCGCCACCTGATCATCGCTCATCGCCGGCGCAATGAGTGGCCGATAGAGATTCTTGGCGAACAGCGTCGAGGCCGTGAGGATGAAGATGGCCGCCGGCACCATCGCTGTGAGCGCACCGGCGCCGCCGATCAGCCCGAGGAACCACGGTGGAAAGCTGCGCCGCACGAGCGTCAGCATCGCCAGATCCCCGTTGGCGAGACCCGGGATCACCAGCAGCGCCGTAAACCCGGCGAAAAGCATGCACGCCAACGAGAGTGAATACAGCGGCATCACCACGGCATTGCGCCGCAGCGTATCGGCGTTGCGCGCCGTAAATGCTGCGCCAAAGCCGTGTGGCCACATGAAGAAGCCCAAGGAAGTCAGCAGTACGGTCGATATGTACCAGGCATGCCCGAGGTTGCTGGTGGCGCCGGGCATGGTGAGATGTGCCGGCCGTGCCGCGATCAGGGCGGCAAACATCGGACCGATGCCGCCAAAGAAGAGCAGCGGTAGCCCAAGGCCGACGGCGAGCGCCGCAACGAGCATCAGTGCGTCCTTGAGCACGCTCACCCACGCCACCGCGCGCACTCCGCCGGCAAAGACAAATCCGACCAGCAGCAGCATCGTGATCGCCATTGCCGGCGTACGGCCAACGGTGTCGAAGCTTGCGATCGAGACGATGATGCCGAGGCCGGTGATCTGCAGCTGCACATACGGCACGAAAGCGGCGATGCCGATGATGCACACCAAAGCCGTCAAGGCGCGGCTGCGGTAGCGCACGCGAAAGAAGTCGGACTGGGTCTGCATGCCGTGTTTGCGCCCCACTTCCCAGATGGGCGGCAAGATGAAGAACGACACCACATAAGCCAGCGAGAGATAGGCGAGTCCATAGAGCGTCGGCGCACCGCGGGAATAGGTCCAGCCGCTCAGACCCAGGAAAGTGAAGGTCGTGTAGACCTCCCCGGTCATCAACAGGAACACCAGCACTAGGCCGAAGCCGCGGCCGGCAACGGTCCACTGCTCGAGGTCCATGCGGCGGCGTACACCCGCGAGAAAACCCAAGGCCGCGCCGACGGCGACGATGGCGCCCATCGTGGCGAGGCATACTGCAGCGGCGCTCATGTGCCGCGGCGCCGCGCGTCATGCAGCGCTTCGATGCGGTAGGCGACCGCCATGCACAGCGGCGTCAGCACAATCCAGGCGATGAGCCAGCAGAGATTGAAAGGCAGTCCCAGCACCAGAGGTTGCACGCGATCCCAGAGGGATACCGAGAAGCACATCGCCGCGAACGGAATGAGTGCAATGACTACGGCCGCAGTGGAAGGGGTCTTCACGTTCTTTTCCCCCAGCGCTCTGTTACGGCGCCTCTGACAGCTCGGCACGATGCTGGCTGACCGCGCTGCCATCGGTTGGCCTCAGCCCGCGGAATATCGCGGTCGATGCAAGGGTACCCACACCGAGCACCAGGAAGGCCTGGTGGACACCCCGCAGAATCTGCGCGGCATTGGCATGGAAGCGATCCGGCAGGAACACCGCGGCGACCAGCGAGGCGGTAGCGACACCGAAGCTCATCGACAACTGCTGCGCCGTGCTCGCAATGGTGCTCGCACTGCCCGCCGCTCCCGCGCTGATGTCCGCATACACCAGGGTGTTCATGCTGGTGAATTGCAGCGACTGAAAGAAACCGTAGGCGAACGACAGCATGACGATGAGCCACACCGGTGTCGCAACTCCGATGGTCGCGAACAGCATGATGAGCAGACCCAGCATCGCGGTGTTGGAAATCAACACCCGGCGGTAGCCGAAACGCGCCAGGATCCCGGGCATGCTCATCTTGAGGCTCATGGCGGCGAAGGCCTGCGGCATCATCAGCAGCCCGGACTGAATTGCGCTGTATCCGAGCCCCACCTGATAGAGCAGCGGAAGCAGGAACGGGATGCCGCCGATGCCGATGCGTGTGAGGAAGCTCCCCGATACGGCCGCGCGAAAGGTGCGGATGCCAAACAACCCGAGGCCGAGCAGCGGGTGTGCCGTACGCGTGGCATGCAGCCCATAGCCGGCCAGCAGTGCCAGCGACAGTGCGAGCAGCCCGAGGATCATCGCAGCCCCGAGTCGGTGCTCGCCGAACACCTCGAGCACGTACGACAGCAGTGCGATCCCGGAGCTGAACAACACGAGGCCGGCCAGGTCGAGCCGTGGAGTGGCCTGCTCGTGGAAATCCGGCAGATAGCGGTATACCAGGTAAAGCCCCGCAAGTCCGATGGGCACATTGACGAAGAAGATGACGCTCCAGTGCGCATAGTCGGTAATCAGACCGCCAGCGACAGGGCCGAGCATCGGGCCGATCAGGGCGGGCACCGCGACGAAGCTCATGGCGCGCACCAACTCGGATTTCGGCAGTGCCCGCACCAGTGTGAGCCGCCCCACCGGGACCATCATCGCGCCGCCGCAGCCCTGCAGAACGCGGCACGCCACCAACAGATGGATGTTGCGGCTCAAGCCGCACAGCAGCGAGCCGAGTGCAAACAGACCGATGGCGCCCGCAAACACCCGGCGTGTGCCGAATCGGTTCGCCATCCAGCCGCTCACCGGGATGAATACCGCAAGGCTCAGGGTGTAACTCGCCAGCACCGACTTCATGGACAGCGGCGCTACCTGCAAAGCGCGGGCAATGCTCGGCACCGCGGTGTTGAGGATCGTGGTGTCGAGCGATTGCATGAAGAAAGCCACCGCCACCAGCCACGGCAGGAGCGGGCTCGGGCGCTCGGATGAACCCGGAGCGGGCTCGGCGCTCGTCATGCGCAGCGAGGCGCGCAGGGCACGGCAGCGCGCCGGTGGCTGCGCTTCTTTCGCCCGCGGCCGCAGGTCTCATGACGCACGGGGCGCCGCGGTCGGCCCGTCTGCCTGAAACCGTGCTGCCAGCGCCAGCAGCGCCTCATCACTCCACGCAGGTCCGGTGAGGGAGATACCAAAGGGCAGCCCATCGGTGCGAAGGCCCGCTGGCACCGCGACGGTGGTGAGATCCAGCAGGTTGGTGAAGCGCACATAGCGCCCGAGGTTATCGTTGAGAGCGATCGGATCCGCTTCCACCGCGTCAATGGAGTAGATCGTGCCCGCGGTCGGAGTGAGCAGTACGTCCATCGCACGCCACTGTTCGCCAGTGACCCGCTTGAGCTCGAGCAGGCGGTATTGACCGAGGAATGCCTCGGTAGCCGGGATCAGCCGGCCCGCCGAGATGACCGTGCGGATGAGCGGCAGCACCTCTTCGGGGCGCGACTCGATGAATTCCCCGACGGCGCCGTAGCGCTCGGCGAGCCAGGCTCCGCCGTACAGCAACTCTCCGGCGGCCTGCCAGGGCGCAAAATCGATGGTTACCGCGGTGCCACCGAGCGACTCGAGACGCGCGCGGGCGGCGCCAAAGAGCCGCTGGTATTCACGATCGCCGAAAAACTCCAGCTGCGCCTCATCCGGTACGCCGAAGCGAAACTTGCGCGGAATAATCGGCATCGCAGCCGGTGCGCTGCGCGAGAACGGCTCATGCGGGTCGAAGCCGCGTGTTACGGCGAGCACGCGCGCGGCATCGGCTGCGCTGAGCGCCAGCACGCCGACGCAATCGAGCGAGCGGCATGCTGGAATCACGCCGCGCGTGCTCAGGCTGCCGCAGGTCGGCTTGAGTCCGATGAGTTGGTTGAAGGCTGCAGGCACGCGCACCGATCCTGCCGTGTCGGTGCCGAGCGCGAAACTAACCTGCCCGGTGGCGACCGTGACCGCGGAGCCCGAGCTCGAACCTCCCGAGACGTACCGCGCATCGAAGCTGTTGCGGCAGGCTCCCCACGGCGAGCGTGTCCCCGTGAGTCCGGTGGCAAACTGATCGAGAGTGGTCTTGCCCAGCGGGATGCCGCCGGCTGCGATCAATCGCTCAACGACCGGTGCCGAGACCGCCGGAGTGTAGGCATACGCGCGGCAGCCGGCTGTGGTCGGTACGCCCTCCAGGTCGATGTTGTCCTTGACCGCGAAGGGGATGCCGTAAAGCGGCAGTGCATCTGGCGCTAGCGTTGCGAGTGCCTGGGCTTGCCGGCGCACTCGTTCCGCAGGAAGGAAGTCGATCCACTCGCACCGCTCGGGCCGTGTGGCGCGCGCATCGAGCAGTTGCTCGATGATCTGCACGGGCGAGAAGCGCTGAGCGCGGTAGCCGGCGAGGAGCTCGGAGATCTGCAGCGATGCGGGAGATGACATGGGTGGAGGCGTGAGTGTAAGCGGTAGCCGCTTGCTCAACCTACGCCGCGCCGCGCCCGCGTCGAGCGGGTGCTCACGCTCGTCGACTTCGGGGCAGCCGCACTCTCCGGTCCGGGGAAAGCCGCAGCCACCTCCCGCAACCAGCTCAGCAGCTGCTGCACCTTGGGCACCTCGAGATAACTCTCCGGGCACACGAAGTAATAGGCGCGCGGGCAGGGCAACACCTGGGCGCTCGCCCGTACGAGACGCCCGTTACCGAGGTCCTGCGCGGCGAGTGCCCAGCGCGTGAGCGCGAGCCCCTGACCCTGCTCGGCAGCGGCGAGCACGGTCAGCGAGTCATCGAAAGCGGCACCCTTCTCGCGCCAGTCGGTCTCGGCTTCCGGATGGCGCCACATGCTCCAGGACTCGTCCGAGGAGCGCAGCAGCGGGTAGCGCTTGAGGTCCGCGGCCGTGCGCACCGCTCCGTGCCGTGCGAGCAACTCCGGACTGCATACCGGGAGGAACCACTCTGCGAGCAGTCGCTCGTTGTAGAGCCCCGGGGTTGGGCCAAGGCTCATGCGCAGCGCGACGTGGAAATTGGTCTGGCTGAAGTCCACCGGGGTGGAGGAGGTGTGTATCGCGAGCTCGATGTGCGGATAGCGGCTGTAGAACTGCGGCAGGCGCGGCATCAGCCATTTCTGCAGGAACGAAGCGAGAGTGCTGACGTTGAGCACGCCGCCACTTCTATCCTGACGCAACTGCTGCATCGACTGCTGCAGCTCGGCGAGTCCGCGCCGCACACCCGGCAGCAGCAGCGCACCCTCGGCGCTGAGCGCGATGGCGCGCGCGCTGCGACGGAACAGTGGCACGCGCAGGTACTCCTCGAGCGTGCGGATCTGCATGCTCACCGCCGCAGGCGTCACGTGCAGCGCCTCGGCCGCCTCCGCGAAGCTGAGATGGGTCGCCACCGCCTCGAAGACCCGCAGCGCGTTGAGCGGCAGCCGATCGAAGCTGCGCGCGGCTTCAGATTTTCTTGTGCGTCGTTCAGGCATCGCGTTTGCTGCGGAAGCGCGCCGGGAGAAGACTACGCACCATTGAAACGAGAGGAGGAGTCACATGAGCACCAAAGTCATTGCGCTGTTTGCCGCGCTGCTGCTGACCACGGCAGAGTATCTGGTCTTCGAGTACGACGCCCAGCAGCGGGTCGTACAGTATCAGGCGCAGACCAGCGGCACGGACCTGCAGCGTGGTTAGTCTGCCACGTCGCTGGCCGGCACGTCAGGAGCGGAGAGCCCGCTTGGCGGGAGCTCCCGCGTGACCGGCCAGCGTTCTGTCCGGCGCCCGAACACCGGCATGGTGATGCATGTGCGCGCCACTGAGCATCGCCACCGGCAGGATGGCGGTCCAGATACCGCAGGCAACCAGCAAAGCACCGAGGAGCCGGGCCGTGAGGCCGTCGCGTCGCGGCAGCCAGGCCCCTGAGTAACTCAGGGCGCTCATCGCTGGCAGGGTGCCGAGTCCGAAGCCGAGCATGGTGAGTGAGCCTCCCACCGCTCCGCCCGCGAGTGCCGCGGCGAGCAACACTGAATACACGAGTCCGCAGGGCAGCCACCCCCACAACAATCCCAGCAGGAGCGCCCGCGTTTTGGGCGCGGATGGGAGCGACAGGGGATGCCCGGGCGCGAGCCGTCGCCACAGCCGCCCGCCCCAGCGCTCGGGC
>DATJFM010000077.1:0-4600 GCA_035495655.1 Steroidobacteraceae bacterium
ATCGGAAAGCTCTCGATGCGCACGTTCTCAAAGCCGAGCGCCTTGAGCCGTGCTGCCGCCCAGGCGGCCGCCTGCTGCTCGTTGGTCGAACCCGCAGGGCGCGGTCCGAAGCGGGTCGTGAGCTCGCTCACCCACGACCAGGCGATTGTCTGGCCGGCCATGGCCGCATCGCGCAGCTGCGCGGCAACGGTTTCCGGGACCGTGGCAGAAGCCGCGCGCAGCTCGGTCGCATCGAGCGACACCAACATGAGGACGAGCACTGCGCTCACACGAGCGAGGCGCAGCGAGGAAAGTGTAGCGGTAAGTGGCACGCGGCAAGCCTTGGAGCGCGGTTGCAAAGGAGCGCGCATTCTACGCAAAGGGGCACCGTGCGCACCATGCACGTGCAGGGAGGCCAGCACGGTCCGCCGCGCGTGCCGCACGTGTGGTCTATTGTGGCAGCTGCGATACCGGCAGTGGCGCTGCCAGGTGAAAGCCCTGTGCAAAGTCGACGCCGATGCGTTTGAGCTCCGCGAGCACCGCCTCGCTCTCCACACACTCGGCGACCGTGGCAATCCCGAGCGCGCGCCCGACCTTGCTGATGGCCTCGACCATGCTGCGGTTGACGGGATCCTGCGTGATGTGCGTAATGAATTGTCCGTCGATCTTCAGGAAATCCACCGGCAGCGTCTTCAGGTATACGAACGAGGAGACGCCAGTGCCGAAGTCATCGAGTGCAAAACGGCAGCCGCGACCCTTGAGCTCGCCCATCAGATAGCGGGCATTGGCGAGACTCGTGACCGCGGTGGTCTCGGTGATCTCGAAGCACAGCGCGCGCGCGATCGCAGGCTCCGCGACACTTTGCAGCACGTAGTCCACGAAGGACTGCTCATTGAGCGAGGTGCCGGAGAGGTTCACCGCCACGAGCGGCAGCGGCACCCCGCGCTCGCGCCGCTCGGTGAGCAGCGCAATCGCCTGGCCCATCACCCAGCGGTCGATCACCGACATGACGTTGTAGCGCTCGGCCGCCGGAATGAATTCGGACGGTGGCACCAGCGATCCCTCGTCATCGCGCAGCCGCACGGTGAGCTCGTGAAACGGCCGGCCGCCGTCGCCGGTGAGCGGCATGATCGGTTGAAAGTAGAGCTCGAGTCGGTTGTCCTCAGCCGCGCGCGTGACTCGTGACACCCAGTGCATCTCACGGTGCCGGTGCGAGACACCGTCAGCTTCGTACACGTGGATGCGGTTGCGGCCCGCATCCTTGGCGGCGTAGCAGGCTATGTCCGCCGCGCTCATGACGTTGGCGACGTTCTCCGTGCCTGCCAGGATCGGCACGATGCCGACGCTGGCACCGACCGAGAGCGTGCTCGAGCCCCACACGAAGCGAAAGTCACGGATCGCCTGGCGCACGCCCTCCGCGATGCGCGCCGCCTGCTCGAGCGTGCAGCTCTCGAGCAGCACGCCGAACTCATCGCCGCCGAGGCGCGCAATGGTGTCCGAGGCGCGCACGCGTGTCTGCAGCAGCCCGGTGACATCGCGCAACAGCCGATCGCCCGCCGGGTGGCCGCAGGTGTCATTGACGAGCTTGAACTGGTCTAGGTCGATGTACAGCAGCGCGTGGCTGCCCTCGCCGCGCTGCGCCGACAGCAGCGCCGCGTGCAGACGGTTGTCGAATTCCCGGCGATTGATGAGCCCGGTGAGGGCATCGTGGCTCGCCTGCCACGAGAGCGCCCGCTTCAGCCGCCGCTCCCGGGTCACGTCGTGGAACACCACCACGGCGCCGATCACGTGTCCGGCTCGGTCGCAGATCGGAGCCGCGGATTCCTGGATCGCCACCTCGGTGCCGGTGCGGGTTATGAGCACGGCGTGGTCCGCAGAGCCGCCGTGCTCGGAGCGGCCGAGCGCGCCGGTGAGCGAGTTCTCGATGGGCTCGCGCGTGAGCTCATTCACCAGGCGCAGTACCGCGCCGATCGGTTGGCCGCGCGCCTCGGCAAGGGTCCAGGCGGTGAGGGTCTCGGCTACCGGGTTGATGTATTCGATGTGTCCCTCGGCATCGGTGCTGATCACCGCGTCGCCGATCGACTGCAGCGTTACCTGCGCGCGCTCCTTCTCAGCGAAGATTGCCTGCTCGGCGCGCTTGCGCTCGGTGATGTTGGCGATCGTGCCCTCGTAGCCGGTGATGCTTCCTGCTGCATCGCGCACCGCACGTGCGTTCTCGAGCACCACCACCTGCTGGCCATCGCGCCGGCGCATGAGAAATTCCGCAGCGCGGATCTCGCCCTCGGCCTCCACGCGACGCGCGAATTCGCTGCGATCGGCCGGGTTCCAGTAGAGGGCCTCCGCGGAAGGCAGCGCATAGAGCTCCGCGGCGCTCGCGTAGCCGAGTATCTGGACGAAGGCGGGATTCACCGAGTGCAGGCGTCCCTCACGCCCGCTCTGATAGACCCCTTCCGCGATACTCTCGAACAGCCCGCGGAATTTCGCCTCGCTGCTGCGCAGCGCTTCCTCCGCGAGGTGGCGCTCTATCGCGATGCCGGCGAGCTGCGCGGCGCGCGCCATGATCTGTGACTCCGCGACGCTGGGCAGTCCCACCGCCGTTCGATAGACACCGAGCGCCCCGAGCACGTGACCGGCTGCAGCCTTGATGGGCGTCGACCAGGCGGCGCGCAGCCCGGCGCGCAGCGCCACCTCGCTCCGGTCCGCCCAGAACGGATCCGTGGCGATGTCCGCCACCAGCACCTGCCGGTCGAGGTACACCGCCGCCGCGCAGGAGCCGTTACGGATGTGCACCCGCGCCTGCTCGAGCGCAGCGCGCAGCACCTCGGGCAGCTGCGGCGCGACCATGTAGGCGAACCATTGGTGGTGGTCGGCGAGCACGCTCACCGAGGAAGCGGTACCAACACCAGCCGACTCGATGAAGTGGGTGATCGAAGCGAGCACCTCCGGCAACGGGGCGTTGCGCGTAATCTCCTCGAACACCTTGCGCTCGGCGAGCGCAGTGCGCTCGGTGCGCTTGCGCTCGGAGATGTCGGCGATACTGCCGCGGACCAGCCGGCGGTCACCGCTCGGCAGCCGCACCAAGCGCACCTCGCAGATGACCTCCCCGCCAGCGCCGTTGTAATGGGCCCACTCGAACACCGGCACTGCGCCATCGAGCGCCTGCTGTATGTAGGCGCGTGCCCGTTGCTCGGAGGGGAAGCCGTCGGGCTGCTGCGGCGGGCTGAGCTCGATCGGGCCCACCGCGAGCAGCCGCGTGCGCTCGAGTCCGAAGAACTTCTGCGCGTTGTCGTTGGCGTCCACGAAACGTCCGCTGTCGACATCGAGCACCACGATGACTTCGGGCGCGTGATCGACCAGCAGCCGGTAGCGCGCCGCGCTCTCTCGCATCGCCTGCTCTGACTCGCGCCGCTCGGTGATATCGCGCAGACACAGCACGAACATCTCGCGGCGCGATAGCGGCGCTTTGCTGACCGCGATCTCGGCCGGGAACCTGTTACCGCCCTTGCGATGCGCCCACAGCTCGCGCGCACTCAGATCGAGTGCCGTGTCGCCCGAGGCCGCAGCGAAGCGCTGCAGCGCCTGTGGAACCGTCTCACCCTCCTCGGCCAGCTTTGGAATCAGCAGGTCGATGCGCTGTCCTACGACCTCGGCCTCGGCGTAGCCGAACACCCGCTCGCCGGTCGGATTGAAGGTGCTGATCACGCCCTCCTCATCCACGCTGAGGACGACGTCCTTGATGTGATCGAGAATGACCTGCAGATGCTCCGAGCTCTGCTCGCGCGCCTCGAGCGCGAGCGCGCGCGCCTCATCCGCCATGAGGCGCATGGATTCCACGATCCCGCGCCGCTCGTTGTCGATGGTGATGTAGTAGTCATTGATCAGCCGCAGCACCAACCCGACATCGGGTTGCGCGCTGCCGCTTCGCAGCGCCAGCTCGCGCAGCTGTGCCTGCAAATGCGGGTGCAGATCCGGATCTCTCTCAGATAACGGCCGCGGATCCGCCCGGACGAGCGTCGTGGTGGCGCCCGGAGGGGGTTCGGGCCCACCCGGACGTGTCCATAGGGTCTGCGGCTTTGACATAAGGCGGGCGATTAAGTCCGTCAAAGATCATACGGCTCGCCTGCGGACTTACCCGTGAAGCCCCTCGCGGTTCCGCGGGGTTGTGGCCGCCTGGAACGCTTTCGTGACGGCGCTATTGCGCTGCAGCAGTCGGCGGCGGGGTTGCGGCGCCGGCCGCTGGCTTGCCTGAACTCTCCGGGGCGGCCGTAGCGGCGATCAACGGGATGGAATATGACTCGCTCGAGGAAACGCCCGAGGAATAGACCGTGAGCGCGGCGCGAAGCGTGAAAATGCCGGCGCGCTTCGGCAGCACCTTCACGGAGTGCCGGATCGGCACACCTTCCGCTGGACGATCGCTCGCAGCAATTTCACCGCCCTCGATGAGCTCCAGGCCATCTTCTCCCTCGACCTTGCCGGAAACCTGATCGACGCTTGCCGACATGGGCACGATGGCGAGATCGAGCGTGACCGGTTGTCCGATGTCCGGGCGGTCGCGCAGCTCGAATTTCACCTGCACCGGGACGTTCGAAGGCTTATTGGAAGCTACCGCGCTCACCATGTT
>DATJFM010000078.1:0-13770 GCA_035495655.1 Steroidobacteraceae bacterium
CGCTCCATACGGCAGTCGCCTCGGGAGCATGCGGTGGGAGCGTGAATGGCGGCACCCCGGACACGTCAACCGCCAAGACCTGCGACGCGTCGCCTGCGAGTCCGGCTACCATTAGTCCTCGCCGAGCTCGGGCCCGAATCCCTCGGCTCATCCTGATCGACACCTATAAGAAGGGAACGACATGATCTCGGTGCGCATCGCGATGTGGATGTCCATTCTTACGCTGGGCCACATGGCGCTTGCAGCTGAGGCCGCCCCCGGCTCCCATGCCGCTCCTCCCTGGATGGATGATGTGGACCGGTTGGTGCGTGCGGAGATGCAGCGGGAAAAAGTGCCCGGAGTCGCGATTGGCATCGTCAGGGGCGGCGAGGTCATCGCCGCAAAGGGTTATGGCGAGTCGAACGTCGAGCTCAGGGTCCCCGTCACCGCACAGACGGTCTTCCAGTCAGGTTCCATGGGGAAGCAATTCACGGCCGTGGCCGTGATGTTGCAGGTCGAGGACGGCAAGCTCGCACTGAATGATCCCATCACCAAATATCTTCCGGATGCACCGCCGAGTTGGCGAGCCATCACCATACGGAACCTTCTGACCCACACCTCCGGTATCCCGGACTACACCGAGAGCATCGGGGGCAGCAGCCCAGAGGGCATCAATTTCCGGCGCGACTACACCGAGGAGGAGTTGACCAAGGCGGCGTTCAAACTGCCGCTCGAGTTCGAGCCCGGTTCGCGGTGGAAGTACAGCAATACCGGGTATTTGCTGCTCGGCGTGATCATCCACAAGGTAAGTGGCCGGTTCTATGGCGATGTGCTGAAGGAGCGCCTGTTTACACCCCTTGGCATGAAGACGGCGCGAGTCATCAGCGAGGAGGACATCGTTCCAAACCGTGCCGCGGGATATCGCCTGGTGAATGGTGAGCTCAAGAACCAGGAATGGGTGGCGCCCAGCCTGAACACGACAGCCGACGGCGCGCTCTATTTCTCGGTGCTGGACCTTGTTGGCTGGGACCGCGGCTTGCGCAGTCGAGCCATTTTGAAGCCTCAGAGCTGGTCGGCGATTTACACGCCGGTCACGCTCAAAAGCGGCAAGACCTATCCGTATGGCTTCGGCTGGTTCATCGATGCCTCCGGCGGCAAGCCGTGGTATCGCCACAGCGGCTCGTGGCAAGGTTTCAGGACTTACATTTCCCGCTACCTCGGCGATGATCTCACGATCATGGTGCTGGCGAACCTCGCGGAGGCACAGCCGCAGCGCTTCGTCGATGGCATCGCCGGTCTCATCGATCCGAAGCTCGCGAAGATAGAGCCGTCTACGCCTATACCTGACCGCGATCCGGCAGTCACCGAGCGTGTGCGCAAACTGCTCAAAGCAGCAGGTCAGGGTACGCTCGCGCCCCAAGACTTGCCGTACCTGCAGGCGAGTTTCGCCACGCAGGCCAAGGAGTACGAAGAACTGCTGCATCCCCTCGGCGTGCCGCAGCGCCTCGAGCTCGTTGAGCGTCGCGAGCTCGGTGATGACCGGAGCTTCACGTACGCGGTTGTCTACGGCAACCGCACGCTGCGCGTTCAGATGGCTCTGGCACCGGATGGCCGGGTCTCCGAGTTCGATATGGAACCCGATTAAAGAGAAGGGAAAGCACATGGCGAGTCATGAAGGTGGATGTCTGTGCGGGAAGGTGAGATTCCAGGTGACTGCAGCAGCGGCCGTTGATAGCGGTTACTGCCACTGCCGCATGTGCCAGCGCAACACCGGGGCGCCGGTCGTTGCCTGGACCACCTTTCCAGCGGCAAGTTTTTCCTGGACGGCGGGCTCGCCCGCGACCTATGCCTCCTCGCACGAGGCTCGTCGGCAGTTCTGCGCAGACTGTGGCAGCTATATTGTCTTCCTCCGGGACGGGTCCGCTGATGTGAGCGTCAATACGGCCTCACTGGATGACCCGGCGGCGTTTCCGCCACGAATGCATATCTTCTACGAAAGCCGGATCCCGTGGTTCCGCACGGATGACGCCCTGCCACAGCACGTCGGCTATGGTCCATTCTCGACAGGCGAAAAGACCTAGCCACCATACCGGCATGTTCGCGAGAACGTTGAAACCGATCCTCCTCGGTGGACTCGTGGCCGCATCCATCGACATCCGCCGGCCGCCGGGACGGTGCTACATTCCGGACATGAAGGCGACCGCCGAAGGCACAACCGATGGCACGGATCTTCCGGTCTCCGGCCCATCGTTCCTCCGGAGTCTATGTCAAGCAGTAGCGAGCAACCGACCAGGCCGAATTCGCGGCCCGGCACGGTTACGCTTCGGCTGAGGTCGATGCGCCCTGGCAGTGTTACGGCGAAAATACGCGTAGGAGGATTACGACACTCTGCCGCGGCGCTTGTCCGCTTGTTGCGTCTCACACAGTTACAAAATGATCTTGCATAACCTAACTTAGGAGGAACGGTAATGTTGCGCAATGCAGGATGTTTTGCGCTGGCGTGTGCAGCGATGCTCATCGGGGCATGTAACAACGCGAAGAGTCCCTCCACCGTGGCAAAGGACGTCGATAGCGCTTCGCAGAGCGCCATGAAAGACACGGCGAAAGCAGAAGACAAGGCCGCAGACAAGATCGCCAGTGCGGAGACTAACGAGCAACACGTGGCGTCAGCTCAGGAGGAAAACGTGGCCAAGACGGACGCCGAGGGCGATCGGAAAGTCGCTTTGGCGAAGTGTGAATCGCTCAGTGGCGATCAGCAGCGCTCGTGTAAGGATCATGCGAACGCTGCCTACGATCAGGCTGTGGCCGAAGCCAAGCAGGAACGCGCCAGCACCGACCCGAAGCAGAGATAACACTCGTTCCTGAGATCGCAGTAAGCGCCGCCCGGCCTGTTTTCGCGGGCTTCGCCGACATGCAGGAAAGACCACTAGCGTGATCGTGTACACGACGCTTCGCGTTAGTGGTCTTCTCTATTTGCTCAGGAGTGACATGTCATGACGAACGAAAGCAACCAGGATCCCCAGCAGCCCACGCAGGATCAACCGCCACCGAAACAATACGCCACACCACAACCCGGCCAGCCGGGAGAACGTGGTACGGACGAGCGGCCATCGAAAACGCCTGGTCGAGTCGAAAGCACCGAGGACGACGACGACGAATTGTCTGCCGATAAAGGTGCCGGATACGACCAAGACAACTTAGTCAAAGGCAAGACCAAGCCAGGTGCGGGAACCGGGCAAAGTTCGGGAAGCGGTTCTCGACAGACCCCCGGCTCAGGCGGCAGCGGGACCGGCGGTTCATCTGGTTCAGGCAATCCCAGCGGCGGCGGACGGAGCGACAAGCAGTAGCGGGCGATGAGCGAGCGCCCAACGGGGCGCTCGCTCTCTTTACTCGGACTCCATCAGCATCGTCCATCTAAAGCAACGCCGCCCCATCGGCAGGCGGCGTTCCTTTGACTGGCTTCCGCGATGGTGACCCAAATGGCCAACTATCGCGGGAGCAGACCTCTCACGTCAGGTCACTGCGGTGAGTAACTCTTCACCTGCTTATCGCAGTACCCCTTGATGTCCTTCTCCGGCACGCTCGGGTTGGCAGCTTGCACCTGCCTGATGCAATCCTGCAGCAGAGTCTGCTTGTCCGTGTCGTTCATGCGTGGGCTCGAATCCGGCGGCGGAGCGGTCTGCTCCTGCGGCGCGGTGCTCGTTGGCGGCTCTGGCGGGGGGCTCGTCTGCTGCGCCATTGCGAGAGTTGCGGCGGCCAGCGTGCCTAGTGCAAATACTGCTCGTTTCACGGTGCACCTCCTTCGTTGCATCAAACAGCCTAGACACGCGCTCCGCGCGACACTATCGGAGAGGGCCTACAGTTCTTTCCTGACAGCTCGTATGGGCGCTGTATGTGGGGGCTAAGGCTCACGATTGTCGCCAGCCAAAGACATGCGTTGGCAAGGGGCGTTCCGCCACACTGGAGTTCACGTGCAGTTCAGCGTCGGTGGTGTATCTGAGATGGTAGACGACACTCGAAAGGATGCGATGGTCCGTCAACCATTCAATTCTTCCGCCCGACTCTCCGGTTCGATGCGCAAGCTCGGAGCCTATGCAGCCGTCGCGCTGCTCGTTCCGGGCGGCAGCATCATCGCATTCGTGATGTGGGCATCTCAGCATCGCGGTTTGTTCACTCCCCGCGCCTGGCGTGCCGTGTTTACCCTCCTGGCCCTCGGCACGGGCCTCATCGTCCCGGGCTGAGCCTGGCGACACGTCGCCTCCCGAAACGGCTGAAACCCTGGCGAAATGGCCACGCTTCAGTCGTGCGTCAATCGCCTGCCCCCGCTGACATCAACTTCCTCGAAGAGCAGCCACAATGCGCAGCCGTGGGTGTAGTCGACCTGTAAAACGCGTAGATACCGACCTCTGGAATGACGCTGCGGACATACAGCTATCTCCAGGTTGGTCGTGGTACCTGCCACCGACAAAATGCTCGCGCGCTCTGCTGGGCGTCGCTGCTGCTCGCTGGGCTCGTGACCGTCGCCCAAGCCGCTGATCCGCAATCGTACCGCGTGGACTTCGCATCCACCGGAATCAAGGACGTCGATTCGACGGTCAAGGCGACCTCGCAGTTGGCCACGCTCCGTACTTCAGCTCCGGTGGATCCGTTTGGCCTCATCGCGCGCGCCAGGAGCGATGTCGAACGCGTGACAACGGTGCTCGAGAGCTTCGGCTACTACCAGAGCTCCACCTCGATCACCATCAATGGACTTACGCTCGATGACCCCAAGCTCGGTGAGACTCTGACTGCACTCCCGCAGGGGAATGATGCGGACTGTCGGATCTCGCCCACTCTCGGTCCCCTCTTCCACCTCGGCACCATAACCATCGATGGCTCGGTGCCGGACTCTGCACGGCGCAGCCTCGAGCTCGCCTCGGGGGCGCCCGCGGTGGCCAACGATGTGTTGGCGGGTGGCGCCCGATTGCTCACGGCACTCGAGAACGAGGGTTATGCCTTCGCCAAGGTCGATCCGCCGGTCGCCCGCGAGGACCCGAACCAGCATGTGCTCAATCTGACCTTTCACGTGGTCACCGGTCCCCAGGTACAGATCGGCGAGATACGGTTCGAGGGACTGAAGCGAGTGCACGAACGGCTGGTGCGGCGTCGCCTGCTGCTGCATACCGGTGAACGCTACAACGCCCTTGCCGTCGAGCACGCCCGGAAGGATTTGCTCGCACTGGGAGTCTTTGCCTCGGCCAACGTGCGGCTCGGCGACTCCGCGGACGCCGAGGGCCGGGTGCCCATCACTTTCCTGCTGGAGGAGCGGCGACGGCACGCCGTGAGTATCAGTGGGGCTTACTCGAGCGATCTCGGTGGCAGTGCCGGCGTGACCTGGAGCGATCGCAACGTGCGCGGCAACGCCGAGCAGCTCACTCTCGGCGCCACCGTGACCAATCTCGGCGGCACGGCCTCGACCGGTATCGGCTATGACCTCAGCGCGAAATACCTCATTCCGGAGTTCGCACATCGTGATCAGTCGTTGCAGTTCGCACTGGGCGCCATCAAGCAGTCGCTGCAGGCCTACGATCAGAAAGCACTCACCTCTGGAGTGACCCTCAGCCGCAAACTGTCGACGGTCTGGACTGCAACCATAGGTATCTCGGCCATCCACGAGACCATTACCCAGGAAGGCCTCAACGCAACCTACACCCTGTTTGCGCTCCCGATGGGTATCCTGTACGACTCGACGGATCTCCCATCGCCGCTCGCCGATGCGACTCACGGCCTGAGGGGCTCGCTCACGGTCACTCCGACCAGCTCTCACGGGTACCTCGATACGACCTTCTACATCACACAATTCAGCATTGCCGACTATCTCGATCTGCATCGGCTGTTCCGCACCGATCGTGGACGCAGTGTGCTCGCATTGCGCGCCATTCTTGCCAGCGCGCCCGGAGCCGGCACGTCGCCCCAAACCATCACCGACGCATCCTGTCCACCGAGTAACCCTCCGACCAATCCTCCGCAATGCAAGGTCAGCGTCCCCGATATTCCGCCGGATCAGCGCTTTTACGCTGGCGGAAGCGGAACGGTGCGCGGGTACCGTTATCAGTCGGTGGGCCCGGAGTTTCCCGATGGCAACCCGATAGGCGGCACCGCGCTGACGGCGCTTAACATCGAGTTCCGGCAGCGCTTCGGCAGGAACTTCGGCGCGGCGGTTTTTGTCGACGCTGGTGTGGTGGGTGAGAAATTGAGTCCGCTCTCCGGGCTGTTTCATGGCGGACGCTGCAGCGCGAGCACGACCGCGCAGGGTACGACCGACTGCTGGGCGGTGGGGGTCGGGGCGGGCCCGCGCTATTACACTCCCATCGGTGTGTTGCGACTCGATCTAGCCGTGCCGACCTACCGCCGCCCCAACGACGATCGATTCGAGGTCTACATCGGCATCGGGCAGGCTTTCTGATGCGTCGTGCCCTGCGCATCGGTGCGTGGACGCTCGGCTCGTTGCTGACGGTCATCGTGGTACTCGTGGCGGCGGTGCTGGTGGCGGGCAACACGGCGGGCGGCCGCGCATGGCTCGAACGTACGATCACGCGTTTCTCGGACGGTCACCTGCGCCTCGCGGGCCTCTCCGGCTCCTTCCCGGCGGCGATTGATCTTCAGCAGCTGCAGCTCGGTGACGAGCATGGCATCTGGCTCACCGCGGAAGGCATCTCACTGCGCTGGTCGCCGCTTGCGCTCCTCGCACGGCACCTGAAGGTCGAGCGCCTCCATTTTGGACTAATCGACATCGCGCGCCGGCCGGTGAGCCAACCGTCGCAGTCAGGCGAAACGAGTGTGCCTCACGTCGACATCGATCAGTTCTCGATCGACAGCCTCGAGCTGGCACCTGAGCTTGCGGGCATGCGTGCGACCCTTTCCGTCGCAGGCAACGCACACGTGCGCTCGCTCGCCGACGCCGCCGCCACCCTCGATGTGCATCGCACCGACGCTCCAGGCGACTATCAGATCAGGCTGCGCTCGGATGCTGCGCGCGTGGATGCCACTCTCAGCCTGAAGGAGCACACAGGCGGCGCGCTCGCGAACCTGCTCCACGTACCGGCGCTGGGCGAGGTATCGGCCGAAGCGAGCCTCAACGGGCCGCGCAACGCCGCACTCCTTCATCTCACGGTGAGCGCCGGCGAGCTGACCGCACTCGCGCAGGGCAAGCTGGACCTCACGCGGGCCGATGCGGACCTCACCTATCGTCTCGAGGCCTCATCGATGGCGCCGGCCGCCGGCCTATCCTGGCAGCACATCGCGCTCCAGGGCCAGTGGCAGGGCACACTCGCGGCTCCACGTGCCGATGCGCATCTCGACATCGATCGACTGCAGATCCCCGGTAACAGTGGTCTGAAGGCGCTCCGTGCAAGACTGACCGCAGCAGGTGGCGATCTTGCGGTGCAGGCCTCGGCGGAAGGCGTCGTGCTTCCCGGCACACAGCCGAACCTGCTCGCCGATGCTCCTGTTAGGATCGATGCCAGGGTGCGCCTCAAGGAAGCCTCGCGGCCGCTTCAGTTGAAGATGGACCATCGGCTTTTCTCGCTACAAGCTGAGGCCACGACGGCGGCTCCCATGCGCACAACCTTCACGTTGCGCCTGCCGGATCTCGCCCCGCTCGCGGCGGCCGCGGGCGAGAAACTCCGTGGCAAAGCGGATCTGAAAGGCAGCATCGAGGGAAGCTCGGCACCCATGCGTGTCAGTGTCGAAGCCAACACCGAGCTCGCGAATGAAGCGACACTCGTGGGGTCGATGCTCGCGGGAACGTCGCACCTGGAGCTCGCGGCGGCCATGACGGACCGTGCGCTCGAGGTCGAGCGGCTGACGCTCAAGGGCCAGGTTCTTTCGGTCAGTGCAAGCGGCAGCGCGCGACGAGGACCTGCGGATGCCGCGCACGCCGTCGAGTCGGTGCAGGCGCGTTATGAGGCGAGCATTGCGAACCTGGCAGTGGTGTCACCGGCGCTCGCGGGCACTTTGAAGATAAGCGGCGAGGCCAAGGGGCCGATCACATCGCTCGCGAGCGATCTGCAGCTGACATCGAGTCTCTCCATTCGCGGTTCGCCGCCCGAAACGATCGAGGCAAGCATCAAGGCGAGCGGCCTGCCCGCGCTCACGAGCGCTAGCCTGCAGGCGCACGGTCAACTGGAGGGGGCGCCGCTCCAGCTCGATGCCTCGCTCGACCGCGCTGCCGGCGGTGCGTTGCATCTCCTCGTGCGCCGCGCCGCCTGGAAGAGCGCGCAGATCGAAGGTGAATTGACGGCCGCCGCCGACATGAGCGCGGGGCACGGCGGGCTGCGCCTCGGCATGGCTCGCCTCGAGGACCTGCAGCCCTTACTCGGCACGAGCCTCAAAGGAAGCCTTGCAGGAAGTCTCGCGCTCCGGCCTGTCGGGAGCCGCACCTTTACACAGTTATCGATCGATGCCCGCAATGTCGTTGCAGCCGGAATACCTGCCGATGCGCGCTTGAGCGGCTCGGGCACTCTCGATGCCATGGACCTGCAGCTCAAGCTGCAATCTCCGCAGCTACAGGGTGAGCCTGCCAACCTCGATACCGAAGCCCATCTCAATCTCACGGCTCGCGAGCTGCGTTTCGATCGCATAGACGCGCGCTATCACGGGCAATCGTTGCGCCTGCTCGCGCCGGCGCCCGTGAACTTCGCCGCTGGGCTCGCGATCCGCAACATGCGGCTCGGTATTCAAAGCGCGGTCCTCGAGCTCGACGGCAAGGTGTCGCCGCTCGACCTGCGCGCCGCCGCACACCACGTCGATTCATCTCTGATCAACGCCTTCATGCCTGATGTGCTGGCCCAGGGTACCTTCGATCTGGATGCGCGAGTCGCCGGCACAGCTTCCGGACGTTCCGGCCTCGTGACGCTGAACGGAAGCCAGCTACGCGCGGCGGCCGCGCGCGACCTGCAGGCGATCGACGTGCACGCCACCGCGCGTCTCATGGGTGAGAGCGCGCAGCTGGATGCCCACGTGACCGGCGGCCACGCTTCGCAGCTCGCGCTCACCGGCACCGCCCCGCTCGATACGCAGCGTCCACTGAATCTCAAGATCAACGGCAAGCTCGACGCCGGATTCGCCAACCCGCTGCTGGAAGCACGCGGTGAGCGGCTCGCCGGTGCGCTCACCATCGATGCCACGGTGAAAGGCACGGTGCGCGCGCCGGATGTGCAGGGTACCCTCGACCTTGCCAATGGCGATCTGCGCGACTACGTCCAGGGAGCGCATCTTTCCAACATTGTGGCGCATCTCACCGCGAGCCAGGGCACCTTGAGAATCGAGTCGCTGACGGCACACGCAGGGCCCGGGCAGCTCTCGGTCACGGGTCAAGTCGGAGTCCTGCAGCCGAACATGCCGGTCTCCTTCACATTGGCTGCAAAGAACGCACAGCCGGTGACGAGTGACATCATCAATGCGCGCCTCGACGCCGATGTCAAAGTCGCGGGAACCTTGAGTGAGCGCATCGATGTGACGGGCACGATCAACCTGAACCGCGCGGTGATCGGCATCCCGAACGCACTCCCACCCCAGGTTGCCGTGCTCGACGTCCGGCGCCCCGGCCAGGCGCCCCCACCGCCGCCGCAGCGCAAGCTCGTGATCGGCCTCGATCTCACTCTGCAGGCCCCGCGAGAGATTCTCGTACAGGGGCGCGGGTTGAACGCAGAGCTGGGCGGGACCCTGCACATTCGCGGCACCACAGCTGAACCGGTGGTGAGCGGTGGCTTCAACATGATCCGTGGCTCCTTCTCGCTCGCCAGTACCCGGCTCAACTTCACGAGCGGCCGGGTCGGTTTCAGCGGCAACGGACTCGCCGGCAAGCTCGACCCGACACTGGATTTCACCGCGCAGGCGACGGTCACGGACTCGACCGTGACGCTGCACATCACAGGTCTCGCCGACTCCCCGCAATTCGAGCTCAGCAGCAGCCCATCGCTGCCGCAGGATGAGATCCTGGCACGACTGCTCTTTGGTGAGAGTGCCTCGCAGCTCTCGGCGCTGCAGATCGCGCAGATCGGCGCCGCCCTCGCCTCACTGAGTGGCGTCGGCGGAAGCGGTCCCAACCCGCTCGTCAAGGTGCAGAAAGCGTTGGGCCTCGATGTGCTGTCGGTCGAAAGCGGCAGCAGCACGGGCGCGCAGAACGCGGGTACGATCGTCGAGGCGGGACGCTACGTCTCCAATCGCGTGTTCGTCGCCGCGAGGCAGAGCACTACCGGGTTCAGCCAGGCGGAAGTCGACGTGGACCTCTCCAAACACCTGAAGCTCCAGACCCGCCTCGGAAACGGCACGGCGACTACCCAGGGAATCACTCCGGAAAACGACCCGGGCAGCAGCGTCGGCATGGTGTATCAGTTCCAGTACTGAAGCCTGCCGTCGCGTTCCACCTGACGGCGCCGCTGATTCCAACTAGACTCCCGGTCCAACTGGACTCCCGGATCGATGAATATGGACCGACGCGCGTTTCTCAGGGGCGCGATCGCGCTAGGCGCGGTTGGCGTCTGCGCCACGGAGATCGCCCAGCCTTCCAAGAGGTCCTGGACGGAGCGGCGCGAGCTTTTCCCGGAGGGCGTCGCGTCGGCCGAGCCCACGAGCGACAGTGTTCTCTTGTGGACCCGGAGGCCCCCGGCCGCCAATGAACGCAACGCCCCGCGGCTGAGCGTGGAAGTGGCCGAAGACCGCGACTTCACCCGGGTGATCGCGCATGCGGAAACCACGCCATTGGCGAGTGCCGACTGGACGACGCGCGTGCTCGTCGGCGGGCTCAAGCCCTCACGCGAGTACTGGTACCGCTTCATCGATAGTGTCGGCAACGGAAGTCGCATCGGACGCACCCTCACCGCGCCTGCATCGGATGATCCGCGCCCCGTGCGCTTCGCCTTCGTCTCGTGCCAGAACGTGACTCAGGGAGCGCAGAGTGCCTTCCGCCGCATGATCTTCGAGGACGAGCGCGCGTCTCCGGACGCGCGACTGGGGTTCGTGCTGCATCTCGGCGACTTCATCTACGAACTCGTCTGGTATCCGGAGGATCGGCCGCAGGGCATGTATGACCGCCGGCTGCGGGATCTCATCCGCTATCCGCAGGGCGAGAAGATCGACGACTTTCACATTCCGACGACCGTCGACGACTATCGCGTCGCCTACCGCGCCTACCTGCACGATCCGGATCTTCAGGACGCTCGCGCGCGCTTCCCGTTCGTCAACATGTGGGACAACCACGAGTTTAGCTGGCTCGGCTGGCAGACGCTGCAGGAATTCGATGGCGTGCTTCGGCCCGCCCAGACACGCAAGCTCGCGGCCTACCAGGCGTGGTTCGACTATCAGCCGGCACGCGTTCGCCGCCCGGGGCGCTCCTCGCTCGCGAGCTTCGATCCACCGCAGGTCGTCGACCGCCCCATCACGCACTTCGATGAGCATGGCCTCGGTCAGGAGCCGAACAACCTCAAGGTGCTGGAAAGCATGCTCGGGTATCGCGTCGTGCACTGGGGACGGAACGTGGATCTGATCGTGACCGATCAGCGCAGCTTCCGTTCCGAGGACCCGCTGCGACACAAGGAGGCCGATGTATTTGAGACGCCCGAGTTTCCCGACCTGCTGCCGGAAGAGGCGGTGGCGGTGCTCGATGCCGGACGCGCCTATAACGGTGGACAGCCGCCCGAGACGATCTCATTCGCCGGGAAGCCTGTGCCCAACTTCCGCAAGAACGAGCCTCCGCAAACCATTCTCGGCGCTAAGCAGAAAGCCTGGTTCCTGCGCGAGCTCGAGCGATCGACCGCAACCTGGAAAATCTGGGGCAACACCATAGGTACGCTCGATGCCCGTGCGGATCCACAGAATCTTCCCGCAGGACTGACACGCGCCTGGCCCGGTGCGGGCTTCGCAACGCTTGCGATCGGTGACTTCGCCAGCGCGACCTTCGAGCGCGCCGAGATCTACGACTTCGTGCGCGCCCGCGGCATCACCGGATTCGTCACCGTCGCGGGCGATCGTCATAGTTTCTGGGCGGGTGTCGCTGCCAGCAGTCTGCCGCCGCAGCCCTTCGAGCCCGTTGGGGTCGCCTTCGTGGTCGGCTCGATCTCGGCTCCGGGCATGGTGGAAGCGCTCGAGCACCGCTTCCCGCACGACCACCCGTTGCGCAAGTTCTACCTGCTCGATGATCCGCAGGGCGGCAAGCCCGCGGCGACCATCAATATGCTCATACTGCATGGGGTTCGCTCTTGCGAGGCCTACGCGCAGAATCGCGATGCCGCGGCCGCGCGCCGCCTGAGCAACGCCGCCATGTGCCCGCATCTCAAGTTCCTCGACTGGGGCGGGCACGGCTACGCCGTCGTGACGGCGGCATCCGATGCCATCGAGACCGAGTTCGTGTGCATACCGCGGCCCATCGAGCGAATCGATAGTCCGGATGGCGGGCCGCTTCGCTACCGGGTCTCGCATCGCGCGAAGCGCTGGTCGGCTGGCGAGCGGCCGGCGCTCGAGCAGCTCATCCTAGAAGGCGATCCGCAGCTCTCGATCTAACGGTGCTCCTCACGCTGCGCCTCCTCCTCCAGCGTAAACAGCGCTTCGGGAAAGGCCTGCAGCCGCTCGCGCGGGATCGGTGTCCCGCTGATGTCTGACAACCCGTAGGTGCCTTCGTCGATCTTCTCGAGAGCGCGGTCAACACGCTCGAGCCGGTCGACCTCGCGTGCGACCAGGTGCCCCTCTCTCTCCAGCGTGTCGAGCCTCTGTGCGTCGTCCTCGAACTCCGTAGGTCCGCTGCCACGCTCCTCGTTCACCCCCGCCTCATCCAACTCCGCGTCCTGAGCCGCGGCGATCAGGGTTTCGCGCAGGCGCAGAAGGCTCTGCCGCTGTTTTTCGACGAAGGCTGCATCGAGTTCCGATCGGGCTGGTGACATGGTGGGCTCCGGCGCGATTCCCGTCCGTTAAGAAAGCAATTATGCGTCGATTCGGTGTGTCTCTGGCGCGGTGCTGCAGCAGCACCGCTGATTTGTCTCTGGAGCTTGGCCGTTTGCCCTCTGACTCTCACGCCTGCCTGAGCTGCGCCGCATCGACCGGCAGTCTCTTCAGGCGCTTGCCGGTCGCGGCAAAGACCGCATTGGCGATCGCCGGCATGACCGCACAGGTACCCGGCTCGCCGATACCGCCCGGACTCTCGGTGTTGCGCACGATGTAGGTCTCGATCGCAGGTACCTCGCTCATGCGCAGCACCCGATAGTCGTGAAAGTTGCTCTGCTCGACGCGTCCGCCTTTGAGGGTGATTCGTCCGTACAGTGCTGCAGAGATCCCAAAGATCACGGCGCCTTCGATCTGCGCCTGTATGGTATTGGGGTTGACGACCGACCCGCAGTCGACGGCGCAAACCACACGCCGTACGCGCACCCCGCCATCCTTCGCAACCTCGACCTCGGCCACCTGCGCCATGTAGGTGTTGAATACGAACTGCAGCGACACGCCGCGTCCCGATCGCTGAGGCAGTGGTCGTCCCCATCCGGCTTTTTCAACCGCAAGGTCGAGCACCGCCTGCGCGCGCGGTGACTTACCGAGCAGCGCACGCCGATAGGCGACCGGATCCTGCCTGGCCGCGGCCGCGAGCTCGTCCATGAAACTCTCGACCGCAAACACGGTGTGCGAGGGACCCACGCTTCTCCAGAAAGCCGTGGGAACGGGCGGCTGCACGTGCAGATACTCGACGTGGAAGTTGGGAATGTCATACGCAAGCTTTGCGGCACCGTCGATGGAATCGGGGTCGAGACCGTTCTTGAAAGCCGG
>DATJFM010000079.1:0-60134 GCA_035495655.1 Steroidobacteraceae bacterium
CAACCCGTGCGCCGCGAACTACATCATCTACATCGCCAACAATACCCAAGGCAGCAGCGGTACCGGCCCGTGGGAGAATTACTACGAGGCGGTCGTCCCTGGGCTCACTGCGCTGCCCGCCGTCCCCTCCGGCGGGGGCGACACCTGGACCGACGAGTGGACGCGTTTCCTGTTGCAGAGCGGAGCGCAGGTGCCCGCCAGCAATAACAATGGCTCGGTCACGACCTACGTCCTCGACGCCTACAACGCGCAGGACAACGCCGCCTACTCGACCTCGCTGCAGGCGGCGGCGCGTCAGGGCGGCGGCCGCTACTACCAGGTGGGCACGCAAGTGGCGATCTACAATGCGCTCGTGCGGATCTTCCAGCAGATTCAGGCGGTGAACTCCACCTTTGCCTCGGCGAGCCTGCCCGTCAACGCCACCAACCGCGCGCAGGACCAGAACCAGGTATTCGTGCCGATGTTCCGTCCGGACGCGACGGTCCAGCCGCGCTGGTTTGGAAACCTGAAGCAGTACCAGCTCATCAATGACAACGGCGCGATCGAGCTCGGCGATGCCCGCGGTCAGCCCGCCATCAACCCGCTGACTGGGTTCCCGACCGCGTGCGCGCGGAGCTTCTGGACCACCGGCTCCGCGGACCTGACGCACTACCCGAATGGCTATTGGAACTTCGCCCAGAGCTTCAACGGCAGCGGCATGTGGAACACGGAGAACGAGGCGCTTTCTGCCAAGGGGCTCTGCCCCACCACCGGCCGCGGACCGTGGGATGACCTCCCCGATGGACCCACCGTGGAAAAAGGCGGTGTGGCCGAGGTGATCCGCAAGGGCAACAACCCCGCCATCACCAACATCTCGCCCACCTGGAGTCCCTCACAGCGCAACGTGCTGACCATTAACGCGCAGGGCGGCGCGTGGTCGAACAAGGCGCTCACATCCTTCAGCGTCGTCAGCACCGGGCTGCCTGCCAACCTCGTCAACTGGGTACTGGGCCAGGACGTGCAGGACGAGAACGGCAACAGCAATACCAGCGAAAGCCGCCCCTCGCTCCATGGCGATGAGATCCACTCGCGGCCGCTGCCGATCGATTACGGCTCGGGCGTCGTGCGGGTCTTCTACGGCTCGAACGATGGCATGCTGCGAGCGGTGGACGCCTCGAGCGGCCAGGAGCTGTGGGCATTCCTGCCGCCTGAGTTCTACAACCCGACGCCGGCGGTCTACACCCCCGGTGCCTCACCGGCGACGACTCCCACCGGCCTCGAGCGTCTCATGTGGAGCAACATGACCGACGCCGCTGGCAACCAGATAAGCCCCATCGTCAACTACTTCGGCACGCCGGCGGGACTAACGCCCACGCCCGTGTCCAAGGATTACTACTACGACGGCTCGGCTGGCGTGTACGAGAGCGCTGTCAATGCTCAGGGTGCCCCGGGAAGCGTATGGATCTACCCGACGATGCGGCGGGGCGGGCGCATGCTCTACGGGTTCGACGTGACCAACGCGTCCTCGCCCACCGTGCTGTGGAAGTTCGGCTGTCCGTATCTCGCCAATGACACCGGCTGCCTTGGTAGCGCTACTGCGAGCAACATGGGACAGACCTGGTCTACACCGGCCGTGGCGGCCAGCGTTCTCGGCCGCAACACGCCGGCAATCGTCGTCGGTGGCGGTTACGATGCCTGCGAGGACGCCAACACCCCAACTCCGACCTGCACGAGTCCCAAGGGGGCAGGAGTGTTCGTGCTCGATGCCCAGACGGGCGTACAGCTCGCCTTCTTCCCGACCACGCGCAGTGTGGCGGCAGACGTCGCTCTCATATCGGTCGCCATGAGCGGCGTGGTCGATCACGCCTACGCCGCCGACACCGGCGGCAACATCTATCGCCTCGACTTCGCGAGCAGCGTGGCCCAGTGGTCGATGCACCGCATCGCCTACACCAACGGCGCGGGCCGCAAGTTCCTGTTCGCGCCGGCGCTCCTGGCAGCGCCCGGGGGACAGGTGTACGTCGCGCTCGGCTCGGGCGACCGCGAGCACCCGCTGCAGGGGCAGTATCCGTACGCGAACGTGGTCAACCGTTTCTACGTATTCAAGGACAACCTCGCCTCCGCGAGCGCCTTGAACCTCGATGACACCTCGAAGATGGACGACTTCACTTACAGCAGTGGGGACCCTGGACCCAGCAACGCGACCAATGGGACTTCCTGCAGCACCGCCGGAGTCTTGCCCACCAGCACCACGAGCGGCTGGTTCATGAACCTGACGCAGAATGGCCAGGGCGAGCAGACCGTCACTTCCGCGATCATTGCCGCCGGCATGGTGGCCTTCAGCACCAATCGGCCCATACCGCAGGCACAGGGTAGCTGTGCGACCACACTGGGCGCGGCGTATGGCTACTGGGTGAATCTCTTCAATGCTTCGGGCGGTATCGGCGCCACGGGGGCCGCGTGCGGCGGGGTGCGCGATGCCCCCTTCGTCGGTGGAGGGCTCCCACCCTCGCCGGTCATCGCCTCGGTGCCGGTCGACGGTCAAGTGGTACAGACAGTCATTGGTGCGGCACAGTTGTCGGGCGGTACGAGCTGTGGCATCTGCCCGCAGCAGGTGAATCCGGCGATCGTGCCGACGCGCAAGACCATCTTCTGGAAAGGTTCGGGCGAGAACTGACGCGCGCATCACTCGGACCTGAAGCCGATTTTCGCGTGCGTGCCGTCGCAAAAGGGTTTGTTGGCACTGCCGCCGCAGCGGCAGAGATACGCCGAGGTCACGCGCGCCACGGCCCGGCCCGTGCCGCTCAGGATCTCGAGATTTCCACGCACCCGCAGCGGCCCATTGAGCTGCGGGTCTATCGCCAGCACACCATCCCGCGCAGCGAGCATGTCGGTCTTGCCGGTCACAGGCTCACCGCTTGCGGTGAACCCGATCGCATGATGCGAGCCATCGCAATACGGCTTGTTCTTCGAGGCGCCGCAGCGGCATAAGGTGGCGCGAAAGCCGGCCGGGGTCCCATCGATCTCCAGCGGAGCGCGAAAAGCATACGGACCCGCTTCGCGCACCGTCGCCAAATTCACCGGCGGGGCGGCCTCTTCTGCCCCGCCATCGAGCCGCCGATAGCGGATCGCGCCCGAGGGACAGGCATGCGCGACCTCTACCACACGCTCGACCGGCATGGCGTCCGGATGAATCCACGCGCCCTTGACGTTGGCGAGAAACACTTTGGGTGTCCACGTGACACAAAAGCGCGAATGGATACAGCGCTTGGCCTCGAAGTAGAGCTCGAGACTCTCACCGCGCACGCGCTCGATACCATCAGGCGCGGCGGGCGCAGCGCTTGCAGGTGTGGCCGACGGCGTGCTCGGCGCTGAGGAGGCGGCTACGCCTGCCGAAGAGCCCGCCGCAGGCTGAGCGCTCGCGACATCCGCCGTGCCAGCGCGCACCGACAAATCGAATCCACGCGTGGCACGTGTTGCAAGCCTCGAGAGCTGCTCCGCGGCCGCGAGCGCGCGCGTGTCGCCCGTGGCGCGTAGCGCCGCGCCCGCATCCGCGAGTTGCGTGAAGCGCTCGAGCAGCAGGCGCCGTGCCGCAGGACCAGGCGGCAGCGGGCTCGGGTCGCGCGGAACGATGAAAGACATGCCGGCGTTGCAGTTGGGGTTGGAGGGACCGGCCGGCAGCCGTGCGGCGCGCTCGGCGAGCGGCATCATGGCGTGCATGAGGCCGACGGCGAGATCCACTGCGAGGGACTTCTCCTTGCTCGGTCCGCGCAGCGCATAGGCATAGCCGATGAGGCGCAGCATGAGCGCGTAGCTCGCATTCGCGAGGTCCACCGTGGCGAAAGCATCGGCGTTCTCGATCCACACACGACCTTCCGGGCGCGGCGGCCGCCGCAATACCGGGTTCGTTGCGGCGGGGAATGCGGGAACGAAGGAGGGATTCTGCTGCGTCAGTGCCTGGAGCTCGGCGCGGATGCCGACGTATTTCTGGAAGTGAGAATCCGTCGAATCGCGCGGGGCGCCCTCGCCCTGCTCGATGATGGCATTGAAGGCACCGAGCGCTGTCTTCAGACAGCGGACGTGACGTGCACCGGGGAGATTCACCTCCTCGGGCGAGAGTTGCAGCGCCGGATCACCATCGAAGGCAATCGACTCGCCATAGCGCCCGACGAAGCTGCGCAGCCCCTGGCCGAGCCGGTCATAGAAAATGCCAACGGTGTCGTAGTCACGCCCCATGGGGGTCAGATGCGGCCGATCGGTCCCGCGGGCGTAGGGACGCTCGCAGGCAAATCCCCCGCCTTCGGGCTCGCTCGAGCCCTGTGGGCGCTCGAGGAACACGAAGTGCTGCAGCGTGTTCGCGTTGAACGGCGCGAGCTTCACGGTAATGCCAGCCGGCAGATAGCCGGGGTCGAGGGGAAAATTGCTGCGGCCGATGCGCGGACTCGCGCCGAGCGCGGAGGTGATGTTCCACACCGCGACGAGGTGTCCCATCTCCTGAATGGCGACATCGAGCAGCACGCCGCGCCAGCGCCTCACCGCGGCCGACTCGGTGCCAGAAAGGCCCTCGCCTTCGCCACTCTTCAAGCTCGCGGCGGCATACAGGTAGGTGCACATCAGGTTGTGCTCGAGCTCGGCCGCTTCGAACAGCGAGCTGATGAGAATCTCGCGCTGCTCGAACGGGCTCGCGGCGGGGACATCGTTCATGGAGGCAGCCTCGTCCCTTGATACTGGAGCAGTAGCGCGTGCCTATGTCGCACAAAATCCGTGGCAGCGCCACTGCCCATTTGGGCGCTGCCGCGCTTGGCTCGGCGCGGCCCACTCGGCATCATTCATCCATGAGGAAGGGAACCCCCGCGGCATCGCGTCCATCTTCGCGTCGCTCGAAAGATATCCGCTATCGCGACCGGCCTGCCGACGAGGGCAAGCATGGCGATGCTGCAGAGGAGCCCACCCCCGCTTTGCCGGGCGCAAGCTCCCAGCGCCGTCCGCGCAAGCGAACTCGAACAGCCGGAACACAGCGAATGGAGAAGTAGCGACATGGAAAGATACGAGCAGGCGGAAAACTCGGGGCAGAACACTGGTGCGGGATCCATCCAGGGCGAAGGCGATTACCGGTCGGCCCGCGAGTACCGCGAAGACGTGAAGGAGTATCTCGAGCACGCCGATGTTGAGAGGGCGGCACGCGCGGCGGCACCGCGAACTGCGAGCGAGGCACGCGAGCTCGAGGAGGCGGAAGAGATAGGGCGCTCCCGCGCGCAACACCTGCCCCGGCGATCCTACGCACACAGCTCGGTCGAACGAGTGCCGGGCGCGCTTCGCTCCATGGGACGTGTGGTGCAGGAGCGCCCGCTGCTGGCGATCGCGCTCGCTGGAGCCCTCGGGTGTCTGCTCGCATGGATAGCCCGTTCGCGGCGTGAAGCCTGGTAAGGAGTGCGCCGCACTCACCGGGCCCCAGTTTAGAGAGCGTGCTCGCGCGTCTCCCGGAAGGTGAGCTCGGGCCAGCGCTCCAGGGTAAGCTGCAGATTGATGCGCGAGGGAGCGAGATACACGAGCGCGTCCTTGTGATCGCGTGCCAGGTGATCATGTGCGCGCGCCATGAACTCTTCCAGCTTGCGGCCATCGGCTGCGACCACCCAGCGCGCCGTGTGCACGGCTACCGGCTCGAACACACATTGCACGCCGTACTCATCCTGCAGGCGGAACGCGACCACTTCGAACTGCAGTTGCCCGACCGCGCCTAACACCAGATCGTTGTTGCGCAGTGGCCGGAACAGCTGCGTTGCGCCCTCCTCGCACAGTTGCGACAGCCCTTTCTGCAGCGCCTTGATGCGCAGCGGATCCTTGAGGACCGCACGGCGGAAGATCTCCGGCGCGAAATCCGGCACACCGGTGAAGGTGAGCCGCTCTCCCTGAGTGAAGGTGTCGCCGATGTTGATGGTGCCGTGATTGTGTAACCCGATGATGTCCCCGGCGAATGCCTCCTCCGCCTGCACCCGATCGGCCGCCATGAAGGTGAGCGCATCGGCGACGCGCACCTCCTTGTCGAGCCGCACATGGAAGAGCCGCATCCCGCGCGTGTAGCGCCCGGCGCAAAGTCGCAGGAACGCGATGCGGTCACGATGCCCGGGATCCATGTTCGCTTGGATCTTGAACACGAAGCCGGCGAGTGCTTCCTCCGCCGGCTGCACGCTCCGCTCGCGCGCCTCGCGCGGCAAGGGGCCGGGAGCGTCAGCGCTGAAGGAGCTCAGCAGCTCCTCGACGCCGAAGTTGTTGATCGCGGAGCCGAAGAACACCGGGGTCTGGCGGCCGGACCGGTAGGCTTCGCGGTCGAAGCTGTGGGTGGCGCCCTTCACGAGCTCGATCTCGTCGGTGAAGGCGCGTGCATGCTCACCCAGGAATTCCCGCGCCTCATCGCTTGCGAGGCGCTCGATGGTGCGGTTCTCACCGACGCGGCCACGCTCGCCCGGGCTGTAGACGTAGATGCGATCCTCGAGCAGGTGATAGATGCCGCGCAGCTCGCGTCCCATTCCGATCGGCCAGGTAACGGGCGCAGTACCGATACGCAGCACGCTCTCGATCTCATCGAGCAGCTCGATCGGCGGACGTCCCTCGCGGTCGAGCTTGTTGATGAAAGTCATGATGGGCGTATCGCGCAGCCGGCACACTTCCATCAACTTGATGGTGCGCTCCTCCACCCCCTTGGCGCAGTCGATCACCATGAGCGCCGAATCGACGGCGGTGAGCGTGCGATAGGTGTCCTCAGAGAAATCCTCATGCCCAGGGGTATCGAGCAGGTTCACGACGCAGTCCCCGTAGGGGAATTGCATCACCGAGGAGGTGACGGAGATTCCACGTTGCTGCTCGAGCCGCATCCAGTCGGAGGTGGCATGGCGCGCCGCCTTGCGCCCCTTCACCGTGCCCGCCATCGTGATGGCGCCGCCGAACAGCAGGAGCTTCTCGGTGAGTGTGGTCTTACCCGCGTCGGGGTGCGAGATGATCGCGAAGGTCCGCCGCCGACGGATTTCGGCATCGAGCTCGGTCATGTCGTTGGACGCGAGGTCAGGAGGCAGCGTCGCTGCGCAGCGCACGCCTGAGAACGGCGGCATCCTCGCGACCGTTGGCCGCCTGATAGTAGCCGCGCCGCATGCCTACCTGCGCGAAGCCGAGCGCAAGATACAACCGGATCGCCGCCATGTTAGAAGGTCGGACCTCGAGAAAGGCATCGGCCATGCCGGCAGCGGTGGCGCGCTCGATGAGTGCGCCGAGCAACCGCCGGCCGACTCCGCGGCAACGGTAGCCTTCGGCGACACACAGGTTGAGGATGTGCGCCTCGCCCGCGCCGAAGCTCATCACTCCATATGCCATCACCTGACGGCTGACCGTGACCACGCGGCACACGTAGCCGACCCGCAGACAGTCGCGGAAGATGCCCTCGCTCCAGGGGAACTGGTACGAGCTGCGCTCGATGCCGACCACCTCGCCGACATCGTTGCCGCGCATGGCGCGGATCACGACCTCGGGTGCGAGCAGCTCAGCAGCGGTTGCCATCGGCGGCGCCTTGCGTCATTTGTTGGTACACGCTGCGGGCAAACTTCAGATCCTCCCAGGCCTTGCGCTTGTCGGCCGGCGTCCGCAGCAGATAAGCGGGATGATACGTGACTACGAGCGGTGTTTGTTGCTCGCCGAAGCGATGCACCCGGCCCCGCAGCCGGCCAAGTGGTGCATCGGTCGCGAGCAGATTTTGAGCCGCGATGCGCCCGACCGCGAGCATAATCTTGGGCTGCAGCAGCGCGATCTGCCGGGTGAGATACGGCAAACAGGCCTCCACCTCCTCGGGCCGCGGGTCGCGATTGTTCGGCGGGCGGCTCTTCAGCACGTTGGCGATGTAGACGTTGGTCCTGCGATCGAGGCCGATGGCACGCAGCATCGCATCGAGCAATTGACCAGCCGCCCCGACGAAGGGTTCACCGCGCCTGTCTTCCTCCGCACCGGGAGCTTCGCCGATCACGAGCCAGTCGGCACGTTTCGGCCCCACCCCGAGGACGCCTTGCGTGCGCGTCGAGTGCAGCGGACAGAGGCGGCATGCGCGCACCTCATCCAGAAGCTTTTGCCATTGCTCGGCAACTTGCTCGCTGCCGGCCGCCGGGGCCGGTGCAGGCATATCCGTCGCGGGCGGTGGGACGGACGCGCGGCTTACCCACAGATCGATGCCGATCGCCTCCAGGTATTGCCGCCGCCGCGCGGAAAGCATGTCTCAAGCACTCCGGGGCGGCGAGCGGCGCGCGAGGCGCCGCAGACGCCGTCCCACCCAGAGCAGTGGCGCCGAGAGCGCGTAGGTGCCGAACATCGACAGCAGCATCGTCGGCGGGTCGATGAAGATCAGGATGAGGAACAGCGGAACGAGCAGCAGGTAGACGAAGCGGATACGGCGGTCCAGGTGGAATTGCTTGAAGCTCGGGTAACCGAAGCGGCTCACCATCAGCGCGCCTGCGCTCGCGGTAACTGCGAAGGCGGCAAATAGGCCCACCAGGCCCGGCTCGTGCCACGCGCTGAAGAACCATACGAACGCCGCGACGATCGCAGCGGCCGAGGGGCTCGGCAGGCCCTCGAAATAGCGCTTGTCGGCGACTGCCGCACGCGCATTGAAGCGGGCGAGCCGCATGGCCGCCGCTGCCGCATAGAAGAAACACGCAAGCCAGCCGAAGCGGCCCCAGTAATGACCGTATTCGGCGATGCGCACCACTCCCCACTGATAGGCGACGATAGCCGGGGCGAGTCCGAAGGACACCATGTCGGCGAGGCTGTCGTACTCCTTGCCGAAGAAGGTCTCCGTGCGTGTCAGGCGGGCGATCCGGCCATCGAGGGTGTCGAAGATCATCGCCGCGAAGACCGCCATGCCGGCGTGATCGAAATGCTTGTCGATCGCCGCCACCACTGCATAGAACCCGGAGAACAGGCAGCAGGTCGTGAGCAGGTTCGGCAACAGGTAGATGCCCTTGCTGCGTCGTGGCGGTTGATCCTGCGCAACGGTGTTCACGAAGGCAATCTTATCGGGCCGCGAGGTTGTGCGCATGGGTGGTGCGCATAGGTCATGCGTATGGGGCATGCGCATGGGATCTGCGCATGGGGTATGCGCATGGATCATGCGCATGGGGTATGCGCATGGGGTATGCGCATGGGGTATGCGCACGGATCATGCGCATCAGGCGTGCGCATGTGGCATGCGCATCGGTCAGCAGCGAGGCAGTGCGGTGCGCCGGCCGTGCTCGGGGGTCGAGACCAGCGCAATTCCCGGGGGTGGTTGCTAAGATGCCGAAGGTCAAAGCTTGCACCCCCGACCCCCGATGAGGCTCTCCCAGTATCCGCTCAACACCATGAAGGAGACCCCCGCCGAAGCGGAGGTCATCAGTCACCAGCTGATGCTGCGTGCCGGTCTCATCCGGCGTCTCGCGGCGGGGCTGTACAGCTGGCTGCCCATGGGCATGCGCTCGCTGCACAAGGTCGAGCGCATCGTACGCGAGGAGATGGACCGGGCAGGCGCGCTCGAGCTCGTGATGCCGGTGGTGCAGCCGGGCGAGCTATGGCAGGAGTCGGGCCGCTGGAGCGAGTACGGACCGGAGCTGCTGCGCTTCAAGGACCGGCACGAGCGTGATTTCGTGCTCGGCCCGACGCACGAGGAAGTAATCACCGACATCGTGCGGCGCGAGTTGCAGAGCTACCGGCAGCTGCCGGTCAACTTTTACCAGATTCAGACCAAGTTCCGCGATGAGGTGCGGCCGCGTTTCGGCGTGATGCGCGCGCGCGAGTTCATCATGAAGGATGCCTATTCGTTCCATCTCGATGAAGCATCCCTCGAGAAGGGTTACCGCGCCATGTACGAGGCCTACACGCGTATTTTCACGCGCACCGGTCTTACCTTCCGCGCGGTGCGCGCCGATTCGGGCGCCATCGGCGGAGACCTGTCGCAGGAGTTCCACGTGCTCGCGGACTCCGGTGAGGACGCCATCGTGTTCTCCGATGGCGACGAATACGCCGCGAATCTGGAGGCAGCCGCCGCGCTCCCCCCGCAGGCGCCGAGGCCGGCGCCGAGCGAGTCGTTGCGGAAGGTCAGCACTCCGGACGCACGCACCATCGCGGATGTAGCGCGCCTGCTGAAAGTCGAGCCGTCGCGTTGTGTGAAGACACTCGTAGTCGAGGGCAAGGACAACGGCGTGGTCGCGCTCGTCGTTCGTGGCGATCATGAGCTGAATACCGTCAAGGCGCAGAAGCTCGAGGGCGTCGCCAGCCCCCTCGCGTTCGCGAGTCCCGAGCGTGTGCTCGCCGCGACCGGTACCGAGCCCGGCTACGTCGGGCTCATCGGGCTCGATTGCCGCGTGTACGCCGACCACAGCGCGCTGGCGCTCGCCGATTTCGTCTGCGGTGCCAACGAGAAGGACATGCACTTCACCGGCGTGAACTGGGAACGCGACGTCCGCGATGCGGTCGCTGCGGACCTGCGCAAGGTCGTCGAGGGCGATTCGAGTCCTTCCGGGCGTGGACGGCTCAAGATCGCGCGCGGCATCGAGGTCGGCCACATCTTCCAGCTCGGCTGCAAGTACAGTGCGCCGATGAAGGCGGTGGTGCTCGATGAGGCCGGGCGCGAAGTAACGCTGCACATGGGCTGCTATGGGATCGGTGTGACGCGCATCGTGGCGGCGGCCATCGAACAGAACCACGATGAGCGCGGCATCATCTGGCCCGATCCGATCGCGCCCTTCCAGCTGGTGCTGGTGCCGCTCAACCTGCTGAAGTCCGCCGCTGTCCGCGAACTCAGTGATCGCCTGTATGCCGAGCTCGGCGCGGCCGGCGTCGAGGTGCTCTACGACGATCGCGATGCGCGCCCGGGAGTCAAATTCGCCGATGCCGAGTTGCTCGGTATCCCGCACCGCGTGGTGGTGTCCGAGCGCGGCCTGGCGAGCGGACGGCTCGAGTACCGCCATCGCCGCGACAGCAGCAGCACCGAATTCCCACTCGATGAAGCGCTCGCCTTCATACGCGCGCGTCTTTCTGGCTAAGGCGCCGCGGCGCGCACAGCGCTCACCGTGGTGGGCCGTATCGTGGCTCGCGGCCGCGCTCTGCGCGAGCCTGCCGGCGTTAAGCGATCAGCAGCGCGATCCGGAGCTCGAGGCCGTCATATCGCGAGCCATCGCGCAGGCCCAGTGCTTCACCGATCATTACGACTCCGCCGTGTGGTACACGCTGATGGAGCCGCGGCTGCGCCCGTTGGTGAAGGAAAAGAACGAGCGACTCGACATTCTCCAGCAGGTGTACTGCGAGACCCATCGTGCCGGCGAATCGCGGTTGCCCCCGGGTTTGGTGATGGCGCTGATCGCGGTCGAGAGCCGCTTCGACCGCTGGGCAGTCTCATCGGCGGGCGCGGTCGGACTGATGCAGGTCATGCCATTCTGGCCAGAGCGGCTCGGCATGCGCCGCTACGAGCTGGTGCACGTCGCACCCAACATTCACATGGGTTGCGCAATCCTGCGCTTCTACATGAGCTACGAGCACAACGACGTGCGCAAGGCGCTCGCGCGCTACAACGGTAGCCCTGGCAAGCGCAACTATCCGGATCTGGTGCTCACGCAGTGGACGCGGTGGAGCGGCGCTGACGATCTCGGGTTCGGCCCGCCCCAGGCCAAGCACTAGACGCCGCTCCGCGGCGGCGACCGCGACGAGGCGTGGGGCGCTCCTCAGTGCACCGCGACGTGCTTCGGCGCAGCTTGTGGGGGCGTGAGCTCCTTCGCCACACCCTCGCGGCGCGAATCGGCGGCGCCGACATAGGTGCCATCGGCGAGACGCACCACGCCGTGGAGGCCGGAGTTCTCTGCGTGGCCACTCTTGAGATCGATGCCGCGCTCGCGCAGGCCCGCGAGGACTGCCGGTGAGAACCGCGTCACCTCGCCCGTGAAGTTATCACCGCGAGCGATCAGATTCGGCAGCTCGATCGCCTGCTTGAGCGGTAGCTTCCAGGCGAGCAGCGCCACGAGCGTCTTGGCGTTGTACTCCAGTATGGCCGAGCCGCCCGGGGAACCGAGCGCAGCGACGAAGTCACCGGTGCGATCGAGAACGATGACCGGCGCCATCGAGGAGCGTGGCCGCTTTCCGCCCTGCACGGCATTCGCCACCAGCTGCCCGCCCTCGGTAGGCACGAAAGAGAAGTCGGTAAGCTGATTGTTGAGAACGAACCCGCCGACGACGCGACCGGAGCCGAATATCGATTCGACCGTGGTCGTCATGGACACCACATCGCCATCGGCATCGACCACCACGAAGTGGCTCGTGCCCGCCGCCTCGCTGGTCGCATCGTGTCCGCGCGGCAGCGGAATGTCTCCGGGCTGTGGCGCCGGACCTGCATGCTCGCCGATGAGCGCCGCCCGCAGCCGCACGTAAGAAGGTTCCAGCATCCGCTCGACCGGCACCGTTACAAAGTGCGGATCCCCGACGTAGCGGTCACGATCGGCGTAGATCAGGCGGCTCGCCTGCGCGAACAGGAACCATGCCTGCGGGTCGGACGGCCGCCGCGTGGCGATATCCGTCTGCTCGAGGATGGCGAGCATTTCCAGCAGCGACACCCCGCTCGAAGGCGGCGGCGGCACGCACACGGAGTAACCGCGATACGGCCGGCAAAGGGGCGCTGAGGCATCGGCGTGGTACGAGTCGAGATCGCTGAGCGTCATGGTGCCGGGCAGCGGCGCCTGGTGCGTCGCGTGCACGATCGCATCGGCGATCTCGCCCTCGTATAGCGCGCGTGGCCCATCGCGCGCGATCGCCTCGAGCGTCTGCGCGTATCTCGGATTCTGGAAGGTATCGCCCTCCTCGATGATGTCGCCGTCCGGCCGCGAGAACAGATTGCGCACTTCATTGGTGGGCGGAAACGGCGAGCCCTCGCCGAGGAACATGGCGAGCCGCGCGGGTACCTTGAAGCCTTGGCTGGCGCTGCGGATCGCAGGTTGGAACAGATCCTTCCAGTGCAGCGCGCCGAACCTGTGGTGCGCGCTCCAGAGCATGGCCATGACACCGGGCACTCCGGTCGAGCGGCCGCTGCGCACCGCCTCGACGTAGGACATGGGCTTGCCATGCTCATCGAGGAACATGTCTCCGCGCGCGCCGGCCGGCGCTTTTTCCCGACCGTCGAAGGCGGTCAGCTTGCCGGTGTGCGCGTCGTAATAGAGCAGGAAAGCGCCGCCGGCCACACCCGAGCTTTGGGGCTCGACGAGACCGAGCACGGTCTGCACGCCCACGGCGGCATCGAGCGCTTTGCCGCCGCGTCGAAGTATCTCGAGACCCGCATCGACCGCCAGCGGATTGGCAGCCGCGACCCACGGTTGTTGTCCGTGGTGACGATGACGGTGGAACCACGAAGGCTTGGAAACGGGCGTCGCGGCGGCTGGCGGCTGCGCCTCGTGGAGCGCCGGGGGCGGCGGCGTCTCGCCTTTGGGTGGCTGAACGGTGGGGGCCGGGGCGCCCGCCGCAGATGACGATTCTGTTGCGACGGGTGGCTGAGTGGCCGGTGGCGGTGGCTGGACCTCGGGCGCCTGTGCGACATCCTGTCCGGAAACTGCAGTCTCCAGCGCGACAGTGAGCGGCGGTGACGCCCACAGCAGCGCAACGAGCACGAGTGAGAATTGACGATTCGCCATCTGTCGCATATCAAGCCGTACGAAACCCCCGCGGAACACCCTCCACCTGCGCGTCGCTCACCTCTACCGAGGTGACCTTGGAGCCCGAGGACCCGGTCCACAGCCACTCCACGAAGACCGTCACGGAAGTCTCATCGCCGCACGCCAGCACCTCCACGCGACCGTCAGACAGGTTGCGGGCATGGCCGTGGATTCCGAGCTCACGGGCACGGCGCGCGGCGGTCGCGCGATAAAAGACCCCCTGGACCCGGCCGCCGACCAGACACTTCTTGCATACCATGCTCGGTCTTCGCGCTCGCCGGGAAAGGCGCGATAGTACTAGAGTTGGACTCAGCCGTGGTCCGGGCGCAGATGATGGCCACGCAGTTTTGTGGCAACGTACGCCGCCATGGCCGAGATCCTGGTGCTGTATTACTCGCGCAGCGGGGCGACGGCGGAGCTGGCGCGCCAGGTGTGCCGCGGAGTTGAGAGCAGCGCCGGTGCGAGTGCACGCCTGCGGACCGTGCCGGCCGTGACCGCCGAGAGCGAAGCAGCGGCGAAGCCCGTGCCCGCAAGCGGCCCGCCGTACGCGACGCTCGATGATCTGCACGAAACGCAGGGGCTGGTACTCGGGAGCCCCACACGTTTCGGCAACATGGCCGCCCCTCTCAAGCACTTTCTCGATGGCACCGGGAGTTTATGGCTCACCGGCGCGCTCTGCGGAAAGCCAGCGGGAGTCTTCACCTCAACGCAGACCCTGCACGGCGGGCAGGAGACGACGCTCATCTCCATGATGCTGCCGCTCCTGCATCATGGGATGTATCTCGTGGGTCTTCCCTATACCGAGCGCGCGCTGAATGAGACCCGCAGCGGCGGCACGCCCTACGGCGCCTCGCACGTCGGCGCCGCCGGCAGCGCACCGGTGTTGACGGAAGCCGAGAAATCCCTGGCGCAGGCACTCGGCCGGCGCGTAGCGGCGCTCGCGCTACGCCTCTCCGGTTGAGCGCACACTCCGTGACGCGCGCGCAGGCTCAGTCCGCGCCGAGGCGGGCCGAGCGCAGCACCTCACGAATGAATGGCACGGTCAGGCGACGCTGCGCGGCGAGCGCGGCCTCATCGAGCGTGTCGAGCAGCTGATAGAGCGTGCGCATGTCGCGCGGAAAGCGCTTGCGCAGCCAGTGCCAGGTCTCATCGGGAAGCTCGAGACCGCGCAGCCGCGCGCGCAGCTGCAGAGCGGCGTGCTGCTGTTGCTCCTCGAGAAGACGCAACTGAAAAACTGCGCCCGCCGCGCAGCGTGAGCCGAGATCGGCAAGCCCCCACTCGAGCAGAGCCGGGGGCACCTGTGCGGCGAGTATGAGCCGCGCGCCGCCCTCCTCGATCTCACGCAGCAGCGCGAACATGCTGCGCTCCCACGCGGGCTGTCCGATGACATGGTCGACATCATCCAGACACAGACACTGCAGCTGTGGCAGCCCCTCGAGCACACCGACCCCAAGCGCTGACACATCGGCAAGCGGCACGTAGCCCGCGCGCATGCGCTCGCTCGCTGCCGCGCAGGCCGCCTGCAGCAGGTGGGTCTTGCCGCTCCCACGTGGACCGCACAGCCAGCTGACCCCGGTTACTGCACCCTCCGCGGCGCGCCGCAGATGCTCCACCGCCTCGGCATTGTGGGCCGGCAGAAAGCTGCGGAAGACCGCGCGGTCGGCCAGGCGCACGCCCAGGGGCAGCTGCTGCATCCTCTGTTCTCAGGCCGTGTGGGGCGGCTGCGCCCAGGCGCGCCGAGTGAAGATCTGCAGATAGTGCAGACCGGAGAGCACCGTGGTGAGCAGCGTAAGCAGCGCGAGCGCCGCGAGCACCTCACGCGGCGGCACGCCGAAGGCGGCATTGAGCAGCACCAGCATCACGTACAGCAGCTGCGCCCCGGTGTTGACTTTGCTGAAGCGTGTCGGCCGGCCGCGCAGCGGGCCGAACCACAACCGGAAAATGAGCGCGCCAAGGCCGATCATCACATCTCGAGCAACGACCGCAGCGGTGAGCCACCACGGCACCAGATCGAGCCATGCCGCCTCGACGAACACCGTGACGATGAGCAGCTTGTCGGCGAGCGGGTCGAGAAACTTACCGAGCTCGGAGGTCCAGTTGTAGCGCTTGGCGAGGTAACCATCGAGCCCGTCGGAAGCGGCCGCCAGGATGAAGAGCGCGAGCGTCGTGCGATACTCACCCGCATGCAGCGCGCTGAGCGTCGGCCAGATCAACGCCAGGCGGACGAGGCAGATGAGATTCGGCAGATGGCGCACGGCTACGGAACCGGGGCTTTCAGCCCTGGGGTTGATAGCGGTACACCAACGCCTCGCCGGTGCCGCTCACGCGCACCAGACGCGCCGAACCTGCGAGTGCCTGGGCGAGCCCGGCCGCGCCACCGCGAGCGATGACATCGAAGGTGACGCTCGCGGCATCGGCGCCTGCGATGTTGGCACGGCGTACACCCGGTGTGCTTCCCACCAGACGCTCGACCGTCGCATAAGCGAGTAGCGAGTTGACGCCATCGATCTGCACACGTGCCGGCGCATCCGCCTCGGCGAGCGAAGCCGCCGGCTCCGGCACGAGCACATTGACGGTGTGATCGATGCCGGCCGCGAGGGGCCCGCTCCAGCTGGTGGTGATGGCGTGGGTGTAGAGCGTCCACTGGAGCGGCGTGTCGGGACCTGCATCCGCACCATGCCCCACGAGAATCTCATCGCCGCCGTAGCGCTGCGCGGACTGCAGCAGCGCATCCGCGCCGAGGGCATTGCCCGCGCCGTCGGTGAGCGGCAACGGAATTAGGCTGATCGGCAGCCCGCGCTCGGCCGCCACGCGCTCGAGCTCGGTGCGCGCCGCATCCTCATTGGCGCGCGTGCGCGGCGGATCGAGCACCACGAGAGTGAATGGACGCTCGCGCTCCCACACGCTGCGGCCGGCGGCGCCGATGGCGCGCTCGACGGCTGCGGCATCGAACACCACCTGCGGCTCACCACGAGGTCCGGTGCTGTAACTTTTCACGTAGCGCGGCGCATCACTGATGAGGCTGGCGAGTGCCGGATCTTGGGCGGATTCACGCCGGCCGGTGGCGCGCACGAGTGCCTGCCGCATGGCATCCTGAAGAGCCGCAGGCGTCTGTCCTTCGATGTCCACCTCGTAGACACGCACCGGCCGAGCCGCCTCGCACGGCAATGCACAGCACAGCAGGCACGCCAGCGCAAGCAGTCCGCGCAGAGACGCCGTCGCGGAATTGGGTGTTGAGGCCGGTGAGGACATGCTTCTCCGCGCACGCGCAAGGGCGCGAAGCGGCAGGTACAATAGCATACGCGCCCGCATCGCCGGCGACCGGTCCTGCAGCAAGTTTCGCCCATGACAGAAGGTCCCGTCATCACCTATCGCGATGCTGGCGTTGACATCGACGCGGGCGATGAGCTCGTCGAGCGCATCAAGCCGCTGGTGCGCCGTGCGCAGCGGCGCGAGGTGCTCGCAGGCATCGGCGGTTTCGGCGCACTCATCGAGTTGCCTTCGGGGTATCGCCAGCCGGTGCTGGTCGCTGGCACCGACGGCGTGGGCACGAAGCTGCGCCTCGCGATCGACACGGGCCGGCACGACACCATCGGCATCGACCTGGTCGCCATGTGCGCGAACGACGTGGTCGTGCAGGGTGCCGAGCCGCTGTTTTTTCTCGACTACTACGCGACCGGCAAGTTGCAGGTGGCGGTCGCCGAGTCCGTGGTGCGCGGTATCGTCGAAGGGTGCGTGCAAGCAGGAGCTGCGCTCGTCGGCGGCGAGACCGCGGAGATGCCGGGCATCTACCACGACGCTGACTATGACCTGGCGGGCTTCTGCGTCGGCGTGGTGGAGAAACAGTCCATCATCGACGGCAGCGCAGTCGCGGCCGGAGATTCCATCATTGGACTGGACTCTTCCGGGCCGCATTCCAACGGCTACTCGCTGATCCGCAAGCTGATCGCGCTGAGCGGCGCGAGCACTGCAACCATGCTGGAGGGCCGCACGCTGTTCGAGCGCTTGCTCACCCCGACACGTATCTACGTGAAGCCGCTGCTCGCGCTGCTGCGCGCATTGCCCGTGCACGGGCTGGCACACATCACCGGCGGTGGACTCATCGACAACATTCCACGAGCGTTGCCTGCCGGGCTCGAGGCGGTGCTCGAGCGCCGTCACTGGGGGAACGATCCGGTGTTCGAGTGGTTGCAGAGCACCTCGCGCCTCGACGCGACGGAGATGTACCGCACCTTCAATTGTGGTATCGGCATGGTCGTCATTCTGCCTTCGGTGAATGCCGCAGCCGCGCTGGCGCTGCTGGCTGAGCACGGCGAGAGCGCGCAGATCATCGGCGAGGTTCGCAGCGGCGGGCGCGGCGCGGTCATACAGGAATGAGTGCGCGCGCGCCGCTGAAGCTCGCCCTGCTGATCTCCGGCCGGGGCTCCAACATGAGCGCCATCCTGCACGCCGCGCTCGCGGGCGAAATCGCCGCTCAACCCGTGATGGTGATTTCCGATCGCGCCAGCGCCCCCGGGCTTGCGAGCGCACGTGCGCTCGGGATCGCAACCGCGGCCTGGAGCGGGGAATCGTGCGGGAGCTCGTTCGAGCAGATGCTGAGCGCGACGCTCGATGCGGTGCAACCCGATGTAATCGCACTCGCGGGCTTCATGCGCATTCTTTCTCCGGCGCTGGTGCGGCGTTATCTCGGCCAGATGCTCAACATCCACCCCTCGCTTCTGCCCCGATTCCGCGGCTTGCAGACGCATGCCCGTGTGCTCGCCGCGGGCGACACCGAGCACGGGGCGAGCGTACACTTCCTCACGCCTGAGCTCGATGCGGGACCGGTGATTCTGCAGTCGAAGGTCCCGGTGCTTCCCGGTGACAGCGAAGTCACGCTCGCCGCGCGCGTGCTGGCGACCGAGCACATCATCTATCCGCGCGTTATCGGTTGGCTGAGCGCCGGAAGGCTCGCCTGGCGCGCCGGTGCGCCCTGGCTCGATGGACGGCGGCTCGAGGCGCCGATCGTGGAGGACTTCAGTGCGTCAGTTGTCTGATGGGGCACGTTGCGCTCGCTGGCTCGCTCTGATGCTCGCCGCGGTGCCGGTCGTGGGCGCAGCTGCGCCTGCGCATGACCTCAAGCCCTACACAGCCACCTACAACGGCATCTGGCATGGCATGACGGTCGCAGTCTCGACGCTGAAGCTCGAGCAGACCGGCGACAGCTGGACATTCAGCTCCCGCAGCGAGGGACGTGGAATCGGGAAGTTCGCCTCGAGCGTTTTTCCGCCGCTGCAGGTGAGCGTAGTCCGTGTCACCGACCAAGGCGTGCAGCCGCAGAGTTTCAAGTCGAGCGGCGGCGATGCCAGCAAGAGCATCGAACTCAACTACGACTGGCAAAGTCACAAAGTCACGGGCACCTATGAGGGAACCAAGGTCGACTTACCCCTCACACCGCACGTAGAGGATGATGGCTCGGTGCAGATCGGCCTCATGGTCGAGCTGCTCGCGGGACGCACCCCGCCGACCGTGCAACTCATCGACAAGAACAGCGTGCGCGAGTACCAGTTCAGCCGCGGTGACGAAGCGACCATCCATACTCCGATGGGCGATGTGCGCACGGTGGTCTTCAAATCGCAGAAAAAATATTCGCCGCGCATCACGAGCTTCTGGTGTGCGCCGGACCGCGGTTATATCCCGATGAAGGTCCAGCAGAAGAAGGGTGAGGACGTGCAGTGGACGCTGGAGATCCAGAGCCTCACGCGTCAGTGAGGCCTCACGCGTCAGTGAGGCCCCAGGCCGGCTCGCGGAGGATGCGCGCGCTGAACGGGCCGCCGATAGCTAACCAAACGGTTAAGTATCGGTCAGGGCAACTACGCGCGCGGTGCTCTCAAGCGGTGGCCAGCAGCTCTCAGGTTTTCGGCAACGTCACGCCGCGCTGACCCTGGTACTTGCCGCCTCGGTCCTTGTAAGAGGTCGCGCACACCTCGTCCGACTCGAAAAACAACATCTGCGCCACGCCCTCGTTGGCGTAGATTTTTGCAGGCAGTGGCGTGGTGTTGGAAAACTCGAGCGTCACGTGACCTTCCCACTCGGGCTCCAAAGGAGTTACGTTGACAATGATGCCGCAGTTGCGGACGAAGACACCCGCTTCGAGCCCGAAATTTCCAGCCTCCGGAACGGTGAGGCAGTACACGTCATGGTCGCCGGGAAGCTCGCGCACCGCGCTGACTTTATGGTTGCGGTAGCATGCGCGGCCACGGAATTCGCTGAGAAGGCCCTGGTAGCGCCGGAATACGTATCGATCGCACTCGAGCAGATCGGCTGCACCCGGAATAGAGCCGGTGACGTGCAACGCACGGCGTAGGCGCTCTGCTGGATCGGCAAACCGTCTGAGCATCGCGCGCCGGTGTGCCTCGCGGGTCGCATCGCTCGGATTGCGACGAGCCTCCGCCACTCGGATATGTTCGGAGGCCTCCATGCGCTCGATGTTGGTGGGCCGATTATTGCGACGATTGAAATCGCGATGATGCCGGTGCGTTCCGGCAGCTTCGGAGTAGATTTCATGGCGCAGGTTCCACTCATCGGCGAGACGATGTGTGGGATAGAGGTGTCCGTCGAGCGGCTGATAGACCATCTCATAGCCCCGCGCAAGGTCGCGGTACAGCGGCATGAGCGCATCCCCCGGCCGCAGCTTGTGCGCTTCGACCATGCGCCCATTGCGCTTCATGAAAAGGTGGTCAGGCGTCGCGTGAATGCGCTCATCGTTGTCCAGCGTAATTTCCATTAGCGCGTCGCGGCCGATGAAACGCGCAGCATCGAGCAGCGTAACCATCAGCATCCCCCCGCTGCCGATGCTGTAACCCCAATACGACTCGCCGCGCTCGTGCCCGCGCGCCATTTCCTCGAGTGTCGCGCATGTGCCATCCACCAACGCGACGCGCGTGTCGCCGCGGAAGCAGCGTGCGTAGGTCGACTTTCCAAGTGTGGCTACCAGCACATTCCGCGGTATGCGGAAATATTCCACCGTGCGCGCGAGCGCAAACGAGTTGGGCGGGATGATGCAAACACCGCCGCGGAAATCGACGAAGCTCTTCTCATCGAACGCCTTGGGATCGACGATGGTGGAGTTGATGTTGGTGAAGATCTTGAACTCATCCGCGCAGCGCACGTCGTAACCGTAGCTGGAGGTGCCGTAGGAGACGATCTTGTGTCCATCGGCGCCGACCCGCACCTGCCCGGGCTCGAACGGCTCGATCATGCGCTGCTCGCGCGCCATGCGGCGGATCCAGTTATCGGACTTGATGCTCACTGAAGACCTCTCGCTGCGAACGCAGGCAGCCAGGGAAAATAAAGCGCGCAAGGATAACGTGGCGCGCAGCCAGGGGTCCACGGCAGGTGCGGGGGTGATTGCACCGGCGCACTTCCCCGCCTACGCTTCTCGCAAGCGAACAAAAAATCGGGGAGCCGGCGCGCATGAATTTCCTCACCAGCCGACCGGGATGGGTCCTAGTCCTGCTGCTGTTCATCTTCACGGGGCTCGCCATGACGGGCCCATTCCTCGTGCGCCTGCGCATCCGCCTCGCGCACCTGCGCGGCAACAACGAGGTGGCGGGCTTCAAGTTCGCCGTGATCGGCGTGCTGTATGCGGTGCTGCTTGCCTTCGTCGTAATCGTATCCTGGGAACGCTTCTACGACGCCGAGAAAGCGCTGGCGCGGGAAGCAGGAGCTGCGGCCACCATCTACCGCCTGTGCCCTGGTCTGGACGAGAGTTCTTGTGGCGCGGTGCATGAAAACCTGGCGGCATACCTCAGGTCGGTGCTCGCCGATGACTGGCCGGCCATGGTGCGGGGCCGATCTAGCGCTGTGACCACGCGGGTGCTGAGCGACTTGTATCAGGTGGTGGTGCGCTACCGCCCCGCTGACCTGCACGACGGTAATCTTCAGAAGGATTTGTTGACCCAGCTCGATGACCTCACCCGCGCGCGCCGCGAGCGCCTCGTGATGGCCGAGGGTACAGTGCCGGACGTGATCTGGTTCGTCATCTTCCTCGGCGCCACACTCACGATCTCCTTCACCTTCTTCTTCGGTACCGAGAACCTGATCGCGCAATCACTGATGACCGGCATACTCGCGGCGATCATCTTTTCGGCGGTCCTCGTGGTGGTCGCCCTCGATCGACCGTACACCGGTGCCATCGTGGTATCCAAGGGGGCGATTCGCGCGGTGTTGGAGGATTTCAGAACGGTGCCGTAGGTTCGCCAGCACCTGGATTGACGGCGCACCGTAGCCGCGGGCACAACTCCCGCTGCGAAGCGGCGTCAGGTTTCCTCGATCACGATCTTTGGAAACAGCGCGCTGCGGTCACGCGCGCGCACTGCGAGCGCCGCTGCCGTGCGCCGCGCCATCTCGAAGTACGGCCGTGCGCGCGCCGTGTCTGGCGCCGCAACTACCGTCGGCCGCCCGCCATCGGCCTCCTCGCGGATGTGCGCATCGAGCGGCAGCTCTCCGAGCAGCCGCACGCCGTACTCGCGCGCCATGCGCTCGCCGCCGCCCGCACCGAAGATGTGCTCACTGTGGCCGCAGTTCGAGCAGACATGCACACTCATGTTCTCGACGATGCCGAGCACCGGCACCGATACCTTCTCGAACATCTTGAGTCCCTTGCGCGCATCCGCGAGCGCGATGTCCTGTGGCGTGGTCACGATCAGCGCGCCTGCGACCGGCACCCGCTGCGCGAGCGTGAGCTGAATGTCGCCGGTGCCGGGCGGCATGTCGACCACCAGGTAATCGAGCGCACCCCACTGCGTCTCACCGAGCAGCTGCGTGAGCGCCTGCGTCACCATGGGACCACGCCACACCATCGGCTGCTCGGCGTCGACGAGGAAACCGATCGACATGGCACTGACACCGTGGCTCATGAGCGGCCGCAGATGCTTGCCATCGGACAATGTGGGACGCTGCCCGGCGAGGCCCAGCATCAGCGGCTGGCTTGGGCCGTAGATATCGGCATCGAGGATCCCGACACGGGCACCTTGTGCGGCCCATGCGAGTGCGAGATTCACTGCGACGGTGGACTTGCCCACGCCGCCCTTGCCCGAGGCGACCGCCACCACGTTGCGGATGTCCTCGAGCGGTTTGAGATTGCGCTGTACCGCGTGCGCGCGGATGTCGGCCTGCAGCTCGAGGGAGAGTGGCGCCGCGATCCCCGCGGCGGCGAGCTGACGATTGAGCGCAGCGCTGAGCTCCGACTCGTACCCACCGGTCGGAAACCCGAGCACCACCTGACCGCTGATGCCAGTGCCGGAGACGCGCACCTCCCTGATGGCCTGGGCCGCGCCGAGCGTCTCGCCGAGGTAGGGGTCGACATACGCCTCCAGCGCGGCGCGCACTGCAGACACGGTCTCATCGGGGGTCATGTTGAAAATCGCGTGATAATCCGGAGGACGGCATGCTCTGAATTGTAGGGGCAGCGAGATGGAGCGCACAAAGCGCTCCCTGGCCGGGCTCAAGGCTATGGCATAATTCACAGAACTCCGGTGAGCTTGCTCCTTATAGTAGACGATAGGGCTCATCCCCGTGCTGGATGGGTGCAGGAGCAGCTGCGACGGAAAAAGGCTGAATGAGCTTTTTCACGAACTTGCGTGCCGACCGGCTGATCACCGAGATCCGGTCCTCGCCTGACCCTACCAGCTCCGACACGCAGAAGGCCGTCGCGCGGCTGAAAGAGGTGGGTCCGGGCGCGATCGAGCCCATCTTCGGCGCGCTGCCGGAGTCCGACAAGGGCGCGACCATGGCCTTCGTCGAGGTGCTCGGCAGCCTCGTCAATCACAAGACCTTTCCGCTCTACATCCGCGGCCTGGTCGAAGGAAGTGCGCGCGTCATCTCGGGCATCACCTGGGCGCTCACCGCGAGCCACACCTATCCGGCGCACATGCTGCTCGATGCGCTCGCGACACCCGGAGTCTCCAAGTCCGCGTTGCTCGAGGTGATCGCGGCGCAGAAGTCGCGCTTCAATGTGCGCGAGCTGCTGAATGCCGCCTACACGCAGGAGCCGAACGAGAAGGCGGCGCTCTTTCGGGTGATCGGCGAGATCGCCGACAAGCAATCACTGCCGGATCTGCTCGGCCGGGTGCAGGGCAAGGACCCCATCGCGCGCGTGCACATCATCAACACCCTGGCACGTTTCAACACGCCCGAAGTGCAGACGGCGCTGCACGCATTGCTGAAGGATCCCAACAAGCTCATCCGCAGCGCCGCGCTTGCGGCGATGCAGCGCATGGACGGGCCGATCGACATCGAGCGGGTGTGCGGGCTGCTGCGCGACCCGGAGCTCGAGGTCATGAACCGCGCTATCGACGTGGTCATCAAGTCCAACCACCCGGAGACCATGCAGTACCTCATCGAGGTGTTGAAGGACGAGAACGAGAACGCCCGCCGCGCCGCCGTCGAGGTGCTGAATGAGATCGGCAACGCCAAGTCAGTGAAGTATCTGCTCGAGTCGCTGAAGGACAGCGACTGGTGGGTGCGCAGCCGCGCCGCGGATGCGCTCGGCAAGATCGGCGGCCCGAAGGTGATCGATGCGGTGCTACAGCTGGTGCGCGATCAGGACGAGGATATCCGGCGCGCCGCCATCGAGATCCTCAACCAGACCAAGGACGAGCGCGCCGTCGATTCGCTCATTCAGGCCACCCGCGACAGCGACTGGTGGGTGAGTGAGCGCGCCGTGGATGCACTCGCGGAAATCGGCAGCAAGCGTGCAGTGCCACGCCTCATGGAGATGCTGAGCAGCCCCGAGGCCAAGGCGACCGCCATCGTGGTGCGTGCGCTCGGCAAGCTCGGCGACAGCCGTCTGGTCGACACCTTCCTGCCGCTCGTCGGACGGCCCGAGCGCGAGGTCCGCATCGAAGCCATCCAGGCGCTCGCGCGCGTGGCGGATGAGGCACGCGCCGAGCAGGTGCGCAACGAGCTGCAGGCGCAGATGGGCTCGCCCGATCAGACCATCTCGCGCATGGCCGCCGCGGCCGTGAACGAGCTCGAAAACCGCATTGCCGGAATCAGCATGCTCGGCCCGGGCGGCACTGCCACACCACAGGCGGCGGCCGCGACCGCGACTGCGCAGGGCGTACGGCCACCGCAGCCGGCTGCTGCGGAAGTGGCTAAGACGCAGGTCATCACCGACGCCTCGCGCATCGCGCGGAGTCAGGCCGCCGAAGGCCCGCAGAAGCTCGACATCCAGATGCTCAAGCCAGGCGATGTCATCGAAGGCCGCTACAAATACATCGACCGTATCGGTCGCGGCGCCTTCGGCACGGTGCTGCTGATGGAGGATACGGTCGTCGATGAGCGGCTGATCCTGAAGTTCCTCAACCCGAACGTTTCGCAGGACGAAGAAGTCATGAAGCGCTTCGTCCACGAGCTGCGCTACTCGCGCAAGATCACGCACCAGAATGTGATCCGTATCTACGACTTCCTGTACATCCAGGGCAATTACGCCATCTCCATGGAGTACTTCCCCTCGCACACCCTCGGCAGCGAGGTCGTGAACGAAAAGCCCATCGAGCTCAAGCGCGCCATGCAGTTTGCCAGCGACATCTGCACCGGCATGGCGGTCGCGCACCAACTCGGCATCGTGCACCGTGACCTCAAGCCCGCTAATGTGCTGATCAACCAGGAGGGATTCCTCAAGGTCGTCGACTTCGGTGTGGCGGCCGCCCAGCGCGAGGGCGATACGCAGCTCACCAAAACCGGCTACGTGATCGGCTCACCGAAGTACATGGCGCCCGAGCAGATCCTCGGCAAGAAGGTCGATCAGCGCGCGGATATTTATGCGCTCGGCGTGATGCTGTACGAGATGGTGACCGGGGTGCCGCCCTATTCGCGCGGCGATCACATGTCGGTCATGTATCAGCATGTGCAGGGCAAGGCGAAAGTGCCGCAGGAAGTTAATCCGAAGCTGCCGCCCGGCCTCTCGGATCTGGTGATGCGCGCCATGGCGGTCGACAAGACCAAGCGCTTCCAGACCATGGACGAGCTGCGCGCCGCGCTCGCCCCCTATCGCGTCTGACCGACGCGCTCCGGCTCCGCCGCGCCGCGCGCCCCGCTCCCCACGCTTCCGCGCACCCAAGGGCCAGCAGCCTGGGGTCGCTCTTTCCGGGGGCGCCTTGCGAAAGACCGTGCGTTACGTCAAATTTCGGGGCTCAAGTCGTTGATCCCAAAGCGCGAAAGCGGCTAAACAGCCCACTGGATCGGTCAAGGAGAATGGCTTGGCACGCATCGATGCGTTCCTGAAGCTCGGCACCCAGCAGGGGTGCTCGGATGTGCACCTGGCGGTCGGCGTACCGCCGATGCTGCGCATGCACGGCGATCTGCTGCCGATCAAGTTCCGCGACGTGCGCCAAGCAGAGCTCGAGGGCTATATCGCAGAGATCCTCACCCGCGCGCAGAACGAGCACTTCGCCAAGGGCAACGATCTCGACTTCTCCTATGTGTCGGCCGACGGCGGGCGGTTTCGCGTCAACGTGTACCGCAAGGAGACCGGAATCGGCGCGACCTTCCGTTCCATTCCCTCGAGCGTACCGACTCTCGAGAAGCTGGCGCTTCCTCCGGTGGTGACCAAGCTGTGCGACTTCCATCAGGGCATGGTGCTGGTCACCGGCTCGACGGGCACCGGCAAGTCCACCACGCTCGCCGCAATGATCGATCATCTCAACTCCACGCGCCGGCTCAACATCATCAGCCTCGAAGACCCGATCGAGTTCGTTCACCCGAGCAAGCAGAGCCAGGTGATCCAGCGCGAGCTCGGCACGCACATCCCGAGCTTCGCCGAAGGAGTGCGTGCGGCGATGCGCGAGGACCCGGACGTGATCCTGGTCGGTGAGCTGCGCGATGCCGAGACGATCTCCATGGCGATGACTGCGGCGGAAACCGGCCACCTGGTGCTCGGCACGCTCCACACCACGAGCGCAGTCAAGACGATCGACCGCGTCATCGATGCGCTGCCGGTCGAGGAGCGTGAGCAGACCAAGAGCTTCCTGGCGCAGAACCTGCTGGCGGTGGTCACGCAGGTGCTGGTAAAGACCAGCGATGGGCACGGACGCAAGGCGATCTGCGAAGTTCTCATGATGACCAAGGCGATCGCCAAGCTGATCCAGACCGAGCAGACCCATCAGATTCCAAGCCAGCTGCAGATGGGGCGCGATCTCGGCATGCAGCTGCTCGATCAGGCGCTGCTCGCGGCGATCTCCGCGCGCAGCATCGATCCGGATGACGCCTACTCCTATGCGAGCGACAAGCGGCCGTTCCAGAAATTCGTCACCGACACCACCATGCTGGCGAAGGTTGAAATGACCGGCACGGCGCCGGCTCCGGCGGCGGCCGCAGCAGCCGGCTCCTCCGGCCGATGAGGGAGCAAAACGCGTGGCGTTCATCGATCCGCTGCTGATCGAGGTGCTGGAGAAGCGCGGCTCGGACCTGCATTTCATTGCCGGCGACCCGCCGCGCATCCGTCTGCACGGCGATCTCTCGCCGCTGCGGCAAGAGAAGCTGCCGGCGGAAGCGGTCAAGCAGGCGCTCTACGAAATCATGCCCAAGAAGGCGCTCGAGCGCTTCGAGGCGAAGGACGGCGCGGACTTTGCCTACACGCTCGCCGACCGTGGACGCTTCCGCGTCAATGTCATGCGGCAGTTGAACGGCATGGGCGCAGTGTTCCGCGCGATCCCCTCCAAGGCGTTGACACTCGATGAGCTGAAGATGCCCGAAGCGGTGCGCCAGATGTGCCGCGCCAACAACGGTCTGATCCTGGTCACCGGCAAGACCGGCTCGGGCAAGTCGACCACGCTCGCCGCGATGATCGATGACATCAACCGCCGCGTGAAGGGCCACATCCTCACTGTGGAAGATCCCATCGAGTTCGTGCACGAGCGCAAGAGCTGTCTCATCAGTCAGCGCGAGATCGGCGTGCACAGTCCGAGCTTCGCCTCCGCGGTGCATTCAGCGCTGCGCGAGGATCCGGACGTGATCCTGGTCGGTGAGTTGCGCGATCTCGAGACCATGAGCATCGCGGTCACTGCGGCGGAGATGGGCATTCTCGTCATGGGGACCCTGCACACCAACGGCGCCGCGCAGACCGTCGATCGCATGGTGAACGTCTTCCCCTCCGACAAGCAATCACACGTGCGCACCATGTTGTCGACCTCGCTCCGCGGGGTCATCTCGCAGCAGCTGCTGCAGCGGACCGACAAGCAGGGCCGCGTCGTCGCCCTCGAGATCATGGTGAATACGCCGGCATGCGGCAATCTGATCCGGCAGGGGAAGCTCGATCAGCTCGAGAGCACCATGCAGGCGGGCGGGCAGTTCGGCATGCGCACCATGGACGCCGCGATCGAGCAGCTGCTGAATCAACGCCAGATCAGCGGTGGCGAGGCTTACAAGAAGGCGATCAACAAGAGCCGCTTCGAGGAGTTGAAGGACGCCGGCTGATTTGCCGCGCGCCTTGCGCAACCACCTGCGCAAGAACCACCTGCGCGGCCCGGCGCCAGAGGCTCGCGGCGTCGCGCTGACGCGCAGCCAAGCTGTGTAAACTAGCGTGGATGACGCGCAAGATCTTCGTCACCACGGCGCTCCCCTACGCCAACGGCCCATTCCACATCGGCCACATCATGGAGTACATCCAGGCCGACATCTGGGTGCGCTTCCAGAGGATGCAGGGGCACGAGCTGCACTTCGTCGGCGCGGACGACGCCCATGGGGCGCCCATCATGCTGAAGGCGGAGGCCGAAGGCATCACCCCGCAGGAGCTCATTGCACGCATCGCGGCCGGACGCGCCCGCTATCTCGCAGGTTTCCATCTCAGCTTCGACCACTGGTACTCGACCGACTCGCCCGAGAATACCCAGCTCTCACAGGACATCTACCGGCGACTGAAGGCGGCCGACCTCATCTACCGACGGGAAGTCGAGCAGTTCTACGACCCGGTGAAGGGCATGTTCCTGCCCGACCGATACATCAAGGGCGAGTGTCCGAACTGCCATACCAAGGATCAGTACGCCGATGCCTGCGAGGTCTGCAGCATCGTCAATACCCCGACACAGCTCATCGACCCCTACTCGACCCTCACTGGCGCGAAGCCGGTGGTGCGCAGCTCGGAGCATTTCTTCTTCCGTTTATCCGACCCCAAGTGCATCGAGTTCCTCGAGCGCTGGCTCGGTACCGCGGGGCGCCTGCAGCCTCAGGTCATTCACAAGGCCGGTGAATGGCTCTCGGGCACGGGCGAGCAGACACTCGGCGATTGGGACATCTCGCGCGATGCGCCTTATTTCGGGATTCCCATACCGGATGCGCCCGGCAAGTACTTCTACGTATGGCTGGACGCGCCGATCGGGTACCTGGCGGCGCTGAAGAACTACTTCGACCTCGGCAAGGCGCGCGCCAAGGGCGAGCGGCGCAGCTTCGAGGACTTCCTGAGCGCGCCGGACACCGAGCAGATCCACTTCATCGGCAAGGACATCATCTACTTCCACACGCTCTTCTGGCCGGCGATGCTGAAGTTCGCGGGTCCCTTCTACAAGGTGCCCGATCACGTGTGGGTGCACGGCTTCATCACGGTCTCGGGCGAGAAGATGTCCAAGTCGCGCGGCACCGGCATCAGCCCGCTGCGCTATCTCGAGATAGGCATGAACGCCGAATGGCTGCGCTACTACATCGCCGCCAAGCTCAACGCCAGCGTCGAGGACCTCGACTTCAATCCCGAGGACTTCATCGCGCGCGTCAACAGCGATCTGATCGGTAAGTACATCAACATCGCCAGCCGCGCCGCCTCGTTCATCACCCGGCACTTCCACGGCGCGCTGCGGTACGCGGAGGATCTCCCGGCATTCACTGAAGCGGCGCGCAGCGCTGCGGCTGCCGCGCGCGAGGGCTACGAGACGCGCGAGCTCGGCCGGGTCATGCGCGAATGCATGAGCTTTGCGGACTCGATCAACCAGTACTTCGACGGCGAGCGACCCTGGTTGCTCGCCAAGGATCCGGCCCAGGCGGCGCACCTGCAGAGTGTGTGCTCGCGTGCGCTGTACGGCTTCAAGGTCTTGTCGGTGCTGCTCGCTCCGGTGCTGCCGCACCTGGCCGAGCGTGTGGCGCGTGAGCTGTTCGGTCTCGACCGTGCATTCGTGTGGAGCGATGCGCTGGTGCCGCCCGAGCGGATCAATCCTTACCGGCACCTGATGACCCGCGTGGAAGAAAGGCAGCTCGATGCGCTATTCGATGACCAGGCCGCGGCCGGCAAGCCCGCGGGTACGGCGGACAAAGTCGGCACACGCGCCGCGGAGACTGCGGCCGTGAGCGCCACCGACACAGTTACCGCCGCCACGATATCGATCGATGAGTTCAGAAAGATCGATCTGCGTGTCGCGCGCATCGTCGAAGCCGAGGCGGTGACCGGCGCCGACAAGCTGCTGCGGCTCACACTCGATCTCGGCTCCGAGCGCCGCACGGTGTTTGCCGGCATCAAATCGGCCTACGACCCGGCAACGCTCAGAGGGCGCCTCACGGTGATGGTCGCCAACCTCGCCGCGCGCAAGATGAAGTTCGGGGTGTCCGAGGGCATGGTGCTCGCGGCGAGCGGCGAAGGTCCGGGTCTTTTCCTGCTCGCCCCTGATTCGGGCGCAACGCCGGGCATGAAGATCACCTGAGGAGTGAGGCTGCGCAGCGCTCGAGCCCATGGCCACCGCCGACGACATCGACACGCTGCTGCCGCAGACGCAGTGCACGCGCTGCGGCTACCCGGGCTGCCGGCCCTACGCGGAGGCGATCGCAGCTGGCTCAGCGCCGATCAACCAGTGTCCGCCGGGCGGCGCCGCCACCATCGCGGCGCTCGCCACATTGCTGGTCCGGCCACCGCTGCCGCTCAACCCGGCCAATGGGGTTGAGGGACCGGCGCTCGTTGCGCAGATCGATGAGGAAGTGTGCATCGGCTGCGCCAAGTGCCTGCCGCCCTGTCCGGTCGATGCCATCATCGGCGCACGCCGGCAGATGCACACGGTGATCGAGGCGCTGTGCACCGGTTGCGAGCTGTGCATCGCGCCCTGTCCGGTCGACTGCATTTCCCTGGTGCCGCGCGCTGAGCTTCCAGGGGCATCGCCTGCCCCGGGCGCGCAGGAGAATCGCACGCGCTACGCGGCGCACGGCGCGCGGCTCGAAGCGCACGCGGCCCAGCGGGCAGCGCTGCTGAGCGCGCGCAAACTCGCCGCCGAGCCGTAGCCATGCACCCGGCGACCCGCAGAGCCATCTTCCGCCGACTGCAGGCGGCCAATCCAACACCGACCACGGAGCTGCTGCACACCTCGCCCTTCGAGCTGCTGGTTGCGGTCATGCTCTCGGCCCACACCACCGACCGCAGCGTGAACGCCGCGACACGCAACCTTTTCCCCGTCGCCAACACCGCCGCGGCCATCGCCGCGCTCGGTGTCGAGGGGGTGAAGCCCTACATCAAGCCGGTGGGTCTCTACAACACCAAGGCCAAGAACCTCGTCGGCCTCGCGCAGCAGCTCATCGAGCGGCACGCCGGGGAGGTGCCAGCCACGCGCGATGAGCTCGAGGCGCTGCCGGGAGTCGGACGCAAGACCGCCAACATCATTCTCAACATGGTGTTCGGCGAGAGCGAGATCGCGGTCGACACGCATATCTTCAGGGTCGCCAACCGCACCGGGCTCGCTCCCGGGCGAAATCCCCGCGAGGTGGAGCAGGCCCTCAACGCGAACACACCGCTCGATTTCCGCAAGGATGCGCATCACTGGCTCATCCTGCACGGCCGCTATGTATGCACGGCGCGTCTGCCGAAGTGCCCCACATGCATCATCCGCGACCTGTGCGAGTATTCCTACAAGACGCCACCCGCCAAGCGGGCAGTTCGCCGCCTGCCACTTGCTTCGCGCATGCGCACGCGCCGTCGATCGCGACGCTGACCTCCACACCGCGCGCCGCGGTGCCTCCACACTGCTAGAATCCCGTGGCCGCGCGCGCTGACCCGACATCTGTCGTTGAAGAAAGATAACAAGCCCTGACACAGGGTCTGCGGCTCGGCGGAGACAAAAGGGGGTCCCACGGTTCGCTGATCGGCGAGGGGGACTTTGGTCGACAGGGAAACGAGCCGCACCGGCGCGGGCGGCGATGGTGCGGGCGGCGGGCGGCGGCTCATCGGCTGGAAGGCGATCGGACAGTTCCTGCGTTGTACCGAGCGCACGGCGCGTCGCTGGGAGGCGTACCGCGGCATGCCGGTGCACCGCATCCCCGGAGGCGGCCGCAGCTCGGTGTGGGCAACGCCCGATGAGCTGAGTGGCTGGCTGCACGCACTACCGAGCGATGTGCAGGCGACGCTGCTCGCCGAAGCAAGCTCCGAGGCGGCCGCACCCGACTCCGTAGCCGCCCAACTCACGGTGCGCGAGGCTGCAAATGCCGATACCGCCACGCCGGCTCCGCCGGGCAGCGGCGGCCGTCTGCTGCGACGCACAGTTGCGGTGGCGGCAGTCTTCCTGCTCGTGGCGCTCATCGCCACCGCCCTCACCGTGTGGAGCTCTGCGCACCGGGCGCCCGGACGCGCTCCCATGACATCACGTGGTCCGTACGATGACGACCCGCAGGCGCGCGAGACCTACATGACGGCACGCTTCGAGCTCGCCACGCGCTCCGCTGCGAGTCTGCTCGGTGCCGAGCGTGGCTTTCGTGAGCTGACACAGAGCTACCCCGACCGTGCCGCCGGCTGGGCGGGGCTCGCCGATTCCTACCTGCTGCAGCGCGAGTTCGGCGCGATGCGGGACGACCTCGCCTATCCGCAGGCGGAACGTGCAGCGCGCACGGCGCTGGCGCTCGATCCGAAGCTCGCCGACGCGTGGCTCGATCAGGCCTTCGTCGCCTGGTGGTGGCACGGTGACGCCGACACCGCGTTTCGGGAATTCAACACCGCGCTGCGGCTCGATCCGCACTCGGCGAAGGCGCTGCACTGGTATGCGACCGCGCTCTACGCGCACGGCGATTATGCGACCTCGCTCCAGACCATCGGGCATGCCCGTGAGCTCGAACCCGATAACCGCGCCATCGTGGCCGACGAGGCGTGGTTGCGCTTTGGCAGCGGCGACCGCACGACCGGACTCAGTACACTCGAGCGGCTCGTACAGCTCGATCCGAGCTTCGAGTCGTCGCATTACTACCTCGCACACGTTTATCTCATCATCGGACGCGACCGGGAGTTCCTGCGCGAGGCGAAGCTGGCCGCCGAGCTGCGCCGTCAGGCCGAGACCATCGACGTGTTGAACCTTGCCGAGCAGCGGTTCCTGAGCGGTGGCCGCCAAGCGATGCTCGAGCAACTATCGGCCAGCGAGGCGGAGAGCTGCGCGCGCGGCACGGGGTCCGCGGTGGTGGTGGCCGAGTACCGCGCCCTCGCGCACGACCGCGCTGGCATGATCACTTGGCTGAGGACCGCCGAGCGCACCCATGACCACAACCTGCCGACGCTGCGCGGCTATCCCGAGTTCAGCGACTATCGCAGCGATCCGGAATTCGTGAAGGTGGTCCAGAGGCTGCCGTGATGCGGCCGTGCGGCATCAGCCGCTCCGCTTGCCCGTTGCGCCCCTCTCGGTTCGACCGCTTACTTCTTCGGCAGATAAAGGTCCGTCAGCGTCCCCTCGAACGCCTCCGCGGCGCCGGCCACCGTCTCGGTGAGCGTGGGGTGCGGATGAATGGTGAGCCCGATGTCGGCCGCATCACAGCCGGTCTCGATGGCGAGCGCAATCTCGCTGATGAGTTCGCCGGCGTTGTTACCGACGATGCCGCCGCCGAGCAACCGGTGCGTCTCGGGATCGAACAGGAGCTTCGTGAATCCATCCTCGCGCCCGAGCGAGAGTGAGCGGCCGTTCGCCAGCCAGGGGAAGGCTCCTTTGCCAAAGGTTATGCCGCGCTCGCGCGCCTCATTCTCGGTGAGCCCGACCCAGGCGATCTCCGGATCGGTGTAGGCGACCGAGGGAATCACGCGCCAGTCCGCAGCACGCTTCTCGCCGGCTGCGACCTCGGCGGCAACCTTGCCCTCGTGCATCGCCTTGTGCGCGAGCAGCGGCGGTGCGGCGATATCCCCGATCGCAAAGATGTGTGGCACGTTGGTGCGCATCTGACGGTCGACCGGAATGAAGCCGCGCTCCGCGACTTTCACGCCCGCCGCCTCGGCGCGGATCGCGCGGCCGTTCGGTGAGCGGCCGACCGCCACCAGCACGCGCTCGAAAAGCTGCGGTGCCACCTCCTGCTCCCCCGCAAAGCTGACCCGCAATCCGGAAGCTTCGGGGGTAATGGCCGCCACCTTGGTGCCGAGAAGGATCTGCTGATAGCGCGCGCGGATGCGCCGCTCGAGGGGGCGCAGCAGGTCGGGGTCGGTTCCGGGCATCAGCTGCCGCGTGAGCTCGACGACGCTCACGCGGTTGCCGAGCGCATCGAATACACACGCCATCTCGAGTCCGATGATTCCGCCGCCGACGACCAGAATCGGCCCGGAAAAAGCCGGCACTTCCAGCGCGTCGCTCGAATCGATGATGCGCTTGTCCTGCGGCAGGCCGGGCAGCCGCACCGGTTCCGAGCCCGCGGCGATGATGCACTGCTCGAAGCGAATGCGCTCGGCGCCGCGCGGACCTTCGACCTCGAGGATGTTCGCGCTCTTGAAGCGCCCGACGCCACGCACGATCTCGACCTTGCGCTGTCGCGCGAGCACCTTCAGTCCACCGGTGAGCTTGGCGACCACCGCGGCCTTCCAGGTGCGCAGCTTCACGCGATCGATCTGCGGAGCACCGAACGTGAGTCCGCGCGCGGACATCTCCGCGGCTTCTTCGATCACCCTGGCGGCGTGCAACAGCGCCTTGGAGGGAATGCAACCGACATTCAGGCACACGCCGCCGAGCTCCGCATCGCGCTCGACGAGCGTGACTTTCAGGCCGAGATCCGCCGCACGGAAGGCGGCGGTGTAGCCACCGGGCCCGGAACCGAGTACCAGCAGCTGCGTGCTGCGTGTGGCATCGGGGGTCCCCTCCTCGGGGGGGCGCGCCTGCGGCGAGGGCATGCGGACGGTATCCCCCGCATCGCCACGCGCCGGAGCGCGCGCTCGAGAGGTGGCGTCGGATTGCGGTGCGCCGGCCGCACTCGATGCGGCAGCCGGTGCTGTGGCGCCGGACGAAGCGCTCGAGTTGGCGGCCGGTGCAGCGGCATTCGCACCCGCCTCCACGCGCGCGATCACGGAGCCCTTGGAGACCTTGTCACCGCGCTTCAGCAGCACCTCGGTGATGTGCCCGGCAGCGGTCGCGGGGACGTCCATCGAGGCCTTGTCGGTCTCGAGCGTGACGAGCGGCGTGTCGACCTCGATGGTGTCGCCCGCCTTTACCAGCACGTCGACCACATCGACATCGGTGAAATTGCCGATGTCGGGGACCGTGAGATCCACGCTCACGGCACGGCCTCGAGGAGGCCCCGCGGATCGGCGAGCGCCCGGGCAAGCCAGGTGGTGAAGCGCGCTGCCATGGCGCCATCGATCACCCGGTGATCATAGGAAAGCGACAGCGGCAGCATCAGGCGCGGCACGAAGGTGAGATCGCGATAAACGGGGCGCATCGTCGCGCGCGACACGCCGAGAATCGCCACCTCAGGCGGGTTGATGATCGGCGTGAAGGCCGTGCCGCCGATGCCGCCGAGACTCGAGATGGTGAAGCAGCCGCCTTGCATGTCCGTCGGGGGAAGCTTGCCGGCGCGGGCCTTCTCGGAGAGCTGCGCGAGGTGGCGCGCGAGCTCGTACACGTCCTTGCGGTCCGCATCGCGCACCACCGGGACTACGAGCCCCTGGGGTGTGTCGGCGGCAAAGCCCATGTGCACGTACTTGCGCACGATCAGGTTGGCACCATCGGACGCGAGTGCGGAGTTGAAGCGCGGAAACTCCTGCAGTGCGCGCACGCAGGCGCGCATGATGAAGGCGAGCGGCGTCAGTTTCACCCCCGCAGCCTGGGCGCGATCCTTCAAGCTCCCGCGTACCTGCTCGAGCTCGGTGATATCCGCCTCATCGAACTGGGTGACGTGCGGGATGGTGGTCCAGCTGGCCTGCAACCGCGGCCCCGAGATCCGCTGAATTCGCGAGAGCGGCTCGAGCGCCGTGGGTCCAAACTGCGCGAAATCGACCGCCGGCACCGACGGCGCCGGACTTGGCCCGCGCGCAGCCACACCTGCCCCGCCGGCCCCGCCCGCAGCCGCGGCAGGCGCTGCGGGCGGGGACGCGCTTGCCGTACCCACGGTCGTTGCCGGTGCCGCGAGCGTCCCCTGCACGAAGGCCTTGACGTCATCGTGCGTGATGCGGTCCTTGAACCCGTGACCTGCGACCTGCGCGAGGTTCACGCCGAGCTCGCGCGCGAAACGCCGCACCGAGGGACTCGCGTGCGCGCGCGTGAAGCCCGGCTCATCGATCGGCGCGAGATCGCTGCGGTAGGAGGTGGGCACGCCGAGCAGCGAGCGCGGCGTGAGCACCGCGCCGCGGGGCGCCGCGGATGATGCGGGTGCAGCTGCCGCGCTCGCCGATGGTGCGCGCGGTGTAGCACTGGCCGTCCCTTGCGCGCTGGCAGGCGGCGCCGCAGGAGGAGCGGCGCGAGCGGAGGCCGCCGGCGCCGGCGGCGGGGATGGCGGCGGGGAAGACGCGGGTGTCGAAGGTGCCGTGGACGCCGCTGTGCTCGCTCCTGCTGCTGGTGCAGCCGCGGGTGCAGAGGCCTGCGCCGGCGAGGCAGCTGGTTGAGCGCCGTCTGCGCGCACGGTGGCGATGAGGTCGCCGGTGTTGACCGTGCCACCTTTGCTGGTGTGGATTTTTTCGACCACGCCAACTGCAGTCGATGGGACGTCCATGGTCGCCTTGTCCGACTCGAGCGTCACGAGCGGAGTGTCGATGGCGATGGTGTCCCCCGGCTTCACGAGGACATCGATGACGGCGACGTCCTTGAAGTTGCCCATGTCGGGCACGCGCACTTCGACCACTCCCGCCGCAGCGCTCATGGCGTGCTCCTCAAACCTTCCAGGGCACGGGCTTCGAAGGATCGACCCCGAGCGCTGTGATGGCGCGCGCGACCGTCGCGGGGTCGACCTGCCCGTCATCGGCGAGCGCCTTGAGCGCCGCCACCGCGATGTAGTTGCGGTCCACCTCGAAATGCCGCCGCAGCGCCGCGCGTGAGTCCGAGCGCCCGAAGCCATCGGTGCCGAGCGTCACGTAGCGCCCCGGGACCCACTGACGGATCTGGTCGGGCACGTTGCGCACGTAGTCGGTAGCGGCCACTGCCGGCCCCGGATGCTTCTCGAGCAACCCACGCACGTATGGCACTCGCGGCTTCTCGGCCGGGTGCAGGTTGTTCCAGCGCTCGCTCTCGAGAGCTTCGCGGCGCAGCTCACTGAAGCTCGTGATCGAGAACACATCGGCGGGAATACCGTAATCGTTCTCGAGAATCTTCGCCGCAGCGAGACATTCGCGCAGGATCGTGCCCGAGCCCAGCAACGTCGCGCGCACCTTGCCTCGGCCGCCTGCCTGCAGCAGATAGCCGCCGCTGATGATGCCGGCCTCGGTGCCCGCCGGTAGCGGCGGCTGCACGTAGTTCTCGTTCATCAGCGTGATGTAGTAGAAGATGTTCTGCTGCTCGGCGTACATGCGGCGCAGACCATCCTGAATGATCACCGCCAGCTCGTAGGCGAATGCCGGATCGTAGGCGACGCAGTTGGGCACGGTCGTCGCGACCAGCTGGCTATGACCGTCCTGGTGCTGCAGGCCCTCGCCGGCGAGCGTGGTGCGCCCCGCGGTCGCGCCGAGCAAGAAGCCGCGCGCCTGCATGTCGCCCGCCGCCCAGATGAAATCCCCCACGCGCTGTAGCCCGAACATCGAATAGAAGATGAAGAACGGCACCATGTTGATGCCGTGGTTGCTGTAGGCAGTGCCGGCCGCCATCCACGAGCACAGCGATCCCGCCTCGTTGATGCCCTCCTCCAGCATCTGCCCCTTCTTGTCCTCGCGATAGGACATGAGCGTCTCGGCATCCTGCGGGGTGTAGAGCTGCCCCACCGAGGAGTAGATACCGATCTGGCGGAACAGACCCTCCATGCCGAAGGTGCGCGCCTCATCCGGGACGATCGGCACGATGTTGCGGCCGATGTTCTTGTCCTTGAGGAGCATGGTGAGGATGCGCACGAACGCCATGGTGGTGGAGATCTCGCGCTCACCGGTGCCCTCGAGCAGAGCTTTGAACGCCTCGCGCGGCGGTACCGCGAGCGCGGGCGCGCTGTGCCGCCGGCTGGGGAGAAAGCCGCCGAGCGCGGCACGCTTGCCGAGCAGATAGTGCGCCTCCTCGGAGTTAGGATCGAACTGGCGGAAAGTCAGGTTGGCGAGATCCTCATCGCTCACCGGGATGTTGAAGCGGTCACGGAACGCGCGCAGCTCGTCCTCCGACAGCTTCTTCTGCTGGTGCGCCACCATCTGACCTTCGCCGCCCTTGCCGAGGCCATAGCCCTTGACGGTCTTGGCAAGAATCACGGTAGGCTGTCCCTTGTGGCTCATGGCCGCGGCGTAGGCGGCGTAGACCTTCTGCGGATCGTGCCCGCCGCGATTGAGCCGCCAGATCTCGTCATCGGACATGTTGGCGACCATCGCCTTGAGCTCGGGGTATTTGCCGAAGAAATGCTCGCGCGTGTAGGCGCCGCCCTTGGCCTTGAAGTTCTGGTACTCGCCGTCGACGCACTCCTCCATCACCCGGCGCAGCAGCCCGAGATTGTCGCGCGCCAGCAATGGATCCCAGCGCGAGCCCCACAGCACCTTGATGACGTTCCAGCCCGCGCCGAGGAAGGCCGCTTCGAGCTCCTGGATGATCTTGCCGTTGCCGCGCACCGGACCATCGAGGCGCTGCAGGTTGCAGTTGATGACGAAGATCAGGTTGTCGAGTCCTTCGCGCACCGGCATGGTGAGCGCGCCCATCGACTCCGGCTCATCCATCTCGCCATCGCCGAGGAACGCCCACACCTTGCGGTCGGAGGGCTTCACGAGCCCGCGGTGCTCGAGGTAGCGGATGAAGCGTGCCTGGAAGATCGCCATCATCGGACCCAGGCCCATCGACACCGTCGGAAACTGCCAGAAGTCCGGCATCAGCCAGGGATGGGGATAAGAGGGGAGCCCGATACCCGGACCGCCGGTTTCCTGGCGGAAGTGCCGCAGCTGCTGCTGCGTCAGGCGTCCCTCGAGGAAGGCACGCCCGTAGATCCCGGGAGCTGAGTGTCCCTGGATGAACAGCAGGTCGCCGGGGTGGCTCTCTGAAGGTGCACGCCAGATGTGGTTGAAGCCGACCTCGTACAAGGTCGCTGAGGAGGCGTAGCTCGAGAGATGCCCGCCGTATTCCGTGGACTTCTTGTTGGCGAGCAGCACCATCAGCAGTGCGTTCCAGCGGATGTACGCCTCGATGCGGCGCTCGAGCGCGCGGTTGCCCGGATACTCCGGCTCGAGCCCGACTGGAATGCTGTTGACGTAGGCGGTGTTGGGCTTGAACGGCAGGTAGGCGCCGTGGCGGCGCGTATAGTCGATGAGACGCTCGAGCAGGAAGTGCGCGCGCTCCGGGCCGTGGATCTTCAGCACCGAGTCGATCGATTCCAGCCATTCCCGCGTTTCGACGGGATCGAGATCCTCAAGCTTCGGCGGTTCGGTCATTGCGGAGTGCTCGCGAGCGGCGCGATCCGGGCGGCCTGCCGGCGCGGTCGCGACCGCGGTCGCGCGCGTGATGTGCCCTGTCGCGTTAGAATGCCGAATGATGGCGAGCGGCGACAGGTAAAGCAAGTGAGGTCCGCAGCCGTGCGCGTGCGCACAGGGGACCGCGCTCGCGAGCACCGACTGCTGCCCCGCTCGCGCGCTCCAGACATCGTCAGCGCTGCGCGCCTGAACGCTGATGCGCTCGACGCGCTGCTCGCTATCGTGCCCTGCCCCCCGCCGGCGGCGGCGCTGCGGCGCCTTCCCGAGAGCGCACGCTGGCGCGAGCTCCACCAGCGCGCCCCGGCGCGCGCGGGCGCGGTGCGCAGCACCGTGCTTGCCAACCGGCGGCATACGCTCGCGGTGCTCGGGTATCTGGCGAGCGATGCGAGCGCTTTCGAGCGGCTGTCGCTCGCAGGACGCATGCTCAAGGAAGCGGCTGCGCGCGCACCGCAGGTGATCGGCCTTGCCGCCGCCGGCCCGGCGGCGAGCGCGCGTGCGGCGCTCGAAGCTCTGCTCGCCGCGGCGCTCGCCCATGCATTCGCGCTACCGAGTTGGCGTACTACGAAGGAAGAGCGCGGCACCCGCCGTGTCATCCTGCTCAACGATGTGGGACTCGACACGCGCTACACCGCCGCGGCAGCGGACGGTACCAACCTCGCGCGCTGGCTGACCTCGCTTCCGCCCAACATGCTGGATGCCCGCGGCTACCGCAGTGCTATTGCGAGGCTCGCGCGCACGCATGGGCTCACGCTGCGCTGGCTCGATGAGCGCGCGCTGCAGCGCGCGGGAGCCAATGCGTTTCTTGCCGTGGCGGCCGGCAACGCCGAAACCGGCGCCGGAATCGCGCACCTGAAGTACCGCCCGGCGCGCCGCAGCCGCGCCGCGCGTGCCGAGGTGGCACTCATCGGCAAGGGAATCCTGTTCGATACTGGCGGGGTCAACCTCAAGACTCACCGCTCCATGTTGGACATGCACACGGACATGGCCGGCAGCGCCGTCGCGCTCGCCACGCTCATCGCGCTCGCCGAACTGCGCGCGCCGCTCGCCGCCGACGCGTGGCTTGCGATCACCGAGAACCGGATCGGCCCACAGGCTTACCGCCCGCAGGAAGTGGTGCGTGCGGCGAATGGCGTCACCATCCAGGTGATCCACACCGACGCCGAGGGACGCATGGTGCTCGCCGACACGCTGGCACTCGCCGGCCGCACCCGCCCGCGACTGATGCTCGACTTTGCCACGCTCACCGGCGCCTGCGTGCACGCGCTCACCGAGCGCATGAGCGGCGTGTTCAGCAACCGCCCCGAGCTCGCAGCGGCACTCGTCGAGGCCGGGCGCGCGAGCGGTGAGCGGCTGTGGAGCTTTCCCTTCGAGTCCGACTACGATGCCGAGCTCGAGAGCAAGGTGGCCGATATCGTGCAGTGCTCCCCCGATGGCAAGGGCGATCACATCCTCGCGACACGTTTTCTGTCACGCTTCGTACCGGACGGCACACCCTGGGCGCACATCGATCTGTCCTCGGCCACGCGCAGCGGTGGACTCGCCCACATCCCGAGCGATGTCACCGGTTTCGGGGTGGGGCTGGCGCTCGAACTGCTGCTGAAACAGAAGGTCACGCAGCAACTGGACGGCTCGCCTTGAACGCTCTCGTCATGCGCCGGCCGGATGACTGGCATCTGCACCTGCGCGACGGGGCGGCGCTGGCAGCGGTGCTGCCCTTCAGTGCAGCCCGCTTCGGGCGCGCCATCATCATGCCGAACCTGAGCCCGCCGGTAACCACCGCTGCAGCGGCCGTCGCCTACCGCGCGCGCATCCTGGCCGCGCTCCCCGCCGGGGCGCAGTTCGAGCCACTGATGACGCTGTACCTCACCGATCGAACCGAAGTAGAGGAGATCACGCGCGCCAGGGAAGCAGGCGTAGTCGGCTGCAAGCTCTACCCGGCAGGCGCTACGACGCACTCGGATGCCGGAGTGACCGATGTGGGCCGCCTCGATGCGGTGTTCGAGCACATGACCGCGGCGGGGCTCGTGCTGCAGGTGCACGGTGAGGTGACCGACCCTGCGGTCGATGTGTTCGAGCGCGAGGTGCGGTTCATCGATACGGTGCTCGCGCCGCTCGCCGCGCGTCATCCGCGCCTGCGCATCGTGTTCGAGCACATCACCACGCGCGCAGCCCTCGAGTTCGTGCTGAGCGCGCGCGCAGGCATCGCCGCCACGGTCACGCCACAACACCTCCTGATGAACCGCAACGCGCTGTTCGCCGGGGGACTGCGGCCACACCACTACTGTCTGCCGGTACTCAAGGCGGAAGAGCATCGCGTCGCACTGCTCGCGGCGGTCGCGCGCGGCAGCCCGCGACTCTTTCTCGGCACCGACAGCGCGCCACACGCTCGGAGCGCGAAGGAGTCGGCGTGCGCCTGCGCCGGTATCTTCTCGGCGCACGCAGGCATCGAGCTCTATGCCGAAGCGTTCGCGGCAGCGGCTGCACTCGAGAAGCTCGAGTCGTTCGCTTCCGACCATGGTGCGGATTTCTACGGCTTGCCCCGCAATCGCGACACGATCACTCTGGTTCCCGAGCCCTGGGAGGTGCCCGCACGCTATCCTTTCGGCAGCGGGGAGCTCGTGCCGTTGCGGGCGGGAGAGCGAATCGCCTGGCGGCTCGCGGCCTGAGTCGATTGTTCACTAGAACCATCCTATGAATGACGCGCCGCCCATCGTCGTGCCGAGTGCGGACCCCGCCACCGCGGCGCTCATGTCACGGCGCTTCCGGGGCTACCTGCCGGTGGCGATCGATGTGGAAACGGGCGGCTTCAACGTCACCACCGATGCGTTGCTCGAGATCGCGGTAGTGCTCATCGACATGGATGGCGAGGGGGCGCTGCGACGTGGCGCGACGCACGACTTCCACGTGCGGCCCTTCGATGGCGCGCGGCTCGACCCGGCATCGCTCGCAATCACGGGTATCGATCCGTGGCACCCGCTGCGCCCGGCGCTCCCGGAGCGCGATGCGCTACAGCGCCTGTTCCGTGAGGTGCGGCACGCCGTGCGTGCCTACAACTGCCGCCGTGCGATCCTCGTCGGGCACAACGCCGCCTTCGATCTCGCGGCCATCAACGCCGCCGTAGCGCGCGCGGTTGTGAAGCGCAATCCGTTTCACCCTTTCTCCTGCTTCGATACGGCAACGCTTGCGGGCGCCGCGCTCGGCCAGACCGTGCTCGCGAGAGCGATCACCGTCGCCGGACTCGAATGGGATGCGGACAGCGCACACAGTGCGCGTTACGACGCGGAGCGCAGCGCGGACCTTTTCTGTCTGGTGTGCAACCGCCTGCGTGACAGCCACCGCAGCGCCGAGGAACGGGCGCGCGAGCTCGGCTGGGTGAGCGAGGGAGCGGAGCCACTTGCCAGCGAGGACACGCCCCTCGAAGAGGATCTGCCCTGAGGCGGGGTGGTGCGCGGCGCCGGTTTACTTCGCGGCGCCGGCCTCGCTGAGAAGCTTCCGCAGCTCGCCGTTGCGGTACATCTCGAGCGCAATGTCGCAGCCGCCCACGAGCTCGCCGTTGATGTACAGCTGCGGATAGGTCGGCCAGTTGGAGTAGCGTTTCAGCGCCTCGCGCAGCTCGGGCTCTTCGAAGATGTTGACGTGCTTGAACTCGGCGCCGATCGCGCGCAGCGCGGCTACCGTCTGCGCCGAGAAGCCGCATTGCGGAAAATCGGGGGTGCCCTTCATGAACAGCACCACCGGGCTCGAGGCCAATTCTGATTTGATTCGCTCCACCACATCCATCTCGACTACCTCGTCCATCTCGACTACCTCGTAAGTTTGCGCCGCTCCGCGAGCACCGCAAGCAGCTGCCATTGATCGGCTGCGCTCATAGACATCCACCTGCTGATCTCGTCCCCGCTGCGCAGGCACCCGACACAGTAGCCACGCGCATCGAGCGAGCATACGTTGATGCACGGAGACGGTGGGCGTTCCAGGGGCTCCGTCGGGGCCGGTGCAGGCGCCGTCACGGCGCCGTTCGCCGTGGCGTCAGCATGCGTTGAATTATGGGGGTGCCTCGCCTATTCTTCAAACGCTTGCTGGCTCATCGCTCCCATAGAAACAAGAACTTGGAGATCTAAAGCCATGAATCTTCTGAACAACCACCGCTACACATTGATTGCCGGCATCGTCGTCGCCGTGGTGCTTGCGCTCCTGATCGGCGGGCCGCAATTCAACCAGTTGGGTTTGGCACGCTGGTTCCACATCGTGGCAGGGGTCTTCTGGATCGGCTTGCTCTACTACTTCAACGTCGCCCAGACACCAGCGCTCGCCGCCGCGGCGGCCGATAAGGGCGGCCCAGGGGGGGCCGGTATCACCAAATACGTCGCCCCGCGCGCGCTCTTCTGGTTCCGCTGGGGCGCAGTCGCCACGTGGATTGGCGGAGCGTGGCTGCTCGGATCGAGCCTCATCTCGGCGTTCACCTTCGGCGCGGTCGGCGATCCGGCCGGCCACACGGCCTATTACCTGCGGACGATCGGTACCGGTGCCTGGCTCGGCACCATCATGCTGTTCAACGTGTGGGTCCTCATCTGGCCGAACCAGAAGAAGATCCTCGGCATCGTCACCGCTACGGATGAACAGAAAGCCGCCGCGCGTAAGACTGCAGGCATCGCGTCACGCGTCAATTTCCTGCTATCGATCCCAATGATCATGTGCATGGCCGGGGCGACTCACGGTCTGCCGTTCATGGGTCGCTGAACGCCAGCGCGGCCGGTGCCCGAGCTTCCCGCCGATCTCGCCCACCAGGTCGAAGCCGCGCTGCGCGAGGACCTCGGCGCCGGCGACGTGACGGCGACGCTCGTGCCGGCAGCGCAGCGCGTGCATGGCAGCGTCATCACGCGTGAGGCGGCGGTGCTGTGCGGACGAGCCTGGGTGGATGAGACCTTCCGGCAGCTCGACCCGAAAGTGCAGCTCACCTGGCGCGCCGCCGACGGCGAGCGCGTCGCGGCACAGCAAGTCATCTTCGCCATTGCCGGGCCTGCACGCCCCGTGCTCAGCGGTGAGCGCACCGCGCTCAACTTTCTGCAGTTGCTTTCCGGAACGGCAACGACGGCGCGCCGCTTCGTCGATGCAGTCGCCGGCACGCGCTGCCAAATTCTCGATACGCGCAAGACCGTGCCGGGCCTGCGCACCGCGCAGAAGTACGCCGTGCGCTGCGCCGGTGCGCGCAACCATCGCATGGGCCTCTTCGATCAGGTGCTCATCAAGGAAAATCACATTGCGGCCGCCGGCTCGCTCACCGGCGCAATCGAGGCGGCGCGGCGGGATGCCGCCGGCATCGCGATCGAGATCGAAGTCGAAACGCTTGGCGAGCTGCAGGAAGCGCTCAACGCACGTCCCGACATCATCATGCTCGATGAGTTCTCACTCGATGAGCTTCGTACTGCCGTCGAGCTCAACCGCGCACACGGCGCGCACGCCAAGCTCGAAGTTTCCGGCAGTGTGTCGCTCGAGTCGGTACGCGCCATCGCCGAGACTGGAGTGGATTACATCTCCGTAGGTGCCCTCACCAAGCACGTGCGCGCCATCGATCTATCGATGCGGCTCGATTTCGGCGGCGGGTAGCGGCGCGACGAGCGCGTACGCCGCAGGTAATCCGGCGGCGCGATGAGTCAGGGATTGCGCGCGCTGACCACCCAGATCGCCCCTGGCAGCGGCACGCGATTTCCCTTTTGGTATTTCGCCAGCGCCGCGCGGATCGACTCCGCCACGGCGACACGTACCGCGGGCGGTTGACCATCGATTGCCCGGCTCGCCGGTCCGATGCCGAGAGCCGTCTCCACCGCGCGGTCGAGGCCCTCACCCTCCGCAAGGTCGATGGACAGGTCGATCGGCTCGAGCGCGATGGCGCTGAATCCAGCCCGCTCGAGGATGCGCCGCACGCGCTGCTCGGAGGCGAAGGAGTACGGGCCGGGGTCTTCGGGTCCCGTTTCGGGTAGCCGCGCAACGTGCCGGTAAGCTTCCTGCAGTGGCAACATCTGCCAGGGGTTCTGACGCGGCTCGCGCCAGCAGGCAAACACGAGGCGCGCACCTGAACGCAGCGCGGCTCGCATGTTGCCGAACGCCGCGTCCGGGTCGGCAAAGAACATGACCCCAAAGCGCGAGCACAGCAGCTCCGCCCCGCCCGGCTCGAATGGATAGGTTGCGGCGTCGCCGAGTGCGAACTGCAGAGGGAGCCCCGGCGGTGCCAGCTCACGCGCCCGTTCGAGGAGCGGCGGATAAACATCCACCGCGAGCACACGGCCGCTCGGTGCCACCCGCTGAGCGAGCGCGATCGAGATCGCGCCGCTTCCGCAGCCGATGTCGAGCACGGCCTCGCCGACGCGTGCCGCCGCGCGGTCGAGGAGCACCGCGGTGACCGGTGCCAGGAGCGCATCATGCAGCCGCTGATGAGCGAGCCAACGCTGTCCGCCAGTGCCCTTCCAGTAGGCAATGTCGCCGACGTTGCGGTCTGTGCGGCTGGGAAGCGTCATGAGGAAATCATACGCCCGGGGTCGGGCGGACACGATCGAGTGTCCTTTCGGGAACAGTGAACCAGACGGTTAACTATCGCCGCAGACACCCAAAAATGCCGGGTCTGCTGCCTTTCGGGGACTGCTGCGGTTCAGGGGAGCTGCTGCGGCTCTGGCGAGCAGCTGCGCTCCGGGGAGCTGCTGCGGTCCATCGAGCTGCTGCGGTCCATCGAGCTGCTGCGCTTTGGGGCGCTGCGGCGCTTTGGGGCGCTGCTGCGCTTCAGGCGACCGCGGACTTCAACACGCGCTGCGGCTGCGCGACGCCGTAGCCCTGCGCGTAGTCGACGCCGAGGCTGGTGAGCATCTGAATGATCTCGGCGTTCTCGGCGAATTCCGCGATGGTCTGCTTGCCGGTGAGATGACCGATCTCGTTGATCGACCGCACCATCTCGCGGTCGATCGGATCGCGCAGGATCTCGCGCACGAAGCTGCCGTCGATCTTGAGATAATCGACCGGGAAGTGCTTGAGGTAACCGAACGAGGAGAGCCCGGTGCCGAAGTCATCGAGTGCGAACTTGCAGCCGAGCTCCTTCAGCGCCTGAATGAAGCGGTTGGCTTGCGAGAAGCTCGCGACCGCCGCGGTCTCGGTGATCTCGAAGCATATCTTCGAGGCATCGAGTCCGCTCTTGTGGAACTGATCGATCACGAACGGCAGGAACTTGTCATCCCCGAGGCTCTGTCCGGAGAGATTGATCGAGCACTGCAGCAGCTTCTCGCGCTCATCGGCCTCGGACACGAGCCAGCGGAAGGCATTCTCGATCACCCAGCGGTCGATCGCCGGGGTGATACCGTAGCGCTCGGCGGCGGCGATGAAGTCATTCGGCGCGACGATGCGCCCGGTCTCATCCTTCAGCCGCAACAGCAGCTCGTAATGCGCACCGCTCTCGGCGCGCTGCAGCGGCTGGATGGCCATGCGGAACAGCTCGAAGCGCCCTTCTTCGAGCGCCGCGTTGATGCGCGCCGCCCACTGCATCTCGCGCCGCCGCCGCATGAGCTCGATGTCGTTCTCGGCGAAGCTGTGGACGCGATTGCGGCCGCTCTCTTTGGCGGCAGCGCAGGCGGAATCGGCGGCGGACAGAATCGAGGCCACGTCCTCGTTGTCGGCGGTGATCGGCACGACGCCGATGCTCGCGCCGAGCCGGAACACGCGATCTTCCCAGGTGAAGCGGAAGTTACGCACGCCCTCGCGCAGGGTCTCTGCGGTACGCATCGCCTCATCGAGCGAGCAACTCTCGAGCAGAATGCCGAACTCGTCTCCGCCGAGCCTCGAGAGGGTATCGCGCCAGCGCACCTTGGATTTCAGCAGCGCACCCACCTGGCCGAGCAGCGCATCGCCCGCAGAGTGGCCGCAGGTGTCGTTCACGATCTTGAACTGGTCGATGTCGAGGTAGCAGAGTGCATAGGAGGCCTCGCGCGCTTTGGCGCTCTTCAGCGCACGCTCGAGGCGGCTCTCGAACTCCCGCCGGTTCACCAGTCCGGTGAGCAGATCGTGACTCGCGTGATAGGAGAGGCGGCGATTGAGCTCGCGCGACTCACTCACATCATGGAATACGAGCACCCCGCCTGCGACGTGCCCCGAGCCATCGCGGATCGGCGCCGCGGTGCTCTCGACATAGAGCTCGTTGCCGTCGCGTCTGATGAGCAGCATCGGGCGCACCGACTTGATGGGGCGGATGCGGCGGATGGACACGGACAGGGGATTCTCGAGCGGCTCGCAGGTCTCTTCGTGGAAGGCGCGGAAGATCTCCTCGACCGGCCGTCCCATGGCGTCCTCGAGCCGCCAGCCGGTGAGCTCTTCCGCCACCGGGTTGATGTAGTCGATGGTCGATGAGGCGTCGGTGGTGATGACGCCATCGCCGATCGACTGCAGCGTGATCTGCGCGCTTTCTTTCTCGCGGAACAGCGCCTCCTCGTAGAGCTTGCGCTCGGTGATGTCGAGCTCCACGCCCACGAGTCGCAGTAGCCGCCCGTGCTTGTCGACGCGGGCGGTAGCGCGGCTGATGACCCAGCGCCACTCGCCATTGCGGTGGCGCATGCGATGGGTGCTCTCGAAGATCGGTGTCTTGCCGGCGACGTGGTCGCGGATCGCGGACTGCACGCGCGCAAGGTCATCCGGGTGGACGAGGCTGCGCCAGTCGGGCGAACCGCGCATGTCGTCGTCGCCGTAGCCGAGCATCGCCTTCCAGCGCGGCGAAAAGTACACCTCGTTGCTCTCGACATCGAAGTCCCACAGGCCGTCATTGGCGGCTGCCTGGAAGAGATTGGTGCGCTCCTCGAGCTTGGCGAGGCGCGCCTCGGTGCGGATGCGCTCGAGTCCCGTGGCGAGACTCGTGCCGATGAGCTTCATGAGCAACTGCAGATTGACGTCCCACGCTCCGCGCGGCAGCGCATGCGCGAGCGCGAGGAATCCGGCGGGCCTGCCTTGGATGCGCAGCGCGACGAGCAGCGCCGAGCCAATGTGGAGCTCGGCGAGCTTCGCGGCCTCGGCCTGCTGGTCCCTGCGCGGGGCGCCGCTATCGCGCAGCTCCGAGAGCCGCAGGTGCTCGATCCGGCCCTTCAGCCACGGGAAGGTGTCGAGGCTGGTGCCGGCGAGCCCCTCGGGACGGCATTGCGCGAAGGCGCTGCGCGCAAGCTGCACGTCGGTGAAGGTACTGTCCTCGGGGCTGAGTGCGGCGAGAAAGGCACAGTCGGCGCCTGTTGCGCCGCGCAATAGCTCGAGGTTGCGCCGGACGCAGTCCTCCATGCCTTCGCGGCGCATGTTCTGGAAGTCAACCGCGATCTTGGTGCATACGACGTCGATGCCGACGAAAGGTTTGGCGGACCTTCCGGTCCAGGCGTCGGCCGAAAGAATGTCTGACGCGGTGAAGTCCGCCGGCTTTTCCGGCGGCGGAGTCGTCATTGACCTCAGACCTCCCCACCAACCCGAGGAAGCGAGCCTAGTCAATTGTTCGCGCTGTGACGTGACGCTCTGTCACGGACTGGATCAATTAACGCGGTGGCTGCTTTCCAAGTAGTTGCAGGGGATTCTCGCACACTGACTGAGGAACACAAGCTAAGGCACTGTTCGCTCAGCTATTCGCGAGTTAACAGAATATCCGCGGTCGCAACACTCCAGGCGCTGACACTCCAGGTGCTGACACTCCATCCGCTGACATTCCAGCCTCTGTGACACTCCAGGCTGTCACACTCCCAAGAGTGGCACACCTGCGCCAGGGTGTGACCTCAGCGGGCCTTGCGTAGCGCCTCCTGTGCCACGCCAAAAACCCGCTTGAGCTCCTCCTCCATCTGACGCTGAAGGCGCTCCAGGGTGGGTGCATCGGTCACCCGCGGCACATAGCACGGCGGCCCGATCGCGATCGCGATCCGCGCGAAGGGCATGGGGATCACGAACCGGTCCCACTTGATGAGCCAGGCACGCGAAGCCGCGTAGGAGATCGGCAGGATCGGCCGGCCCGACATCTGCGCAAGCAGCAACGCTCCAGGCTTGAACTTGAAGCGGGGGCCGCGCGGACCATCGGGCGTGATGACCGGGGAGATGTTGTCCCGCACCAGGGCCTGGTAGTAATCGCGCAGCGCCCGTGCTCCCGTGTGCGTGGATGAGCCTCGAATCACGGCGCCTCCGAAGCGGCGCACCATCATGGCGCCGAGCTCTCCGTCCACAGACGGACTGATGAGCCAGCCCGGGGTGAGCCCGCGTTGCTCGATGAGGAACTTCCCGCAGTAGAGCTGATGCTGATGCCAGTAGCAGGGCACGACTGAGGGCGCGCGCGCGAGCGCTTCCTCGAGGTGCTCGCGGCCTTCGATGCGCACGACGCGGCACAGCCGCCACCAGCTGCGGATGAGCGCGATGGCCAGCGGCACGGCGATCGCGTAGAGCAGACGCCGTGCAGGGGTCATGCGCCGTCCGGACCGCGTGGTATTGCGGTAGAGCGTATTGCGCAGACCACCGCCGTCGTTCGCGCTCATGAGTCAAATAACTCCGCGAGCGCGATAGCGTGCGCCTCTACCTCGTGGACTTCGATGCTCGATACGACGCACGCGCAGGCGCGCTCGAATCCCTCCAGCCGCCGCACGTGCCAGATTCCGCCGTGCCAGCTCAGGCGACCGGTATGAATCGCTAGGGCCTCGACCTCCTTGAGTGCGCGCAGACCCTGTCCGCTCGCCTTGAGTGCCGCTTCCCTCACGACCCAGTCAGCGATGCGCTCCTCGGTACCCATCTCGAGATCGAATCCGACTCGCCCGCGCGCGAGCGCAACGCACGCGACCCAGGGGCCCGCGTGCGAAATGCTGAAATCCGCACCGGCCTCTTCCCAGCGCGCGGTGCGCGCGCGTGTATGCGAAGAATCAGCGGCGGCGAGTGCTGCGGGTGCTGCCAGTGCCGCGGGCGCAGCGAGGCGTGGCTTCTCTCCCTGCTGGAATACGATCTCGCTCGGCTCGACGGTGCGGCCGAGAAGCCGCCGAAGTGCACGCAGCGCAAGCGCGATCCCGGCGAGACTCGCACGGCTTTCGCTGCGCATCGGGTGCAGCGCGAGCCGCCGCGCGTAGGGTAGACGGCGCGCGAACGCGTTGGCTGCCTCCGGCCGCCACTGACCGCGCAGGTCGGTCTGATATAAGATTAAATTTTGGGTTTCAATAGCTTGCATGATCTCCGCCGCACCCGCGAACCGCACACCCCCCGAGGCTGAGCTGCAATTCGACGTCGGCTCCACGGATGACTCCCTGGAGCGGATGATCGAGCTGTTCGCACGTCACGGGGATACCTACCGGGTGTACGTGCCGGCCCGGCGATCTTATACCTATGTCATTCACCACCCGGACGATGTGAAACGGGTGCTGGTCTCCAACCATCGCAACTACACCAAGGGCGTGGGGCTCGACCGCGTCAAGATCCTGCTCGGCAAGGGCATCATGACCAGCGAGGTGGAGCTGTGGAAACGCCAGCGCTACATGATGCAGCCTCTCTTCCATCGTCGCGTCATTACCTCCTTCGCCGAGGTGATTGCACAGGCGAATGACCGCTGGATCGCGCGCTGGGAGCGCCTCGCCCGGAGCGGCGATCCCATCAACCTCACCGACGAGATGAGCGAGCTCACACTCGAGATCGTGCTGCGCTCGATCTTCGGGCGCGACCTCGATCGCCTCTCGCAGCAGCTCGGCGGCAACCCCTTCGAGGTGGTCACCCGCGAGCAGTCGCGCGATCTGCAGTTCGCCTACAAATTCCGCTCGCTCACCAAGCTCGTGGCCGGGCTCATTGCGCACCGCCGCGCCACCCGGGAAGAGCACCTGGACTACGTGGCGATGCTCATGAACGCCCGTGACAAGGAAAGTGGCGCGCCCATGGGCGAGCGCGAGCTGATCGATGAGATCATGACACTGGTGGTCGCAGGCCATGAGACCACCGCGAGTGGACTCAACTGGACGTGGTACCTGCTTTCGCAACACCCGCAGGTCGAATCACGGCTGCATGCCGAGATCGACGCCGCCGCAGACCTTCCGGCGCCCTCGCTGACGGAAATGGAGGGATTGCGCTACACCCGGCAAGTCATCGACGAGTCGCTGCGCCTCTATCCTCCGGGCTGGGTGCTGTCGCGGCGCACGATCGAGCCGGATGCGCTCGGCGGGTATCCGGTAGCTGCGGGCACCAACGTGCTGCTGCCGCTGTATCTCCTGCACCGCCACCCGCATTTCTGGAAGAACCCCGACGCCTTCGACCCGGAGCGCTTCGCCCCCGAGCAGGAAAGCGAACGGCCGCGCTTCGCCTATATGCCCTTTGCCGCCGGCCCGCGCCACTGCATCGGCGAGACGTTTGCGCTGTACGAGATGCTCGTGCACCTTTACAAGGTCGCGCGCCGCTATCGCCTGCTCTACATACCCGACAAGCCGCTCGAGCTCGAGGCGCAGATCAATTTGCGCACCCGTCATCCGCTGCACATGAGGCTGGAAGCCCGGTGAATCCCAAAGTCACGACCCTCACGGAACTCATCGAGAACAACCGCAGCTTCGAGCGCACTCTGACCTATCTGGAGGGCGAGAACGACGCTCGCGAGGTTTCCTTCGCCGAGCTGTATGAGCGCGCGGTCGGCATCCTCTACCACCTGCAGCAACTCGGTGCGCGCCGCGGCGACAAGCTGATCCTGTTCCTCGGCAACAACGAGCAGTTCATCGACGTCTTCTGGGCAGCGATCCTGGGCGGCATCGTGCCGGTGCCCGTGGCACTCGGCATCAGCGATGAGCACCGGCACAAGCTGCTGCGCATCGCACGCCGGCTGGGGAAGCCCTTTCTCTATACCGAACGCCGCTCGCTCGAGCGCATCGGCGCCTTCGCCGCGCAGGCGGGCGAACAGGATGTGTTCGAACCGCTGCGCGCGCGCACCTTCCTCGTCGACAACCTCGATGACATCTCGCGCGCCGGCAGCGTGCAGCGGGTCGGCGCAGACGATGTCGCCTTCATTCAGTTTTCCTCCGGCTCGACGAGCGATCCGAAGGGAGTGGTGCTCACGCACGGCAATATTCTCGCCAACACTCGCGGGGCCACCGAGGCGGCTGGTTTCACGCAGAACGACGTGAGCCTCTCGTGGATGCCGCTCACCCACGACATGGGACTGATCGGCTTCCACCTGGTCATGTTCGCGAACCGCGTGCATGCGCACCTCATGCCGACCGAGCTTTTCATTCGCCGGCCGCTGCTGTGGCTCACCTTCGCTGCGCGCGTACGCGCGACGATCCTGTGCTCGCCGAACTTCGGCTACAAGCACTACCTGAAGGTCCTCGGAGACCGTGCGGTGGAGGGCCTCGACCTCTCAGCCGTGCGTTTCATTTTCAATGGCGCCGAGCCCATCTCGGTCGAGCTGTGCGACGAGTTCCTGACGCGCCTCGCACCGGCGCGGCTCGCGCGCACCGCGATGTACCCGGTATATGGCCTCGCGGAGGCTTCACTCGCAGTCAGCTTCCCGGAGGTGGGTGCGCCGTTGCGCGTGCTCACGCTCAACCGCCATCAGATGAACGCGGGAAGCACCGTGCAGCCCGTCGCAGCAAGTGACCGCGATGCCGTGCAGCTCGTGTCCGAGGGACGCGCGATCCCCTATTGTCAGGTGCGCATCGCCGACGATGAGGATGTCGAGCTTGCCTCCGATCGCATCGGCCACGTGCACATCCGGGGTGACAACGTGACCCGGGGCTACTACGAGGACCCGCAGGCGAATGCTGCCGCCTTCACCGCCGATCGGTGGCTGCGCACCGGGGACCTTGGCCTGTTTCACGAGGGCGAGCTCTACATCTCCGGCCGCGCCAAAGAGATCATCTTCGTGAACGGCCAGAACTATTACCCGCACGATCTCGAGGCCATCGCGCAACGCGCCCCCGGTCTCGAGCTCGGCAAGGTGGTGGCGGCCGGTGTGCGCCCGCGTAACACGGAGATCGAGCAGCTCGTGGTGTTCGTCCTCCATCGGGGCTCGCTCGAGGATTTCCTGCCCCTCGCCCGGCAGGTCTCGCGGCTCATCAACGAGCAGACCGGGCTCGAGGTGGCCGAGGTCATACCGGTCAAGCGCATTTCGAAGACCACGAGCGGAAAGATCCAACGGCACCTGCTCGAGGAGAGCTACGCCGAGGGGGAGTTCGATGCCGAGCTGCGCGAGCTCGCGGCGCTGCGCGCCTCCCAACAGGGCCCCGAGGTCGGCTCGCGCACGGCGATCGAGGACAAGCTGAAAACCATCTGCGACGCTGCACTGGAGGGCAAGCGGGTCGATATCCACGACAACCTGTTCGAGATCGGCGCGAGCTCGCTCAAGCTCATCGAGATCCACGAGCAGATCGACCGGGAATACCCCGGTAAGGTGGACCTGACGGAGCTGTTCGACTTTCCAACCATCGCCGAGCTGGCGCAGCACCTGCAAAGCAAGCTCGCCCAAGCGTAGCCGGCAGCCTATAATCCCCGCCCCATGGAATTGACTGCCTCGCCGGGTGCCGCCGGCGCGATCGGTTGCGAGCACCGCCTGGCCGAGTGCGGCATACGTCCCACCGCCCAGCGGGTACGGATTGCAGCGCTGCTGCTGTCGGTCCCGCAGCACCGCTCGGCCGAGCAAATCCTCGCCCAGCTGCGTGCGGCTGGGGCGCGTATTTCGAAGGCCACTGTCTACAACACGCTCAACCTCTTTGCCACGCACGGCCTGATCCGTCAGCTCTCGGTGGACGGCTCGCGCGCCTGGTTCGACTCGAACGTCGACCCGCACTACCACTTCCACGACTTGGAGACCGGTGCCCTGATCGATGTTCCTGTGCCCGCGGTGGAATTCAGCCGCCTGCCCCCGGCGCCGCCTGGGACCGAGGTGGCGGGCATCGACCTCGTGATCCGGTTACGTAGAAAAATGTAGAATCCCGGGCTTCCGCAGCGGGGCCGGGATAGCTCAGTTGGTAGAGCAGCGCATTCGTAATGCGCGGGTCGTAGGTTCGAGTCCTATTCCCGGCACCACCCAATCAAGGCCTGCATCGGAACTACGGCCACTTGCCGTGAGGCCTGTCCCTGGCAAGTCCGGCTGCTGATCCGAAACAGCTAGCGCAACACTCCGGTTTCGAAGAGCCATAGCGCACGACGTCGAGTCAATGGGGGTGAACGTGAGCGCTGAAACATGGCACTCCATTCCGATGGCTGTCGTGCTGCTCGTCTGTGTGGTCAGCTCAGCATGCACCGGTCGGCATGAAACTACAGCCGCACAGCAGCACGCGCCTGCGAAGCCAGTTTATCGGTTTCAGGAAGTCATGGTTCCGATGCGCGATGGCGCGCACCTGCAGACTGTGGTTCTCACGCCAGTGGAGCAACGAGGCCCTTTGCCCATTCTCTTTCGGCGCACGCCATACGGTGTGCCTGACGATAAGCAGACTCCCACTTCTTCCGAAGAGTTCGTCCAAGCCGACTATTCATACAAGGAGTTCGCGCAAGACGGCTATATCTTCGTGACTCAAAATATCCGCGGACGCTTCAAGTCCGAGGGTGTATTCGCAATGAACGCGAGTCCAGACCCAGCTGACTTGACGGCCGTGAACGAGGCCACAGACGCGTACGACTCGATTGATTGGCTGATAAAGAACGTCCCCAACAACAACGGCAGGGTCGGAATCTGGGGGACGTCCTACGACGGCTTCCTGGCGGGTGTTTGCCTGCTTTCTCCGCACCCCGCGCTCAAAGCGATCAGCGAGCAGGCGTCGCCCGCCGACGAGTGGATGAACGATGATTTCCACCACTTCGGGGCATTGCGCGAGAGCTATACGGTGGAATATGCAGTGTTAGAAGAAGCCGAAAAAACCAAGAACACATATTTTGACTTCAAGACCTATGACACATACCAGTGGTATCTGGAGCTCGGGCCGCTTTCCAACGTCAACAAGAAGTATCTGCGCGGATCGATCCCCTATTGGAACCAGGTTATTGCACACCCGGACTACGATGATTTTTGGCAACGGGCGGCCTGGGTCAATCAACTCCACGCCTCGACGGTCCCGAATCTGAACGTCGCTGGTTTTTGGGACCAGGAAGATCCCTGGGGACCCTGGGAAATCTTTCGCCACGCTGCGAGGAGTGATCCCGATCAAACAAATTTCATAGTTACCGGGCCCTGGCATCACGGGCAATGGGACCAGGGGAAGGGTGACAAACTGGGCATCGTCGGATTCGGAGGGCACCAGACCGCGGCGGAGTTCCGCGCAAACATTCGAGCGCCGTTCTTTCGGTATTACCTTCACGGCAGCGGGGAGAAGCCGGCGTGGCGGGCCACCACGTTTCAGAGCGGGTCGAACACTTGGCACACTTACCCGGCTTGGCCACCGAAAGAAGCCAAACCGACGAAGCTCTTTTTGCAGGCGGACGGGACGCTCTCTTTCACGGCGCCGAAACTGAGCAAGACCGCGACCACTTACCGGGAGTATGTCTCCGATCCCGCGAATCCGGTGCCGTACCGCCAGCGACCCATGACACCGACCTATCCGGGTGGCGACTGGCCGACTTGGGAGGCAGCCGACCAGCGCTTCGTCGATAACAGACCGGACGTTTTGTCGTTCGTCAGCGCACCACTTGATCGCGATATAACGATCACCGGGCCGCTCGCGGCTAAGCTCTTTGCGTCGACCTCCGGAACCGACAGCGATTTCGTCGTCAAGCTGATCGATGTCTTTCCGGAGAACGTGCAAAAGAATGACTGGAACGCCGACAAAGGACCCAAGCCGGGGCAATATGCCGAGTCTCTCAATGGTTACGAGTTACCCATCGCGATGGAAGTGCGCCGCGGCCGTTACCTTGTCAGCTACGAGAGGCCTCATGCTCTCGTACCAAACAGACCAGTTGAATGGAACATTCCTCTGCGCGACCACGATCATGTCTTCCTGAAAGCTCACCGGATCATGGTGCAAGTCCAGTCAACATGGTTTCCATTGATTGACCGCAACCCGCAAAAGTTCGTCCCGAGCATCTATCAGGCGCTGGAGTCAGACTTCGCTCGCGCGACACAGCGCGTTTACTCCTCGCCGAATATGCCCTCATATCTCGAGTTGCCTGTCATGCCCTGATATCAGCGATCCGAGAGCGGGATATGTTCAGTCGGATTTCTGGCCGATCCCAGCCGCGTAAAGAAAATCTTTAACAGATTCGCGGGCTGTCAAGAGGACGTGACGCGGCTCATGGTGCGCCATGTGCGCCGGGTATCTGATGATCGCGCAGTGTCTTTGCATGGAGCACACAGCATGTTGATGCTTGCCCTGCGGATCGCGATAGCCTGGACGGTCATCTCGTTGCTGTGCGTTGCCCTTTGGGTAGTGTCCCTTGAAGCTGGCCGCTTGTTTGGAAGCACCAAGTCCGGGAAATTTCGCGGAAAAACAGCCACTGGCTTCTGACCATAGCTTCACCTCTGGCGCATGAGCCTGGTGGACACCGCCGACCGCAACTCCGCAGCTGCTGCTGCAAAGCCCGTTAGTCATAACGTGCTCCAGGCAAAGGATCAGGCGTGGCCGCAATAGCGTCCGGGTGACGGCCAAAGGCGTCCTAACTAACGCCGTCATCTCCGTGCGATTGTGGCCAAGAAGAACAACCGTAGGCATGACAGCCGGCATGGGGACAATGTATGCGCTCATTCACACGCGCCATCAAACGCCTGCTCAGGTTTGGCCGTTCTGATTTGCGAGGCTCACATCCTGACCAGTTCCTAAACAGCCACCGCAGTTATTTCGGTACGTACAGCTGATGGTTTCTGCCTAGATTTGGCTTACTGCTCGCCCTGCAAGGCCCATGTTGCGTAAGTCGAATCCGACGTATCGAATGGCTGCGAGCCCGATAAGTGAACGCCACGCGGCATCCGTACCATTCCCGTCTCTGCGTCACTGCTGCAGGGCTGCTGTACCTCGAGCACGACTCTGGCAATCAGGGACACATCCTGCTGCTACATCTCAGTAGTCAGGCGGGCTGGATCGTTCCAGGAGGAAACGCGTGACAGAAAGGAAGGGCGATCTCCCCGCAGGTAAGGCCAAGACTCGTGCGGCCAATAATCCACTGGTTCGGAGCGCACCAATCAGATTTGTAGCGACCTGTCCGATGTGTCTGAAGGACCGGATTCAGCAGGCATATTCCCGCCAGACTGTGGTTTTCCGCTTAAACGCAGGCAGCAACATCGAGGCGTATTGCGCCGTCTGCAAAGTGTATTGGCCGATCAGCGAAAGCGAACGGCGCGCAATCTCGCTACGGTGAACGCCGAGCCGGCGATCTCACTGATCGAATTACTCCGGACCTACTGTTACGTAGGAATACCGGACATGAACGCCAGAGCAACTCAGATTGGCACGTACCACGTCGAACTGCGCGGCCTGAATGGTGTCCTTCCCCTCACCTACCGACGCCATTAGCTGGCGCGACTCATTCATGATTAGCGCAAAGGCAATCGGCGGATCGCCTACTCCCAAGGCCATAAAAAGCTGGCTATCCGAAGGCTTAAGTCCATTCCGCAGGGCGAGTAAAAACTGTTCTGGCAACCTTGGATTGATTACGCCCCAAAATCCTACGAGAGGTTCCTGCGTCGGACCCTGCAGAGATATCGAAACCATTGGACGCCACTTCGGATTTTGAGGCGTGTGTACGGATTCGATTTCAATAAATCCGGCCAGCCTCAGCTTTCCATTCGGAGCATGGATGTTGAACTCCTGCAAGTATCCTGGCTGTGCGTCACAGTCAAAAGAGTACGGGGCGGGCCCGGGTTCATATTCAATCTTTGGCGGACGAGTGGCGCACCCGAGTAAGACGCACACGGACAACACTGTCAGCGCTCGTGTTTCGCGCTTCATGTTTACCCCTGACCGCTAGGCGGAAATTGTAGAGCACCTGGCTTCCGTGTCGCGCCTGAGCATGGCGTGCAGCTCGCGCACGGTGCACCGGGACTGCTCGGGCAGGCGGCTAGACTGGGTCGAAGGCGTCAGTCCCGTCCTACGGAATTTGAACTCCATCTCATATCTTGAGTGGGTGACGGGATTGTCGTCACGGTTGTCGCTGCGCTCGCGACAACATAATGCCGCGCCCCTGAGGGTATACATACCGAGGCGCCTGGCATCCATGAGACTTGTTATCCGTACTGCCACACCACTTCTGCTCATTGCCGGCCTGTCTGCATGTGGAGGTGGCAGCAGTAGTGATCCACCCCCGCCGGTCAACCAGTCGCCGGGCGGTATCTGGACGACCCAGCACACGGTGACCTCGGGGCCCAACACAGGAGACATGATTAAATCCGTAGCCGTTGTCAGTGAGAGTGGTGAGCTCTACTTCGCCTCGCAGAACCAGAACAATGGCTGCGCGGATGTCGGATTTGGACAGGCTTCGGTAACCGGAGATTCGATCTCCGCGAATATAAATGTTGAGAGTGTTCAATACACAACCGTTCCCGGGGTCAACACCACCTGCAGCTATCCGGATGGTTCGACGACTGCTACGGGCACTATCTCCGGAACCATCTCCCAACGGTCCAGCCTGAACATCACTGTGTCCGGGATGACGTCGAAGGGAACGGCGCTGCCATCGGACACCGAAACCTGGACCTTCTCCAACTCGTACGACACAGCCTCGTCGCTCGCGACGGTGGCCGGCAATTACACCGACGGAAGCGATACGCTCTCAATCGATGGCAATGGCGTTATGTTCGAGCAAGATCCTGCGAGCGGATGCGTTCTCAACGGGACGATTTCCGTTATTAACGCGCAGTACAATGCCTATTCGATAAGCTTTGTGCTGTCAAACTGCACAGGGGGCGCTGCGGTGGCAAATGGTGTGAATTTCACCGGTCTTGCTACGCTCGATCAGACCGTCAGCCCTGCCCAACTGGATTTCGGCGTGAGCGGAAACGTGGGCGGCTCGTTCGCGGTAGTGATTGATCAGGTCACACACCAGTAGCTGCGTGAATCCAGGTACCGGAGAGGTAGCGCGACTTTGCTGGCAATTCCGTTCGGCTCAGGGCGCCGAGTGCGCTTAGCCCTGAGCCGCCCTTTCCCGGCATAGGCAGGGCACAACTGCGTTCTTTTTGACGGCTGCGATTCTCTCGTCCGCCCACTTTTGAAATGCCTTGTGGAAGTAGTGCTTGCGTATGATAAGCGCCTTTGGCGCGTTTGCGGGCTATAAGCCCGCGCCCAGGCATCGGTTGCGCATCGGAGTTTGGAGTGACGGCTTACGGATGTCCGCCGTCAGAGATTCAATGGCTCAACGATCGTCCATGACGTCGTCGGATCGGCCGGGCACACTGGCGACTCCGCTGCAGGGATATCTCGGACTGATTCCGAAGATTCATCTTGGCCGTCGCCCGGACGTGCCAAGTGTGGGGATGCTAGCCGCGCGGGCTAGCGCTGCCGACGGCGCTCACGCCGCTCTCGACGCGGCCGATCCGGGTGACACATGCCAGTCTCCTGATTGCGCCAACGGAGTCTTGCAGACTGGACGGCTCGGGTTCTGTGATCTGGCCCATTTTTTTGTACTGAGAGAGCAGCTAAGGGATGCGGCCAACTCGGCTACGCCGGTACCTTCATGGTGACTGCGGAAGGTTCATCTTCCGCACGAGCGCGGCATATCCCTGATCGCTGCGCAGCCCCGCAAGCAGGGGATCGGTCTTCAGGTAAAGCATGTCCGGCTCTCGCCGCTGGTAC
>DATJFM010000080.1:0-6302 GCA_035495655.1 Steroidobacteraceae bacterium
AGGGATCGACCACGATAGCCTCCACGCCGCGCCGGCGCAGCGTGAGGAAGACACCCGCACCGATCGGGCCAGCGCCGTGAATGGCAACTACCTGTCCCGCTTCCACGGCGCAGCGATTCGCAGTGTGCCAGGCGATCGCCAGCGGCTCGATGAGTGCGCCCTGAAGTGGCGACACGCCCGGCGGCAGCGGGTGCGCCATGCGCCGCCGCACCACGGTGTACTCGGCCAGGCCGCCCGCACTGTTGTAGCCCTGAATCGCGAGCTCCGGACAGTGGTTGTACTGCCCGAGCCCGCAGTACAGACAGCGACCGCAGGTCTCCACCGGCTCGACCGCCACGAGATCGCCGATGGCGAGATCATCAACGCCGGCACCGAGTGCCATCACTTCGCCACACAGCTCGTGTCCCATGATCACCGGGTTCTGCACGCCGGTGAGCGGATGCGGAGTGCTGCGCGTGGTCACCGGGCCGTCGAAGTACTCGAGCAGGTCGCTGCCGCAGATGCCGTTGTAGTGCACGCGCAGCTTCACCTCGCCCCTCCCGGGCTCGGGGTCCGCTACCTCCATGAGCCGCAGGTCCTGCCGACCGTAGTAGAGCGCCGCGCGCATCGCCGACCGCTCAGCGCTCGGGCGCGCGGCCGCCAGAGAGCATCATCTGCGCATACTCTGCCTGCGACATGCCGGCCATCTGTGCGGCGACGTACTGAAAGCTCTTGCCGTCGGTTGCGAACAGCTTCGCGAGAAAGTAGATGTTGCCGCCGAGCGAGATCATGCGGTTGTAATCGCGGTCGAGCACCGCGCACTTCTGCTCCTCGGTCATCGGCCAGCCATCGAGGTAGGCGCGCTGGTCGGCTTTGAAGCGGGTGCGGTTCTCGGGTTTCATGAGCGACATGCAGAACATGTTGAGGTGATAGCCGAGGCGCGCCTGGTCGGTATCGAAAATGGTGGTCCCGGGAATGTCGGCGTAGGGCTTGCTCGATGACATGGGCGCTCCGTGGTCAGCCTGAGTGTCGGACCGCGCGGCGCTTGCTCGCGGGGCGGGATGCAGTCCTGGCAGCGGCACGCCGTGCGCGCACGCGCGCGCGCTTCACTCGCGCACGGCCGGCGGCAGTGCGAGGCGGCGCAAGGGCGTTGTCGAGCCAGTCGAGCACCTCGCGCAGCTCCGTGAGAATGGCGTGCGGGCGGCGCGCAGGCGGCTGCCTTTGCCATTCCTCACGGTGTGTGGTCCCGGTGGTGACGGCAAGCGCCGTCGCGCCGCCGCGGCGCGCCATGAGGACCTCAACCAAGGGGTCATCGCCGACCACTGCCAGAGCATGCATCGGCACACCGAGCCGCTTCGCGATGAAGCGCAGCGCGCGTACCGAAGGTTTGCCGGTGAGCGTCATGGGCGCCTTCGTCAGGCGGCGGATGGCGGCCGTGATGGCATGCGAGTAGCCGATGGTACGGCCCTGCTTCGTGGCAAAGAACGGTACGTCGGAGGCGACGCACAGCTCGGCGCCCGCCCAGATGGCCCGGCATGCCGTCTCGATGTCCTGCATGCCGCACTCCGGATGCCAGCCGACGAAGACGCTGCCGACCTCGGTGGCGCCTTCCTCGCCAGTGTGCACCGTCTCGATGCCGGCATCCCGCAGCGCCTCCCCTACGCCAACACTGCCGAGCACCAGAACGCGCCGTATGCCCCTGCGCTGCAGGTAATCGGCGGCGATACTCGAGGGCGTAATCATCTGCCAATCATCAACCGGCAGTCCTGCAGCGCGCAGCTTCGCCGCCTGCTGCGCCGGCGGGTGGGCGCTGCCGTTGGTGAGGAGCGCAAAAGGCACCTGACGCGCCTTGAGCGTGGTCAGCACTTCGACCGCTCCCGGCAGGAGCTCGTAGCCGCCGAGCGAACGATCGCTGAGCAACAGCGTGCCATCGACATCGAACACAATTCCCCGCACGGATGCCCGTCGGCTCGGGCGCGCGCGCGCTCGTCCTGCGGCGCTCATGTGGAGAGCGTCCGCGAGTGCGCGCCGCCACGCAGCTCGAGCCGGAAATCGCTCTTCACGACGCTCAGCTGCGCGATGTCACGCATCTTGAGGACCCGCCGCAGCAGGTCCATGACCGGTTTCGACCCCGGGTCGTAGTGGCGCGGCGCAGGTCCCGCGGCGCGCATCGCGTCCACTTGCGCGGCGGGCATGGTGGCCCGCAGCAGGAGCTCCTCGTCGGAGAGACCGCCCCCGAGACGCGAGCGCAGCTCCGACAATGGCGCCATCGGCGGCTCGGCGCGCAGCTCCGCCGTGCGCGGCAGCGATGCGATGCGCTCCAACACTTCGGGTGCGATCGGAATGTTGGGACGGCCGAAGCGGCCGAGCGCGTAGCGGATGCATTCGTCGGGAACCACGGCGTAGCGCTCGCGGCCGGTCACATTCAGCACCGCCTGCGTCAGGATGATCTGTGAGAATGGGGTCATGACGATCGGCCACCCGAGCTCTTCGCGCACCCGCGCCATCTCCTCGATGACTGCGCCTTCCAGATGCGAGAGCCGGTGCTCGGCGAGGTGGCGGCGCATCGTACCGATCATGCCGCCGGGGAGCTGGTGACGCAGATACGCGGCATCGAAAGGCTGCGGGGCGCCGACCTCCAACCCTTCCGCGTGAGCAATGCGGCTGAAGAACTCATTCACTTCCCTGAGTGCCTGCAGGTCGATGGGCAGCGTGTGGCCGAGCGCCCGAAGATTCTCGACCACGCGCAACGAGGGAGGATTCGAGATCCCATCGGCCGCCGCACCCGAGGCGCATTGCAGGGCGCTCACCCCGTAGTCCACCGCGTCCATATAAAGGAGCTCCCCGAGCCCGATGGTGCAGTGGGAATGAAGCTCGAGCGGCTTGGTGCCGATCTCGGCCTTGACTGCGGGAATCAGGGTGCTGGCGCGGCGCGGCGCGAGCAGGCCGCCGGGGTCCTTGATGTAGATCGCATCGATATCCGGACAGGCCGCGAGCGCCCGCGCGGCCTGTGCGTAGTGGCGATCGTCGTGAATCGGGCTCAGCGTGAAGACGAGCGCCGCGATCACGAACTCGCCGCCCGCACGCTTCACCATGCGGGCGCAGGCAATGTTCGATGGCGCATCGTTCATGGGATCTGCCAGGCAGAAGCGGCGGATCCCATTGCGTGCCAGCACTTCGAAGGCGAGCTCCATGAACTCGGGGCTGGCGGTTTCCCAGGAGATGAAGCGGAAGCCCGTCGACATGAACTGCAGCGGTGTGTTGGGAGTCGCCGCCGCCATGAGACGGATGCGCTCCCAGGGATCCTCGCGCTTGTAACGCACCGCCACGCCCATGTGCGTGGAGGTGGTGAAGTCGATGGCCTTGAAGCCGACGCGCTCGAGGAGCGGCGCGGCCGTGAGCGTCTTGGCGGTGTCGATACCGAGTGCACCCCAGAGACTCTGATTGCCGTCGCGCAGTGTGGTGTCGACGAGTGCAATCTCAGCCATCGGAGCTTCCCCGCGAGGCGCGCAGCAGCACCTGCCCCTGCTCGACCGCCGCACCGTCCTCGACCAGGATCTCGACGACAGTGCCGCGCACTTCGGCGCGCACACTGTTCATGAGCTTCATCACTTCGATGATTCCGATGACCGTGTGCTCATCCAGCACGGAGCCCACCTCGACATAGGGCGCCGCACCGGGCCGCGGTGCGCGGTAGAAGATACCCATGAGCGGAGCCGTGACCTCGATGAGCGACGGGTCGCTCGCAGCAGATGCCTCTGGCAGCGGCGGCGCCGATTCCGCCGCCGACCACGAAGCGGCGACCGCCGCGGCAGCCGGCGCCACCGGCGGCGCGCCGGCGCTGTCTGCGCCGCCTGCGCCCGTGCGTTTCAGAGTGAGCTTGAGGCCTTCGTGCTCTATGCGCAGCTCGAGGAAATCCGACTCCTCGAGCAGCCGCATGATCTCGGCGACATCCTGCGCGCTCAGGGGCACTGGCGTTTCCCGAAGACCGACATGACGTGCATGAGCGGGTCCTGCTGCGGCTTCGCGAGCGGCGCGGCATCCTTGGCCGACCACACCGTCTCCGGCCGGCTCTGCAGCAGCAGGATGGCGCCGCTCGCCCGGTCGATCGCCCACTCGATGTCCTGCGCACAGCCATAGTGTCGCTCGATGCGGCGTGCGAGCTCGCGCAGCCGCTGCAGCTCTTCATCGCTGAGGCACGCGAGGCGCCGCCGCTCGTCGCTGACAGCGACCGGCTCGATGCCACCGGCCGCGGCGGCCATGTGTTGAATCTGCTTGTCGGAGATCTCGCGCACCGAGATCTCGCCGGTGACCTTGCCCAGCACCCAGCGGTCGGGCGTCACTTCGCCGCCGACCACCGCGGACCCGAGACCCCAGGCGCCCTCGATCGTGATCACCGAGCGGTCGCCGGTCGTCGGGCTGCGGGTGAACATCACACCCGCCGTGCGTGCCTCCACCATGTGCTGCACGACCACGGCCATTGCCACGCGCTCCTCCGCAAAGCCGTGCTTAAGCCGATAGCTGATCGATTCCACGGAGTAAAGACTCGCCCAGCAACTGCGCACGCGGCGGATCATCTGCGCTGCGTCTTTCACCCACAGGAAGGTGTCCTGGAGACCCGCGAAGCTGGCATCGGCGGCGTCCTCGCAAGTGGCCGAGGAGCGCACCGCGACCGGCTGTCGTCCGTGTGCGCCGACGAGCCGCTCGTGCGCCGCGGTGAGATCGGCGAGTAGCTCCTGCGGCAGCTCGCTTGATTCGATCCGGCGCCGCAGTGCGGTCGAGCACGCGGTGATCGCCGCGAGGTCATCGTGCGCGAGCGCCGCCACTACCTCACGCACCGGCGCCGCGCGCTCGAGGTTTCCGAGGAAGCGCTCGAACGCCGCGGTCCGCACGACATATCCGGGCGGCACGCTCAACCCGGCACGCGTCAGCTCACCGAGGCTTCCGCCCTTGCCGCCGACCTGCTCCCGGTCGCCGAGCCCGATCTCTTCGAACCAGGCAATGTGCGCGAGTGCGCTCACTTAGGTCCGCTACGAGAGCAGCGTGACCACGCCGCGGCCGCCGTCGACACGGATGCGCTGACCGTCCTTGATGCGCGAGGTCGCCGTACCCGTGCCGACCACCGCCGGCAGTCCGAACTCGCGCGCCACGATAGCGGCGTGGCTCATCGAGCCGCCGATATCCGACACCGCGCCCGCAATCTTCTGGAAGATCGGTGCCCAGGTCGGATTGGTGACCTGGCAGACGAGGATGTCGCCCGCGCGCACACGACCGATCTCCTCCACCGACTTGACGACGCACGCCGGGCCCTCGGCCACGCCACTGGAGGCGGCGAAGCCGCGCAGCTCGCGGCTCGTCGTGTCGCTGCCCGCGTGCAGCCAGCGGTCGAGACTCTCGCGCGTGATGCCCCAGAGCATGACGATCGCCGGATCGTCGATCACCTCCGGAACGGGCCCGAGCGCAGGTGGCGTGCTGTGCTTCGCCCACTCGGCGATGGCCGCGCGGCGCGTGCTGACGATCTGCGGCCAGTGCGCAGGTCCCCGCGGCGGCGAGCCATTCGACCAGGCAGTCATGAGATCGATGATTGCGGCTTCGAGCTCGAAGTGCGTGAGATGGAACACATCCTCCTCGCGCCCGAAGAAGCCGTACGCGGCGAGCAGTGTGCCGAATTCGCGGATCTTGTTGAAGAACAGGTTGGTGTACCAGTGCTCGCAATAGAACTTGTGGCCCTCGACGTACGGGAACACGCGGTGTGCGAGCGCGATCATCTGATCATAGGCCTGACGCTCCTCCTCGGAGGCGAGCAGCTCGCGATAGTCCTGGATCAGCTGCCGCCGCTGGTCCTTGAGCGCCTCGATGGGACGCTCGAGCGGCTCGCCGGCCTTGACGCGCGCGATGTAGCCCGGCAGCCCTGCGAACGGCATCGACAGGTCATCGTTCCACGAGCGATGGTAGTGGTAGAAGCCGTCTCCGACATTGATGTTGAACCACGGGTCGCGGGAGGTCGCGAGCTCCCCGAGCCAGCTGTGGCCGGGTGCGCCGCGCTGCTCGAGCGCGGCGATGGTTGCCGGCGCCGTGCGCCCGTCCTTGAATTCGTCGTCGACGCCGAGCTCGACCGCCCGCCGGGCCAGACGGCGCACTTCCTCGTCCGGACGGAAGATCTCCGCCTCAATGCCGGCCACCATGCGCGCGATGGTCTGATCGCTGATCTCGGGGAAAGCCTTCTTGCAGAAGGCGAAGAAGGTCATGTAGGCGCCGTAGCCGAGCAGCAGGAACTCGAAGTGGTGGTGCCACATGCGGAAGTAGCCCTCGAGCGTCTTCTG
>DATJFM010000081.1:0-26247 GCA_035495655.1 Steroidobacteraceae bacterium
CACGGCTCGGCGGATCGTTACTTCCAGGATGCCGCGACGGAGCTCGAGAAGCTCGTGCCCGAGGGCGTGGAGGGGCGCGTACCCTACAAGGGAAGCGTGGTCACCATCCTGCACCAGCTCTCCGGCGGACTGCGCGCTGCCATGGGCTATACCGGCAGTCGCAATATCACCGACATGCGCACCCGCCCGCTGTTCGTGCGGATCACCAGCGCCGGAGTGCGCGAGAGCCACGTGCACGATGTCAGCATCACCAAGGAGGCACCCAACTATCGGGTGTCCTGAAACGCCGATGGCGAGCGTTCCCCGACCTGCAAGCGCTACAGCCGCCACCTCCGTTGCGCACCCCGACATCCATGCGCATCGCATCCTGATCCTGGACTTCGGCGCGCAGTACACGCAGCTCATTGCACGGCGCGTGCGCGAGCTCGGCGTCTACTGCGAGATCCACCCATGGGACCTGAGCGATGCGCAGGTGCGCGCCTTCGGGCCGCGCGGCGTGATCCTCTCCGGCGGTCCCGAGTCGGTGACCGGTGCGGGCTCACCGCACGCTCCAGCTGCGGTGTTCGAGCTCGGCGTCCCGGTGCTCGGCATCTGCTACGGCATGCAGACCATGGCGCAACAGCTCGGCGGCCGCGTGACCCCCTCGAGCGAGCGCGAGTTCGGCTACGCGGAGGTGACGGTCACGGGTGCCTCGAGCCTGCTCGATCACCTCGAGGACCGGCGCAATGCCGCCGGCCGCTGCGTGCTCGATGTCTGGATGAGCCATGGCGACCGCGTCGATGCGTTACCGGCGGGCTTCATCGCCAGCGCCAGCACCGACACGATCCCATTCGCCGCCATGAGCGATGAGCGGCGCCGCTTTTACGGCGTGCAATTCCATCCGGAGGTCACGCACACCACGCAGGGCGTGCGGCTGCTCGAGCGGTTCGTGCGCGAGATCTGCGGTGCGGACGCGTTGTGGAGCACGGGCAACATCCTCCTGGACGCCATCGAGCATGTGCGCGCGCAGGTGGGAAGCGGCAAGGTCCTCCTCGGTCTCTCCGGCGGAGTCGATTCCTCGGTGGTCGGCGCGCTCCTGCACCGCGCCATCGGCGATCAACTCACGTGCGTGTTCGTCGATCACGGGCTGCTGCGTCTCGGCGAAGCCGACCAGGTCATGAGTACCTTTGCCCAACACCTCGGTGTGCGGGTGATACGCGTCGATGCCGAGACGCGCTTCCTCGCCGCGCTTGCCGGCGAGGAAGATCCTGAAGCCAAGCGCAAGATCATCGGCCGTACCTTCATCGAGGTATTCGAGGAAGAAGCGCAGCGGCTGCGCGGTGTGCGCTTCCTGGCGCAAGGCACCATCTATCCGGATGTGATCGAATCCGCGGGCGCGCGTACCGGCAAGGCGCAGGTCATCAAGTCGCATCACAACGTCGGTGGACTCCCCGAGCGCATGCATCTCGAGCTCATCGAGCCGTTGCGCGAGCTGTTCAAGGATGAGGTCCGGCGGCTCGGGGTCGAGCTCGGCCTGCCGCGCGAGATGGTCTATCGTCATCCTTTCCCCGGGCCCGGACTCGGCGTGCGCATTCTCGGCGCGGTGCGCAAGGACTATGCGGACTTGCTGCGCCGTGCGGATGCGATCTACATCGAGGAGCTGCGGCGTCACGATCTCTACGACCGGGTGAGCCAGGCGTTTGCGGTGTTCCTGCCGGTACGCTCGGTCGGGGTGATGGGCGATGGGCGCCGCTACGACTACGTGATCGCCCTGCGTGCGGTCGAGACGGTGGACTTCATGACCGCGCACTGGGCGCGCTTGCCGTACGAGTTCCTCGACCACGTCTCGCGGCGCATCGTCAATGAGGTCACAGGAATCTCGCGCGTCGTCTACGACATCTCCGGCAAGCCGCCCGCGACCATCGAGTGGGAGTAACGCTTTCGCATGCGGAGTGTGCGCTTTGCACGTGTGCTCCCACTAACGTGCCGCTGGCCGATCCGAGCTCCATCCGTCGATCGCCACACGCCACCGCCCATCGCTGCCGCGGCGGAAGATGTTGATCCCTTTCCCGGTGTCGGTCGTGACAGCGCCAGTCTTCTTGTCCGTGTCGGTCGACTTGTACGTGTAGCGCTCGAACGCCCAGTCGCCGTTCACTACGAAACCGATCGAGGTTTTCTGCCAGCGCGTGCGTGTCGTGCGGAAATACTCGGCCAGCCACTTGCGCACAGCTGGCTTGCCGACAATCTCCGGTTCGCCGGGGGACTGATAGACGATATCGTCAGTGAGATCGGCCAGCAGAGTATCGACGTCGTTACTGTTGATCGCAGTGACATAGGCGCCATGCGCTGCCTGCTCGATCGACTTGCTGTCCGTCGCGGTGGCGGACGCCATGCAGAGTGTCATCGCTGCAGCGATGAAGATCACGCGAACCTTTGTGGCGCAACTGAGCATCACGACCCCCCCGGCTTGTTAGTTGGTGTTCGGGGCGAGAGCATACCTCTCAGCGGCTTTGCATTGCCTCAATGAGCTTTGACGCCGGCGCGCGCGCCGGTGAGCTCGAGCCGGGATTCGCCCTCGAGCATTTTGGTGGTCACCTTCCAATGCATCCTGTCACTGGAAGCAAAGGAGACCGCAAAGGACTCGGTCATCTTGGCGCCGCCCACCGTGTAAGTCAGGGGCTCGAACACGATCCGGTCGCCGCGCCACTGCCCATGATGATCGTGATATTCGCCCGTAGAGGAAATTTCCATCCAGCGCACCAGGTGATCATCGGGACTGTAGCCGATGACGGTAGCGGCCTCGATGCGCGCCCCCGAGATGTCGGCGGCAATGAGACAACTCAATGCCGCGCCCAATGCCGCGGATTTGCAGTCCATCGTCCCGTTCACGGCAGCGGGCGCCGTCGCCCCCGGTTCCAGATCGGTGCCGGTCAATATCCAGTGCCCAACGAACGCATCCACCGTTTTCTTCACTTCGGCCGGTGGGGGCGGAGCGGTCTCTGCTTGGGCGAGGAGCGACGCCGCGCCGAGCAAGAACATCAAAAGCCGCCGTCCGCCTGCGAGTTTGCCCTGCACCGAGAGCCGCTCCTTACGCCGGACGCCGGCCCCGGCCACGCCGCTCGCGTACCGGACCTGCCGCAACGCTCGGGTGCGCTACCGGCGGCAGCGTCTCCGGCAGAGGCTGATCGGTGGTGAGCCCGGCCTTGATGATCCGTACCATCTCGGCATCGATGAGCGGATCGGTGGGCGGCGACCCATACACCGCCAGCAGTCGCTCGACCTCGGCCTTGACCCGTTGATCCAGGCTTTTGCCGCCTTCCTGGAGCCAGGTCTCCCGGTTTACCCGATCGAACACGGCGCCCGGTAAGTACAGCTCGCGCGGCCAGTAACTGAGGGTGTGCTTCGCGGTGAGCAGGTGCTTCTCCTGCAGCAGCTGGCGCACCAGCTCCACCGTCGGCAGGTCGTCCATCACCGCGAACTCCCGGCAAAAGTGCAGTGCCTGACCGCAGAGCTCATCGTCGAACACGAGCTTCTCCAGGCTGAAGGTCAGGACATAGTCGAGCATGCCGGGGCCGGACACCGAGTTGACGCCGGTAATTGCGGCCAGCAGCGCACCGGCGAAGGTTTCCGCTCCGGCCTGCGCATCGAGAAACTTGCCTTCACTCAGGGCCATATAGCTCTGCGTGGGCAGGTGCAGGTGCTTGGCGATCTCGACATACGCCGCATTCAAATGCAGCGTCTCGATCGCAGCCATGGGCGACATGGCGGTTTTCATATGGAACGTCGCCGGCGCACCGCCGAAGAGCACGGGGGTGCCCGGCCGCACCATCTGTGCCATGGTAATTCCGGCGAGCACGTCCGCGACATGCATCACGGTGGCGCCGACCAGCGTCACCGGCGCGATCAGGCCCATCAGCGTCACCGGCACGATCTCCACCGGGATACCGAACTCGGCGCAGTCCATGAGGTTCTGGCAGGAGTCTTCGCTGTAGCGATAGAAGCCGGTGGCCGTGACGGTGAAGATCGACATCGGCCGCGCGATGAGATCGGCCTTGTCGCGCCGGAAGAGCTGCATCATCTCCGCCATGCGCGGTACGCCATGCTCGGTGAAGGCTCCCGATACCACGGGCTTCAGCGAGTTGGTGAGCACCAGGTACAGTCGCCAGGCATCCGACACCTGCGGCTCGATGTCGTTGGTGGAGAAAGCGGTCGCCAGGTAGCCGAGATTCTTCAGTCCGTCGCCGACCCGTACGTACTCGATGAAATCGCGCGTGTTGGAGTGGCGTGTCTCACCGGTGCGATGGTCGAGCACCTGCAGCCCGCTCGAGCCCGGTACGAAGTGCACTTTGTCACCGCCGAGCTCGGTGTAGGGCTGGCCGTCGCGGTTATGCAGCGCAATCGACTTCGGGGCGCTCTCGATCGCGCGCTCCACGAACTCCGCCGGGAACAGCACGCGCTCGGCATCGTCCGCGGTGCGCGCAAGCCGCAGGCCCTGCTCGAGCAGCCGCTGGCGCAGGCGCGCGCCGCGCACCTCGATGCCGATCTCGGCCAGGATCCGCTTGGCTTCCTCCAGGATCGGGTGCACCAGCTCATCGGGCACGACACGGAGTCGCGGTCTCATCGTCTCCACCTTGGGCTTGCGGCCAGCCCACGGAGGATGACGAACGTTTGCGGAACGCACAACCCCGGCGCTGGCGGGGCACTGTGCTCAACGGCGGGGCGGCTTCGACTCCAGATCCTGCAGCAGTTTGAAGTGCTCGGGCGACATCTTCTGCCGCAGCGTCGGACTCCAGTGGCGTGTCATGCGCTGATAGGCCTCGAGCTCTGCCTTCGATACCGGGCGGCGGCGGAACGGGACAACCTTGCTGTCGCTCACGCGAACCTCTGCGCTACGAGATGCCGCGTCAGATTATGCTCGGCAGCGCGGCGGGAATTTGTGCGCGTGTTCGCAACTTTGTGGGTCAGTGAACGTGCGGCCAGCCGATCCAGCCGTACTGCCACGAAGCCGAGATGCTGCGGTAGTTGCCGCCATAGCGGACGTAGGCACCGTCGTTGTAGCTGAGCTTGATGGAGTTGTGGGCGCTGACGGGGATGGAAGCGGTGACCCCGATTCGGGAGCTCTTTTGATAGGTCGCGGGGTTCGCCACGCCGCTGATGCGGGTCTCGCCTCCCGTCCAGAAGTTCGCGTCGAGCGAGATCCACAGGCGCGGCCGCACGTCATAGCTGAGATGAGTCTCGAACGCGGTGACCGGGCTTTGGCTCTTCGAGCGCTCGCCCGCGAAGTACTGGTTGTGCGAGAAGAACTCGGGATTTTCCGTAAAGAACCACTCGGCCGCATAGGCGTCCAGGATCCAGTGTCCCCAGCGTTGTGAGTAGCCGATTTCGGGCTTGAACGCCCAGCGGTTGGTGCCGAGGTTGATGAGCGCGGTCGGGTCGTACTGCCCCGTCGGCGCCATGATCTTCAGGCTGACGCCGAGCAGAACGCCCTGCTGCCACTTGACGAACTCCTGCGGCTCCATCGCCGGCCCACCAATCAGGTTCACGGAGAAACGCACCGAGGAATCCAGCAACCCGGAGCGATGCGCATGCTTGGGCGCGTCGGCTGCCGTCCCGTCGAACTCACCGACCGCATACGGAATCGCCACGGCGATATTGGCCGAGCGGCCGAAGAAATCGAGCGCACGGTAGAGCCCGAGCGCGCCCACTTCCACGGCGGCATGTGCATCGGTGATCGGCGTGGACGCGCTCAGGTCCGGGTTGCCCTCGAGGTGCGAATAACCGAGATTGACGACGTTGGTGCCGACCGGGCTGATGAGGTAGGCGCGCGGATTGAGCTCCTGTGCCGAGGCGGTCCGGGTGGCGCACAATAGCGCCGCGGCGCACGGGGCGAAGCTGCTGGCGGTAAATCGAGCGCTCGCCACCCTGCGCCTGTGCCTGCGTCCTTGCACGCTCAGCGTCCCCGGCCGGTGCGGGCGCGCGCACGTCGCGGCCGCGCGCGCGTCGCGGACCGCTCCCGTTGGTAGGGATTAGCGTCGGTGCGGTACTCGATGAAGACCGGCGTTGCAAACAGGTCGTATTGCTTGCGGAATACGTTGGCGAGATAGCGGGTGTAGGCGTCGGGCACGGCCGCAGTCTGGTTGCCATGGATTACGATGCGCGGCGGATTGCGTCCACCCTGGTGGGCATAGCGCAGCTTGATGCGCCGGCCGCGCACCAGCGGCGGTTGGTGCACACGCAGCGCCTCCTCGAGCGTGCGGGTGAGCTCGGGAGTCGGCAGCGCGCGCATCGCCGCCTCGTAGGCGCGCACCGTCGACTGCACGAGCTCGCCCACCCCGGTGCCGTGCCGCGCCGAGATGAAGTGCAACGGCACGAACGGCACGAAGTCGAGCTTCAGCGCGAGCTGCCGGTGGATCTGCTCGCGTTGCTCCGGCGGGATGCCGTCCCACTTGTTGACCGCGATGACGAGGGCGCGTCCCCGCTCCAGGGCGAGGCCGAGCACGCTGGCATCCTGCTCGGCAACCGTATCGTGGGCATCGAGGACCAGGATGACTACGTGTGCTTCCGCGATCGCTTGCAGCGTCTTGGCGACGCTCGCGCGCTCGACCGCATCCTCCACGCGTGCACGCCGGCGCACGCCGGCCGTATCGATGAGGAGGAAACGCCGTCCGTCGCGCTCGAAGGGCACGAGGATGCTGTCGCGGGTAGTGCCCGGCTCCTCGCTCGCAATGACCCGCTCCTCCCCGAGCAGGCGGTTGACGAGCGTCGACTTGCCGACATTCGGACGGCCGATGATGGCGATGCGCACGGCGCCCTGCTCGTCCGCCGCCGGCGCGCGCGCCTCGAAACCTTCGAGAACGTGCGCCATGAGCTCCCCGCAGCCGCTGCCGTGGCTCGCGGAGATGACGCGCGGCTCGCCGAAACCGAGGCCGTGGAAATCGCTGGCGGCCATGTCGGCGTCCAGCCCCTCGGCTTTGTTGAGAGCGAGTGTGACCGGCTTGCCCGAGCGGCGCAGCTCGCGCGCCACGAACTCATCCTGGCTCGAGAGGCCGCTGCGCGCATCGGCTATGAAGATGAGCCGATCCGCCTCCTCGACCGCGCGCTGCGTCTGCGCGCGCATCTGCGCTTCGATGCCACGTGGATTCTCGATCAGCCCGCCGGTATCGATGACCACGTACGGAACCGGTCCCACCCGTCCGAAGCCGTACTGACGGTCGCGCGTGAGGCCGGGCACATCCGCCACGATGGCATCGCGCGTGCCGGTGAGCACGTTGAACAGCGTCGACTTGCCGACGTTCGGCCGGCCAACGAGCGCGATGACGGGCAACATGGCGTCCGCGCCCGTCTCGAGCCGCTACTTTTTCTGCGGGGGCGCTGCCTTGCGCGTTGCCGCCGCGAGCGGCTGCACGCGATAGGCGTTGATCTGCCCACGGTCGTTGGCGACCACCAGCATGTCGCCGATCACGAGCGGCTGGCTGCTGATGCGGGCGCCCCCAGCGCTGATGCGCGCGGCGAGCGCGCCGCTCGCCTTGTCTAGAAAATGGAGATAACCCTGGAAATCCCCGACGACCACGCTCTCGTCCATCACCGCGATCGGCGAAAGCCCGCGGTGCAATAGCACATTCTGGCGCCATACTTCAGCGCCGGTGCGCGACTTGAGCGCCGCCACGATGCCGTCGGAATCCGCGAGATACAGGGTGTCTTCATCCAGCGTGACGCCGCGGTAGCTCGAGTCCTCGTGCGACCACCACACCTGCCCGGTGTCGAGCGCCAGCATGGCCACCTTGCCCTGGAAGCCGACCGCGTACACGTCCCGGCCGGCGACGCGCACCGGCGAATCGATGTCATCGAGCCGCTCGAGCTCGGTGCGGCCATGGGGCGGGGTCACGGTGGCTTCCCACTGCACCGAGCCGTCGGCCGCGTTGACGGCGACGACCTTGCCGTTGTCGAACCCGCACAGCACCAGTTCACCGCTGATGACCGGGCTCGCCGTACCGCGCAGGGAAAGACGCGGCACCTGTTGCTCGGTGGCCCACAGCTCGTGTCCATCCTCTGGGCTGAGCGCATGCAGCTTGCCATCGACCGTGCGCACTGCGACCAGACGCGTGGAGATGGCGGGCGGCGCCAGCACTTCCCCGTTCAGGCGCACTTTCCAGCGGTTGCGCCCGTTGGCGGGGTCGAAGGCGAACACCTCGCCATCGCTCGCGCCGACCACGATCAGGTCGGCACTCGAGGCGGTACCCCCGGAAAGCGGCGCTCCGGTCTTCGCATGCCAGAGCACGTGCCCAGTGGCGAGGTCGAGTGCCACCACTTCGCCTTTGTGATGCCCGGCGGCGTAGACACGGTTGTCGGTAATCGAGACACCCTGCCCGAGCCTGAGTACCGCGGACTTCTTGTCACCCATGTTGTGGCCCCATAGGTGCGTCACGCGCAGGCTCGGATGAGGGAGCGGCGTGAGCTTCGCGGGCTCATCGACATTCTTGTCCTTGGAACAGGCGACGATCATCGCGAGCGCCACGAGCGCAGCTGCGAGGGTCAATCCCGACTGCAGATGTCGGAGACGTTGACGCAGTCTCATGATTACTTGCCCGCCGCCGGAGTGAGGGCGTGAGTCGTGTTGGCGGCTGCTGAGGGCGCGGCAGCGGGTGTGACACTTGCGAGGTCGGCGATCTTCAACTGCAGCAGCGCAGTGTCGGTGCCTTCGGCGCCCGCGGTCTGCGCGCTGCGATACTCGGTGAGCGCCGCCGCCTTGTCGCCCTTGGCGTAAAAGGCATCGCCGCGCACCTCGTGATAGCGCGCGGCGAACGCCCCGGGTACCGAGCCGCCGAGAGTGGCGAGCGCGCTGTCGGGCTTACCCTGGGCGATCTGCACGCGCGCGAGCCGCAGGCGCGCAACCTGCGCCAGCTCCTGATCTTTGGAGTGCTCCGCGACCGTAGCGAGCTCGCTCGCCGCGTGGTCGAGCTGCGTCTCATCCACGTACACCCGCGCGGCGAGCAGCCGCGCCTGGTCGACGTAGGGAGAACCGCTGTAATCGCGTTCCAGCTCACCGAGCAGCACCAGCGACTGCGTGCGATCGCCCCGCTCGAGCGACTGGACCATCTGCATGTACTTGCCTCCCGCCTCGAGCTGGCGTGCGTCCTGGTGGCTCTGCCACCAGCGCCAGCCGAACACCGCAGCCGCCACCACCAGGATCGCCACCACGACGGCCGGCGTGTTCTCGCGCACCTGCGCCTTCAGCCACTCCCACTGCTCTTTCTCAGACAGATAATCGTCCACGCATCCTCCCCAGCTTCTAGTCGCGCGCCACCGCGGTATGTGCCGCCGCGAGCGCCGCGTCGATCCCGGCCGGCAGCTGTGCCATCGGGCACTCGCTCTGACCGGCCGCATCGCGCAAAGGTTTCAAGCCGACTACTGCGCGTGCCAGCTCGTCCTCCCCCAAGATCAGCGCCAGCACCGCCCCGCTGCGGTCGGCGCGTCGAAACTGCGTTTTGAGGTTGCCGCCGCCCACGTTGAGCTCGAAGCGCACCGCGGGCCGCTCGCTGCGCAGCCGTTCCACCAGTTGCAGTGCCGGGGAGAACGCCTGCGGGCCGCCGACGACGACGTAGACGTCCGGATGCGGCGGCGCGGGTGCGCGTCCCGCCGCCACGAGCAGTGTCACCAGCCGCTCAACTCCCATGGCGAAACCGACCGCGGGCGTCGCATCCCCGCCGAGCTGCGCGATGAGCCCGTCGTAGCGTCCGCCCGAGCATACGGCATTCTGTGCGCCGCTCGAGGCGGTAATCCACTCGAACACCGTGCGGGTGTAGTAATCGAGTCCGCGCACCAGGCGTGGGTTGATTTCATAGGACACCCCGACCGCACGCAGCATGGCGCACAGCTCTTCGAAGTGCGCCTGCGATTCGGCATCGAGGTGCTCGGTGAGCAGCGGTGCGCCGCGAATCAGCTCCTGCATGTCGGGATTCTTGCTGTCGAGCACGCGCAGTGGATTGCCGCCAAGGCGGCGCCGGCTGTCCTCATCGAGCTCACCTTCGTGCGTCTTGAGGTAATCGACCAGCCGGGCACGGTACAGGCGGCGGCTTTCAGGCGTGCCGAGTGAATTCAACTGCAGCGTCAGTCCTTCGATACCGAGGCGCCGCCACAGCCGCGCGCTCATCGCGATCAGCTCAGCGTCCACGTCAGGGCCGGGGCAACCGATGGCCTCGACGTCCACCTGCCAAAACTGCCGGTAGCGCCCGGCCTGCGGTGCCTCATGGCGAAACATCGGGCCGAGACACCAGAGCCTGTGACGTTGCCCGCGCAACATGCCGTTGGAGATGAGGGCGCGCACGATGCCGGCAGTCGCCTCCGGGCGCAGAGTCAGACTGTCGCCGCCGCGATCGATGAAGGTATACATCTCCTTACCGACGACATCGGTGTGCTCGCCGATCGCCCGTTGGAACAGCTCCGTGTGCTCGAGCAGCGGTACGCGAATCTCCTCATAACCGTAGGCGGTGAGCAGCTCACGCGTGCGGCTCTCGAAGTACTGCCACGCACCGATGATCTCCGGCAGCAGGTCGTTCATTCCGCGTACCGGCTGGATCTGCTCGCGCATGCTAGTCCTCGTGTGCGAGCCGCGGCGCCGCGGCACTCACGCGGCCGGCAGCGTCGATCAGCAGGTGAGCGCTGCCATCGCGCCGCACCATCGGCCCGGGCAGCACCGCTTGTCCGTTGAGGCGCACCGCCACCGCGGGGGCATTGCCGAGCACCACCAGCAGCGGCGCGCTGCCGATCAAAGTACGCGTAGTGCCACGTTCGACGAGTCCATGCAGCAGACGGTGGCCTGTGGCGTCGGATACCTCCACCCAGCTCGTGCCGGAGAACGACAGGTCGAGGCGCGCCTGTGGCCCGCTCGCGGCAGGGCCCGGTTCCGGACTCGCCGGCGCGCGCGCTGCGCTCGCGTCGAGAGCGGCAGGCGCCGGGACATCGCTGGCCGGCGTGTCCGCGGCAGCAGCGCGCTCGGCGGGCAACGGATGTGCCTTCTCTCCGGGCAGTGTCAGCAGCCACCACAGCAGTCCCACCACTGCCAATCCGACCGCCAACAGCATCGCCGGCAGCAGCAGCCTCGAGCCGCGGTTCTCGGGCTCGCCGCGCGGGATGCGAGTGAGGTCCGGGCGCGAGGGATGCGGGCCCTCTGCATACAGCTCCTGCAGCTCGAGCCCCGACTCTCCAACCGCCTCGGCGTAGCGTCGCAGATGTCCACGCACGTACACATCTGCGCCGAGGGCGCCGAAGTCCTCGGCCTCGAGCGCCTGCAGGACGCGCGCATCGACGTGTAGCCGCTCCGCGGCCTGCAGCAGCGTGAGTCCACGCTGCTCGCGCGCGCTGCGCAGTCGCGCGCCGATGCCGCGCCGCTCACCGCCGCTCACTTCAGCCGTCATGCGAGTCAGCCAGGGTTGTGCTCGAGTGCCGCCAGCGCACGCGCCTGATCGGTACCGGGAAAATCCAGCTGCAGTTTGCGGGCGTAGCGCTGCGCGGCGACGCGATCACCCTGGGCGCGGGCAACGCGTACCCCGAGCAGCAGCAGGTCCGGCGTCGCGTTATAGGTGCCGATGTAGCCATCGATGCTGTTACGCGCCGGCGTGAGCTCGCCGTGATCGAACTGCAGGTTGGCGAGCTGGAACTGTGCCTCCGCGAAGTTCGGCTTCAATTGCAGCGCGCGCATGAAATCTACGCGCGCCTCATCGTCCCGCTTGGCGGCGCGCAGACACACTCCGGCATTGGTGTAGGCGGCTTCAGGGGTCGGGTACAGCGGATTGCGCGCTGCCTCGATGAAGCGCTTCACGCCCTCATCCACGCGTCCGTTCTGGCACAGGTATACCGCGTAGTTGTTGACCATGCGCGGATCCTGTGGCGCGAGCCGCAAGGCGGCGCGGTACTCCGAGTCCGCCTTTTCCTTCTCACCGAGACGCGCGAACAGCGCGGCGCGCGCACTACGCACGTCCGCGCTGTTCGGGTCCTGCGAGTAGGCGCGCTCGAGCTTTTCCTTGGCGCGCTCGAGGTCACCCTGATTCATGTAGGCGACCCCGAGTTGCACGTTGTAGATAGCCGCTTCGTGCGATTTGTCGGTTTGCTTCACCGTGTGGCCAGCGCAGGCGGCAAGCAGCAGCGCGGCTACGACGCCACAGATCGGCCACGCGCGCAGGAGCGCGCGGAGAACAGGGTTACTGTGCTTGCTCATGGTTGAACCGCGACGCCGATAACTTTGGTGCCGAGCCGTACGGTGGTGCGATCGATGACCCGACCGGCAAGCTGTCCGCAGGCGGCGTCGATGTCATCGCCGCGCGTGCGGCGGATGGTGGCGAGCAGCCCGCGCTGTAGCAGCTCATCCCGAAAGCGCTGGATCACGTGCGCGGCCGAGCGCCGGTAATGCGTACCGGGAAATGGATTGAATGGAATCAGATTCACCTTCGCCGGATGTCCCTTGAGTAGCCGTGCGAGCGCGCGCGCCTGGGCCGGTGAATCATTGATGCCATCCAGCATCACGTACTCGAAGGTGACGCTGCGGCCGCATTGCGAATCGAGGTAGTGCCAGCACGCCTGCAGCAGCTCAGCGATCGGATGCTTGCGGTTGATCGGCACGAGCTCGTTACGCAGCGCATCATCGGGTGCGTGCAGCGACACGGCCAGCGCGACATTGGTTTCCTCCGCGAGGCGGTAGATCTGCGGCACCAGCCCCGAGGTCGAGAGCGTTACCCGGCGCCGCGACAGGTCGAACCCGAAGTCATCGAGAAAGATACGCAGCGCCGGCACCACGTTGCGGAAATTGGCGAGTGGCTCGCCCATGCCCATCAGCACGACGTTGGTCACGTGGCGCTCATTGCGCTGCCCCTCTGTCCGCCCACCGCGCGCGAGCGAGTCGCGCTCCTGCCGCAGCAGCTCGCCGGCGGCGAGCCACACCTGACCGACGATCTCGGCGGTGGTGAGGTTGCGGTTGTAGCCCTGCTGCGCGGTGGAACAGAAGGTGCAGTCCAGGGCGCAGCCAACCTGCGAAGAGATGCACAGCGTGCCGCGGTCGGGCTCGGGGATGAATACCATCTCGAAGGCCTGGCGCGCGTCGGCCTTCAGCAGCCACTTGCACGTCCCATCCGCAGAGCGCTGCACGCTCAGGATCTCGGGTGCACGTATCTCGGCGGCGAGCGCCAGACGGGCACGAAAGTCCTTCGCCAGATCGCTCATGTCGGCGAAGGAGCCCGTGCCACGCTTGTAGATCCAATTCATGAGCTGGCGTGCCCGGAAGGGCTGACTGCCCAGCTGCGCCACGAACTCCACGAGCTCCTCACGAGGAAGCCCGAGCAGGTTGGTACGTTGCGTGCGCTGCGTGGTCATGGCCCTGCCGGAGCTCGCGGCCTCAGCCGCGCGAATGCAGCTCGGTCGTGCTGAAGAAGAAGGCAATCTCGCGCGTCGCGGTGTCCGGCGCATCGGAGCCATGCACGACGTTCTGCTCGATGCTGCTCGCGAGATCCGCCCGGATCGTGCCCGGGGCGGCTTTTTTCGGATCAGTCGCACCCATGATGTCGCGGTTGAGCGCGATGGCGTTCTCACCCTCCAGCACCTGCACCATGACCGGACCTGAGCTCATGTAACGCACGAGGTCCCTGAAGAAGGGACGCTCGCGGTGCACGGCGTAAAACCCCTCGGCCTCGCGCTGCGAGAGCTGCAGCATGCGGGCGGCGACGATCGAGAGACCGGCTTTCTCGAAACGGCGATAGACCTCCCCGATCTGGTTGGCCTTGACGCCGTCGGGCTTGACGATGGACAGGGTGCGCTCTAGCGCCATTCGCTTTGACCTTTGTGCAGAGCAGACGAGTGGGAGAATTCCGGCGGCGGACACGCCGCCCCCGGCACATCACCCCACGAAATCGCGACCGCCGTTACGGACGACCCTGCACCGGTCGGCAAGACGCGCAATTTCGCGGGGACCCCGGGGCAAGCAGCGCAGTTTACCTTGGCTGCCAAGCCTGCGGCAATTTGGCGGGCGCTGGAAGTGCTCGTCTCTAAAAGGCTTTTTTGAGGGCGCCAACGCCCTCTGGAGCAACCACGTCCGCGATAACCGACGCCTCGGGCTCAGACGGAGAAGCTCTCCCCGCAACCGCATTCGCCCTTGACGTTCGGATTCCGGAAGCGGAACGCTTCGTTCAACCCCTGCTTTACGAAGTCGACGACCGTACCATCGATCAGCGCGAGACTCTCGGCGTCGACGAACACTCGCACGCCTCGATCCTCGAAGATCGCATCACCCGGCTGCGGACCGTCGGCGTAATTGATGACGTAGGCAAAGCCGGAGCAACCCGTCTTGCGCACTCCGAGCCGGAGCCCGGTCCCGTGTCCGCGTGCCGCCAGGAAGGTCTTGACCCGGTCGGCTGCGGATTCAGTCAGTGAAATGCTCATTGCTCTCCGTATTTTAAGTCACCGCGTGAAATCGCGCGCGCCGCACTCTCAAAGTGGCCAGCAGAGCGCACCACGGCGTGCTTTCCCAGTGCCAGCCGCCTCAGGTCCAGTGCGCGAGGCACGCCCGCAGGGCATCTTCAACCAGCAGCAGGCGGCCGAGTTTCTCCGGTGGGACGTGGTGCTCGAGCGCCCAACTGCCCGGTGTGCCGGGAATCAGCGCCTGGCGGGTTCGCCCGCGTAGTGCCCCACAGAGCCACGCGGCCACCTGCGTAGTATGGGGGCAAGCAAAGGCTTGAAAACGTGCCTCTTTCACACTGTCGCCCGCGATGAGCAGATGAAAGCGCACCCACGTTTCCTCTCCCGGCCCTCCCGCCTCGCCGGTCACTGTAGCCGCCGCGTCTCGAGTCCCGGGCAACGCGGCGCAGTCTGCGCTTTTTTGCTGAGCCGGGACCGTGGGCGCCATCTCCCGCAGACGCGCGAGCGCTTCTTTTACTGCCACGGCCGCGCAGTCCACATCGCTATCCCGTGAAGGGCGCCCGAGGCTGAAACGCAACGAGCTCTGCGCGAGCTGGGTGCTGCGGCCGAGTGCGCGTAACACGTAGGAGGGATCAGCGGACTCGGAGCTGCAGGCGGAACCGGTCGATACGGCCAGAGAGCTGAGTGCCCGGACCAGGCTTTCGCCGTGCACACCTTCGCAGGAGACATTGAGAATCCCCGGCAGGCGCGGGGCCGCAGCACCGTTCAGGTGAGTGCCGCTGAGTGCCTCGAGCTCACGCCACAGCCGGTCGCGCAAGCGCTCGATCCGGGGTGCCTCCGCGGGCAGCTCGCCGAGAGCTATCTCGCACGCGAGGCCAAAGCCAACGATCTGCTGTGTGGCCAATGTGCCTGGCCGCAGGTTGCGCTCCTGTCCGCCGCCATAGGTAATCGGCTGCAGCATTCCCCGTGCGCCCTCGCGCACATAGAGCGCGCCGATGCCCTTGGGTCCGTACAGCTTGTGCGCAGTGAATGCCGCAAAATCGACCGGCAGCGCATTGAGCGCCAGCGGGACCTTACCGGCTGCCTGTGCGCAATCGCAGTGAAAGGCCACGCCGCGCTCGCGGCACAGCGCGCCTACGGACGCCACATCCTCGATAACGCCGGTTTCGTTATTGGCGAACATCAGTGCGGCGAGCACCGTGTCGGGTCGCAGCGCCGCGGCGAAAGTCTGCGGATCGATGCGGCCGTCAACGGTGGGCGTCAGCCAGCTCACGCTGAAGCCTTCCTTCTCCAGTCGCCGGAACGGATCGAGTACCGATTTGTGCTCGGTGCGCGCAGTGACGAGGTGACGGCCGCGGTCGGCATTGCCGCGCGCACAGCCGAGAATTGCCAGGTTGTTCGACTCCGTGGCGCCGCCAGTGAACACGATCTCTGCGGCGCGGGCACCAGCCAGTGCAGCGACCTGAGCGCGAGCGTGCGCAATGCGCGCCGCCGCCGCGCGCCCATAGGCGTGTGTCGAGGACGGGTTGCCGAAGTCTCCCTCGGCGGTGAGGCACTCGCTCATCGCGCGCGCCACGGCGGGATCGACCGGCGTCGTGGCGGCATAGTCGAGATATATCGGCCCGGGATTCAACGCCGCGCTCCACCCGCCCGGCGGCGCCGGTTCTGTATCGCCGTAAGTATGCCACGCAGAATGTTGACTTCGTTCTGGTCGGGCTCGGCACGCTGCAGCAGCCGTCGGATACGTGCCATGAGATGCGTCCCGCCCTGGGTGCGATCGCGAAAGTCGATCTCTTCGAGCACCTGCGCGAAATGCGTGTAAAGACGCTGCAGCTCCTGCGTGCTGGCGAGCGGCGTCGCCAGCGGCACTGGCACCGGTGCGGCCGCGCCGCGCGCCCGATACAGCTCGTAGGTGACCAGCTGCACGGCCATGGCGAGATTGAGCGAGGCGTATTGCGGGCTTGCCGGAATACGGATCAATGCGTGCGCCATCTCGAGCTCCTCGTTGCTGAGTCCGCTGCGCTCGGCGCCGAAGATTACCGCAGCAGGCGCCCGCTGCGCCTCGGCCACGAGCCGTGCCGCCGCGGCGCGCACGTCCAGCACGCGGAAATACTGGTCGCGATCGCGTGCAGTGGTCGCGGCCACATAACCGCAACCCGCGAGTGCCTCCGCCAGCGTCGGCATCACGTGCGCCGCCTGCAACACATCCTCAGCGCCCGATGCGCGCGCATTCGCCTCCGGGTGCGGAAACTGCCGCGGGTTCACCAACACCAGCGTGGAGAGCCCCATGTTCTTCATGGCGCGCGCCGCCGCACCGACGTTCCCCGGATGCGAAGGGGCCACCAGCACTATACGGATGTCGCAGGATTCCATGACTCGCTCGCGCGATGTTAAGCCTGATCGGGAGCGCCGGATATGGCAGTCGAGCCGGCGCACGGGAGGCGCTGGTGCACTTCAACATCCGCTTCGCCTTGCTATGATGAACCCCGCTCATGCAACCGCTGCTCAACATTGCCGTACGTGCCGCGCGCCGTGCCGGCGAGCTCATCGTGCGCAGCATGAACCACCTCGACTCGATTGCGATCACCGCCAAGGGCCGCAACGACTTCGTCACCGAGGTGGATCGCGCTGCCGAGCAGCAGATCATGGCGAGCATCCGCCGCCACTACCCGCAGCATGCCTTTCTGGCCGAGGAGAGTGGCCGCACCGGCGAGCATGACACGCTGTGGATCGTCGATCCGCTCGATGGCACCACCAACTTCCTGCACGGCTTCCCGGTATTCGCCGTCTCGATCGCCTGCCAGGTGCGCGGCCGCCTCGAGCACGCGGTGATCTACGACCCGCTGCGACAGGAGTTGTTCACAGCGAGCCGCGGGTCCGGGGCCCACCTCGATAATCACCGCCTGCGTGTCAGCAAGGCGCGCACGCTGGAGGGTGCGCTGATCGCCACTGGCTTTCCCTACCGTGCGAACACGCGCTATCTCGATGCCTACCTCGAGATGCTGCGCGCGGTCACGCTGCAGGCGGCAGGCGTGCGCCGCCCCGGTGCCGCGGCGCTCGACCTCGCCTATGTCGCGGCCGGGCGCGTAGATGCGTTCTGGGAAATCGGGCTCAGTGCCTGGGATACCGCAGCCGGCACACTCCTCATCCAGGAAGCGGGCGGGCGCATCGGCACACTGAGTGGCGCGGAGTACCGGCAGGGCGGACACGTCGTCGCAGGCACTCCGAAGGTTTACGCGGCGCTCATCGAGCTGCTAGCTGCGTACGTTCCAGAGGAGCTGCGCGACTCCTGAGCGCATGCCGTGCCGCGAGCTCTCGCCGGCGGCCGGTTGCTCGCTTTCCACAGAGTGCTTGTGTAGAGTCCTTTGGCACGTAAACCGGGGGTCTTGTGGCGAGCCAGCTTCTTGCGACCAAGTCCATTGTCGAGCTGCACGAACAGGAATCCTCCGGTAACCAGCTGCGGCGTGCGCTGAACGCCACGCACCTGACATTGCTCGGTATCGGCGGCATCATCGGTACCGGCATCTTCGTGCTCACCGGCACCGCGGCTGCCAACCACGCCGGTCCCGCACTGCCGCTATCGTTCATCGTCGCCGGACTCGGCTGTACCTTTGCCGGGCTGTGCTACGCGGAGTTCAGCGCGATGATCCCGGTGTCGGGCAGCGCCTACTCCTACTCCTATGCGACCCTCGGGGAGGGCGTGGCGTGGTTCATCGGCTGGAACCTGGTGCTCGAGTACCTGTTCGCCGTGGCGACCGTCTCGGTCGGCTGGTCCGGCTACGCCGCGAGCCTGCTCGAGCAGCTGCACATCCACCTCCCCGCAGCGCTCTCCAACGCGCCCTTCGGCACACCGGCGGGCAGGGAATCGTTCGAGATAGTGCGCACCGGCGCAATCATCAACGTGCCGGCGATGCTGATCGTGGCAATCATCGGCACCATCTGTTACATCGGCATCAAGCAGTCGGCCGCATTCAACTCGGTCATCGTCGCCATCAAGGTAACGGTCATCGTGCTGTTCATCCTGTTCGGCGTCAGCTATATCAACACCGCCAACTGGCATCCATTCGTGCCGCCGAACTCCGGACAGGCCGGCGTCTTCGGCTGGAGCGGCGTCATGGCGGCCGCCGGGGTGATCTTTTTCGCCTACATCGGCTTCGATGCGGTGTCGACCGCCGCACAGGAAACCCGTAACCCGCAGCGCGACATGCCGATCGGTATCCTCGCCAGCCTGGTGATCTGCACCATCCTGTACGTCATCGTGTCCGCAGTGCTCACCGGCATGGTGCACTACACCGAGCTGGACGTGGCCGCACCGGTCGCTCTCGCGCTCGACAAGTATCCCTCGCTCCACTGGCTCGGGATTCCGGTAAAGCTCGGCGCAGTGTGCGGCATGACCTCGGTGATGCTGGTGATGACCATCGCGCAGGCGCGCATTTTCTTTGCCATGGCGCGCGATGGGCTGCTGCCCGGCTGGTTCGGACACGTGCATCCGCGCTTCCGCACACCCTCGACCGGTACGGTGGTGACCGCCGTCGCCGCTGCGGTGGTCGGCGGACTGTTCCCGGTGAAGATCCTCGGTGAGCTGGTGTCGATCGGCACGCTCGCCGCCTTCGTCACCGTGTGCGTCGGAGTACTGATCCTGCGGCGCACCCGTCCCGACCTGCCACGACCGTTCCGCACGCCCTGGCCACGGTTCGTATGCACCGCCGGGGCGATCGTATGTGGCGCCATGATGGTCTCGCTCGGGCCCGCGACCTGGATGCGGCTCGTGGTGTGGACCGCGATTGGCGTCGTGATCTACATCTTCTACGGCTACCAACACAGCGCGCTGCGCAAGGCGAACGGCGCCGCGGCGAGTGCGCGCACTGCCTGACTATCGCGGCGGCGGCCGCAGCCGCATGTTGATCAGCTCCACCCCGAATGCGAACGCCATGGCGAAATAGAGGTAGCCCTTCGGGATCTCGAAGTGCAGACCCTCGCCGACCAGCGCGACCCCGATCAGTAGCAGGAACGAGAGCGCGAGCATCTTGATCGTCGGGTGGCGCGCGATGAAGGCCCCGATGGAGCGCGATACCCACATCATGACCAGGATCGCTGCCACGATGGCGGCCACCATGATCGGCAGCTCGCGTACCAGTCCGACGGCGGTGAACACCGAGTCGAGTGAGAACACGATATCGATGAGCGCGATTTGGGTCACCACCGCGCCGAAGCGGCCGAGCACTCGATGGCGTTGCCGGCCCGCCGCGTGTCCCTCGAGCGTCTGGTGGATCTCCAGCACGCTCTTGCCGAGCAGGAACAGTCCGCCGGCGAGCAGTATCAGGTCACGACCGGAGAAACTGCGCCCGTCCAGCTGTAACCAGGGCTGGGTAAGATGCGTCAGCCACACCACCGAGAACAGCAGCGCAATGCGCGTCAGCATCGCCAGCGCCAGGCCGGTGATGCGTGCCGCGGAGCGCTGCGCCGCGGGCAAGCGCTCCACCAGGATCGAGATGAAGATGATGTTGTCGATGCCGAGAACGATCTCGAGCAGCGACAGCGCGAGGAAGGCGAGCCAGAGATGCGGATCGGCGATCAGAGCACCGCTCTCCGTCAGGGCAGGTGGTCGAGCGCCGCCTTCTTCACCGAGGGAAACAGATGCTCGGCGGTAAGTCCGAAGTCGAGTGCGATCGCGCTGGAGATGTAGATCGAGGAGTACGTGCCGGCGATGATGCCGATGAGCAACGCCGCTGAGAACCCGCGCAACACCGGCCCGCCGAGGAACAGCAGCGCCACCACCACGATCGAGGTCACCACCTTGGTCATGATGGTGCGCGACAGCGTCTGGTTGATCGACTGGTCGAGAATCACGTCCGAGGGCGAACGCCGGTTGCCCTCGAAGCGCTCGCGGATGCGATCGAAGACTACCACCGTGTCATTCAGCGAGTAGCCGATGACGGCGAGGATGGCCGCCACCACGGCGAGGTCGAACGACATCTGGGTGAGCGAGAAGAATCCGATCACCAGGATGGGGTCGTGCAGCACCGCGAAGATCGCACCGAGCGACAGCCGCCAGGTGTGGAAGCGGAAGGCGATATACAGAAATATTCCCAGTAGCGTGAAGAACAGCGCCCACATGGCGCTTACCTTGAGCTCGTTACCGACCTGCGGACCGACCACATCGAGCTGCGTCACCTGCGCGCCGCGGTCGATGGTGTGCAACGCCGTTTCCAGCCGGCTGCGCACCTCGCCCGGGCTCTGCTGCGGATCGGGAGGCAGGCGGATGTCGATGTCGCGCGAGGAACCGAAGCTCTGCACCTGCGGCTCGCGGAAGCCGCTGGCAGCGAGTGCGCCGCGCACCGCATCCACATTGGCGGCCTGCGGAAAGCTCACCTCGGCGCTCACCCCGCCGGTGAAGTCGATACCGAGATTAAGCCCGCGCACGAAGAACGAGCCGAGCGATACGACCATCAACACGGCCGAGAGCCCGTACCACACCTTGCGTGTAGCCATGAACGGGAAGTTGGTCTGATGGCTGAAGAATTCCACTCGAGGTCCTTTGTCGCAGCCGCGGCCGGCACTCAGATCGACAGACGCGCCACCTTGCGCTGCCCGCCGTACATCAGGGTGAGCAGCGCCCGGCTGCCCATGAGCGAGGTGAACATGGAGGTCAGGATGCCGAGGGTCAGCACGATGGCGAAACCGCGGATCGGGCCGGTGCCGAGCACCCACAGCACCACGCCGGCGATGAGCGTAGTGATGTTGGAATCTGTGATCGCCGACAGCGCCTTGTCGAAACCGGCTCGGATCGCCGCCTGTGGCGTTACCCCTTTGCGCAGCTCCTCGCGGATGCGCTCGTAGATCAGCACATTGGCATCCACCGCCATACCAACGGTGAGGATGATGCCGGCGATGCCCGGCAGCGACAGCGAGGCGCGCATCATCGAGAGGAGCGCCGTCAGCAGCACCACGTTCGCGAGCAGCACGAGGTCAGCGACCAGGCCGAAGGTCTTGTAGTAGATCCACATGAACACGAAAACCCCGCCCATGCCGACGATGAGAGCGGTCACGCCCTTGTCGATGTTGTCGCGCCCGAGGCTCGGCCCGATGGCACGCTCCTCGATGGCGTACAGCGGCGCCGCGAGCGATCCGGACTTGAGCAGCAGCGCGAGCTCGCGCGCCTCACCGGCCTGCAGCCCGGTGATCTGGAAGCTGTTGCTGAATACCCCGCGAATCGTGGCGTCGTTGATCACCTGCTCATCGGTCACCTCGCGGCTGACCTTCTGCCCGTTCACTTCGCTGGTCTCGCGATGCTTCTCGATCAGCACCACCGCCATGCGTCGGTTGAGGTTGGCGCGGGTGGTACGCAGCATCGCATCGCCGGCGCGCGCATCGAGCCGGATGTTGACCGCCGGACCTTCCTGCGACTGCCCGCTGGTGGCGTTGGTGAGCTGGTCGCCGGTCGCAATCACCTCACGCTTGAGCAGCACCGGGCGACCGAAGCGGGTGTGCGTGTAGAGCTTCGAGCCGAGCGGCACGCGCCCGGTCTGTTGCGCCTCGTAGGCGTTGTTCTGCATGTCCTCGAGGCGGAACTCGAGCGTCGCGACGCGCCCGAGAATGTCCTTTACCTCGGCGGAGTTCTGCACGCCTGGCAGCTGCACGTTGATGCGATCGACCCCCTGACGCTGCACGATCGGCTCGGACACTCCGAGTCCGTTGACACGGTTGCGCAGCGTGGTCATGTTCTGCTCGAGCGCATAGTCACGGCGCTCGCGGACCTGCGCGGTAGTCATGCTGGCGGTGATCGCCGCGCCGCTGGGCAGACTCTGGGTACTGACCGAGAGGCCCTGCAGTGCGCTGCCGAGTGCGCCACGTGCGGCATTGACGTCGGATTCCGGCGGCAGTACGACGCGCACCGCGTCGGCAGCACCGCCACCACCTGCCACCGTGCTCACCTCCTTCACCGGGATATGAGCCGCCGCCAGCGCGCGCCGCGCATCCTGGGCATAGCCATCGAGTGCCTGGCTCACGGCCGTGTTGACGTCCACCTGGTAAAGCAGGTACAGGCCACCGCGCAAATCGAGTCCGAGCGGCATGGGACGCAAGCCGAGTACGCGCAGCGCCGCGGGAGTGCGCGGTGCAAACGACAGCGCCGTGCGGTAGGTATCGGCATATTGCGCATTGACGGCATCGCGTGCCGCGAGCTGGTCGGGCACGCTGGTGAAGCGCACCATCAGCCGACCGCTGTCGATGTAGCTCTTGCCGTAGTGCACGTTGTGCTGCGTGAGGAAGCCCTCGAGCGCACGCTGCGCCTCCGCGTTGACGGCCGTGTGGTCCTTGCGTTCCACCTGCAGTGCCGGGTCCTCGCCGAAGATATTCGGCAACGCGAACAGCAGCGCCAGCAGCAGCACAGCTGCAACGAGCAGGTATTTCCAGCGCGGGTACTCGAGCATCCTCAGGCGCTCTTCAGCGTGCCCTTGGGCATCAGCTGCGTGATCTGCACCTTCTGCACCTTGACACGCACGCCATCGGCGACTTCGAGCGTTACGAAGGTGTCCCCTACCTCGGTGATGCGCCCGAGGAGGCCACCGCCGGTCACCACCTCGTCGCCGGCGGCAAGTTTCGACACCAGGGTCTGGTGCTCCTTGGCGCGGCGCTGCTGGGGACGAATGAGCATGAAATAAAACAGCGCGATGAACGCTGCCATCAACAGCGCGAACTGGAATTGTCCGCCGCCAGCGCCGCCGGGTGCCGCCTGCGCCCAGGCGTCAGTGATCAAGCCATGCATGTGTGTGGTCCAGAAAGCGAAAAGGGCGGCATTATGCCGCGTGCACTGTAGATGTCACAGACGTGGCGCCTGCAGCGGCACCCACGCCGGTGTCATCACCCTGTTCATAGCCACATCCCCGAGGCGCGCAGGTGTCATGCGGCGACCGAGGCAGTAGTAGAAACTGAATTGTACGCATTCTCAAGGCCAAGCTTAGCGAATCCGCGCCGGCTGCCGCCATGGCAGTCGCGGCAGCGGCACACTCTCCTCCTACGAGGTCGAGCCAGACGGCACGCTGCAGTTGGCGACGGCGAGCGCAGCCGCGGTGGCCACAGTGGCCCGATCGACTCGGCGTTCTCGGACGACGGACGCTTCCTGTACGTGGACGACTCCGCCATGGGACGCATCCTGATCTTTGCGCTCCGCGGCGCGGACCTGGCGCTGCGCGCGATGGTGCAGGATCTGCCGACCACGATTCAGGGCATCGCCGCTCGTCAGTCCGCCGACACAGGACGTTCCGTGCGCTGCGCGAGAAAGGCGCGACTCCACTCGCTCAGCTGGCCTGCCGCGATGGCGGTGCGCAGCTCTCGCATCAGGCCGATATAGAAATGCAGGTTATGGATGGTGTTGAGCCGTGAGCCGAGAATCTCGTTGCAGCGGTCGAGATGCCGCAGGTAAGCACGGCTGAAGTGACGGCAGGCGTAGCAGTCGCAGGCCGCATCCAGCGGTGCCAGGTCGTGTGCGTAGGCGCTGTTGCGGATGTTGATGACGCCGGTGGAGGTGAACAGGTGACCGTTGCGCGCGTGCCGGGTGGGCATGACGCAATCGAACAAATCGACGCCGCGCAGCACCGCGGCCACGATGTCCTCGGGCCGTCCGACGCCCATCAGGTAACGGGGCCGCTCGGGAGGCATGTGGGGAACGAGCGCCTCGAGGACCCCGAGGCGCTCCTCCTCGGCCTCACCTACCGCGAGCCCGCCGATCGCGAGCCCGGGCCAGGAAAGCCGCAGTAACGCCGCGAGCGAGGCGAGCCGCAATGGCAGGTGCATGCCGCCCTGCACGATGCCGAACAGGCCCCCCGGCGGCTCGTCGCGCTCCGCGCGGTAGTAGTGAGTGTGACTGCGGTCCGCCCAGCGCATGGAGCGCTCCATGGAAACGCGCGCCTGAGCCTCCGTGGCCGGATAAGGAGTGCAGTCATCGAGCGCCATGGCGATGTCCGAGCGCAGGGCGAGCTGCATCTCCATCGAGTCTTCGGGTGTGAGCCGCACCTCGTGCCCGTCGACCGGCGAGCGGAAGCGCACGCCCTCCTCGCTGATGCGGCGCAGGCTGCGCAGGCTGAACACCTGAAATCCGCCTGAGTCGGTAAGCAGCGGATGCGCCCAGTGCATGAACTGATGCAGGCCGCCGTGGGCGGCGATGATCTCTGGCCCCGGCCGCAGTAGCAGATGGAAGGTATTGCCGAGGATGATCTGCGCACCGAGTGATTCGAGCTCCTCGGGCGTCATGGCCTTCACCGTGCCGTAGGTCCCCACCGGCATGAAGGCCGGGGTCTCGACGACTCCGTGTGCAGTGGTGAGCGTTCCAACGCGCGCGGCGCCATCGCGCGCGCACACGGTGAATACCGGGTTCAAAGGCCGCCTCCGCGCGAGACGAGCATCGCGTCGCCGTAGCTGAAGAAGCGGTATCGCGCGCGCACTGCATGCGCGTAGGCCGCGAGCACTGCACGCTGGCCGGCGAACGCGCACGCCAGCATGAGCAGAGTCGACTCCGGCAGATGGAAGTTCGTGAGCAGCAGGTCGCACACCCGGAAGCGGAATCCAGGGGTGATGAACAGCCGCGTCTCGCCTTGCCAGGGAAGCAGCTCCGGAGACTGCCCCTGATGCGTAGCCGCCGGCATCGTCGCGCTGTCCGCCGCGAGCGCGGCAGACTCGAGCGCGCGCACTACCGTAGTGCCGACCGCGACCACACGCCCGCCGGCGGCGCGTGTCGCCGCAATGGCTGCGCAGGCCGCCGGGCCTACCGCGGCGCGCTCGGGATGCAGCACATGAGCGGCAACATCCTCGGTGCGCAACGGCTGAAACGTACCGGAGCCGACATGCAGCGTGATGCATGTGCGGCGTACGCCGCGTGCCGCGAGCGCATCGGTAAGCGCCGTGTCGAAGTGCAGGCTCGCGGTTGGAGCCGCTACCGCGCCGGCTTCGCGCGCGAAGATGCTCTGATAGCGCTCGCGATCCAACGCGCTCGGCGCACGCCGGATATAGGGCGGCAGCGGTACCGCACCGAAACGCTCGAAGAACTCCATTGCCGGTGCAGGCAACTCGATGCGCCAAAGCTCCGCCTCCCGCGCGAGCACGCGCACGACGCCGCCCGCAGTCGCCACTTCGAGCGCGGGGCGGATCGGCTTGCTCGCTGCCAGTTGCGCCAGCGCCTCGCGTCCGGGGAGCGCACGCTCGAGAAGTATCTCCACCCTGCCGCCGGAGGGTTTGTTGCCGATGAGACGCGCCGCGATAACACGCGTGTCGTTAACCACCAGCAGATCGTCCGGGCGCAGCTCGAGGGGCAGATCCCTTATCGTGCTATCGCGCCATGCGCCGCTCATCCCATCGAGCACCAGCATACGTGCGGCGGAGCGCTCGGCGAGTGGCTCCTGGGCAATCAGTTCGGGTGGAAGGTGGTAAGCGAAGTCCTGACGGCGCACGCGTTCATGTTACACGGCGCACGCGACCACCCGGCGCGCGCGGGGGCAACTGCGCATACCGTTCCTGCGCGCCTGGCTCTATACTGCCCGGCGCCTCTCGCTGCCCGAGTGGCGGAATTGGTAGACGCAGCGGACTCAGTCGATCAACTTGAGCCCCCGCGGAGAAATCCTCGGGGTGAAGCCCGTCAAACTCGGTGAAGGCCCTGGGCGCTGCGCGCTCGAGCTGACGCCGAGCCAAGCCCTGCCATCGGCAGGGAAGGTGTAGAGAGCAGACGGCGGGCACCTAAGGCCAGATGGCTAGGGTGAAGGCGTGCTCCAGACCACGAACCCGGGTGCCGATAGGCCCGGGGCGGCGAAAGCCGAAGCGGCACGAAAATCCGCCGCCTTTAAAAGCGTGTCGGTTCGACTCCGACCTCGGGCACCA
>DATJFM010000082.1:0-110764 GCA_035495655.1 Steroidobacteraceae bacterium
CTGTCATGCTGACGAGCCGCATAGACGACGCTGAGCTCGCGCGACTCTATGCTGCGACCGGGGAGCAGCTCGGACTTTGGACCGAGCGCTTGCGCCAGCTGGCACATGGCGAGTTTCCCGAGGGCGTGAGGGCATTCCGCAAGGATATGGCCGTGCATGGGCGCTTTGGCCTGCCGTGCCCGGTTTGCGGCACCAAGGTGCAGCGCATTCGCTACGCCGACAACGAGACTAACTACTGTCCGCGCTGTCAGACTGGCGGGCGGCTGCTCGCCGACCGTGCTCTCTCGCGGCTCTTGAAGCAGGACTGGCCCCGGGATGTCGATGCCCTGGAGCGTGGCAGCGGAGGATGAATCAATCGATGCCGCAGACCGGACCCCAGCCCGCCGTCGTGGTGAGTGGCGTGCGCAAGACCTATGCCAGCGGCTTGACCGCGCTCAAGAGCATCGACCTGACGATCCAGCGTGGCGAGATCTTTGCGCTGCTCGGCCCGAATGGCGCCGGTAAGACAACCCTGATCAACATCATCTGTGGGATCGTCACAGCGAGTGCCGGCACGGTCGCAGCGAATGGCCACGATATCGTGCGTGACTACCGCCGGGCACGCAGCTGCATAGGTCTCGTACCCCAGGAGCTGCACACCGACGCCTTCGAGAGCGTGTGGGCGACGGTCACCTTCAGCCGCGGACTCTTCGGCCGGCCGCCGAGCTCCGCTGTGTGCGAAAAAGTACTTCGCGATCTGTCGTTATGGGACAGGAAGGACGCGAAGATCATGACGCTCTCGGGTGGTATGAAGCGCCGCGTCATGATCGCCAAGGCGCTCGCGCACGAGCCGGCGATTCTGTTCCTCGACGAGCCGACCGCCGGGGTCGATGTCGAGCTGCGGCGCGAGATGTGGCAACTGGTGCGCGGGCTACGCGACAGTGGTGTCACCATCATCCTCACTACGCATTACATCGAGGAAGCGGAGGAGATGGCCGACCGGATTGGGGTGATCAACCATGGCGAGTTGATTGTGGTCGAAGACAAGCTGCGCCTGATGCGCAAGCTCGGCAAGCGGCAGCTGACGCTGCAACTGCAATCGCCGCTGGCACAACTGCCGCCGGATCTCGGGCAGTATCCGCTCGAGCTGGTGCAGGATGGGCATGCGCTCGTATTCCACTTTGATGCCCACGCCCTGGAGACCGGCATTCCGGGTCTGCTCAGGCGGCTCGGTGAGCTCGGTATCGAGATCAAGGATCTGCATTCGCAGGAGAGCTCGCTCGAGGACATATTCGTCGATCTGGTGAGCGCGCGCACATGAACGTGCACGCGATCCGCGCGATTTATCATTTCGAGATGGCGCGCACTTTCCGCACGCTGATGCAGAGCATCGCCTCACCGGTGCTGTCGACCGCTCTCTACTTCGTCGTTTTCGGCGCTGCGATCGGCGCACGCATGGGCGCTGTGGATGGCGTGCGCTACGGTGCATTCATCGTGCCGGGACTCGTCATGTTGTCGATACTGAGCGAGAGCGTGTCGAACGCTTCATTCGGCATCTACATGCCGAAATGGTCCGGCACGATCTTCGAGCTGTTGTCGGCGCCGATCTCGTACCTGGAGGCATTGATCGGCTATGTCGGGGCGGCCGCGACCAAGTCGGTCATGCTCGGCATCCTCATCCTCGTCACTGCGCGGCTGTGCGTCCCCTATCACATCGAGCACCCGATATGGATGGCGACTTTTCTCATCCTGACCGCGGTGACCTTCAGCCTCTTCGGGTTCATCATCGGCCTGTGGGCCGAGAGCTTCGAGCAGCTGCAGATCGTGCCGCTCATGATCCTCACTCCGCTCACCTTTCTCGGCGGGGCGTTCTACTCGATCAGCATGCTGCCGCCGCTGTGGCAGAAGATCACCCTCTTCAACCCGGTGGTCTACCTCATCAGTGGTTTCCGCTGGAGCTTTTTCGGCGTCTCCGATGTCAACGTAGCCACGAGCGCCGCAGCCACACTCGGTTTTCTGGCCTTGTGCGTCGCGCTGGTGAGCTGGATCTTCAAGACCGGCTACAAGCTCAAGAGCTGAGAAAGAGCACATCCCGGGCTGACCTGCCCGAAAGGGCAGCTTGCCGCGCGCCGCGTTGCTGCTTCATCGTTTGTCCTTGCAATGCCGCCGGCTGGAAGTGGGACATGGCCGCGCTGCCGAAGAAACCACAATGAATGGGAAGGGATCGCCTCCGCTACCGTCGTCGGGCAGTTTCCCGGTCCTGCTCATCGCCGCGCTGCTCATCGTCGCAGCAGCAGTCCCTGCGCCTTTCGTCACTGCACAGCAGCCTGCGCCTGCAGATGCGACGCTGATTCCACCCGATCAACTGGATTCGCTCGTCGCGCCGATTGCGCTCTATCCCGATCCGCTGCTCGCGCAGGTGTTGGCCGCATCGACCTACCCCATCGAGATCGTCGAGCTGCAGCAGTGGCTCAGCAAAAATTCCGGACTCAAGGACAGGGCACTCACCGACGCCGTTGAGCAGCAGCCCTGGGACGCGAGTGTGCAAGCGCTCGCCGGGATGCCGGATGTCGTCAAGCGCCTTTCGGACGACATTCAATGGACCACGAATCTCGGCAATGCCTTTCTCGCCCAGCAGAATGACGTGATGGCTGCGGTGCAGCGCATGCGCAACAAGGCGAAGAGCAACGGCAACCTGGAATCCACTCCGCAACAGGTCGTCCAGACCAAGAGTGTCGAGAACCAGCAGGTAATCGTGATCGAGCAGGCCAATCCGCAGGTGGTGTACGTGCCTTCCTATAACCCGACGGTCGTGTACGGGCCGCCGGTCTACCCGTACCCGCCCGTCTACTACCCGCCGCCGCCGCCGCCCGGATCGTTGGCCATCTCGTTCGGAATTGGGATGGCGATGGGCGCCATGATGAGCGGCGGCTGGGGTTATAACTGTGGCTGGGGACACAGCAACACCGTGATCATCAATAACAACAACACCTACATAAAAAACCAGAACGTGCGCACCGGGAACCGCAACGTGAATAACAACTGGCAGCACAACGCGGCGCATCGCGGCGGCACGCCTTACCCTAACGCTTCGACCGCCAACCGTTATGGCGGTACGACGCGGGGAGCATCGACGGCCAACCGTCAGGCAAACGCCCAGCAGCAGATCGCTCGGCAGAATGGCGGTGCGGCTGGTCGCTCGGGCGCGGCTGGCGGAGGTGCAGGCCGCCAGGGTGGCAACGTAAGTGACCGTTCGGCTCCTGGTGGCGGAGCGGGGCCGCGCCAGGGTGCCAGCGTCAGCGACCGCTCGGCATCTGCCGGGGATGGTGGCAAGGCTGGCGGTGGCCAGGATCGGATCGGCAGCCGCGATCTCTCGGCTGGCAGTGGCCGCGATCAGCGCAGCGGATTTGGCGGCGGCGCCGATGGATTCAGCGGATCCCGCGCACAGGAGATGAGCAGCCGCGGCGCCTCATCGCGCGGGGGCAGGTCCGGTGGCGGAGGCAGGCACAGATGACGGACCTGCGCCGAGCAGTGGTAGCGACCCACGTGGGTCTGGATATGACGAGGCGACTGGTCGGACGGCTGACGCGTGCCCTCTTTGCGCTGACACTAGGCGGCTGCGCCGTGCTCGCGGCGTCCGTGCCGCTGGCACAGGAATCGGCGAGCCCGCCAACAGCCGGCAGCCCAGCTGTGACCACTCAAGCAGAGGGCGCCGAAAGCTTCGACACTCCCGAACAGGCCGCCGATGCGATGGTGGATGCCGCCGCCAGGTTCGATACCGCCGCGCTCGGCCGGCTACTCGGTCCGGGACAGAGCGACGTGGTCTTGACGGGCGATGAGGCGACCGATCGCAGGCGCGCCGAAGCGTTCGCCACACAGGCGCACGAGCAGAAGCGCATCTCGATCGATCCACAGAAACCCACGCGAGCCGTTCTCTTGATCGGCAAGCAGGACTGGCCTTGCCCGGTGCCTATCGTGAAGCGTCACGGCAAATGGTCGTTCGACGCCGCAGCCGGGCGCGCCGAGCTCCTCAACCGCCGCATCGGCGGCAATGAGCTCGATGCCATCGCGGTGTGCCGCGGATTCGTGGAAGCGCAGTACGACTATGCTTTTCGGCGACGCGAGGGCTACGAGGTCCACGCGTACGCCCAGCGTGTGGTTGCGACACCGGGTAAGCAGGACGGCCTCGCCTGGCAGAACCCCGACGGATCCTGGAGCGGTCCGGTTGGCGAGCATATCGCTCGCGCTATCGCGAGCGGTGAGTTCACCAAGGGTGAGCCTTACCACGGATACTACTTCAAGGTTCTCAAGAAGCAGGGACCGGCCGCCCCGGGCGGCGCGATGGACTACGTCGTAAAAGGCATCATGATCGGCGGCTTTGCGCTCGCCGCCGCTCCCGCCGAGTACGGGAAAACGGGCTTCAAGACCTTCATGGTGAGTCAGTCCGGCCTCGTCTACGAGCAGGATCTAGGCCCTGGAACGCTGCAGACGTTCCGCAAGCTGGAGACCTTCAATCCGGATAAGTCCTGGACACCCGTGCCGGAGTAGGGATATCACTGCCCCAAAGGGCAGCTTGTCATGCCGACGCACGATAGGCCCAATTACAATCTGGCATCCTGAGCGCCGGCCGCCTGGGCGGGACTGGCGCTGGAAATCGCATCGGTCGGGGGCAATCGGAAATGACTACGAGTTCACGCACTCCGGCAACGAGCGTGCTCCTGCTTGTTCTTGTCGCCGTGTTCGGACTCGGCGGCGTACTGACGAACGGGGGTTGCGCGTCCGAGCCCGAGCAGCATCCGCCGCCGCCTCCCGCACAAAGCGCGGCTGCCTCCTCTGCGCAGAAAACAACTGCTCCGCCGAGCCAGCCTGCGGCACAGAATCAGGCTCCGGCCGAGAACCAGACGAGCAACATTCCCCCGGATCAGCTCGACTCGCTCGTCGCCCCCATCGCGCTCTTCCCGGACCCGCTGCTCGCGCAGACGCTCGCAGCCTCAACCTACCCGCTGGAGATCATTCAACTGCAGCAGTGGCTGGCCAAGAACAAGAACCTCAAGGACAAGGCACTGGCGGATGCCGTGAAAAAGCAGCCGTGGGACCCGAGCGTACAGTCGATGGCTGCGATGCCGGACCTCGTGAAACGCCTGGCGGACGACATCCAGTGGACCACCGATCTCGGTAATGCCTTTCTCGCGCAGCAGAAGGACGTGATGGACGCCGTGCAGCGCATGCGCAAGAAAGCCCAGGAAAAAGGCACGCTCGCATCGAACGAGCAGCAGAAGGTGCAGACACAGACCGTCGAGAGCGGCCAGCAGGTGATCGTGATCGAGCAGGCGAACCCGCAGGTCGTCTATGTACCTTCTTATGATCCGGTGGTGGTGTACGGTCCGCCGATATACCCCTATCCACCAATCTACTATCCCTATTACCCGCCGGGTGCCGCCTTCGTCTCATTCAGCTTCGGATTCATGATGGGTGCCTGGATGGGCGGCGGCTGGGGTTACGGTTGCGGATGGGGAACGACCAACGTCTACGTGAACCACAACAATAACTTCGTGGGCGGCGCAGGTGGCGTGGGCGGCGTTGGAGGCGTCGGAGGTGTGGGTGGTGTTGGAGGTGTTGGTGGCGTGGGCGGAGTAGGCGGTGTTGGCGGTGTTGGCGGAGTAGGCGGCGTCGGCGGAGTGGGTGGTCCGGGCGGTGTCGGTGGAGCAGGCGGAGTTGGCGGAGCAGGCAGCGTCGGTGGTGTAGGTGGGGCGGGCGGAGTCGGTGGACCCGGCGGTGCTAAGCCCGGCGCCGGCAGTCCGAAAGGTCCCGGCGGAGCCGGCGGAAACAGTGCCTGGAATCACAACCCCCAGCATCGAGGCGGCGCACCGTACGGAGACCGGGCGACGGCAGATCGCTTTGGCGGCAACACACGCGGCGCCTCCGCCTCGAATCGGCAAGCTGGCGCACGGCAGCAGATCGGTCGTCAGGGCGGCAACGTCTCGAGCCCAGGTGGTGCCGGCGTCGGTGATCGCAGCGCGGGAGGCGGCGCAGGGGGTCGAGGAACGGGTGCAGGCGGCCGCGGATCCGACAGCATCGGCGGACGTGATCTTTCCCGCGGCAGCTCGAGCGGATCGCGCGGTGGAGGGCGGGATGCATTCTCGTCCTCGAGCGGCTACAGCGGTTCGCGGGCATCTGCGTCGAGCAGCCGCGGGTCATCGAGCTTCGGCTCTCGTGGTGGCGGTAGCCGCGGGGGTGGCAGTCGTGGTGGCGGCGGGAGGCGCAGATGAGCGGCGTCAGAATCTCTTGCGTCCTGGGCTTGATCCTCGGAGGACTTCTGAGCTCAGTGATGGCGGTGGAACCGGCAGCGGCTCCCGCCAAGGCGACATCGGCCAAAGCGACTGCGGGGAAACCGGCGGCTGCCGCGGCGCAGACATTTGAATCCGCGGAGAAGGCCGGCGATGCGCTGGTCGATGCAGCGGAGAAGTTCGACGTGACTTCGCTGCTCCGCATCGTGGGCCCACAGGGTGAGGATCTCATCCTCACGGGCGAGTACGCACAAGACCGGGAGCGCTCGCAGGAGTTTGCTGCTCAGGCGCGCACCAAGAAGCACGTGGCACTCGATCCCAAGGACCAGGCGCGCGCTTACCTGCTCGTCGGCGAGGAGGACTGGCCTTTCGCGCTTCCCATCGTCAAGCACGCTGGCCGCTGGTCCTTCGATGCGCCAGCGGGCCGGCAGGAGCTCATGTTCCGCCGCATCGGCAGCAACGAGCTCGATGCCATCGACATCTGTGAAGGCTATGTGGATGCGCAGTTTGACTTCGCTTATCGCAAGCGTCAGGGCTACGAACCGTCGCAGTACGCACAGCGCATCGTCAGCAGTCCCGGCAAGCAGGATGGGCTCGCGTGGCAGAACCCCGACGGCACATGGGGCGGCCCGATCGGCGAGAAGATCGCTGAGGCCATCGAGCAGGGTTACAACCTCAAAGCCGAGCCTTACCACGGATACTTCTTCAAGGTCTTGAAGAGCCAGGGGCCGGCAGCGCCGCTCGGCGCCATGGACTACGTCGTGGAAGGCGTGATGATCGGCGGCTTTGCGCTGGTCGCCGCGCCGGCTGAGTACGGCGAGACGGGACTGAAGACCTTCATGGTGAGTCACACTGGAGTGGTCTACGAGAAAGACCTGGGGCCGAAGACGCTGGAGGAATTCCAGAAGATGGAGCGCTTCAACCCCGACAAGTCGTGGTCACCTGTGGTGAGCCAGTAGCCGGAGCATCCAAGGAGACACGATGATCCGATCTCACATGAGCACTATGCACCGCACGGCACTCGCGCTGCTGTTCGCCGGGACGCTGGCAGCGTTGTGGCCGATGGCAGTCTTGAGCGATGAGCCGCCAAAGGAATGGGACGGACTCGCACGCGTCAAGAGCAAGCAGCTCGACCATGTGTACAAGCTGCCCGAGGCGGATTTCTCTGGCTACAAGCGCGTACGACTCGATCCGATCGAGGTGGAATTCGACAAGAACTGGAAGCCTAACGACTCCGAGCGCAGTCCTTCGCGGCGGCTGAGCAACAGTGACATCGAGAAGATCAAGCAGGCGCTGGCAGAGGAATTCCGCAAGGTGTTCACCGAGGAGCTCACCAAGAACGGCTACCCGGTGGTGGATGAGAGCGGCGACGATGTGCTGCGCGTCTCGGCGGCGATCGTCAATCTCTACATCACGGCCCCGGAGAAGATGTCGGCCGGGCGCAGCCGCACCTACACCACAAGCGCGGGTCACATGACTCTCATCGCCGAGCTGCGTGACTCGGTGACCGGCAAGTTGATGGCGCGTGCGGTAGACAGCGTTCAGGGCAGGGATACCGGCAATTTCCAGATCACCAACTCCGTTACCAACATGAGCTCCGCACGCACCGCGCTCATCAAATGGGCGCGCGTGCTGCGCGAGGGGCTCGACGAAGCCACCGGTCGCGCGAAGTAACGCAGCCGTCGACGCTCCCCTTCCGTACCACCCGGGCTCGCCGCGTAGGTACGGCTCGCCCTTGCCTCAATAGCATGGCCGTGATTTCGGGCGCGCGGCCGGCATGCCTCTTCGAGTGTCAACCGCGGCCGCGGCCATTCGTTCCGATGGGCGTCGGCGTGCGATTACGACCGCTTCACATAAGCGGTTGAATCACGTTGCGGCGCAGCCGACCAATGCGTTAAAGAGTGTGCGATTTTCCAGGAGAGGAGGAGTCGATGCCGCCACGCTTAGCACTATGCGCCTGCGCTGCGCTGCTTGCGGCCGCGCCCGGCGCCTTTGCTCAGGAGTACTCGCCGGTGCGCTGGTCCATGATGGGTGGCGCCAATCCGCCGGTGGGCCAGACCGCCGACCTTCTGCAGACTGGCTGGGATCTCGGCTTTGCGGTGACCTGGCGGGAGCCTGGACATCCCCTGGGATTGAGATTGGATTTCAACTACGCGGCGAACAATGCGACGCGGGCACTGCAGAACGCGGGCTCGGTGGCCACCGGCCTCAATATCACCGGTGGCTGGGCCGACATCTGGTCGGCGAGTCTGAACCTCGAGGCACAACACCTGTTTTCGTCCACCACCTACGGTTACCTGATTGGCGGCGTCGGTGCTTATTACACCGAGCTGCAGCTCACCGAGTACGGCTATGGCTATGTGTGCAATCCCTGGTGGGGCTATTGCTACTACGGCACTGGCAACGCGGTGGTGGCCTCGAATTCGACCACTCGGTTCGGCTGGAACGGCGGCATCGGCATGGCTTTCCGCCTGCAGGGACCGACGCTTTTCATCGAGGCGCGTTACACGCGCATCGAGACCTCGCCGCAGCCACTGGAGTTCATCCCGGTCACGATCGGCTTGCGCTTCTGATGTCCGGGCGATTAATGGTAAACCGCTGACCCCGCACGCAGGTTAGCCGTGACCGGCGACCTGTTGCCGCTCAGCATTTCCCGAGTATCATGCGCGGCCTGCCCGAGAGGAGTCATGGCCGCGTGACGGCAATGCTTTATCGCCGCTATCCCAAACGCTCGGACCGACGCCAGTTTCTGCAGTGCGCCGGCGCCGGTCTCATGCTGCTGCCATTCGGCGCCGCCTGGGCGCGTATTCCCGAGCGCCGCTCGCTGGCATTCGTGCATACCCATACGGGCGAGCGGCTATCCACCGTTTACTTCGAGGCCGGGGAGTACCGCGCCGCAGAGCTCGAGCGGATCAATGAGCTGCTGCGGGACTTTCGCACCGGCGACGTTCATCCCATCGACACCGGAGTGCTCGATATTCTCGCGGATCTGCGCGTGCTCGCCGATCGCGATGAGCCCTATGAGGTGATCAGCGGCTACCGCTCTTCGCTGACCAACGCAGCGCTGCGCCAGCACTCGAGCGGTGTGGCTGAGCACAGTCTCCATCTGCAGGGTCGCGCGATCGACGTGCGGCTGCCGGGATTCCGGACCAGCAAGCTGCGCGAGCTCGCGCTCGGGATGGCCCGCGGCGGTGTCGGTTTCTATCCGCAATCCGATTTCGTGCACCTGGATAACGGGCGCGTGCGCTGCTGGTAGTGCTGCACGGCGGGCGGCATCTCCTCAGGCACCCTTAGCGCGCGGGCGCCAGACCCAGCCGCTGCTCGAGTTTTCTGTCGTACCCGTAGATGTCATCGAAGAACATGACTGGGCCAGCCTCGGTCGCGAGCGCCGTCCCGTAGAGAATCAGCACGGTGATCGGGCGCTGCAGATTCACGCGCACGGTTTTCTCTCCGTTCATAGTGGCGTCGATCTTCTCGCGGGTCCACTCGCCAGGCTCGTCCCGCATGACGTGGGTGGCGAGTGCGAGCGGATCGCTCACGCGGATGCAGCCATGACTGAAAGTGCGCACCGATTCCTTGAACAGTCGGTGGGCTGGGGTCGAGTGCAGGTAGACGTTGTAGGTGTTGGGAAACATGAACTTCACGAGCCCGAGCGCGTTGTCCTCACCGGGCATCTGCCGCAGTCGGTATTTGCCCGCGGCCAGCGCCTCGATGGCCGCGGGTGAGGGCGGCACCACGGGCGAGTTATCGCCCTGACCGTTCACGATCTGCAGCCGCTGCGCGGCCAGATACCCTGGGTTGGCGCGTATTTTCGGCAGCATCTCGTTGCGCAGGATGCTCGGTGGTATGTCCCAGTAGGGCCTGAACACGACGTAGCGCATGTCCGACTCGAACACCGGAGTCTGCATGCGCGGATAGGTCTTACCGACGATGACATCCATTTCCAGGATGTCGGCCACGCGGTCCTCGGTGGTGCGAAACGCGAATAGGCGGAACTGCGGGATGTTGACGATGATTGGCGGCGTCTCAAACAGCGGTAGCCAGCGCCAGCGCTCGAGCGTCAGGTCTATCTGGCGCACCCGCTTGGTGAACGGGGTCGTCAGCGCCACAAAGGTGGTTTTGCCGAGCAATCCATCTGCGCTCATGCCGTGGCGCTGCTGAAAGGTACGCACACCTTCGCTCAACTCGGCACTGAAAATGTCGTCCTCGGCCGGTGTCGTGCCCGGCCCCGGCATATCGCCGAGTGCGCTGAGCAGGCGCCGTAGCGGCAGGGCTCCCGCGTACCGATCGCCAGGTTTTAGCGAGCTGCTGATCGGCGGCAGCTTCTTCAGCTCCGGGTGTTGCGCAAGATCCAGGTATTTGGCGAGCGCAGTCTTGAGCAATGCGTTTTGGTGAAAGGGCGGCTCGATACCGGCGAAGGTTTGGTTCACATCGTTCGCAGCCGCGAGAGCGCTGAGGCTCGCAACCAGGTCCAGCTGCTGATGCATTCCCTGAAGATTGAAGCCTGCTGAGGCGGGTTCGACGCGGCCGTAGTGCAGATCGCTCATGAAGCGCAGCGTCGCACCCGAAAGTTGCACATCGAACCGGCCCCAGCGCTCGGCATCCGCGTGCGAAGAAGACGGCGGCTTATCCGCGAGCTTCGCGAGGGCGTTGCCGGCGTAATCCTCCGGTTGCAGCCCGTAGCTATCGGCGTGCTGCAGGGCTCGCACGACGGCCTGCGCCTGCGCGGTCGCGTGTCCCTCGCGGCTCCAGAGCGGAGCATTGCCACGCTGCGCGTAGACATCGCGCAGCGCCCTCGCGGCACCATGATCGACAGATGCCGCGCGCCCCGGCACACGATAGCCGGCTAAGGCCGTGGCGATCTCTGCCGGCACCCCCTGGGCGCTCGACCCGGCCTGCTGCGCGCGCACTGCCCCCGCATGAACGAGGGCGCAGATAGCCGTCAGCCAAACACTGAGCTGGCCGGCCCGCTGCGAGCTGCGCATCAGCGGCCGCCGAAGGTGAGTGCGATGGAGTTCACCACGCTGACAACACCGGGGATATTCTCGGCGAGCGATTCCGCGGTACTGCGCTGCAGGTCGGTCGCCACCTGCCCGGTGAGATAGACGACGCCACCGCGCGTCTGCACGTAGACGCTGTTGGGTGGACCGAGCTCGCGATGCTCCTTCAGTTTTGCCTTCAGGTCCGCGGTGATCTTTGCATCCTGCTTGCAGCTGTCGGAGGTGCATTGCGACGCTGTCGAGGCGCAGCCCTGCAACGCCCCCGCGCCGAGCAGCATGAATGCCAACGTCAGTGGAATTGTGTTTCGCATCGTCAGCCCACCTCGCTATGCGCGCGCGATTCTAGCCGATGGATCGGCGTTCCCGCGATCCTGCGCGAGATGGTGACGCTGCGGCGCTTCGTACCTGCGGACCTGAGATTCATTTACCCGGCAGTGTGCCGGTGGCGAGTCTGACGTCAGCGAACCAGATCGATTGCCACCGGCTCACCTTCGCTTCCGGTGACAGCTGCTGCGGCGACACTGGCTGAGTAGCGGAGAACCCGTCCCGGGCATCGAGTGCGCGCGCATTCACGACTCCGTAGAGACGGTCCGCCTGCCACAGCGCCGCCACGAGCACCCCGCAGCGCCGGCACAGTAGCATCTCGGCAAGGCCAGCACCCTGGGTGTAGCGGCCCGCATCACGCGCATCGCCGATGCGGATGTGAAGCGAACCCTTGGGATCCGACACCCAGGTTGCGCCGTGCTTGCGGCAGAAGTCACAGTCACAAGCCCGCGGGTGAAACTCGTGCGGCGCGGCTGTGAGCTCCACCGTCAGAGTAATACCGCCGCAGTGACACCCACCGGTCAATGGCGGCAGCGGGCTCACGCGCGATCGAGCGGAGTGTTGCCGCCCGTGAAACGGGCCTGCGCCTGCGCCAGTCGATAGCTGCGCTCCGCGCGCCAACGGCGCCAGTCACGCAGGCAACTCAGTGCATACACCAGCTTGAACAGCTGCAGCCGCCGCAGCACGCGCGGCGTATCGAACAGGTCGCCCGCCAGCATGGAGATCATCCCTTGCTCGATCTGCCAGCGGTTGCTCGGGCGGCGGAACAAGCGCTCCATGACCGGATCATTGAAGCGATAGATGAAAAAGGAGAAGCGGCGGATACCGTTGCGATAGCGCCGCTCCAGGCGGCGCAACAACATCTTTTCCGCTGCGGGCTCGCGCAGTGCCGCGTCCACAGCCTTGACCGCCTGCTCCGCGCCGGACATGGCGAGATACACGCCAGAGGAGAAAACCGGATCGACGAAAGCGAAGGCGTCGCCGATCAGTACCCAACCGGGTCCACCGATGCAGCGCGAATCGTAGGAGTAGTTGCCGGTTACGTGCACCTTGTTGTCGATCAGCTCGGCCTGCGCGAGGCGCCCCCACAGGGCCGGGTTGCGCTGCAGCGTTGCGCGCAGAAACTCGAGCGTCGAACCGCGGCGCTGCTTGAGATAATCGGGGCGGCACACCGCTCCCACGCTCATGACACCGTCCGGTAGCGGAATCATCCACATCCAGCCGTGCTCGAATCGGTAGATGCTGATGTTGCCTGCGTCCTCGCCGGGGCGCGGCTCGGCACCGCGGTAGTGGCCGAAAATTGCCGCACTCTGGTGCAGCTTGTTGCGACGGCGCAGCCGGCGGCGTGCCGAGAGGAAGGTATCCCGACCGCTCGCGTCCACCAGATAGCGCGCCTCGATGACATAACTGCTGCCATCATCGGTGCGCACCTCGAGCCGGGCGTCGCGCGGGCCGCGCTGCTCGCACTGCACTACCTCGTGTCCCTCGCGGGCACTCACTCCGCAGCCGCGCGCGTGCTCGAACAGCATGCGGTCAAAGTCCGCACGCCACACCTGAAAGGCATGTGGCGGACTGTTGCCGAGGGCGCGCGCGAACGCGAAAGTGTTGTAGCCGCGCTCGTTGTCCGCCTCGAAATCCGCTCCCGGCTTCACGACACCCAGGGCGCGCACCTGCTCGAGTACGCCGAGCCGCTCGAATAGCGGCAGATTCATGGGCAGCAGCGATTCGCCGATGTGGAAGCGCGGGTGATGCGCCTTCTCGAGCAGCATGACCCGATACCCGCGCCGCGCGAGCAGCGCCGCGGCCGTACTGCCCGCGGGTCCACCGCCGATCACCGCCACATCGCAACTTTCGGTATTCATCGCCTCCAAGCCTAAAACGCCCCGCTATGCCGCGCTAGCCATGCAGGGTGCCGCTCTGCGCGGCGTAGATTCTGCGTACCGCCTCCATGGTGTCCGCCTCGGCGGGCGACTTGTCGTCGCGGTAGCGCTTGACGCGTGCCAGGCGCAACGCGAGTCCGCCGGCATAACGGCTGCTCGCCTGCAGATCGCTGAAGGCTACTTCCACGACCAGCTCAGGCCTGAGGTACACGGTCAAGGCATCGCGGTGCGTCTCGCGCTGCAGAAACTCCCGCGTTTGCCACTCGAGCATGGCATCCGTCAGGCCTTTGAAAGTCTTGCCCAGCATCACGTACTGGCCGGTCGTTGGATCGAAAGCCCCGAGGTGCAGATTGGATAGTCTGCCGGTGCGCCGGCCATGTCCCCACTCGGCCGCCAACACCACCAGATCGAGCGTGTGGGCGCGCTTGATCTTCAGCCAGCCGGCGCCGCGATTGCCGGCTTCGTAGGACGCCGCCAGCGACTTCGCCATGAGCCCTTCGTGGCCCGCCGCGAGCGCGGCAGCGTAGTACTCGCGCGCCGCGTCTTCTGAGCTCGTGACGAGTCGAGGCATCTGCACGCTGGCAGGCACCGCGCCGGCCAGCGCCTGGAACCGCTCGCGAGCCGGACGGTCGGCGATGCTGTCGGCCTCGATCCGCAGGCAGTCGAAGAAGAAGGCCTTGAGCGGTAGCCCGGCGCGCACCGCCTCGACATCGAGCCGGCGCCCGACGCGACGCATGGTGATCTGAAACGGATGCGGCCGGCCGGAACTGTCGAGCGCGATCACCTCACCATCGAGGATCAGCACCTGTGCAGGGATGGTGCGCGCGAGCTCGACGATCTCGGGCAGCGCCTCGGAGACATCGCGCAAACCGCGGGTGTAGATGCGTACTTCCTCGGCGTTCTTGTGCACCTGTATGCGGGCCCCGTCCATCTTCCACTCGAAGGCCGCTTCGCCGCCGAGCTCGCGCAGCGCAGTGCCAACATCGGCAGCAGTCTGGGCGAGCATCGGAGCAACCGGTACGAATAGCTCGAGCTGGAATCGCGCGAGCGCCGTGGCGCCACCGAGCAGAGCGGCGTGCGCGAGCGCACCGAGATCGCGGCAATACATCGCCGCGCGGCGCACTTGCGCAATACTCAGCCGCGCGGCGCTCGCGATGGCCTCGAGCATCACTCCCGCGAGCGCGCCCTGCCGAAGCTCGCCCACCAGCAGCTGCAGGAGGAACCGCTGCTCGGCTGCGGTCGCGAGCGCAAAGAGCTCGCGCAGCCGCTCCGCACGCTGGGCCGCCGAGCCTGTGCCGCTGATGGCAGCAAGCGAGCTGAGGCGCAGGTCCAGGTCGCTGATCGAAAGTGTTGCCACCGGAGCGGGGTCGGTCGCGGCTGCGCGGCCGACCGCCGCCGGTCCGATGCCGATGCGCCCCTGCGGCATCTCCCCGGACAGATACTGGACCGCGGGTCCAACCTCTTCGGGTGCGAGCTGCTCCAGCAGCGTTGCGAGCTCGCGCACCTTCCCCAGACGGGCCGCGGTGGCGCCCACCCGTTGCGAGGTTTCGGCAAGGCTCACGAAGAGTGTCACGAGACCGGATTGTAGGCCGGATCCCGGCCATCGCCGTGCCGCCCGGTGCGCAGCACGCCCGCGCGCAAGCGCTGCAGTCAACCAGTCAATGCAGCTGCTGGAAAAGGCTCAGCAGATTCTGCGGACTGACGCGGATCACGCCGCCACGCGGGCTGTCGATATCGGCAATGAGCAGGAATGCGGTTGAGATCAATAACGGCATGATGGTGAGCAGCAGCGTACGCACTGTCCCGCCGCGCGCCGCATAACCGACCATGACGTTGCAAAGCAGGGCAATCAGCAGCATCAGCAACCAGGCCGCTCCAGGGATGCGGTTCCACCAAGCCGCCTGTGTGAATCCCTGAGTGTTGAGCACATCGTTCATCCCGGCTGCGGCGAGCGCCGTGAGAGGACCGGGTTGTGCGATTGCCGCGCTCTGCACCGTAGACCACAGCTGCGCCTGCAGCTGCGTGGTTCGCTCTCTGAGCCTTGCGCGCTGAGTTTCCTCTTCGCTTTGGTATAGAAGGATCCGCTGCTCGAGATAACTTCGCAGCAACAGGCGCGTCGTTGCGGCGTCGGTCGACGACAGGAGCCCGGCGCGGACATATTCCGTGCCGATCGCGGTGGCCTCGTTCTCTTCGTAGTCCTTGCGCTGGTCATAGCGGCTCACGGCCATGGAGAAGGTGAACCCGATGATCAGGCCGAGAAGCGTCAACGACGCGGTCAGTACGATGGTGAAGATCTCAGGTGCGCGCTCGCCGTGCGCTTCCTGTTTACGGCGCAGGGCCGCGCCAAGCTGGGCACACCCCCAAAACACTACGAGCGAGACGACGAACAGCAACAGGGGGTGGTCGGTCAGTTTGGACATGCGCCCCTCGGCCCGGCCGCTGTGTGGCGGCTCCTTTTCGCGGATTATTGCCGATTGCCCTCGGGCACGCACTCACCCAACGGGCGCCGAATGGTTAGGGGAGTGCGGCGAGCGCTTGGATGCCACTGCGCGGCGCGACGTATGATGCGCTCCCGAGTCCTGACCTCATGGAGCAAAAAGCATGAGCCTGAAGCCAATGGTCGCAGCAGCCGGCCTGAGTTTGTCGCTGTGGCAGGCCACCGGCGCGGCGGTGCCGCAGACCATGCGCGCCGCTGCGATCGATGCGGCGGGCGGCCCGCAGGTCATCACGCTCCATACCGTGCCGGTGCCAAAGCCTGAGGCAGACGACGTGCTGATCGCCGTGGACAGCGCCGATGTGGCGGTGTGGGATGCCTCGGTTCGCGCTCATCCCGAGGAGCTGAAACACGCTCACTTCCCACTGGTGCTCGGTACCGATGGTTCTGGCGTGATCGCCGCGGTGGGCGCGCAGGTACGCGGCTTCAGGCCCGGTGATCCGGTCTATGGTTATATGTGGGACAACCCCAAGGGTGGCTTCTACGCCGAATATGTGGCCATACCGGCGAAGCACGTCGGCCATCTGCCTGCGGGGCTGAGCCTGCGTGACGCCGGCGCGATCGCCGCATCGGCGTTGACCGCCATTCAGGGGATAGATGACGCCCTGCACATCAGGTCCGGTGAGACGCTGATCATTCATGGCGCCTCCGGTGGCGTGGGCACTCTTGCGCTGCAGTTTGCGAAATTGCGCGGTGCGCGCGTGCTCGGCACCGCTTCGGGAGACGATGGCGTCAGCCTGGCGAAGCGGCTGGGAGCGGACACGGTGGTCGATGGCCGCAAGGGCGACATTCCAGCCGTCGCGCGCCAGTTCGCTCCCGGAGGAGTCGATGCGGTGCTGGCGTTTGCTGGCGGTGATGGTTTCGCGCAGTGCGTCGAGGCGCTGAAACCCGGTGGACGCGTGGCCTTCCCCTGGGGAGTCAGTCCTGAGCCCAAGCCGAACGTCGATATCAGAAGCAGCACCCGCTTCAATGCCATCGCCGGGCCTCAGGAATTCGAGCACCTGAATCAGGCGATCACCGGCACGAAGCTGCAGGTACCCATCGCTGCCGAGTATCCGCTCGGCGAGGCCGCTGCAGCGCACGCGCGCCTGGAGAGCGGGCACGTGCTCGGCAAGGTGGTGTTGCGAATCCATTGAGCGATCCGCCGTCGCTCAGGCGGCCCCGTCGGCAGTCGATGACCTATCCAGTAGTCGCCGTCCGTCGAGACTTCATGGACGTCGCACAGCTGCCTTTCTACGCTGATCTCATGGCTGAACCGTTCGTACTGCGCGAGCGCTGGTTTGATGTGTCGTTGGCGGAGTTCGAGTCGTTCCTGCAGGACTATCCGCGGCCGTTGGAAACCCGGCCGCCGCTCGATCGCAAGGCGAATTATCGCGAATGGGTCGATCCGAGCATCGGAGCATGGCCCGGCAATGCCGTCGGAAAATCCTGGACGCGTGGCGGATGCGTGGGCCACCAGATCCGGCTCGACCTGGTGCTCAAGGTCTCAGCGCAGGAGCGCTGGAGTTGCCAGTGGTGTGGCGACTGAGATAGCTAGCCTGCCGGAGGCGCGCCACCCTCGCGGCGTCGCCGCTCGACGAAGGCCGCGAGCTCTTCCTGCACGGCGGCATCCATCGGAGGCGGTTGAAACGCTGCCAGCGTCTGTTGCCACACGCTGGCGGCGCGCTCGGTGGCAGTCTTCGCGCCAGCCTCCACCCAGGCGCCGTAGTTGCGCCAGTCGGAGATCAATGGAGTGTAGAAGGCGTCACGGTAGCGCTGCATGGTGTGCGCCGCTGCGAAGAAGTGACCCCCGGGTCCGACTTCGGCCACCGCATCGATGCCGATCTCCTCTGCCGTAGCCGCAACCGGCTGGAAGAGCTCCGCGAACATCTGCAGCATTTCGACATCGAGAATGAACTTCTCGAATGACGCCGTGAGGCCACCCTCCAGCCATCCGGCAGCGTGCAGCATGAAGTTGCAGCCACCGAGCAGCGCGCCCCACAAGCTCATCTGCGCTTCGTACGCCGCCTGCGCATCGGGTGCGTTGGATGCCGTTGCACTCGAGCAGCGCCACGGCACACCGATGCGCCGCGCGAGTTGTCCGGCACCGAAGGCTGCCTTGGCGTATTCGGGCGTGCCGAAAGCCGGCGAGCCGGATTTCATGTCGACGTTCGAGGTGAAGCTGCCGTACATGACCGGTGCACCAGGGCGGGCCGTCTGCGACAGCGTGATGCCGAAGAGCGCCTCGGCGTGCGCGAGCGTCAGTGCGCCAGGAATGGTGACCGGCGCCATGGCGCCAGCGAGCGTGAAGGGCGTGACGATCATGAGCTGGCCGTTGAGCGCGAACTCCATGATGCCGTCGGTCATCGGCACATCGAGCTGCAGCGGCGAGTTGGTGTTGCAGATGCTGAAGCAGCGCGGTGCGGCGCGAAAGGTCGCCTCATCGATGCCGTGGGCGATGCGCAGCATCGCAAAGCAGTCCGCGAGCTGAGCATCGCCACGGCTGTAGAAGTTGGGCGCCTTGTCGGCGAGGGTGAGCTGCGCGAGCGCGGCGTCGAGATGCCGCTCGTTCACCGGCACATCCTGCGGCTCGGTGGTTTGCGCGAGAACGTGCACGACATCGAAGGCCTGCGACAGCCGTACGAAGTCGCGAAAATCCGCGATCGAGCCGGTGCGTTTGCCGCGCACGAGGTCGCTGACGCTCGGTGGGCCGGCGACCGGCGCGAATACCACGTTTTGGCCACCCACTCGGCATGAGTGGGCCGGGTCGCGTCCGATGATCGTCACTTCGGCGGGCACCGTCGCCAGCGCGCGGCTTACCATCGCCGCATCGAGCCGTACCATGTGCGTCGCCTCATCGACGCTCGCGCCCGCGGCCGCGAGCAGCGCGCGGCCGCGCGCCGAGAGCACGCGCATGCCCTGGCGCTCGAGGATGCCGAGCGCCGCCATGTGCATGCTTTCGATGTGGTCGTCCGAGAAGATTCTTACCGGCGCGAACGGATTGCACAGATTACGGTAGCGGAGCGAGCGCTGCGCCTGTCCGCTGGGCGCGCTTCTCTGGGCATCTCGCCGGCGAGGTCTCATGAAGGCTGTTGCACCTGCAGCCAGCGCCCCTCGAGGCCGCTGCCGCTATGGTTCGAATGGCGCAATAGAGCCCGAGCGGGCAAGGCGGCGTCAAGCGGGGAAAAGGCATAGCCGTCCACAAAAATGCATAGCAGCTCAGCGATGGTGGTTGCGCTGCACGCCGCAGCCTCGTAGGTCCGGCGGCTTTCCGGGTGATGCACGCTGGCAGTCTCAACATGTTGCTACCGACGTATATCAACATGTTTATATTCGGTGTGCGTCCTCGTTACCCGGCTCGGATCTCGCGGATTCTGCCGGCTGGCGCTGCGCTCGTGCGCATGCGGGGGCGCACTGCGAGGCGCAGCGCTGGGGAGTGCGACGCGAGTCTCACAGGCACGGCGTCGCAGCGTTGCGACCCGGGGCGCGGCCCGACGTGGAGAGCTCATTCTGCCGTAGGATTTAACCGATCTGATGCACGCAATGCGCGGCCGCAGCGCCGGCGTGGTAACTTTAACTCCCCCGCGCCAGCGGATATTCAAGGAGTCAGTAGCGGATGCCGAGCAGAGTACCGGAGGGCCAAGCGCGCGGCTGGATCATCCCCATCGGGGGTGCGGAGAACAAGGAGAACGACCGGCGCATCCTCGAGCGCTTCGTGCGTATCTCGGGGGCCGAAGAAGCCGACATCGTTGTGATACCGACCGCCAGCCGCATGCACGAGACCGGTTCGCGCTACGAAGAGATATTCAAGGCACTCGGCGCGGCCCGCGTCACGGTCATGGACTTCGATACGCGCCGGGACTGCCGCGAGCCGGGGCGGTTGAAGCGCATCGAGGAGGCGAGCGGCATCTTCTTCACCGGCGGCAATCAGCTGCGCCTCACCACACTTCTCGGCGGCACCCCGGTGGCCAAGCTCATCCGCATCCGCAATGCGCGCGGTGTGAGCGTCGGCGGTACCAGCGCAGGCGCCAGCATTCTATGCGAGCACATGATCGCCGGTGGAGATGAGGGCTCGTCCATCGTCGCCGGCAGCGTGCGGCTTGCGCCCGGTCTCGGGCTGACGAACCGCTTCATCATCGATCAGCATTTCCGCGAGCGCGATCGTCTGGGGAGGCTCCTTACCGCAGTTGCCTACAACCCCTTCGCGGTGGGTATCGGCCTCGATGAGGATACCGCGGCTTTCATCGGGCCGGACGAGGTGGTGGAGGTCGAGGGCAGCGGCAGCGTGACCCTGGTGGACCCCTCAGAGGTGAGTTTTTCTTCCATCGGCACGGTCGAAGACGGCCAGCCCGCGTGTATGCTGGGCCTGCGACTGCATATGCTGGTAACCGGAGCGACTTTCAACCTGAAGACGCACGTCGCGAGCGCCACCGCGCTCACCCAGTCGAAGGAGTAGATCACTACCTGACCCGCCCGCGCGCGACCGGTTGCCTGAATAATTACTACGACGAGCAACACCCATGCGCATCCTAGATCGTTCCGTGTACGTAGGCCCCTCGCTGTACGCGCGCTTTCCGGTCATCCGTCTGGAGCTGGATCTCGGTGCCCTCGAGGGCTGGCCCACCGCGCGCCTCGGTGAGGGCTTCATCGACGCGCTCGCTGCCGCGCTGCCGGGGCTGGCCGAGCACGGCTGCAGCTACCGCGAGCCGGGCGGCTTCTATCGCCGCATGCGCGAGGGCGAAGGCACCTGGCTCGGCCACGTGCTCGAGCACGTGGCCATCGAGCTGCAGAACATCGCCGGCGAAGCGGTGACCTTCGGCAAGACGCGCAGTGCCGCGGCTCCCGGTGTCTACATCGTGGTCTACGAGTACGCGCAGCGCGATGAGGGAATCGCGGCGGGTGAGCTCGGGCTGCGCCTCCTGTGCTCGCTTTTACCCGCGGAGCTGCGCCCAGAGGGAAGCGTTCCCGAAGGGTGGAGCTTCCCCGAGGCGCGCGATCAGTTCATCCGCTTCGCGCAGCGCCGCGCATTGGGTCCTTCCACTGCAGCGCTCGTGCATGCCGCCGAGCGGCGCGGCATCCCCTGGCTGCGGCTGAATGATCAGTCGCTGGTCCAGCTCGGGCACGGCAAATACCAGCAGCGTATCCAGGCGACCGTGACCGGGCGCACTCCGCATATATCGGTCGAGCTGGCGAGCGACAAGGAGGAGACCAACAAGATTCTCGCCGGCCTAGGCCTGCCGGTGCCGCAACAGGAGTTGGTGCAGAGCGAAACCCAGGCGGTGCGCGCCGCGCGGCGCATCGGCTTTCCGGTAGTGACCAAGCCCTACAACGGCAACCACGGCCGGGGTATCTCCATTCGGCTGACCACCGAAGAGGAAGTTGCGCACGGGTTCGTAGTTGCCCGCGAGCACTCGCGCTCAGTGGTGGTCGAAAGCTTCCTCGAGGGCGACGATCACCGGCTGCTGGTGGTGAATGGCGAGCTGGTGGCCGCCACTCGGCGTACGCCGGGACACGTCGTGGGCGATGGCGAGCATACCGTTGCGCAGCTCATCGACATGGTCAACCAGGATCCGCGCCGCGGCGTGGGACACGAGAAAGTACTCACGCGGCTCGAGCTCGATGCACAGGCGCACCGCATGCTCGAGCGCGCCGGGCTCAGCGCAGAGTCGGTGCCAGAGAACGGCCGCCCGGTGTATCTGCGCTCGACCGCGAACCTCTCCACCGGTGGCACCGCCACCGATGTGACCGACGTCATTCACCCCGACAATCGCGAGATGGCCGAGCGCGCGGTGCGCGCCATCGGCCTGGATGTGGGCGGTGTCGATTTCCTCTCCAAGAATATCAGCGAAAGCTACCGCGCGATCGGCGGGGGCATCTGCGAGGTGAACGCCGCCCCCGGCTTTCGCATGCACGTGGCTCCGAGCGAGGGGACGGCGCGTGATGTCGCCGCGCCGGTGCTCGACATGCTGTTTCCGCCGGGAACTGCGGCGCGCGTGCCGATCGCCGCGCTCACCGGCACCAACGGCAAGACCACCACCGCGCGCATGCTGGCGCACATCACCAAGATGGCCGGTTACACCCCGGGGCTTACGACCACCGATGGTGTCTACATCGATGGTCAGCGGACCGTCTCGGGCGACATGACCGGTCCGGTATCGGCACGTATGGTGCTCGCCGATCCGCAGATCGATATTGCCGTGCTCGAGACCGCGCGCGGGGGTCTGCTGCGCGCCGGCATGGGCGTGAACGAGGTCAATGTGGGCGCGGTGCTCAACGTGCAGCCGGATCACCTCGGGCTCAAGGGCATCGAGACTCTCGAGCAGCTCGCCGAGGTGAAGCGCATCGTGGTCGAGGTGGCGAGCGACTGTGCAGTGCTCAATGCCGACGATGCGCTGGTAGCGAAGATGTCGGGTTACACCCAAGCGAAACACATCTGCTACGTGACGCTCAATCCTCAGCACGCGCTGGTGCGCGAGCACGTGCGCGCCGGCGGGCGCGCTTGTGCGCTCGAGGCCGGCGTCAACGGCCAGATGATCACTCTGTACGAGAAGGGCGCCCACATCCCGTTGCTGTGGACGCACCTGATTCCCGCGACGCTCGAGGGCCGCGCGATCCACAATGTGCAAAACGCGATGTTCGCGGCTGCCATGGCCTTCGCGCTCGGCGTCAAGCTGGAGGCGATCCGCCAGGGACTGCGCACCTTCGATTCGACCTTCTTCCAGGCACCGGGGCGCATGAACGTTTTCAACGAGCACCCCTTCAAGGTGCTGTTTGACTACGGCCACAATGCACACGCGGTTGACGCCATGGCCGGCCTCGCGCAGCGCCTCGAGGTGCAGGGTAAACGCATCGTGGTGCTGGCAGGTCCGGGCGACCGCCGCGATGAGGATCTCATCGCCATCGCCCGCGCCGTTGCGGGCCGCTTCGATCACTACATCTGCCGCCGCGACGATAATCTGCGCGAGCGTAAGCCCGATGACGTGCCGCGCATCCAGGCCGCGGCGCTGGTCGCGGCAGGTGTCGCGCGCGAAACGATCTCGGTGATTCCGGACGAGCAGGATGCGATCAACGCTGCGCTCGAGATGGGGCAGCCCGGTGACCTGCTGCTCATCTTTGCCGATGCGTTGGTGCGGTCGTGGAAACAGATCATCAAGTTCAAACCCGCAGGAGCGGCTGCGCCGCAACCGCTGCCACCGCCGTTGCCACCGGTGACCGAGGCCGCCAGCTATGGCGACAAGCGCGAAGCCCCCGCGAGCTTCAGTCTCGAGGGTCTCATCCGCGATGAGCGCGGCGTGCACTTCGCGCCGGATGCAGAAGACTGAGCGGTGACAGCGTGCTGCCCTTCGAGGCCTCGCGGCGCCTGATCGGCGCAAATCTATTCTTCGCGGGGAGCGGCGCGCAGCTGGAAACCGCCGGCCTCTCCGTCGATAAGGCGTTGCTCGACGCCTGGCACGCGCACGCCGCGCGCGCGCGCACACACCTGCAGTGGGATGCCGGGGACTCCGTCAGTGGCCAGACGGGACTGGCAGCGCGTCTGCACGCGAGCGGCGCCTCGCTCGCGCTTGCCGCACCCCTCGATGTGCTTTACACGGCGACCGAGGTGAACGAATGGGCGCTGTGCGCGGCGTTGCTCTCGCTCGATGCCGCGCGCTGGAGCGGGCTCGACGCGCAGCTCGCTGCCGCCGCGCTCGAGGATGCCACCGATGCGGCGAGCGTCATCTCCCCGGTGCTCGATGAGCGTGCGGCATTCTCGCGTTTCGAACAGCTGGCCGCGCGTGAGGCGCGGCCGCGGCTGCAGGATCTGCTCGAGGCGGCAGCGGTGCGCAGCCTGCCGCACGTGCTCGATGATGAGGTGCTGACACTCGGCGCGGGCTCGGGCGGACGAACGTTTGCGCTCTGCGATCTGCCGGCAGTGGAGCAGGTGCCGTGGCAGTCGCTGCACGCCATCCCGACGGCACTCGTGACCGGCTCCAACGGCAAGACCACCAGTGTGCGCCTCATCGCCGCCTGCGCCGAGGCGCATGGCTGGCTTCCGGCCGCCTACTGCTGCACTGATGGAGTGTTCGTCGGGGCACGCGCGCTTGCCCGTGGCGACTATTCCGGGCCCGACGGCGCGCGGCGGGTCGTGCGCGAGAGCAGTGCACAGGCTGCCGTCCTCGAGACGGCCCGCGGCGGCATCCTGCGGCGGGGAATCGCCGTCTCGGGCGTCGGCGTGGCGCTCGTCACCAACGTGAGTGCCGATCACTTCGGCGAGTACGGCATCGACAATCTGGAGGGTCTCGCGGACGTGAAGCTCACGGTCGCGGGCGCCTTGTCGCAAAGCGGGATCCTGGTGCTCAACGCCGGGGATGCGCAGCTGGCTCAGCGTGCGCAAAACCTGGCGCGACGTTTCGGTCGTGCACCCACGCTCGGGTGGTTTGCCCTCGATGCGGACCTGCCCACGCTGCGCGCTCATCGCGCGCGCGGCGGCGCCACGTGCGGCGTGCGTGCCGGCCGGCTCGTGCTCCACCATGGCGGTGCTGATCGCGAACTGGGCGAGGTGACCGCCATGCCACTCGCGGTCGATGGGAGCGCGACTTACAACATCGCGAATCTGGCCGGTGCCGCGCTCGCGGCGGCGGCGCTCGGTATACCGGCGACCACCATCGCCGGAGTGTTTGCGCACTTCGGCTCGAGCATGAGCGACAACTTCGGCCGGCTGATGCGTTTCGAGCGTGCGGGTGTGCATGTGCTCGTCGATTACGCGCACAACCCCGAGGGTCTGCGCGGCCTGTTGGCGGTGGCCGAGCACGTGCGCGCGGGCAGCGGCAGGCTCGGGCTGCTCCTCGGCCACGCCGGTAACCGCCAGGACACCGAGCTCGAGGCGCTTGCCTCAGCAGCAGCACAGTTTCACCCCGCGCTCATCGTCATCAAGGAAAACGAAGCTCATCTGCGCGGCCGCACGCCCGGCGAGGTGCCGCGGCTCATTCATGCGGCGCTGCTGCGTGCCGGCCTGCCGCCCTCGGCCTTGCAGCTGCGCATGAGCGAGCTCGAGGCGGCGCACGCCGCGCTCGCGTGGGCGCAGCCCGGGGACGTGCTCGCACTGCCGGTGCACTCGGCGGCAGCACGCGCGGCAGTCGTGGAGCTACTCAGCACTTCAGTCTGATGAGCAGCCGGCCGACCGGCAGCTGCCGGACCCGCTCGCGGATCAGTGCGCGCCGACCGTCAGCGTGCTGTAGCCATTCCAGATGATCTCGATGCCGATGCACATGAGGATGAACGCCGACAGTCGCACCAGCACCTCGAGTCCGGTCTGGCCCAAAAGCCGCGCGATGTTGTCGGCGAAGCGGTAAGCGAGGTAGATGCTGAGTGCGATCGCGATGAGACCGAGCAGCGCTCCACCGGCGTGTTCGACGAGCTCTGACACTTGCGTGAAGCCCGGTTTACGGCTGCCGATGGTAATAGCCACTGACATCGACCCCGGTCCGACGGTGAGAGGCATCGTGAGGGGGTAGAAACTGCCAACTTTGGCCGCGCTCCCGGCCTGTACTCCCGCTGCGTGGTCGGACCACTGCTCCTGGGTGAGCAGCTTCCAACCGAGCGCGGCAACCACGAGTCCGCCGGCGATGCGCACCACCGGTAGCTGGATACCGAACACCTCGAGCAGCCACGGACCGAGCGCCATCGAGCCGAGCAGCAGCGCGAATCCGTTGACGGCAGCCTTGCCGGCGAGCACACGCCGTTCGGCGCTCGAGAGGCCCGCGGTCAAGCTGAGGAAGAACGGCGCCCCCTCGAGTGGATTAACGATGGGAAACAGAGCAGCGAACGTCAGCAGGAATGCGCTGACAACTGCAGTCACTGCGCGCCGGCTCGCAATACGCTGCGCTTCGTGCCTTTCATATACCATCCAGTCTCACAGCAGCGTGATGAGTATGACGGTCACTCATTACATTGTCACCGGGCCGGGCGTGTCATGAGCCGGGCGTTCGTGCGCGAGTCCGACGCTTACCCGGAGCCGTTGTCCGACAGGCAGATCAGTCCGCATCCCAACTTCGTCACCCGCCGCGGCCTCGCCGCCATCGAGGCGCGCGTGCGCGAGCTCGAAGCGCAGCGAGCGGATCTGGCTGCGGGCGAGGACATGGCGCAACGTGCCGCCATCGAGCGCGAACTGCGTTACTGGAGCTCGCGGCGTGCGAGCGCCAGGATGGTGGAGCCTCAGACCTCGGAGCGCGTGCGCTTCGGCATGCTCGTCACGCTGCGACTCAACTCCGGGGCCACCGAGAGGTTTCGCCTCGTGGGCGAAGACGAGGCGGACGCCTCATCCGGGCTCATCAGCTGGATGGCCCCGCTAGCTCAGGCGCTGCTCGGTCGTGAAGCCGGTGAGAGCGTCACCTTTCAGGGCGGGGAGGCGGAGATCATCAGCATCGAGCCTTGAGGCAGCTGCGCGAGCGCCGTGCTCGCGATGCGCTCGGCGCGCTCCGCCGAGAGCTCCAGCAGTGCAGGCGTAGCTCGCACCCGTTGCGCAGTGTCTGGCGATAGGCGCCGGTGCGCGCGGAACAGCCGGGTGCGTACCGTAGTTTCGTGCAGTCCGAGCGATGCGGCAGTTTCGATGCCGCTGATGCCCTCTACCACACGCAACACGTAGACGATGCGGAACACTTCCGGTAGCGCGGCGATCGACTGCTCGAGCTCCTGGCGCTCGCGGACTCCATCGGCGGCGGGCGCTGACTCGCTCGTTGACGCTTCGATCGCTGTCACAAAGTGCGCGCCGCGGGTACTGATGCGCAGTGCGCGCGCGTGGCTATAGACGAGCCGAGTCAACCAGGCGGCGAACTTGCCGGTGGGCTCGTAGCGACTGAGATCACCGAACGCGACGAGTACCGCCTCGAGGACCGCGGCCTCGGCGCGCTGCGGGTCGAGCAGCACGCAGTTCGCCACCCGGAACAGTCGCGCGCTATAGCGGCGTATCAAGGCCTCGATCGCGGAGCTTTCCCCGGCGCGCGCCCGTTCGATGAGCAGCAGGTCCGGGAGTGTCTGCGGCCCGGCGCTCCCTGAGGCAGTGCGCCGCAAACGTACGGCCCCCGTGTCGAGGCCGCTATGAAGGGTCGGTTCCAGCATATTGCATCACCCTGTGCTGTGTATCCTAGGAGCCCCATGAGGAGACCGGTTCGGCTGGCCGCGTATTGCGCGGTCTGCGCGCTGGCGGTATGGGCCGCCGCCATTGCGGCGGCAGGCGCGGATTCTGCGAGGGGGCCCACCGTACATCCGCGGCGCTGGCCAAAGTTGCCCCTGCCGCTCGCGCGCGATCCGCTGCTCGACGCTCGCGTCGAGAAGCTGCTCGCAAGCATGACGGCTGCACAGAAGGTCGGTCAGCTGATCCAGGCCGACATCGGCAGCATCACTCCGGAAGATCTGCGGCACTATCCCCTCGGCTCCATCCTGAATGGCGGCGACTCCTCGCCCCGCGGCGACAAGCTCGCGGCACCGAGTAAGTGGCTGAGCCTCGCAGACCGGTTCTATGAGGCCTCGATTGCGGATTTACCCGGGGGGCTGCCGCTGCTGTGGGGCACCGATGCGGTGCATGGCCACAACAACATCCCCGGTGCCACCCTGTTTCCGCACAACATCGGACTGGGGGCGGCACGCGATCCGCAGCTCATCCGCCGTATCGGTGAGATCACGGCGCTCGAGGTCCGGGTCACGGGCCTCGACTGGACCTTTTCCCCGACCGTGGCCGTGGCGCGCGATGCACGCTGGGGGCGCACCTACGAAAGCTATGCCGAGAATCCGGGCCTGGTACGCGAGTACGCCGCGGCCATGGTGGAGGGGCTGCAGGGGGTCCCAGGGACGCCGCAGTTTCTCGATGCCGCGCACGTGCTCGCCACTGCCAAGCATTTCCTCGGTGATGGAGGTACCGAGGGTGGGCGGGATCAGGGCGACAACACGGCGAGCGAGAGTGAGCTGCGCGATGTCGACGCGGCCGGCTACGAGGCCGCAATCATCGCCGGGGTCCAGACCATCATGGTGTCCTACTCAAGCTGGCAGGGGGTGAAGATGCACGGAAACCAGGCGCTCCTCACCCAGGTATTGAAGGAACGCATGGGGTTCGACGGCTTGCTGATCGGGGACTGGAATGCCCACGCGCAGCTGCCCGGATGCACGGCAGTCCACTGTGCAGCCGCCGTCAATGCCGGGATCGATGTGCTCATGGCGCCCGAGGGCTGGCGCGAGCTGCACGCCAACCTGCTGCGCGAGGCGGGCGCCGGGCAGGTGCCGGCACAGCGGCTGGAGGATGCCGTGCGGCGCGTGCTGCGGGTCAAGCTGCGCGCTCACCTCGACAGCGAAGGGCGCCCCTCAGCGCGGCCGTTCGCCGGTCATTACGAGTTGCTGGGTGCGGCCGAGCATCGTGCAGTGGCGCGCCAGGCAGTGCGTGAGTCACTCGTGCTGCTGAAGAACCACCAGCACCTGCTGCCGCTCTCGCCGCGCGCACACGTGTTGATCGCCGGTGATGCCGCCGACAGCATCGCCCGACAAAGTGGCGGTTGGACCATTGATTGGCAGGGCACCAAGCCGAACCAGGCCTTTCCGCATGCCGAAACGATCTACGCGGGCATCGCGCACTGCGTGCTTGCCGCGGGTGGCACGGCGACGCTGAGCGCCGAGGGCAACTTCACTGAGCAGCCCGACGTCGCCATCGTCGTCTTCGGCGAACATCCCTATGCGGAGTTCAAGGGTGATGTGACGACGCTCGAATACAGTCCCACCGACAAGCACGATCTCGCGCTGCTGCGCCGGCTGCACGCGCAGCACATCCCGGTGGTGGCGCTATTTCTGTCGGGCCGGCCGCTGTGGGTCAATGCCGAGCTCAACGCCGCCGATAGCTTCGTCGCCGCCTGGCTGCCGGGGGCGGAGGGCGGCGGTGTTGCCGATGTGCTGTTCCGCGCCGCCGATGGAGCCATACGCTACGACTTCCGCGGCCGCCTGTCCTTTTCCTGGCCCGGCTCTCCGCGACCGCCCGCGATCGGCCGGCGCCCCGGGGAACGACCCCTGTTTCCGTACGGCTACGGTCTCAACTACCGCGACGATGGCGACCTGCCGCAGTTGCCGGAGACCGATGGCGCGAGTGCACAGGCGCTGCGCTGACACTACTCGCCCGCACCCACCGCTACCCAGGCAAGGTCGGAGTTGGATACCGAGGCAACGTTGAACTTGCGCGCCGCCGCGGCCATGCGGGTGAGCGCCTGTGCAAGTGGCATCGGCGGGGTCGTATCGCCTTTCTTCGTCTTGTGGAACCGCACCGGGTTGATGCGGGCGACCACATAGTTGCGCAGATACGGCGACTTGAAGCCGCGCGCCTGGAGAGCGGCGATGATCTTCTTGACGTGCGCGTCGATCTCCGCAAGGCGCGCGGCAAAATCGGCACGCTGGGTGAGGCTCGCTTCGAGCGTACGCTCGCTGAACCGGTCCACCTTCTTCAGGAAAGCGCTGTAGGCGCCGCCGGCGAAGCGCGGCGATGTCTCGTACACGATGCCGAGGGTGAGAAGCTCGGGCGCTTCGAACTCGGCGTTGAAGCTGCTCTCGCGCTCGCTGCCGCGGCGCCTGGCAAGACTGCGGGCCATGCGGATCACCTCGAGGCTACGGTCCTTGAGGTTGTGAGCTTTCTCGGTATTGAGAGCCAGTATGCGATAGGCGAGCGACTCGTCCGGGGAGATGAGCGCGGTGATCTGCTTGAGCCCCAGCACCTTCGCGGCGGCGAGACGATGGCGTCCATTGGGCGTCCACAACCGTCCGTCCTCGCCGCGCACCACGATGAGCGGATCGAGAAACGCCGCGGTCTCATCGATCTTCGTGGCCAGGCGCTTGGCGTGCGTCGGCGAGAGGTCGCGCTGGAAGGGCGTCGGTTGCACGGCGGACAGCGGCACACTCGCGAGCAGCAGCGCACGGCCACCGAGGGGCTCGCGGTAGGCGCCGATCGGCGCGCCACCGGCCTCACGTACCAGGCTCACCAGCTGTGCGATATCGGCGCTATCGAGCGCAATGGCGACCTCGGCGGCCTCCAGCCCGCGACTGGCTTTTCCGGGTGCGAGGCGGCCGCGTCCGGAGCGTGTTGCGCGCGCGGCGCGCCCGCGGGTGCTGACGCTCTTACTGCGTGTTGCCATGACGATGAAATCTCCCTTGTGGAGCAGTGTGAGAGAATCGCTGATTGCACAGAATGTTGCCATGGACTCCATTACCCGTCTTGCTCCCGCTGCCGGGCCACTGCCGGCGCAGCGCCTGGATGAGAGCGGCCGCGCGCATGTCGATCAGCGTGCGGTGCTGGCGCTCGCGCTGCCGCTCATGGTCAACAGTGCGGTGCAGATCATCCTCAACCTCACCGACATGTGGTTCATGGGCCGCATTTCCACGCGCGCACTGGCCGCCGTCGGTGCGGTGCAATGGCTGGTCATCGTGGTCGTGCTGGTGCTCGGGGGCGCGGGCACCGCGGTGCAGACCCTGGTCGCGCAGGCTTACGGCGCGCGCCGCTACCACCGCGCGGCGCAGGCGGTGTGGACCGCGTTGTGGGCCATGGCTTGCGCAGCGCCGTTGTTCGTCCTGGTCGGGGCGGCGCGCCATCTCATCCTCGCGCCGTTCGGGTTCGATCCAGCGGTCGAGCAACTGGCCGCGGCCTTCTGGTTCCCGCGAGTCGCCGGAGCGTGCATAGGGGCCGCGGTATGGGCGATGCTCGGGTTCTTCAACGGCATCGGCCGGCCGCGCACGACGCTGCTGGTCAGTATCGTGACCACCGCAACGAACGCGGTGCTCAACCAGGAGTTCATCTTTCGCCTCGGATGGGGCATCGCCGGCTCCGCGTGGGCCACCAACGTCGCGCAGTTCCTGGGCCTCGCCTTCGCGCTGGCGCTGTTTCTGGGACCGGGCTATCGCGCTCGCTTTGGCTCGCACCTCACCTGGCGCCTGCAGCGCGCGCGCCTCGTGCAGCAACTGCGCCTCGGCGTGCCAATGGGCCTTTCGCCCGCGGCGGACCTGCTCGGGTTTGCAATTTTCCAGATGATGCAGACGCGCCTCGGCACCGCCGGCGGGGCGGCCACACAGATCGTGGTGATTCTGACATCGCTCGCTTACATGCCAGGGTTCGGTATCGCCTCGGCAGGTACCACCCTCGTGGGCCAGTCGATCGGTGCGGGGGCGCGTGGCTGGGCGCAACGCGTGGGCGAGCGCGTGATCCTGCTCACGGCCTGCTACATGGGTGGCATCGGCGTGCTCATCGCGCTCGGCGGTCCATGGGTTTTGCCGTTCTTCACCGGCGCGCATGACGCGGATGCTCGGCCGGCGATCGCCCTCGGCATGCAGTTGCTGTGGCTCGCCGCCGGCTACCAGTTTTTCGATGGCCTCAATCTCGGCGCCAGCATGTGCCTGCGCGGCGCCGGCGACGTGCGCGTGCCGGCAATGTTGGTGCTGGCGCTGTCACTGCTGTTGTTCGTGCCGCTGGCGCACGCCTTCACCTTCGCGCGCGGGGAGGGATGGGTGGGATTCCTGCCGCAGCTGGGCTGGGGCGCCTTCGGCGGCTGGATCGCGGTACTCATCTATATCATGGTGCTCGGCACCACGCTGTTCCTGCGCTGGCGCTCGCGCGCCTGGCAAAGGATCTACCTCTGAGCTACCGACGGGCACGTAGCCATGTTCATCACGCTGAAGACCATGCTGCACACCCTGCTCCTGCCCCCAGGCGGACCGCTGCTCGTGGCTGCCGGTGGTGCCTGGCTCATCGCCCGCCGCAGCGCCAATGTGCGCATGCGCCGCACTGGTTGGGCATTGCTCGTCACCGGACTCGCGACTCTGTGGCTGCTGGCCAATCCGTTGGTGGCCGCTGCCCTCAGCCGCAGCGCGCAGCGCTGTCCCCCACTGGACCTCACGCATCCGCTGCAGGCGCAGGCCGTCGTCATCCTGGGCGGCGACTCCAGGCGCATCGACGCGCCCGAGTACGGCGGTGAGCCCGCGGTCGAACGGAGCCTGCTCGCTCGGGTCAACTACGGCGCCTTCGTCGCAAGACGCCTGGGGTTGCCGGTCGCGGTCTCCGGCACTGAGGAAGAGGCAGCCGCCATGCGCGCCTCGCTCGCGCGCGACTTCGGCGTCGATGCGCGCTGGGCGGAGCAGCGCTCGCGCGATACGTTCCAGAACGCGCAGTTCTGCGCAGACCTGCTCAGGCCGCTCGGCATCACACGCATCGTGCTGGTGACGGATGCCGATCACGAGTGGCGCGCGGTGCGCGAATTCATGAGCGCAGGGTTCCAGGTTGTGCCGGCGCCGGTTGGACTGTACGTGTCCGAGCCGCTCGGCCTGCCAAGTTTCATCCCCAGCGCCGCCGCGCTGGCGAGCTCTACCGCAGCGCTCTACGAGCTGATCGGCGATCTCGCGCGGCGTGCATTCGAAGCACTGCACATCCGGCGACACGCGCACTGAGATCACCTGGCTCGGAAGGCGCAGCGGTGTTCGAGGACGAGCTCATCACCGTGTTCCGCTCCGCCTATCGGCGCGAGTGCAACGAGCGGCTGCTGGTGCTCACCGCGGTCGGTGTGGACGCCGTCATCACCGTGGCGCCCGGGGAGTTTCTGCTGCAGGTGGCAGCCGCTGATGCGGGCTACGCCGCGCGGCACCTGCGCCAGTACGACGCCGAGAATCCACCGCCGGCGCCAGCGCTCCCGCCGCCGCCACTCTACGGCTATGCCTGGGTCGGCTGCGCGGCCTATGTTCTGGTGCTCGTCGGCGTTGCGTGGGCGCTCTCAAACGGGCTCGTCCGCCTCGATGCCTTCGATCTCGGAGAGCTCGATGCCGCGCGCGTGCAGGCAGGGCAGTGGTGGCGTGCGTGGACGGCGTTGACGCTCCACCTGGATGCTGCGCATCTGGCAGCGAATCTCGCGGCGGGAATCTGGTTCGGCTACCTCGCCGGCCGGCAGATGGGGGGCGGCACTGCCTGGCTGATTACGGTAATGGGCGCGGCGCTGGCCAATCTGTTCGAAGGACTGCTTGGACCGCCCGATCACCGCGCGGTAGGTGCTTCGACGGCGGTGTTCGCCGCACTGGGCGCGATGTCGGCTTACTCCTGGCGGGAGCGCTTCGCATTGCCACAGCGCTGGGCGCGGCGCTGGGGTCCGCTCATTGCTGGGGTCATTCTGCTTGGCTGGACGGGCTCGGCGGCCGAAGGGACCGATGTGGACGTCGTTGCGCACGTGGGCGGCTTCGCAGCCGGCGCGCTGCTCGGTGCGGCCGCCGCGCTGACCTTTGCCCGCCGCCTGTTACGCAAGCTGCCGCAATGGCTATTGGGAGCCGCGGCGCTCGGCTCGATCGCCGTGGCGTGGGCCTGCGCGCTCGCGAGCTGATGGGCCCTACTAGGGTCCTTCGACGAGGTAGCCGCGGGCACGCAAGGTGGCGAGCGCACCATGCTCGCCGAGGAGCCGATCCATCGACTGCACCGCGAGCGTACCGCGATTGCGGGCCAGGCTGTCCGTTACCGCGATCAGCCAGTCATCCTGCGCACGCGCGATGAGCTTGCGAACGCGCTCGGAGGTGGAGACCGCAGAGATGCAGGCGGCGCGGTCGTCGGCATGCGGTAGCTGACGCAGCGCATCGACATCGCCGAGTGCCCAGGCGCGGGCGCGCGCCTGCATGTTGACGAGATCGCTCTCGAGGAGCGTCACGACCGCATCCAGACAGGCCACTTCGCCGGCGAGTGGAGTCGCGCCGACGTCCTTCAGCACATCGACCGGATCGTCGATGCGCAGTTTGTCCTGATGGACACGCACTCCCTGGCGCGCCGCCAGTTTCAGCACCTCCTGCTGAACCTCATTGCGTACCGCGAGCCCGGCCGCGTCGAATACCTTGAGGAGCAGCTCGCGCGCCGCCAGCATCGGGCGCATCTGCTCGATCTTCGTGTCGTGCGGGGCGTAACGTAGTTTGAGGGACTCGACCCGCGCATACAGCGGCGGTGGCAGGCTCTCTTTCAGCGGCAGATTGTCGGGAGGCTTCTGCAGGTGACGCCAGGCGATGTAGACGCGCAGCGCGGTTATCGGGTTTGCGCCGATACCGTAGGCCGGCCATGCCGGTACCACCTCCTGTGTCTGCTTCAGTGTTTCCTCTACCGCGTCCGGTTGCCACTCCATCTTTTTCGGCAGCGGAGAGATCGTGCCGAGGATCCACAGGGTGTGCTCTCCGTTGCGCACGCTCCACATGCGCGGACCCTCGTGCCGGCCCTCGACCACAAGCTCCTGCATCGCCTCGGGCGCATCGCGGTCTGTCGCCTCTACGAGGCGGATCAGGGCGCGCCGGTCGGCGGCAGCAGACACCGCCAGTGTCCCGGACATCACCATCGCCAGCAGGCTCGTACGCAGGCAGATGCGGGAGTGCATGTTGGAGGCAGGCGCTCAGTCGTTGACGGGAAGCGGCTGAGGTGCGGCCTGGTCCGTCGGACGATACACACGAGTCAGGTTGACCGCCGGCAGCTCGGATGAGCCGATGTGCAGCTTCGCAACGAGCTGTTTGCCATCGGCTGACAGCTCGTATTCCTCGCTCATCGCTGGACCGTTCTGCGCTTTGACCTCGATGACATATGCACGGCCCTTCCAGCCCGAGATCTGGTCGCCCACACCCCCCTCCGCAGACACCACGCTGTGCTGGCCGGGAGTGAAAGTCCGGCGCGAGGTCCCGTAGTCGAGCACGAATTCGCCAGGACCCTGCTTCACGGTGAGGAAGTCCCCGCGCGCCACCATGTTCTGGAGGACGTGTGCCATGGGCGAGCGCCGCAGCGGGTCGAAGTGCGCCCCAGGAGGCGGCGGTTGCGCCAGCGCCGGATCCAGGCCGCTTTCGGCCTGCGCCTGTCCCTGACGACCCCCGCGGGCCGGCATTGATACCTGCTGAGATTGACGCGCGATGATCTTCAGGGCCTCCGCGCGCATCTGGTCGAGCACCTTCTGCGGATCATCGCTCGCGCTGTGATCGAGTCTCCAGCTGCCGGCCAGGTTCACGCCAGGGGCCGGCTCATCGGCGAGTCTCGAGCCCGCGCATCCGGCGAGCAGGGACGCCCCCAGCAGCAGCACGGCGCCTCGAACGATCGGCATATTGTCGTATCCTCGCTGCCGGGTATCGCGAAGCCTGCAGCATCGCAGTTCGTAACGCCCGGGCGCAAATCATGAAACGACGCAGACCCAGTGAAATCGAACGCCTGCGGCGGCGCATAAGCCGCGTCGACGGGCAGAGTATTGATGAGCTCTACGGACTCGAGCCGGTGTGGGAGCCGGGCACCGCAACGCCCGGGCTGCGGCCCGAGGAATTCGTCGCGGTCCGCTGCCCGTATTGCGGCGAGCGGTTGCAAACACGCGTCGATCTGACCGCCGACGAGCCCTCCTTCGTTGAAGACTGCGAGGTGTGCTGCCGCCCCATCGAGTTCCACCTCGAGCGTGACGCCGCCGGAGGCCTGGTGGCGCTGCAGGTGCGGCGGCTCGACTGAGCGTGTCGTGACAGAAAACATGCCGGGAGAAAAACAATGTGTCAGGGGAAATCTGCGCCTTTCGTTCGCGGGCTCGCGGCGCTGAGTCTCGCGCTGTCGGGCTGCGGCTCGCCCTCCGCCCCGGCCCCAAAACCGGTCGCCGCGCCGGCGCCAATCGCCGCACGCGATGGCTGGGCGCAGTTTGCGGAGCGCTTCATCGAGAGCTCGTTCCACGCCGACCCGTTCTTTGCGGCGCAGGCGGGGCGGCATGAGTTCGATGGACAGATGCCCGACTGGAGCGCGGCCGGACTCGCCGCGGAGGTGGCACGTTTGCACGCCCTGCGCGCCGAGGCGCAGGCGTTCGATGCCGCTGCGCTGAACGAGAGCGCACGGCTCGAGCGCGAGATCGTGCTCACCGTCATCGACGGCAACCTGTTCTGGCTCGAGCGGGCACAGTCTCCCTTCACCAACCCTGCCTTTTATCTCGAGCAACTCGATCCCGATGTGTACCTGAACCGTGACTACGCGCCGCTGGCCACGCGCATGCGCGGCTACATCGGCTACCTGCGTGCCATTCCGAAGATCGCCGCCGACATCCGCGCCAACCTGCGCACCCCGCTTCCGCCGAGTTTCGCGCAACGTGGGATCGATGACTTCGGGGGTTACGTAGAATTCTTCCGCAAGGATGGGCCCAAGGTGTTTGCATCGGTGCAGGACGACGCGGCACAGCGCGACCTCGCGCAGGCGAGTGCGGCCGCAGCGGACGCGATGGCCGGGCTCCGCAAGTGGTTCCAGCGGGAGCGGGCGCATGCGACCGGCCGCTTTGCGATCGGTGAGCCGCTGTTTCTCGAGATGCTGCGTGCGACCGAGCGCGTCGAGGTGCCGATCGCGCAACTGCTCGAGGTGGGTCGTGCCGACCTCGAGCGCAACACCCAGTCGCTCACGGCGGCCTGCGCGCAGTACCTGCCAGGAGGCACACTGCGCGCCTGTGTCGAGCGGATGCGCGCCGACAAGCCGGTCGGCGGCGCCGTCGAGGGCGCGCGCGCCCAGCTTGGGCAGCTGCGCGAGTTCATCGTTGCCAGGAGGATCGTCACCATCCCGAGCGATGACCGACCTGAGGTGGCGGAGGCGCCGGCGTACAACCGTTCCAACGCCGCGTATATCAACATACCCGGCCCTTACGAGAAGGGGGTGGGATACACCTACGAGATCGCCCCACCCGATCCGGCGTGGAGCGCGAGGGAGCGGGCGGACTACATTCCGGGTAAGGCGAGTCTCCTGTACACCAGCGTGCACGAGGTGTGGCCGGGGCATTTCCTGCAGTTTCTCTATTCGAATCGCAACCCTTCGAAGATCCTGGCGCTGTGGGTGGGCTACGCATATGCCGAAGGCTGGGCGCATTACTGCGAGGAAATGATGTGGGAGGAAGGCCTCGGCAACGGCGATGCGGAGCAACACATCGGTCAGCTCACCGATGCTCTACTGCGTGACGTGCGCTACCTTTCCGCGATCGGCCTGCATACCCAGGGCATGACGCTCGCCGAGTCCGATCGCATGTTCCGTGAACGCGCCTACACCGACCCCGGCAATGCGCGCCAGCAGGCCGCGCGTGGGAGCTACGATCCGGAGTACCTCAAGTACACCCTCGGCAAGCTGATGATCCGCAAGTTGCGGGCGGACTGGGTGGCACGCCAGCCAGGAGCTGCCGCCAATGCCGATCCGCACCAATACTGGCAGGCCTTCCACGACAAGTTCCTGTCGTATGGCGGACCGCCGATCCCGGTGCTGCGCAGACGGATGGTGGGCGAGGGCGGTTCGCTTTTCTGACTCAGCCGGCAGCGCTCGCGGCGGACTCGAGAAAGGTGAGCCTGGCTTTGTCGGCCTCGAGCCGCACGCGTACGCCAAGAGGCACCGGCTCATTGACCTCGCCGTGCCCGACTGGAAAGCCAGCGGCGCACGGCAGCCCCGTGCTCTCCGCCAGCTCGCGCAGCACCTCGGCACTGGTATAGCTCGCCCCCGGCTCCTCGCAGCCGGTGAACGAGCCGAGCGCGATACCGCGCACGCGTTGGAACACTCCCGCGAGCCGCAGGTGCGTCCACATGCGATCGAGGCGGTACGGGCGCTCGCCCTGGTCCTCGAGCAGTAGGATCGCACCATCGAGCGCGGGCATATAGGGCGTGCCGAGCAGGCGCGTCACCACTGACAGGTTACCCCCGAGCAGCGGCCCCTCGGCGATGCCGCCGACGTACGTGGCGTCGCCGGACAAGGGCGCCGCCGGGCGGGTGGACTCCAGCAGCTCGAACAGCCGTGCGCAGGTGGCCGGGGCGAGGCGGGGAAGCTGCGTGAGCACCGGCCCGTGAATGCTGATGCGGCCGTAGGACTGCAGCCACAGGTGAAGTGCAGTGATGTCGGAAAAGCCCACCAGCAGCTTCGGTGCACCCGCGGGTGCACGCGCGGCCAGCTGCGCCAGCAGGCGCGTCGCACCGTAGCCGCCGCGCACGCAGAACACGGCCCGGATTCCCGGATCGGCGAGCGACGCATGCAGCTCGGCGAGGCGACGCGCATCGCTTCCGGCCAGATACCGTTGCCGCTCGAACAGCCCACCGCCGTACTCGGCACGGTAACGGGCTGCGATCAGTGCCAGGCCCGCCTCGAATGCGCCGCGCTCGAAACCGCTCGCGGGCGCGATCACCGCCACACGATCCTGCGCTCGCAACACGGGAGCGGTTTGGAAGATTGTGCTCACCGACACCCCCCGGGCACGTTCGGGATCATACGGGTTTTTTCACCCGAAGCTCACAGCCTCCACGCTAGCGTATCCGGCCCCAGGGGCCCATGACCGGAGTCTCGCCGTGGATTTTGTCTTCATTCTCGGACTGGTTGTCCTGTATGCGGCGACTCACTGGCTGATCCTCGCCATCTCCCGGCTCGGACGGCTCGAATGAGTGTCATCTACGCACTGAGCGCGCTGCTGACGGTGGCGCTGTTCATCTATCTCCTGTACGCGCTGATCCGGCCGGAGAAATTCTGATGAGCGCTGAGGCGGTAACCTTGTTTGCCGTTTTCTTGCTGCTGGTGCTCGCCGCGGTCAAGCCGCTCGGCCTGTACATGACACACGTCTTCGATGGAGGCGCGATCTGGCCGGTGCGCGCCGCCGCCCCGCTCGAGCGCACGCTCTATCGGCTGTGCGGCGTCGAGCCAGCGCGCGAGATGGGTTGGAAGGAATACGCCACCGGACTGCTGCTGTTCAACGCACTTGGGGCGCTCGCGCTCTATCTGCTGCAGCGGTGCCAGCTGTGGCTACCGCTCAACCCGCAGAAATTCGCCAACCTCTCGCCGGACTCCGCCTTCAACACCGCCGTCAGCTTCATCACCAACACCAACTGGCAGGGATACGCGGGCGAGTCCGCCATGAGCTATCTCACCCAGATGGCGGGGCTTGCCGTGCAGAACTTTCTCTCGGCGGCGAGCGGCATCGTGGTGGCCATCGCTCTCATCCGTGGGCTGGCACGCCACAGCGCGCAGACCATCGGCAACGTCTGGGTCGACCTGACGCGCTCGACGCTCTATATCCTGCTGCCGCTGGCGGTGGTGCTGGCGCTCGCGCTGGTATCGCAGGGAGTGATTCAGAACTTCGCTCCCTATCGGGAGGTGGCGACCATCGAGCCGCTCACCTATCAGCAACCGGTCATCGACGCCGCCGGCAACCCCGTGAAGGATGCCGCCGGTAATCCGGTGCAGCAAAGCGTCACGACGCGCACGCAGACGCTGCCGATGGGACCGATCGCCTCGCAGGAGAGCATCAAGGAGCTCGGCACCAACGGCGGCGGATTTCTCAACGCCAATTCCGCTCATCCGTACGAGAATCCCACTGCACTCTCAAACTTGCTCGAGATGCTGGCGATACTCCTCATTCCGGCCGCACTCACCTACACCTTCGGCCGCATGGTCGGGGACACGCGCCAGGGCTGGGCGGTGCTTGCGGCGATGGTGATCCTGTTCGTGGCGTTGCTCGCCGTGGTTTCCTACAACGAGCAGCGCGGCAATCCGCTGCTCACGGGACCGGGCGTCGATCAGACGGCGAGCGCCGGCCAGACGGGCGGCAACATGGAAGGCAAGGAGACGCGCTTCGGCATCGCCGCCTCGGCGCTGTTCGCCAGTGTCACGACCGCGACCTCGTGCGGCGCCGTCAATGCCCTGCACGACTCGTTCACTCCGCTCGGCGGCTTCGTGCCGCTCTTCCAGATGCAGCTCGGCGAGGTGGTGTTCGGCGGTGTGGGGAGCGGCCTTTATTCCATGCTGATCTTCGCGATCGTCGGGGTGTTCATCGCCGGGCTCATGATCGGGCGCACGCCCGAATACCTCGGCAAGAAGATCGAGGTGTTCGAGATGAAGATGAGCTCGATCGCGATCCTGGTGATGCCGTTCATCGTGCTCACCGGCACCGCGGTCGCGGTGAGCGTCGATGCCGGCCGTATCGCCGTCGGTAACCCCGGGGCGCATGGCTTCTCCGAGATCCTGTATGCCTTCTCCTCTGCCGGCAACAACAACGGCAGCGCTTTCGGCGGCATCTCGGCCAACACGACCTTTTACAATGCCACGCTCGCGCTCACCATGTGGCTCGGGCGCTTCTGGCCGATCGTGGCAGTGCTCGCCGTGGCGGGCGCGCTGGCCGCGAAGAAGCGTATCCCGGTATCGGACGGCACCATGCCGACACACGGCCCGACTTTCGTGGTGCTGTTGATCGGCACGGTGCTGCTCGTCGGGGCGCTCACCTTCGTGCCCGCGCTCGCCCTGGGGCCCATCGTCGAGCACGTGATGCTGTGGGCGGCACCATGAGTCGCCGCACGCTCTCTTTGTTCGATCGCTCGCTGCTCGGTCCGGCGCTGCTCGACTCGCTCAGCAAGCTCGATCCGCGCGTGCAGTGGCGCAACCCGGTCATGTTCGTGGTGTACGTCGGCAGCCTCCTCACCAGCGTGCTGTGGCTGCAGGCGCTCAGCGGGCGAGGCGAGGCGCCTTCCTGGTTCATCTTCAACATTGCACTCTGGTTGTGGTTCACGGTGCTGTTCGCAAACCTGGCCGAGGCGCTCGCCGAGGGGCGCAGCAAGGCGCAGGCTGCGGCGCTGCGGGGACTCAGGCAGACGGTGTGGGCCAAGCAACTGGCCGACCCGAGCGAGCGTGGGTATCACAAGCGGGTGCGCGCCGAGGACCTGCGCCGCGGCGATGTGGTGCTCATCGAAGCCGGGGATTTCGTAGCTGCCGATGGCGAGGTGATCCACGGCGCTGCCTCGGTGGATGAAAGCGCCATCACCGGGGAATCGGCGCCGGTCATCCGCGAGTCGGGTGGCGACTTCTCGGCGGTGACCGGCGGCACACGGGTGCTGTCCGACTGGATCATCGTGCGCGTGACGGTCAATCCCGGTGAGACCTTCCTCGACCGCATGATCGCCATGGTCGAGAGCGCCAGGCGTCAGAAGACCCCCAACGAGATAGCGCTCACGATCCTGCTGGTGGCACTCACGCTGGTATTCCTGTTCGCCACCGCCACGCTGTTGCCGTACTCCCTCTACAGCGTCGCCGTCACCAGGCTCGGCCTGCCGATCACCATCACCGCCCTCATCGCGCTGCTCGTGTGCCTGATTCCAACCACGATCGGTGCACTACTCTCCGCCATCGGTGTCGCCGGTATGAGCCGCATGCTGCAGGCGAATGTGATCGCGACCTCGGGGCGCGCCGTCGAAGCGGCGGGCGACGTCGATGTGCTGCTGCTCGACAAGACCGGCACCATTACCCTCGGCAATCGCCAGGCGGCGTCGTTCATTCCCGCCGCCGGCGTCACCGAGGAGGAGCTCGCGGATGCCGCACAGCTCGCCTCGCTCGCCGATGAGACGCCCGAAGGACGCAGCATCGTGGTGCTCGCCAAGCAGCGGTTCCGATTGCGCGAGCGTGACCTCGCCAGCCTCGGCGCGAGCTTCGTGCACTTCTCGGCCCACACGCGCATGAGCGGCGTGGATATCGGTGCGCGGGAGGTGCGCAAGGGCGCTGCGGACGCGATCCGTCGCCAGGTCGAGAGGCTCGGGCAGCCCTTCCCCAAGGCGGTGCAGGCGAGCGTGGATGAGGTCGCCCGGCGCGGCAGCACGCCGCTCGTCGTCGCCGATGGGCCGCGAGTGCTGGGCATCATCGAGCTCAAGGACATCGTCAAGGGCGGGATCCGCGAGCGCTTCGGCGAGCTGCGCCGCATGGGAATCAAGACCGTGATGATCACCGGCGACAATCCACTCACCGCCGCCGCAATCGCCGCCGAGTCCGGTGTCGACGGTTTCCTCGCCGAGGCCACTCCGGAGGCCAAGTTGAAACTCATCCGCGAGCACCAGGCGGCCGGCCGGCTCGTGGCGATGACCGGCGATGGCACGAACGACGCCCCGGCGCTCGCCCAGGCGGACGTGGCGGTGGCGATGAACACCGGCACGCAGGCGGCCAAGGAAGCCGGCAACATGGTGGACCTCGACTCGAACCCGACCAAGCTCATCGAAGTGGTCGAGACCGGCAAGCAGATGCTGATGACCCGCGGTGCGCTCACCACCTTCTCGATTGCCAACGATGTCGCCAAGTATTTCGCCATCATTCCGGCGGCGTTCATCACCACCTACCCGCAACTCGGCGCGCTGAACGTCTTGCGCCTGGCGAGCCCGTATTCCGCGATCCTTGCGGCCGTCATCTTCAACGCGTTGATCATCGTGGTGCTGATACCGCTCGCTTTGAGGGGCGTGCGTTACCGGCCACTGGGAGCTGCGACGCTGCTGCGGCGCAATCTCCTGATCTACGGTCTCGGCGGGATCATCGTGCCGTTCGCCGGCATCAAGCTGATCGACGTCCTGCTGGTTCTGACGCGCCTCGCCTGAGACGTGTGGATGCGACACCGATGAACACCCGTCGTGCCTGTGCAGTCTTCGCCACCATACGGCCCGCGCTGGTGCTGTTGCTGCTGCTCACGCTGCTCACCGGTATCTTTTACCCGCTCGTGGTCACAGCTCTCGCACAGCTGCTGTTTCCACACCAGGCCGCGGGCAGCATCGTGCGGCGCGACGGGCACGCGGTCGGCTCGCGCCTCATCGGCCAGAGCTTCAGCGATCCCAGCTACTTCTGGAGCCGGCCATCGGCCACCACGCCGCAGCCTTACAACGGCACCGCCTCGGGCGGCTCCAACATGGCTTCTCTCAACCCGGCGCTGCTCGATGCGGTGAAGACGCGCGTGGCGGCGCTGCGGGCCGTCGATCCCGGCAACGGCGCAGCAGTTCCCATCGACCTCGTGACGGCCTCGGGCAGCGGCCTCGATCCCGAAATCAGCCTGGCGGCTGCCAACTACCAGGCGGCGCGCGTCGCACGCGCGCGTGGAATCGATGTGCAGCGCGTGCAGGCATTGATTACGCAGCACACCGAGGGTAGGTTGCTCGGAGTTCTCGGCGAGCCGCGCGTCAAGGTGCTGGAGCTGAATCTGGCACTCGATGCGCTCAGATGAAGGCAACATGGCCGAAGCCCGCCCCGACCCGGATCGGCTGCTCGAGCGGATCAAGGAGGACGAGGCGCGCGCGCGCCGCGGCCGGCTGAAGATCTTCTTCGGCGCGTCCGCCGGCGTCGGCAAGACCTATTCGATGCTCGAGGCCGCACGCGGCGAACGCGCGGCCGGCACCGACGTGGTGATCGGCTACGTCGAGCCGCACGGCCGCATCGAGACCGAGCGGCTGCTGGAGGGTTTACCGCGGCTCGCGCCGCTCGCCGTCAGCTACCGCGGCATCGTGCGCCACGAGTTCGATCTCGATGCGGCGCTCGCACGACATCCCGACATCCTGCTGGTGGATGAGCTGGCCCACTCCAATCTCGCCGGTGGCGAGCCCGCGCCGCGCCACCCGAAGCGCTGGCAGGACATCGAGGAGCTGCTCGCGTCCGGCATCAGCGTGTGGACCACGGTCAACGTGCAGCACCTCGAGAGTCTCAACGATCTCATCTTCCAGACGACCGGCGTGCGCCAGCGCGAGACGCTTCCGGATCACGTGTTCGATGAGGCCGACGACATCGAGCTTATCGATTTGCCGCCCGACGACCTGATCGCGCGCCTGCAGGCGGGCAAGGTCTATGTCGGCGAGCAGGCGGGCACGGCGATCGAGCGCTTCTTTCGCAAGCAGAACCTCATGGCGCTGCGCGAGATCGCTCTGCGGCGCGTCGCCGACCGCGTCGAGGCCGCGGCGCGCGCGCTGCCGGCTGCGGAGCGCACGCAGGTACGCATCGCGGGCGACCGTGTGATGGTTGCAGTGGGTCCCGATGAGCAGGCGGCCGAGCTAGTGCGCGCCGGCAAGCGCATGGCGGATGCGCTCGATGCCGAATGGATCGTGGTGTACGTCGAGACACCGGCGCTACTGCGGCTGTCCGAAGCGGCGCGCAACCGGCGCATCGAGGTGCTGCGGCTCGCGGAATCCCTCGGCGGCGAAACCGTTACGCTCGATGGCTCTTCGGCTGCGGCCACCCTCGCCGAGTACGCCCGCGTGCGCAATGCGACCCGGCTCATCGTCGGCGCACCAAAGCGCCGCGGCCTGAGGGCGTGGTTGCGGCCTTCGACCGCGACCGAGCTCGTCCGCCGCGCACGCGACTTCGATGTCGTGCTGATCGCGCCGGCTGAGCGTTCCGTGCCGGCGCCTGCACCGGTGGCGCGCGCCTCGGTCAGTCCTTCGGGCGCGAGCGGCACGCAGATCCGCTGGGATCGCTACGCCTGGGCGGGGACCATCAGTGCACTGTGCACGCTGCTGGCTTTCGCGATGTATCGGCACTTCGAGCTTTCCAATCTGGTGATGATCTACCTTCTCGGAGTGACGGTGGCCGGCCTGCGACTCGGGCGCGGCCCTTCGGCTGTCACCGCGGTGCTGAACGTGGCCGCGTTCGACTTCTTCTTTGTGCCGCCACGCTACTCGTTCGCCGTCTCGGATGTGCAGTATCTCGTCACCTTCGGGACCATGGTCACCATCGCGCTCGTCATCGCCACGCTCACCGCGAGCGTGCGCCAGCAGACACGGGTCGCGGGTGCGCGCGAGCGGCGCACGGCGCTGCTGTACGCCATGAGCCGCGAGCTCGCGGCTACGCGCGGCATCGCCAGCATGGCACGCGTCGCGGTACGCCACGTGGCGGAGGTATTCCAGTGCCGGGCGGTGGTGCTGCTGCGGGCCGCAGACGGCAAGCTGCACCACCCCGCGGAGCCGCCGCTCGAGAGCTCCTTCCGCCAGGCCGACCTCGCCGTGGCGCAGTGGGTTGCCGACCACGGCCGCCCGGCGGGTCTCGGCACCGATACGCTGCCCGCGGCTTCGGGTCAGTACCTGCCGCTCGGCGATGAGAGTCGTACGGTTGGGGTGCTCGGGGTGCTGCCGAGCAACGTGCGGCGGGTATTGCTGCCGGAGCAGAGCCATCTGCTGAGCACCTTCGCCGGCCAGATCGCGCTCGCCCTCGAGCGGGCACGCCTCGCGGAGCTCGCCGAAGCCTCGAGTCTCGCGGCCGAGCGCGAGACACTGCGCAATACACTGCTTGCCTCGATCTCGCACGATCTGCGCACACCGCTCGCGGTGATGGCCGCGGCCGGCAGCACACTCGCGCAGCACGGCGCGAAGCTCGATGAAAGCACGCGTGTTGTGCTCGCCCGGTCGGTGGAGACCAAGGCGCGCGAGATGTCGGATCTGGTTTCCAACGTCCTCGACCTGGTGCGGCTCGAATCGGGGCAGGTGGCGCTGCGACGCGATTGGCAGACACTCGATGACCTCCTAGGCAGCGCACTTGCCGCCTGTGCCGAGCGTCTCGCCGCGCACCGGCTCGAGCTGCGGCTGGCACCGGACCTGCCGCCGGTGTGGGTCGACGCGACACTGATCGTGCAGGTGTTGACCAACCTCTTCGACAATGTCGCCAAGTACACACCAGCCGGCACGAGCGTCGCGGTCTCGGCGATAGCGCAGCCCGATCGCAGGTTCGTGCAGGTGACGCTCGATGACGAGGGCCCGGGGCTGCCGCCCGGGGAACCGGCACGGCTGTTCGACAAGTTTCAGCGCGGGAGCGATGAGGGCGCCGTTGTCGGGGTCGGGCTCGGCCTCGCCATCTGTCAAGCCATCGTGCGCGCACATGGCGGGGAGATCGAGGCCCACCGCCGCGAGGGTGGCGGGGCGCGCTTCACCTTCACGCTGCCGGCCGTCGAGGACCTTGCGTGACCCAGGCGATGCATCTCATCCTCATCATCGAGGACGAGCCGGCGATCCGCAGCGTGCTGCGCGTCCTGCTCCAGAGCGAGGGCTATCGCGTCGCCGAGGCCGACACTGCGCTGCGCGCGGAGATCGAGGCCCGCAGCCACAAGCCCGATCTGCTGCTGATCGACCTCGGACTTCCCGATGCCGACGGGCTCAAGGTCATCCGCCGCGTGCGCTCCTGGTCGCAGGTGCCCATCGTCGTGCTCTCGGCGCGCACCATGGAAGAGCAGAAGATCGCCGCGCTCGACGCCGGCGCAGACGATTACGTCACCAAGCCCTTCAGTGCACCGGAGCTGCTTGCGCGCCTGCGCGCGGCGTTGCGGCGTGACGTGCGCGGCGCCTCGGCGGCCGCGCTGTTGAAATTCGGCGCGCTGCGCATCGACCTCGCGCGGCGCGAAACGCGCGGCGCTGACGGAGAAGTGCACCTGACCCCGCTCGAGTACCGGGTACTCGCCCATCTTGCGCGGCACCTGGGCTCGATCGTGATGCAGCGTCAGCTGATCCGCGAGGTGTGGGGTCCGGAGCGGGAGGATGACTCGCGCAGTCTGCGGGTCTGCATCAAGAATCTGCGCGCCAAGCTCGAGCCCGATCCGCGTCAGCCGCGCTATCTGGTTACCGAGACCGGACTCGGCTACCGCTTGCGGGCCGACAGTGAGCTCGAAGCGGCCTCAGGTGAGTGAGACCACCAGTTTCGCCGAATGGCTGCGCCAGTTGATCGGGATGATGAACGAGCGTTGCCCCGGCTTCTGCGGGATCTCCGGCTTCTCACCCGAGAGCACACTCGGCACCGAGATCACGAAGTCACGCCCGAAATCGCGGCGCGCGTTACCGGAGATGGTGTTGGCAACCTCGCCGACCAGGTCGCGCATGGTCTCGTGGCTGAAGTCGTTTTCCTGCATCTTCATCAGCAGCACCGTCAACATGGCCTTCGGTGCGGTGAAATAGACCACGCCCTCGCGCTTGCCGGAGATCTTGATGACGCCCGTGTACTCATGCACCGATGGAGATCCTTCCATCAAATAGGGCGAACCGATCGAGGCCGGCTGCTGTGCCGCGACCTCGAAGAAATTCGTCGTCCCTTCGACGAATGTCTTCAGTTCTTGTTCGTACAACATGGCCGTTGGCTTCCGTGTGCGCGTTTCAACGTATGAGCTCGGCGATCGCCTCGTTCAACTGCCGATCGGTGAACGGCTTGTTGAGGAAGCCATTCGCGCCGCGCTCCATGGCCTCGACGGCGGTGGCCTTGTCCGCCAGCGCCGAGACCACGAGGATGCGGATGGCTGGCTTCATCTCGACCAGCCGCGCAATGCACTCGATGCCATCCATGTGCGGCATGGTGATGTCCATGGTCACCACGTCCGGGTCGGTCCGCTTGAAGAGCTCGAGCGCCTGGACTCCGTCCGCGGCGGTACCAACCAGCTCCAGCTCCTCGAACTGCTGGGAGCGCTCGATGCGGCGGCGCATAAGGTTGGAATCGTCCACGATCATCAGCTTGTAGGATCGCTTGCCGTTGCCGTTGATCATGTCTTTGCTCATGCGAGTGCTCCCGCGGCGCCTCAGGCGACCGCGGTGCTGACCGAATCGGTCGCCGGCAGGACGATCTTGAAGCGCGTGAACTTGCCGGGATGGGTACTGACGCCGATCTTGCCGCCGAGGGCGTAGACGCTGCGGGCGACCACGTCCATACCCACACCGCGACCGGCGTCCATCGAGATGTCCTCCTGCGTGGAGAAGCCCGGGCGGAAGATGAGCGCCATGGCGGCGCGCGTATCCATGAGCTCGGCATCTTCCTCGGTGATCAGCTGGCGCCGCACGGCGGCAGCCTTGAGCATCTCGGGTGCGATTCCGGCGCCGTCGTCTTCGAACAGCAGCTCATAGCCCTCGGCAGTTCTGCGGAAGTCGACCACCACGCTGCCGGTATCCCTTTTTGCCTGGGCGCGCCGCACTTCCGGCGCCTCGATACCGTGCACGGCGGCGTTGCGCAGCATCTGAATGAGGCAGTCCTTGATGGTCGCGGCGTAGGGCACAGGCACCTCGGCAAGTCCGTTCAGGGTCAGCCGGAAACGCTTGGCGTGATCCTGTGCCAGCCGCTCGGCCATCGAGTGAAGCGCCGGCGACAGCTCTTCTACGCGCCGCGATGCGCGCTCGGAGCTTGCCGCGCGGCCCGCGGGTGCGGATGCCGGCGCGCGCGCTGCAGCGCTGCTGCTGGCAGCGGCTGTTGCGGAAGGGGCCGGAGACATCGGCGCGGCCGTCGGGGCGGGCGTGGGCGTCACGTCCACTGTCGCGGCCGGGGCCGCGGCGGTCGCGCCTGGCACGGTGTCCTTGAGCACAGTGAGCCGGGCCGCCATCTCGCGCACATTGCGCAGATGCGCGAGCAGGTCATCGAGCTTCAGCACCATCGGCAGGAAGTCATTGCCCGATAGCTCGGGCTTCTTCTTGCACTCGCCCACCATGTCCTCGAGCGTATGCACGCGGGTCGCAATGCTCTTGAGATTGAGCGCCGAAGCCTCGCCCTTGATGGTGTGCAGCTCGCGGAACAGACCGGCAAGTTTCTTGCGGAACTCGGCATCGGTGCGCGCCGGCTCCTTGAGAATGGTGTTGACCAGCTTCAGACCGGTTTCGGCGGTGTCGAGGAACGCGACCAGCTGCAGCGGGTCGACGTGCATCATGCCCACCATCATGTCGAGCTGGGCATTGGCGTTTTCCTGCGACTCGTGCAGCTCGCGCGCCAGCAGCACGCTGGAGGTGATATCGCCCACCGAGCACAGTACGTGCTTGATGCCCTCCGGCCCCATCACGCGGTGGAAGTCGAATTGCAGGTAACGGGTCTCCTTGCCGCCGTGACCGTTATCCATCGTGATCTCGAGCTGACCGAGCGGGTTGATGCTCTTCATCAGGTTCTCGTGAGCGCGGTCGCCCCACAAAAGCTTGATGTATTTCGTCGCGGTCGCGAGCGTCGACTGCGGCACCAGATCGGCGAGCAACTCCTCGAAGGTGAGGCCGGCGAAGTCATTGCGGCTGAACATGCGCGTCAGGGCTTCGGACCAGACCGCGCCGATCCGATACTGGGCATCGAGCAGGAAGAAACCTTCGCGCACCGTCTTGAGAATGTCGCGGGTCTGCTCCTGAGCCTCGCGCGCGACGCGCTCGTGCCGCGAGCGCGACAGTTGGAAGTAGGCGGCCACCACTGCCAGCACCAGCGCGGCGAACACGCCGCCCATGAGCAGCGAGCGCAGGCGCGTCGCGGCCGCGGACGAGGTGTGCTCGAGACTGGTGGCGAGATTGGCAAGCTGCGTCTGCAGCGGCCGGGCATTCTCGCTCGCGAACAGCTGTGCGCGTTTCACTGCCGCGTAGTGCTCGCGCCCCTCGCGCGAAAGTGAGCTGCCGGCGGTATCGGAGTCGACATACGGCTGACCGTTGAACGACACCACCGGCTCGAGTACCGGCCCGTACTGATGCCACAGCAGCAACGCGTGGCCGAGCTGTGGCGAGTCTGCATCCACCGAACCGCCAAGCAGGCGCAGCTCCTGGTCGAAGCGCTTGACACTCGCCTGTAGATCGGCGAGCGCCTGTCCGGAGTAGGCGCGCACCTCCAGCCGGTCGCGTAGCGCGTTCAACTGGTGCGATATCTCCTCGGGGTAGGTCTGCAGCGTGCTCGCCGTCTGCAGCGCGATGATGTTGGTGCGCATGTGCGTGGCGAGCCTGAATCCCCAGATGAGCGCCAGCCCCATGACCAGCGTCAGGGCGGTACCGATACTGGCGGTGAGGAGGTGGCGGCGGCGCTCTGTGCCTGCAAAGCTCATGGGCTGAGTCTCTCTCTCATTTCGGCAGCTCGAAGCGCACACGCGTTCTCACCGCCGGCACCTCGACGGCTGTGCCGTCGACCACCACCGGTGCGTAACGCCAGTGCTTCACCGCAGTGACTGCGGCCTGATCGAACACCCCGGGCGGAGTCGCCTCGACGACGTGGATATCACGCGGCTCGCCGTGCGTATCGACGGTGTACTCGAGCGTCACGCTGCCACTGAGGTGCTGGGCGAGAGCGCCCTGGGGATATTCGGGCGCCGGCGAGCGCAGCCGCTTGATGTTCGCGGCGAGCGCCGCCACATCGAGCGGCGCGCCCTTTGCCTTGGGCGCCTGCAGCTGCTGCACGGCGGCGACATCCTTCGGATCGGCCCCCCAGCGTCGTGCCTGGGCCAGGTCGGCATCGGGAGGCTTGCCGGCGAGCACCGCGCTGCGGGCGCGATCGAGAAGCTTGCCGGCGAGCTCGCGGCTCGTGTCGGCGAGAGTGACGCTGGTGGCGTCCAAGGTCTGCAACTGAGTGAGGTACCAGGCGGCACTGTCCTGCGGCGGATCGGTCAGACGGCCATCGCGCATGCGCTCGCGCGCCAGTTGCGCCAGCCGCTCGCCCTCAGCCGCGGAGGCTTTCTGCCGCGCACCCGCGAGCTCGCGCTGAAACGCCGCGGCTTCGGCCGGCTTCAGTCCGAGCGCGCGCGCCTCATTCAACCAGCGCTCCTGCTCCACCGGGCTGCGTGCCGCGGCCGCATCGCGCGCCTTGTGCAGATCCGCGGCGATCAGCTCGTGCGTCACGCGCTGCGTGTTGGGATTGCTGGGCGCCGCGGCCTGCAATTGCTGCAGGTAGGCCTTGGCGCTGTCGTCCGGACCGGTGAGGGTACCATCGCGTATACGGTCCTCGACCAGTGCCGCGAGGCGCTGCACCTTCGCATCCTCCTGGCGGCGGGCGATGTCTGCACGCCAGCGCGCGATCTGCTCGGCAGGTATGGAGGTCGATTGCTGTGCCTGGCGCACGTACTGTGTGGCACGGTCCAGGTTGGCATCGCTCAGTGCTCGCGCGACCTGCGCCGCATACAGACGCTGCTCGAACGCGCCGACCCGGGCATTGCTCGGGGCGGCGGATTTGAGGTTGGCGAGTGTTTGCGCGGCTTCATCGAGGCGTCCAGCGCTCAGCGCCTCATCGAGGCGACCTGCGAGCACGGCGGCGACGCGCTGCAGGCCGTCGCGGGCCTCACCGTTCGCGGCATCCGCCGCGGCGGCCGAGCGGTAATACACCAGCGCGTTGTCGCCAACGGGCTCGGTGAAGCGCCGCTCATGCATCGCCAGCCGCGCCTTCTCGAGCAGCTCATCCACCTTACCCTGCACAATCGAGTTGTCCGCGGCCGGAACGGGAGCTGGAACGGGGACTTCAGCAGGGCTTGCCGGCGCGCTGGGGGGCTGCGCGGCGAGCTTGGCGGCTGCCGGTGCCTGAGTTTTCGTACCGTGGGTGAAACGCCAGACAGCAGCGCCGGCGAGCGCTACGAGCGCCGCACCGGCGATGCCGAGCAGCAGCATGCGCGAGCGACTGCCGCGCAAGCGCCGCTCGCTGGTGCGGGTTGCCTCGTGCTGGAAGGCGCCTACACTCAGCTCGGAGCGCAGATTCGTCGCGGGGTTGGAGTCCGGCGCAGCTGCCGCTCGCTTGGCGACTGCCTCGGCGACCGCCCCTTCTAAGAGCGCCTGCGTCTTGCGCGAGTCGATCGGCAAAGGCAGCACTGCGAACACCTTGCTGCCCTTGAGCGCGGCCCCCAGCTGCTTCTCGGCCGCGCCTTCGGCGAACACGAGCACGACGGCACGTGGCACCGCGGCATGGGCGGCATCGACGGCGGCACGCACCTCAGCGACATCGCGCGTGTCGATCACCAGCACCTGACCGCGCTTGCCGCCGACCATGGCGGCGAGCGCGGCTTCCACCGAGTCGACCGGGCTTACTGCTGCCTGGCCGGCCAGCGTCTCGCCGAGCTCGAGCAGAAAGTCATCTCGGGTAGTGATAGCGGTGATGTCCGCCACCGGCTGGGTAGCCGGCGATACGCTCGCGCTGGCAGGCGTCGTGCTGTGCGGGCGGGAGGCGGAGCTTGCACTGGCCACGTGGCGTCATCTCCAACAAAGACGAAAAGGACTCAACGCCTCGCTTTGACGCGCGCAACCGCGCCACCAAAGCCTTTAGCGACGCGCGGAGGACCGCGCCGTTGCAGCATATGTAGCCACTGCGGCAACACAGTGCGTCAGTTCACAATAACGAGAGCCTGCGTCGGGGCGCCGCGACGGCACATCATCAAATTCTGAAGCACTGCTCGCTTTGCGAGCCGGCACCACGGCGGGAGGCGCCGGAGCTTCCACGGGTGGCTGCAGCCGCCCGCACCGCTCCCCGGCGAGCCGGGCGTGACGCTCGCCTCGCGCGCCCCCGAACACGCCGTGGCGGGCAGATGCGTACTTTGCAATCAGTCACTTAAGCTATGCGCCACGGCACGCTCCCGCAGGGGCCGTGCCCGCACTGCTGGCGCAACGGCAGCTTCGAGTGAACAATCGGCTGCTGTGATCGTCTTAACGTAATGAGTGTGTCAGGATCTGATGGGCGTCACTTATTGTGCGGCACGTTGGGACTAAGTTAATCGCGGCGCTGGCGTCCGCACGAGTGAGCGCGAGCAACGATCCATGAGCTCGACGGAGGGAAGGACGATGCGACTGCAGGCTGTTGATCAGAACTCACGCGGTGGCACTGCGGATTTTATCGATACCCTGAGCTCCTTCAGCCGGCTGCATCGCGCGCAGCGCTGGGAAGGCACCTTCGGTGATTATTTGCAGCACATCCTGCCCGCCAACCCCAGTGCACTCGCCCGCACCAGTCACGAGTACGTGTGGGACATGTTGCGCTGGCACGGCCGCGCCGGCCCGCCGGATGCCGCCGAGAATCAGCGCGCGCGTGAGCTCTTCAAGCGCGAGCTGTTCGGCATCGATGAGCCGCTATCGCGTGTAGTCGATTACTTCAAGGCTGCCGCAGCGGGCTCCGATGTCGGGCGCCGGCTGCTGCTGCTGCTCGGACCGCCTTCGGGCGGCAAATCGACACTGGCCATTCTCCTCAAGCGCGGCCTGGAAGAATACAGTCGTACCGACGAGGGCGCGTTGTACGCCATCCGCGGCTCGCCGCTACGCGAGAATCCGATCAACCTGATTCCGAGCAGCCTGCGGGCGGAGTTCCGCGAGCGCTATGGCGTCAACGTCCAGGGCGAGCTCTCGCCCTGGGCACGCGATTTCGTCGAGCGTGAGTTCGAGGGCGATTTCGTGCGCGTACCGGTCGAGCGCGTGTTCCTTGCCGAAGCTTCGCGGGTCGGTATCGGCACCTACGCACCGCACGATCCCACCACCGCCGACATCGCAGACCTGGTCGGCTCGGTCGATCTCGCCAAGGTGGCGCAGATCGGCGATGAGGGCGATCCGCGCGCCTGGTCGTGGTCGGGAGCGGTGTACGCCGCGAGCCGCGGGGTACTCGAGATGATCGAGATCCTGAAGGTGAAGCGCGAATTCCTCTACCTGCTGCTGACGCTGACGCAGGAGAAGAACGTCAAGGTGTCGCGCTTCCCGCTGATCCATCTGGACGAGACCATACTGGCGCACACCAACCTCGCCGAGTTCCACAAGTTCCTGCAGGAGAAGGAGAACGAGGCGCTGCTCGACCGCATGGTGATCATCAAGATCCCCTATGCGCTCTCCTATCGCGATGAGTCGCGCATCTACCAGAAACTCGTTTCCGGCGCCCCCGCGTTCCGCAACGTGCACCTCGATCCGCACGTGCTGAATCTCGCGGCAGTGTTCGCCATACTTACGCGGCTCACCAAGCCCGAGCGTGAAGGTCTCGATCTGCCGAAGAAGCTGCGCTTGTATGCCGGCGAGGCGGTCGAGGGCGTGCCGGAAACCGAAGGTGTGCGACTGCACGCCGAGTCACCCGAAGAGGGGATGACCGGCGTGAGTCCGCGCTTCGTCATCAACGCCATCTCCAACGCCATCACCCGCGGCAACACCCACAGCCTCACCAGCATGGAGCTGCTGCTCGCACTCAAGGATGGCATCGAGAGCGATGCACGCATGGACGTCAAGCAGAAGAAAGCCTGGATCGATCACCTGGTCACCGCGCGCAAGGAGTTCTACAACCGCTGGGTCAAGGAGGACGTGCATCGCGCCATGTTCGCCTCTTTCGAGGAGGAAGCGCAGCAGTTGCTGGAGAAGTACCTGGATGAGGTCGAGGCATCGCTCGATCACCGCCAGGTCACCGACCCGATCACCGGCGAGAGCCGGGCCGCGGACGAGCGCTTCCTGCGCTCGGTCGAGGAGAAGATCAAGGTGTCGGATTCCGGCAAGCTCTCGTTCCGTCAGGAAGTCGTGCGTAAGGCGATGGTGGCTTTCAAGGCCGGGGAGAAATTCAAGCTGGCGAGCCACGCGCGTATGCGCGAAGCGATCGAGCAGTACCTGTTCGAGGAGCGCCGCGACGTGCTGCGCCTCGTAACCTCGACCGCGCGTCCGGATGAGGAGGCGCGGCAGAAGATCTCTGTCGTGCAGCAGCGACTCGTGAATGAGTACGGCTACGATGAGCATAGCGCCAAGGAAGCTCTCAGCTATGTCACCACACTGCTCGCTCAGGAGTAGCGGCGCGTCAGGAAAAGGTGTACCACTAGCGTCGTGAGCACCGAGGATCGCAAGCACGCGGACAAGGCCGGAGCGGCCAAGTGGTACGAGCTGTTCTCACGCGGCGCCCGCGACTGGTTGCGTCACGATGAGAAGGTGCGCGAAGCGGTGCGCGCGAACCTGCCCGAAATCATCGCCGGCGGGGATTTGATCAACGATGGGGCTCGCACGGTGCGCGTGCCGGTGCGCATGCTCGAGCATTACCACTTCCGCCTGCGCCGTCCCGAGGAGCAACAGGGTGCCGGCCAGGGCAAGGCGAAGCCGGGCGACGTATTCTCCGATCCCGCGCGCAATCGCGGCCCGGGTGAGAAAGGGGCCGGCGGACGCGACGAAGGCGAGGTACAGCTGCTTCTCGAGTTCAAGATCGACGATATCGTCGACTGGCTGTGGGAGGAAATGCAGCTGCCCAATCTCAAGGCGCGTGCCGGGCCCTCCGATGAGACCGACTGGATTCGCGAAGGCTGGGACCGTCGCGGTGCGCGCTCGCGTCTCGACCGCCGCCGCTCGTTCAAGGAGCTGGTCAAGCGCCGCGGCGCTCCAGGTGCCACTCCTACCTTCACCGATGAAGACCTGCGCTTCCGGCAGCTCGCGCGCCGGCGGCAGCCGGCCGTGCACGCGGTGGTCTTCTTCATGCTCGATGTCTCCGGCAGCATGTCCGATCGGGACCGCAAGCTCGCCAAGACCTTCTTTTTCTGGGTGGTGCAGGGGCTGCGGCGCGAGTATCGCTCGCTCGAGACGGTGTTTGTTGCGCACACGACCGAGGCCTGGGAGTTCAACGAGCCGGACTTCTTCCAGGTGAGCGGCACCGGCGGTACGGTGGCTTCTGCCGGGCTGCTGAAGGTGCGCGAGATCATCGATGCGCGCTACAACCCCGGCCGCTGCAACATCTACCTCTTCTACGCCTCCGACGGCGACAATTCCGTGAGTGACTCGCAGGACGCACGCGCCGCGCTCGGCTCGCTCGTTGCCGACGCCTGCTTCACCGGCTATGTCGAGGTCTCCTCGGGACTGTCGCGCCAGCTCGCCACCGAGACCGGCAAGCTCTTCGCCGAGCTCACCAGCGCTGGCTGCGCCGCCGGCAGCTATGCATTGAATGATTTCGACGACGTCTGGGGCGCCGTACGGCACTTCTTCACCGCCGAGACCCATGCGCCGGACGGTACGCGGGCCGCCGAAGGCCCCGCGCCCGGCAGCAGCCCATGAGCGATGACTGGCGCAACTACGTGCGCCGCATGGAGGAGCTGGCCGCCGCCTCCGGCCTGAAGTTCCATCCGGTCGATTTCGAAGCAGTCCCCGACAGCTTCATGATGGAGATCGCGGTGTATGGGCTGCCGGTGCGCATGCCGCACTGGTCCTTCGGGGTGCGCTACATCTACCAGCTCATCCAGCGACACATGGGGCACTCGCGGCTGTTCGAAGTGGTGTTTCCCGGTAATCCCGGTCACGCCTACCTCGCCGACAGCAATGGACTTGCCGAGAACGTCCTGGTGACCGCGCATGTCCTCGGGCACGCGGATTTCTCACGCAACAATCTGCTGTTCCGCCGCTGCCAGGAGCAGGTGAGCGAGCGCATCGTCGAGCATGCCGCTAATCACGCGCGCCAGATCTCGCAGGCCATCGAGACGCATGGCGCGCAACGGGTTGAAGCCGCGCTCGATGCCGCACTGGCTCTCGAGCAGCACGTCGACATCGATCAGCCGCTGCGGCGCGAGCGCTATCCGGAGTATCTCGAGGACAGCCGCGTACTGGCGGATGATCAGTTTCGCAAGCGCTTCGCCGCGCTCGAGCCCGCCGCAGCCAGCAGCGGCCCGGAAGTCAAGAAGCGCGCGCCGGTCCCACCGCACCCCGAGCGCGACCTGCTGTGGTTCGTCGCGAATTATGCGCCGGAGATGGAGAGCTGGGAGCGCGACATCTTTCTCGCGGTCCGGGAGGAGTCGTTCTATTTCTATCCGGTGTTCGCCACCCAGATCATGAACGAGGGCTGGGCCTCGTACTGGCACGCCCGCTTGCTGCGCGAGGCGGATTTCATACCCCAGCAGGCGTACCTCGATGCGATCAAGTGCCACTCGGATGTCGTGCGCCCGGTGGCGGCGGAGCAGCAGGTCTCCCTCAGCATCAACCCGTACCATCTCGGGTTCTCGATGTGGGAGAAGATCGTCGAGCGCGATGGGCTCGAAGCTGCGCGCCGCATCATGGAGCAGGACGATGACTTCGGCTTCGTGCGCAACCACCTGACGCGCGAGCTCGCCGAGGAGCTCGATCTGTTCCGCTACAGCGCCCGCAGCGACGGTCAGATCAAGGTGCTCGAGCCCGAGCTGACCTCGCTGCACGAAGCGGTGCTGGCGCCTAAATACAACTTTGGCGCCCCGATCGTCTCGGCGGCGCGTGTGCGCAACGATGGCACACTGGAACTGGTGCACGACAGCAGCGTCGATGGGCGCGGTCTCGACCTCGAGCGCAGCCGCAAGGTGCTCGATTATCTGCAACGCGTCTGGCGTCGGCCGATCGTACTGACCACCGTCAACCAGGCTGGATCGGCATTGGAGCTCACCGCGCCCTAGCGTCGGCGGATCACCCTGGCCTGGCTTCGGCGGCGGTTCTGCTCAGCTTCCCTTGCGCTCCGGAGCGCCTGGTTCGGACTCCGGCGGCATGTCCTCGTCGCCCCAGTCCTCCTCCTCGTGCGAAGTCACTATCGACACCGGGTCGCTGGCCGGAAAGCTGGCTGCCAGCGCCTCATCGAGCTGACGCTGAATCTTGTGGCGCCGCCGACGCGATGCATTCTCGGCCGGATCGTTCATCACGTACTCCTTCGGGCTCGGGGCCGCGGTTCCCTTATGGTCATGGTAGGCCACCCCACAAAAAACACCCCAAGAAATTGCACCTGCCGGGCTGGGCTAGTGAACACCGGTCATCGAGACGTGCAATTTCTTGGGGACCCCGGCAAATCGCGCTTGCGACGTTCGAATAGATCGCGGCGGTCTGCAAGATGCGCAATTTCGTGGGGGCCCCGGTGCCCTCGGGTAGCCTACGGCAGGTCAGGCGGAGTAGGCTTTCATGGCCGGTGATGCCCCTCGCGCCGCCGGCTTTTTGCCGGGGGACCAGCCAACATGGGGTATACGACTTCGGGCATCCGTAACATCGCGCTGGTCGGTCAGGCCGGCGCGGGCAAGACCTCGCTCGTGGAAACTTTGTTGCTGCAGGCCGGTGCGACGCGCAGCCGCGGCAGTCTGGCGCGGGGTACGACTGTTTCGGACTTCGACCCGCAGGAGAAGCGGCTGCAGCACTCGCTCGACAGCACCATCTGCAGCTTCGACTTCAACGGTACCCACATCACCCTCATCGACACCCCGGGGTATCCGGACTTCCTCGGCAAGACTCTCTCGGTGCTGGAAGCGGTCGAGGCAGTCGCGCTGGTCGTGAGTGCGGCGAGCGGAGTCGATACCTTCACCCAGCGCATGATGGAATTTGCACGTGAGCGCGAGCTGTGCCGGCTCATCATCGTCAACAAGATCGACAGCCGCGACGCACACTGCGCGGACGTGCTGCAGCAGCTGCGCGAATCGTTTGGACCGGAATGCCTGCCGCTCAACCTGCCGGCGGGCAGTGGCGACAGCGTGGTCGACTGTTTCTTCCAACCTCACGGCCGGGCAGCGGATTTCTCTTCCGTGGAGGCCGCGCATACTCAGATCATCGACCAGGTCGTCGAGCTCGATGAGAAACTCATGGCCCTGTATCTGGAGCAGGGCGAGGAGATCACTCCGGAGCAATTGCACGACCCCTTCGAGCAGGCGCTGCGCGAAGGGCACCTGGTGCCGGTGTGTTTCGCCTCCGCCGAGAGCGGCGCCGGCATCCAGGAGCTGCTGCAGGTGTTCGAGCGTCTCATGCCCAATCCTGCCGAGGGCAACCCGCCGCCGTTCCTGAAGGGTACGGGAGAGAACGCCGAGCGAGTCTCGGTCAGTCCCGATCCGGCTCGGCACGTGATCGGGCACGTCTTCAAGATCTCGATCGATCCTTATGTTGGCAAGCTCGGCGTGCTGCGCGTACACCAGGGGACCGTGCGGCCCGGGAGCCAGCTGTTCGTCGGCGATGCCCGCAAGCCGATCAAGATCGCCCATCTGTTTCGACTGCTCGGCAAAGACACTGCTGAGATCACCGCGGCGATCCCCGGTGACATCTGCGCCATCGCCAAGGTCGATGAGCTGCACCTCGATGCGGTTCTGCACGACTCGCACGATGAGGATCAATACCATCTGAAGTCCGTCGTTTATCCGCCACCGATGCTGGGCATCGCCATCGAGCCGGAACGTCGCGGAGATGAGCAACGGCTCGCGGATACCTTGCACAAGCTCACCGCCGAAGATCCGTGCGTGCGCATCGAGCATCATGCGGCGGTGAACGAGACCGTGCTGTACGGCATGGGTGAATTCCACTTGCGGGTATTGCTCGAGCGCATGGCCGAGCGCTACGGCGTGCACGTGAAGACGCACCCCCCGAGCATTCCCTACCGTGAGACCATCACCCGTCCCGCCGAGGGTCATTGCCGCCACAAGAAACAGACCGGCGGTGCCGGGCAATTCGGCGAGGTGTACCTGCGCGTTGAGGCGCTCGGACGTGGTGCCGGTTTCGAGTTCATCGACGATGTAGTCGGTGGAGCGATCCCGGGTCAATACATCCCTGCGGTGGAGAAGGGCGTGCGTCAGGTGCTCACTGAAGGTGCGCTCGCGGGCTTTCCGATCCAGGACGTGCGCGTAACGGTGTACGACGGCAAGCACCACCCCGTCGACTCCAAGGAAGTGGCGTTCGTCTCGGCCGGGCGCAAGGCATTCCTCGACGCCTTGCAGAAGGCCTCGCCGATCGTGCTCGAGCCCATCATGCGCCTGGAGATCACGGCTCCGTCGAGCGCGATCGGAGATATCACCGGCGATCTGGCCACCAAGCGCGCGCGCATCAATGGCAACAGCACCCTTCCCGGGCAGCGCGCGACGGTCAACGCATGTGTGCCGCTCGCGGAGATCTCCGAGTATCAGTCGCGTCTCAAGGCGCTCACCGGCGGGCAGGGCGCCTACACCATGGAGCTCAGTCACTACGACCCGGTGCCCTCGCGCAAGCAGCAGGAGTTGATCCAGGCCTGGCGTCCGCGCTCGGAAGAGGAGTAGCGCACGGTTCCTCCCCGCGCGTGTCGGTAGTCATAACTCCACGCCCTTTGTCATAAGGCGGGCGCCCTTTATCCGCGGCGCATCCCGCGTACACTGGTGGCGGAGGAGACACCCATGAGAGTTGCCGTGTTCAGCGCGCTGGCATTGCTTGCCGCTGCCGCCTCGAGTGCCGCGCCATCCGTGCACCGGACCCGCTCGGTCTGCGCGACGCAGCCCGACAAGACCGCCATTGCCGCGCATTCGAAAGCGAGCTCTTTCGCGCCGCATCCCGGCTCGGGCAGCCACGTCTACGGCGCCCCCATTCAATCGCGCATTCTCAAGAGTCGGCCGAAGAAGAGCCCGCAGGTCAAGAACCCGCAGGTCAAGGACCCGCAGATCAAGGAGCCGCAGCTCAAGAGTGCGCCGCTGCCGGATGCGACTGGCGCCAATAGCTCCACTGGCGGGTAGCCAAAGCCGGCGGGTTCGGCCGCCGGGCCGTGGATCGAGTCGCCCTTAATGGGAGGGCTTAGCCCAGGTCACCGTGTCGCCGGCCTGGAGGCCGAGCTTGGCAGCCTCTCCACCTTTGAGCTCAAGCACCGCGGAGACCGGGCTGTCGGAGCTCAACGTCTGCAGTGACAGCGGTGCTGCCCGTTGGATGATTTTGGTGATTCGCCCATGCGCGTCGATGAACAACATGTCGAGCTCTATGTAGGTGTTCTTCATCCACATGTTCTCGACGCGTGGCGGCACCACCGGAAAAACCATACCCATGGTCCCCGGCAGATCGCTGACGAACATCAATCCCTGCGCCGCGCGCTCCGGTGTGTCCGCAACCCAGACCTGAAACGAATGAGTGCGCGGCTCGCGACCGCTGCTGCGCTGGGCGATCTCGAGTGTGGTGCGGGGAAAGGTTGCCAGATCGAGCGCTCGCTGCGGCTCCTGCGCCGCCAGCTCCGTCATGCCGGCCACCGCCATCGCTGCCAGCCACCATCCTCGAATGCGCTGCCGTGACATGGCTTCGGGCTACTCGAACACCGCGTTGCCGGCAAAATCGAAACGGCTGACGAGGATGCGGGCATCACTGTCGAGCGTACTCGCAGGCGCAATACAGAACCCACGCGCGATGATCCGCCAGGTGCGCTTCGGACCGCCGAGAGCGCCGACGCGTTCCTGCCGCAGCTCATCGACCGTGCAGTGATCGGCGCCGCGCGTGGCGAACAGCCGCTCCTCACCCTCGAAGATCACCGTCAGGTTGGTTGGCAGATCGCGCCCGGTGCGTCCTTCGCGCACCGAGCTCACGCCGAACACCAGCCGTGTGCGCCGACCATCCCCGTGGGCTGGTCCTGCGAAACTGACGCGCACGCCACTGCCATCGGGGCGCGGCCCGCCGTCGCACTCGATCTCGGCGTTACCCCAGTCGATATCGAGGTTGAGCGCGCCACGTATGCGGGCGCGCAGGTAACCATTACCGGTAGGCAGGCAGCCGTGCGTGCTTGCGGAGCTCGTGCGGCTGCCAGCGGTATCGCTCGCAGCCACCGCGCTCGCCCCAACGTGCAGGCCGAGCACGCACAGTACCGTAACGCAAAGGCGCAGCATGCGCTGCAGTGTACCGCGCGGCGCCAATGTGAATGGATCTCGTGCGGAGCGGGTGCTGAGTCGGGCCTGTGCTCAGCCCCCCGGCTCGACCAGCAACGCCTTGGCGAGCCGCGCATGGCTGCGTGCGATCCAGCGTACCGCATGAAGGAGGAGAGTCAGAATCACGATGCCGAGCACCATGCTGAAGAGCGCGCCGAGCAATGATGCGGGCGAGTCATAGCCGAAGCCATCGACCGACATCATCTGGTGAGAGATCCTCCATGGGAACCAGCCCAATCCATGCCCGAGAAGAATGACTGGCGAGAGCGCGAGGCGCAGACCCGCGCCGAGACCTGTGACGGTGATCGTGAAGTAGAAGATGCCCAGCGGCAGCATGAGCAGCAGGTAGAGCAACGTCGTCCAGGTATGCATATCCTTGAGCATGTTTCCGATGCGGATGAGCCATGAGGCCGGTGGCCCGGGATGTACCGGGCGGCGCGGCATGCGCTCACCGGTCATCGCCTCGAGCAGCCGGCCTTCCCCGAGCGCGATAACCCGGGCGATGCCGATGAACGCCAGGAAGAACGGTATTCCGATGACCAGCACCGCGAATCCGGCCGACAGCGCGAGCCCGGTCACGACGAACGTGAAGTAGACGATGCCGGTTGCGAGGGTCAGCAGCATATAAAAGAGTGACGTGTAGGCACGCACGTCCATGTATATGCCGAAGAAGCGGCGGATGCCGCTTGCCTGTGCGGTGGCGGGTGGCGCGGGGGGCGTGAGCGCCGCTTTCACCTTGGCTTCGGTGTCTCGATAAGCGGCGGCGACCTCTTCCGGCGCACCGTAAGTACTGGCGATGAGCTCGAGCACATCCGCTTCCGAGCGCCCCGGGTGAGCCGCTACTTCCGCCCGCAGGTACTCCTCGGCGTCGTACAGCGCATCCTGGATGAGGGCGGCATCCTCGCCCGCGAGCGCGCTGCGCAGTTGCCTCAGGTATTCATCGATCGAGCGGGGAGCGTTAGCACTCATGATCAGGATCCTTCGATGAAGCGATCGACGAAGCCACGGGTTTGACGCCAGATCTCGCTCCACTGGCGCAACATCGCGCGCCCCTCCTCGGTGATGCGGTAGTAACGGCGCGCGGGTCCCGCGTAGGAAGGCACCACACGGCTCGTAAGCAGTCCCGCCGCCGCCAACGCCCGCAGTACCGGATAGATCGTGCCTTCCTTGAACAGCGCCTCGCCCTGATTTGCCCGCTGCAGACGCTTGGCGATCTCGTATCCATAAAGATCGTCAGTGGTGCGCTCAAGCACTGCGAGGAGGACCAAAGCGACGAGACCGGCATTGAGATCTTTCTGGAATTTCCGAGCCTGGCTATCATCCATTTCACACTATTATTAACTAAATAATACTATTGATCAAACAATACTATGGGGCGAAAGGAGTGCTGCCATGCCGCGTACAGGACCCCCGGGGGCCTCCCGAGCCCCGCTCGTCCCGGTTCCGTGCGTACCCTGGGCGGCGCGGCGGGCGCTCATCCCGAGACTGCTAGACTCCGGCCGTCCGCCTTCGCCGAAAGTCCTGGATGAGAAACTCGCTGCTCGAAGTGACCCCCACGATCCCGGGGAGTCTCGACCGTTTGCCCGAGCTCGCGGCCAACCTGTTCTTCAGCTGGCATCGCCCGATTCGCGCACTTTTCGAAGATCTCGATCCGGAGCTGTGGAAACAGACGAACGGCAACCCGCGCCTGATGCTGCGCTGCCTGAATCAGAAGAGTCTCGAGCGCCACGCCGACGACCCGGAGTACCTCGCGCGCTACGGCAAGGCCCTGCATACACTCGATTCTTACCTGCGCCTGGCGGCCGGCGAGGGCAGCCTGGTCGCGTACTTCTGTGCCGAGTACGGCTTTCACGAGAGCTTCCCGATCTACTCGGGCGGCCTCGGCGTGCTGGCTGGCGATTACTGCAAGGCCGCGAGCGATGAGCGCGCCAACTTCGTCGCCGTGGGACTCCTGTATGAGCAGGGGTACTTCACGCAGACCGTCGACAACGACGGGCTGCAGCACGCGGAGTACCTCGAGCACGACCCGCGCGACCTGCCGGTCGAGCCGGTACGCACTCCCGCCGGCGACTGGGTGAAAGTGAGCGTGCGGGTGGCCGCACGCGATGTCGTGGCGCGGCTATGGAAGGCGCAGGTGGGGCGCGTTCCGGTGTACCTGCTCGACACCAACTGTGCGGAGAACGCGCCCTCGGACCGGGACATCACGCATCGTCTATACGGTGGCGATGAGTCGACGCGCGTGCGGCAGGAAATGATCCTCGGCATCGGTGGGGTGCGTGCGCTGCACGCGGTCGGCCTGCAGCCGGCGGTGTGGCACCTGAACGAAGGGCATGCGGCCTTCCTCATCCTCGAGCTGCTGCGCGAGCAGGTGACTCAGAGTCTGCCCTTCAACGCGGCGCTCGAAGCGGTAGCGGCGCAGTGCGTATTCACCACGCACACGCCGGTCGCGGCAGGCCACGATGCGTTCGGTCTCGAGCTCATCGTGCAGCACCTCGAAGGCTTCATCCGCGAGCTGGGCATCCCGGTGGAGCGGCTGCTTGAGCTCGCGCGTGCCCCCTCCGCCCCGGGGCTGTTCAACATGACGCGTCTCGCCTTGAACGGCACGCGCCACGTGAACGGCGTGAGCCGCGTTCACGGCGCGGTCTCGGCGCGGCTGTGCGCCGATCAGTGGCCGGAGGTGCGGCCCGAGGACAACCCGGTGGGCTTCGTGACCAACGGCGTACACGTGCCGACCTTTCTGCATCAGCGCTGGATGGAGTTCTTCGATCGCGAGTTGGGCGGTGAGTGGCGAGATCACCTGCGCGATCCGCAATTCTGGCGCGCGCTCGAGCAGGTGCCCGATGAGCGCTACTGGTCGACCGCCCAAGATGTGAAGTCGCGGATGCTGGCGAACGTGCGCGAGCGGCTGCAGCGCGAGTACGAGCGCAAGGGCGGCAGTCCCGCCCAACTGCGTCACGTGACGCGCCTGCTCGACCCGCAACGACCCGATGTGCTCACGCTCGGTTTCGCGCGGCGCTTCGCCACCTACAAACGGGCGACGCTGCTGCTGCGCGATCGTGCCCGGCTCGCGCGCCTCATCAACAACCCCGAGCGGCCGGTGGTGCTGCTGTTCGCCGGCAAGGCGCATCCGGCGGATGAGCCCGGCAAGCAGGTGCTGCGCGAGCTGCGCCAGCTGATGATGAGCCAGGAGTTCGTCGGCCGGGTCATCTTTGTCGAGGACTACGATCTGCAGCTTGCGCGCAGTCTGGTGTCCGGGGTGGATGTCTGGCTCAACAATCCCATTGCGCCGCTCGAGGCAAGCGGTACCTCGGGCATCAAGGCAGCGATCAACGGCCGCCTGAATCTCAGTATCCTCGATGGCTGGTGGGCGGAAGGTTGGGCCCGCGACAACGGCTGGGGTATCCCGCCCGCGAACGTGCAGGACCCCGAGCGCCGCGACGCACTCGAGGCGGAGCTGATCTTCGGTACGCTCGCCGAGGAGGTCTTGCCGCTCTACTACGACCGCGACGACAGCGGCTGCCCACGCGAGTGGGTGAAGCTCAGTAAGCGCGCCATGATGACCGTGATCCCGCGCTTCAACATGCGGCGCGTGCTCTATGACTACAACCGCGGGCTGTACGTGCCCGCGGGAGCGCATTATCGGCGTCTCGCGGCCGATGGTTTCACCGGGGCGCGCACGCTCGCTGACTGGAAGCAGCGCGTGCGTGCCGCCTGGCCCAAGGTTAGTCTTAAGCTGCTCAGCGATACTGCGCGCGACCTGCCGCGCGGCGAGCGGCTACGGTTGCGCGTGGCCGCGGCGCTCAATGGTCTCGCCCCCGCCGACGTGCGCGTGGAGTTCGCCGCCCGGCGTTTGCTGCCGGATGCGGATCTCTCGCCGCCGCCGCTTTCCTCTTACGCACAGGCGCCGCGGGAGGGCTGGTGGCAGGCGCCATTTACCGCCACGGACGAGCAGGACAACGAGTCAGCGGTAACCTTCGCGCTCGATGTCGAGCCGCCCGAGTGCGGGCAGTTCCGCACCGAGGTGCGCATCTATCCCTGGCATGAGCTGCTGTCACATCCCTACGAGCTCGGCCTGATGAAGTGGCTGTGAGGCTGCCCGAGGGTGTTGCGCCGACTGCGGGGCTTGGGTTGTAGTAGCACTCATGTCCCGTCAGCCCGCGCGCGCCTCATCCGGACGTTACGTCAGCCGACTCACCGGCGGCACGCTGGCCATCATCATGGCAGGCGGACGCGGTGAGCGGCTCGGGGACCTGACCGCACACCGCTGCAAGCCGGCGACGCCCTTCGGTGGCAAGTTCCGCATCGTCGACTTCGTGTTGTCGAACTGTGTCAACTCCGGCATTCGGCAGATCTCCATCCTCACGCAGTACAAGGCGCAGTCGCTCATTCAGCACGTGCAGCACGGTTGGAGCTATTTGCGCGGCGAGTTCGGCGAGTTCATAGAGGTGGTGCCGGCCCAGCAGCAACTCGGCCCGGTGTGGTATCGCGGCACCGCCGATGCCGTGCATCAGAACATCGAGCTGATCCTCAGCCACCGCCCCAAGCACGTGCTGGTGCTCGCCGGCGATCACATCTACAAGATGGACTACGGTCCGATGATCGCCTATCACGTGGAGAAAGGCGCCGACATCACCGTGGGCGTTGTAGAGGTACCGGCACAGGAGTCACGCCACTACGGCGTGCTGACGGCCACCGAATGGAACCGCGTCACCAAGTTTTCGGAGAAACCGGCGCACCCCGACACGCTACCGGCCCGTCCCGACGCCATTCTCGCCTCGATGGGTATTTACGTCTTCAACACCCAGCTGCTCGAGACCGTGCTGGCCGCAGATGCCGCCAAGGAATCCTCGGGACACGACTTCGGCAAAAACGTCCTTCCCGAAGCGATCGATGCCAACCGTCAGGTATTCGCCTACCCGTTTCAGGACGTGAAGACGCGCGCGCAGAGCTACTGGCGCGACGTCGGCACCGTCGATGCCTATTACGACGCCAATCTCGAGCTGGTGCACGTGCGACCCGAGCTCAACATCTACGACGAGGACTGGCCGATCTGGACCTATCAGGTGCAGCAGCCGCCGGCGAAGTTCGTGCTCGATGAGGAAGGCCGCCGCGGCAGCGCCATCAACTCCATGGTGTCCGGGGGCTGCATCATCTCCGGCGCGGTGGTGCGTGAGTCGCTGCTGTTCTCCAACGTACGTGTCGAGGAGCGCACCAACATCTACCGCTCGGTCATCCTGCCGAACGCCGAGATCGGCCGCGACTGCATCATTCGCGGTGCCATCGTCGATGAGGGTGGCGATATCCCCGATGGCACCACCATAGGTGTCGACCGCGAGGCCGACGCGCGTCGCTTCCATGTGACCGAGAAAGGCGTGGTGCTAGTAACCCCCGACATGCTGCGGGCTCTGCGCAGCGTCACGCGATGAGCGCAACGCCGCGCCTGCCGGTGATCCTGCTGTGGCACATGCATCAGCCACACTACCGCGACGCTCTCACCGGACGCTACGCACTGCCGTGGACGTACCTGCACGCCATCAAGGACTACACCGACATGGCGGCGCACCTCGAGAGCAACCGCGAGGCGCGCTGTGTGGTGAACTTCACCCCGCTGCTGATCGAGCAGCTCGAGGAGATCGCCGCACGTATCGCCGCACACCTCGAGAGCGGCAGCGCGCTGCCGGATCCGGTCCTGGCGCTGCTGGGACCGGAGAGCGTGCCGACCGATCCAACTGTAAGGCTCGAGTTGCTGCGCGGCTGCCTGCGTGCCCAGCGCAAGCAGATGATCGAGCGCTTCGGACCCTATCTGGAGCTGGCGACCATCGCCGAAACGCTCGGCACACCCGAGCGCGTGAGCTATGCCTCGGATCAGTTCATCCACGATCTCGCCGTCTGGTACCACCTGGCCTGGGTCGGCGAGACCGTGCGGCGCGCCGACCCGCTGATCGCGCATCTCACCGAGCGCGGCCGCGATTTCACGCTGGCAGAGCGGCGGGCGCTGCTCGAGCTGATCGGCCGGCTGGTCGGCGAGATCATTCCCCGCTATCGGCAGCTCGCCGCACGCGGTCAGTGCGAGCTGTCGGTCACGCCGTACGGCCATCCGATCCTGCCCTTGCTGCTCGAGTTTGAATGTGCGCGCGATGCGGTGCCGACGATGGCGCTGCCGATGCGCGCGGCGTACCCCGAGGGCGCGGCGCGTGCCAGGTGGCATGTCGAGGAGGCGCTGCGGGTGTTCGCGCGCGCCTTTGGCAGCGCTCCGGCGGGCTGCTGGCCGGCCGAGGGCGCGATCAGCGCGGCAACGCTCGAGCTGCTCGCCGCTTCCGGCGGTTTCCGTTGGGCGGCGAGCAGTGCCAGCGTGCTACGCAACAGCCTGGCACTCACCGACGCCGATGCAGCGCAGGACCCGCAGGCCTACAACCGCCCCTATCGCCTCGGGGGTACGGGCATGAGCTGCTTTTTCCGGGACGATGCGCTCTCGGATCTGATCGGCTTCACCTACGCCACCTGGCACGGCGATGACGCCGCTGCCAACCTGGTGAACGAGCTGCTGCAGCTATCACGCGACTTCGAGCCGGGTGGCAACCACGCGGTACTCATTGCGCTCGATGGTGAGAATGCCTGGGAGCATTACCCTTTCAACGGTTATTATTTTCTGCGCGCGCTGTATACGCAGCTCGCCAATCATCCGCGTCTCGAGCTCACGACGCTCTCGGACTGTTTGTCGCGCGGCATCCAGCCGGCACCGCTACCCCGAGTGTGCGCTGGCAGCTGGGTGCACGGGACGCTCGCGACCTGGATGGGCGATGCGGCGAAGAATCGCGCCTGGGACCTGCTGTGCGATGCCAAGGAGGCTTATGACCGCGTCATGCGCGAGACGACCGATCCGGTTCAGCGAGCTGCCGCCGGCCGGCAACTTGCCCTGTGCGAAGGCTCGGACTGGTTCTGGTGGTTCGGCGACTATAACCCCGCCGATGCCGTGAGCCAGTTCGATCGCCTCTACCGCCGTCAGCTGCTGGCGCTTTATCGGCGGCTCGAGCTGACACCCCCGGGCGCCCTGGCACTGCCGATCGCGAGCGGCAGTGGCCAGCCCGAGCACGGCGGAGTCATGCGGCGCGCCAACGCCTGAGGGCGCGCAGGCGCGCACGAGCGACCGCTTGTCATGAATACCAGACTGCCCGTGTTCGACCGGCGCCGCGCCGGAGTGTTGTTGCCGATGTCCGCGCTCGATGCGGCGCTCGGACGCGGCGGCCGTGCGTTCATCGACTGGCTGGCCGAGGCGAAATTCTCGGTGTGGCAGATATTGCCGGTTGGTCCGGTGGGCGCGGACCGCTCGCCGTACTGGGTGCGCTCGGATTCTGCCGGTGACCCTGCATTTCTCGACGCCGCGGAACTGCCCGACCCGAGCTTGCCGCTCGGCGCCGAGTTCCTCGCCGTGTCGGGACCGTGGCTGCGCGATTACGCGCTGTTCGAAGCGCTGAGCCGCGCGCACGGCGGTGCTCCTTTCTGGCAGTGGCCGGTGCCGTTGCGCGATCGCGATCCGAGTGCCCTCGAAGAGGCGCGCCGGCAGCTCGCGACCGAAGTGAGCCGCATCGAGCGCGAGCAGTATGCGTTCTACGTGCAATGGAAACGCCTGCGCGAGCACGCGCGCGGCCGCAATGTGCGGCTGTTCGGAGACCTGCCCTTCTACGTCGGTCCCTCCTCGGTCGAGACCTGGACACACCGCGGGCTGTTCCGGCTCGCGCCCGACGGGGAGCCCGCCGCGGTGGGTGGTGTACCTCCGGACTATTTCTCCGAGCTCGGGCAGCTGTGGGGCAACCCGGTGTACGACTGGCCGGCGTTGCAGCACACCGACTTCGCGTGGTGGCTCGCACGGGTGCGCGCGCAGCTGGCGCGACTCGATCTGCTGCGCATCGATCACTTCCGGGCGCTTGCGGCTCACTGGGCCATCCCGGCGGGCGCGCCCGATGCGCGCGCGGGTGCCTGGCTCAGCACACCCGGCGAGCACCTGTTGTATCGACTGCGCGAAGCATTTCCGGACCTGCCGCTGGTCGCGGAAGACCTGGGCGTGATCACCGAGGACGTGCTTGCGCTCAAGAACGGCTTTGGGCTGCCGGGAATGCGTGTGCTGCAGTTCGGCTTCGACGGCTTGCCCGACAACGTGCACGTACCGCACCGCCACGTCCGTGAGTGCGTGGTCTACACCGGCACGCATGACAACGACACCACTCTCGGCTGGTACGCGACGCTCGATGCCAACACGCGGCAGCGCGTGGACTTCTATCTGCGCGTGGTGCAAGGCGCGATGCCCGAGCCGCTGATACGGGCGGCGCTCGGCTCGGTGGGCGAGCTCGCGGTCATACCCATGCAGGATCTGCTCGGACTTGGCTCGGAGGCGCGCATCAATACTCCCGGCACCGACCGCGGCAACTGGCTATGGCGTTTGCCGGCCGGTGCGCTCACAGCGGAGCTCGCCGGCCGCTGCGCGCAGCTCAATTCCATTTTCGGACGCGCGTGACGGGAGCGCCGCTGCCTCAGTCGCCCGGGACACGCAGCACTGTGCGCGGCGCTGTGGCGCTGCGGTTGCTGGCCATATGCGCGACACTGTCCGCAGCCTGCGCGCATGCACCGACGCTCGAGCCGCCGGGGGTCTCGATCGTCGGCATCGAGATCGTGAGCGCTGAGCTCTGGATGCAGCACCTGAAGGTGCGCTTGCGGATGCACAACCCTAACGAGCGCGAGCTGCCGGTGACGGGGCTCGAGTACACCGTCGAGATCGCCGGGCAGGAGTTGGCGAGCGGCGCAGCCACCGGACACTTCGTCGTGCCGCCGCATGGCGACGCCGAATTCGATTCCCACGTGACCACTAACCTCGCGGCGTCGGTGCTGAAGATTCTGGCGCACGGACCGAGCGTGTCGAGTGTGCTCGTGCCATACCGGCTTGCCGGAAAAGTCTCCCTCGGGGAGGGTCTGGGGCGGGTTCCGTTCGAGGAACACGCCTCCTTCAAGCCGTGAGCCGCGTGTACAGCTCGAGGTACTGCGCTCCCTGGTGCTGCCAGGAGAAATCGCACTGCATGCCATTGCGCACCAGGCGCGTCCACTCCGCCGGCAGCGCGTACAGGTCGAGTGCGGTGTTGAGCGCCCACTCGAGTGCCGGAGAGTCGAAGTCATTGAACACGACTCCGGTACCGTGCCCGCTCGCGGGGTCGTAGTGCACGACCGAATCGGCGAGTCCACCGGTGCGTCGCACGATCGGCACGGTGCCGTAGCGCAGGCTGTACATCTGGTTGAGACCGCACGGCTCGTAGCGCGAGGGCATGAGGAACATGTCGCTTCCCGCCTCGATCCAGTGCGCCAGGTCGTCGTGGTAGCCGCGCTGGTAACTGACACGCCCGCTGAAGCGCTGCTCGAGCGCGCTGAAGAATTGCTCGTACTGCGGCTCGCCGCTGCCGAGCACCACCAGCGCCAGCTCGCGGGCGTCGAGCACCCGCGGTAAGGCATCGAACAGCAACTCGATGCCCTTCTGCACGGCAAGGCGGCTCACCATCCCCACGAGCGGCACGGCCGGTGACACCGCGAGCCCACGGCGCTCGAGTAGCTGACGCTTGAGCTGCGCTTTCACAGCGAGACTATCTGGATCGTAGTGCAACGGCAGATAACGGTCGCGCCGCGGATCCCATTCTTCGTAATCGACGCCGTTGAGGATGCCCGACACCGCTCCCTGCGCTGCGCGCGCCCGCAGGCTGTCCTGCAGTCCCATGCCGTACTCGTCGCTGCAGATCTCACGTGCATGCGTCGGGCTCACGGTGGTGATGCTGTCGGCATAAAGGATGCCGTGACGCAGCGCATTGACCCGCCCCGCGGCGAGCTCAGGCTGATACAGCAGCCGCTCACCAACGGGTGGCAGTCCCAGATCCGCTCTGTCGGCTGCGGAGAAGATGCCCTGATAACCAATGTTGTGGATGGTGAGGACGGTGCGCGTGCGCGCGAACAGTGGCTCATCCGCGTACAGAGTGCGCAGATAAAGTGGCGCGAATGCCGTGTGCCAGTCGTTGCAATGGACGATCTGCGGTCCAAAGCGCAGACGCTGACAGGCGCTGAGAGCCGCCCGCGTGAGTACCAGGAACCGCAGGTGCTCATCGGGGTCCGAAGTGTAGATCGACCCGCGGGCGTAGAGCGCCGGGCAGTCGATGAGGTAAGCGCATGCGCCTTGCGGCAGCGAGGCGCGCAGCACCGAGAACACGTACGCGTGCGATCCGAGAGTAAGGGGGATCTGCGTGAGTCCGGCCACCGGCTTCGCAGAGCATGCCGCACGATCGATGAAGTCGTACGCGGGCGAGAACAACAGCACCTCATGGCCGGCACCATGCAGGTACCGGGTGAGTGCGCCCGCAACATCCGCGAGCCCCCCGGTCTTGGAGAGGGGCTCGACTTCCGAGGCGAGCAGGCAGATCGCGAATTTCTCTGGCACGGGACGACGGTTTAATTTGAACGGCAGCTGCAGGTTAAGATGCCGTGATGCGACGGCTGTTGATTGGGCTTACGGTGACTCTGCTGTTGGTCATCTCAATCGGCGTAGGCGTGGCGGTCGCCCTCTGGCCGCACCCGCACCTGTGGCGGTAGAGAATAACCGAAGGCGTTGGCGCAACGCCTCGGCTGCGTGAGACGCCGCAAGAATCGGGTCGCGCGCAGCGTCGCTGCGACTATGATCGCGCGCATGGACGCCACACAGCTCGACCGCTCCGACGCCTTTCTCGATAGCCGCGACTTCACCCGCGTAGCACGAGCCATCGGCTACATCGATGAGCACTTCCGTGAGCAGCCGCGGCTCGCCACTATCGCGGCCGCCGCCCGGCTTTCGGAGTTTCATTTCAATCGCCTGTTCCGCCGCTGGGCGGGTGTCACACCGCGGCAGTATCTGGCCTTTGTCACGGCCCACGCTGCGCATAGCACTCTGACTGGCCCGGCCTCGGTGCTGGACGCGGCGTACACCGTCGGTCTCTCCGGACCCGGTCGCCTCCACGATCTGCTCGTAACCCTCGACGCGGTCACGCCCGGGGAGGTCAAGACGGGCGGACTCGGTATCCGGATGAGCTATGGGTTCACTCCGACGCCTTTCGGCACGGCGCTTCTCGCGAGCACCCCACGTGGAGTCAGTCATCTCGCTTTCGTCGAGCCCGGCGGCGAGTCTGCCGCGCTCGGCGAGCTCAGCGCGCGCTGGCCGAAAGCCCGCAGGCACCGCGATGACGATATGGCAGGCGAGCTCGGCCGACGAATTTTCGACGGTTCGGCCGCGGGCCCAGGTCCCGGGGGGGCGCTCAAGCTCTCGGTCCGGGGCACGAACTTCCAGATCAAGGTCTGGCGCGCATTGCTCGAACTGGGCTCTGGCGCTCCCACCACCTACGCGGCGCTCGCACAGGCTGTGGGCGCTGCCGGCGCGGCGCAGGCGGTCGGCAATGCGGTCGGTGCGAACCCCATCGGCTGGCTCATCCCCTGCCACAACGTGCTGCGCAGGGACGGAGCGCTCGGTGGCTACCGTTGGGGCCCCGAGCGCAAGCGTGCCATGCTCGCATGGAATTCCCTGCGCGCCTGTCGGCGTACGCCGGGGCAAAGCACCTCGGGCAACGCGGCGGTCGCGCACGCCAAGTAAGGCGGTCGGTCGGCACTCAGCCAGCTGACATAACGCGAGCCGCGGATCGCGATGCGCCCGCGATGCGCCGTCCCCGAAGCGCTCTGGACGAGATGGCCTCTCCGGTGAAACCCAGACCGCGCGCGCCTGGGCCCACTTTGGGGAGGCGCCGTCAAGGCCGCGCACTGTCAAATCGGTGTCATATTAGGTAAGCCAATGATTTAATTAGATAATTGGTGACCCCACGCGGGCGGAGGCGCGGCGGAGCTGGTAAACTACGCCTGTCCCCTCGATCGCCGATGGTTCCCATGTCCGCCTCCCCATACAAGCAGCTCGAGCAGGAGTTCAAGCGCCTCCATGCCTTCCGTGGCGCCCTCGCACTGCTGCGTTGGGACGCCGCGGTGATGATGCCGCGTGGGAGTGCGGATGTCCGCGGTGAGCAGCTCGCTGCGCTCGAGACCGAGCACCATGCGCTGCTGACCGCACCGCGCATCATCCGGCTGCTCGACCGGGCTCAGGCCAACACGCAGGGGCTCGCCGACTGGCAGATCGCCAATCTGCGCGAGATGCGCCGGCAGCGCGATCACGCCATCGCCACGCCCGTCACTCTGGTGGCCCGGCTCACGAAAGCGGCCTCGCGAGCCGAGTCCCGCTGGCTCGAAGCCCGGGCGCAGGGCAAGTTCGAGGCGTTCGCACCGTACCTCGAAGAGGTGGTTCACCTGGTGCGCGACAAAGCCACGCTCCTCGGGCAGGCACTGAACCTGGCGCCTTACGACGCGCTGGTGGACGAGTTCAGCCCGGGTCTCACTACCGCCGACATCGATGCCATGTTCAAGGCGCTGTCGCGCCGCCTTCCCTCGCTGATCCGTGAGGCCATCGCGACACAGGAGAGCCGGCCGCTATTGCCACTGAGCGGCAAGTTTCCGGCCGCGAAACAGCGCGCACTCGCCGTGGAGGTCATGAAGGCAGTCGGATTCCCCTTCGATCGGGGACGGCTCGATGAGAGCGAGCACCCCTTTACCGAGGGCGTTCCTGGAGACATCCGCGTCACGACGCGTTTCGATGCGGAAGATGTGTTCAGCGGGCTCCTCGGCGCGCTGCACGAGACCGGTCACGCCATGTATGACCTCGGGCTGCCGCACGAGTGGCGCGATCAGCCGGTGGGGCGCGACCGGGGCATGGCGCTCGAGGAAAGCCAGTCGCTCCTCATCGAGATGATGGTGTGCCGCAGCCGTCCATTCGTGCGTTATGTGCAGCCGCTGCTCGCCAAGCACTTCGGCGCGGGCGGACCGGAATGGGAGGTCGAGAACCTCTACGGCCACCTGACGCGGGTACAGCGCGGGCTGATCCGTATGGATGCTGACGAACTGACCTATCCGCTGCACATCATGCTGCGTTACGAGCTGGAGAAGCAGCTGCTTTCCGGGGGCCTCGCGGTACGCGATCTCGCCGAAGCCTGGAACGCCGGCATGGAGCAGCGCCTCGGTATTCGGCCCTCGAACGACGTCGAGGGCTGTCTGCAGGATATTCACTGGGCAGTCGGCTCTTTTGGCTATTTCCCCTCCTATGCGCTCGGTGCCGCCATTGCGGCCCAGCTGTACGAGAGTCTGCGGGCAGAGCTTCCGGCGGTCGATGAGCAGCTCTCGCGGGGCGAGTTCTCGGGCCTCTTCGGGTGGCTGCGTACGCACGTGCACGGGCTCGGCGCCAAGGTGCCGGTGCAGGAGCTGCTGAAGAGCGCCACCGGCAAACCGCTGACCGCCGCTTCCTTCGTGCGTTACGTCGAGGCAAAGTATCTCGAGACGACCGCGAGCAGCGCCGCGGCCTGAAGAGCCATTGACGAAACCTTCCCGCACTCTTACGCGCCTCGCCGCGCAGCTGCGCGGCGCGGTCGGCCGATGCATCGCCGACTATCGCATGATCAGCGCGGGCGACAAGGTCATGGTGTGCCTCTCCGGTGGCAAGGATTCGTACACGCTGCTGGACCTGCTCCTGTCCCTGCAGCGCAGTGCTCCGGTGAACTTCGAGCTGCTCGCTGTGAATCTCGACCAGAAGCAGCCCGGATTTCCGGCACAGGTTCTGCCGCAGTACCTCGGCGGCCTCGGGGTGCCGTTCAGGATCATCGAGCAGGACACCTACAGCGTCGTCAAGCGGGTCGTCCCGGCGGGGCGCACTCTCTGCGGCTTGTGCTCGCGCCTGCGACGCGGCGCGCTCTATCGCTTCGCCTCGGAGAACGGGGTTACCAAGATCGCGCTCGGTCATCACCGCGATGACATCGTCGAAACGCTGTTCCTGAACCTGTTCTTCGGCGGCCGTCTGAAGGCGATGGCCCCGAAATTGCTCTCCGACGACGGCCGCCACATCGTCATCCGCCCGCTCGCGTATGTGGCCGAGCGCGACATCGCACGTTATGCGCGTGGCCGCGCCTTTCCGCTCATTCCGTGCCGCCTGTGCGGCTCCCAGGACAACCTGCAGCGCGTCGCCGTCAAGCGCATGTTGACGGCGTGGGAGCGGGAGTTTCCCGGTCGCACCGAGTCGATCGCCTCGGCGCTGCGGCGGGTCGAGCTCGAGCACCTGGCAGATTCGCGGCACTTCGACTTCGCCGGGCTCGACGCCCGCCGCGCCGCGCCGATGAGCGAGCGCGACGAGGAAGAGCTCCTCGACACCTTCGGCCCGCTGGGTCCGCCTCGCGAAGGCGCGACTGCGGTGCTCGATGAGTGCGCATCGAACCTGCCGTGAACCTGTCGCCCGCCGCGCCAGCGCTCGCCGTACCGTTGCCCAACACTTACTGGGTCATCCCGGCGCGCCTGCTGGCCGGTGAGTACCCCGGTGGTCCCTCGGCGCAGCTGACGCGCGAGCGACTCGCCCGGCTGCTCGAGGCAGGGGTCGATTGCTTTCTCGATCTCACCCATCCGGATGAGATGGCTGCGTATGCCGCGGCATTACCTGCCGGGGTCCAATACCTGCGCCGCCCGATAACCGATCATGGGACGCCCGAGGAGCGCGCTCATATGGTCGAGATCCTCGAGTGTCTGAGCCGTGCTCTGCGCGAGGGCTGTGTCGTCTACGTTCACTGCCGGGCGGGCATCGGCCGCACGGGCATGGTGGTTGGCTGCCTGCTGGCGGAGCAGGGACGGACCGGCGAGGCAGCGCTGGATGAGCTCAACCGTCTATGGCGTCAGAGTGCGCGGTCTGGGCTCTGGCCGACAGTTCCTGAGACCCTCGACCAGGTCGAGTACGTGCGTGGCTGGCTTCCGTCCTCGACCGAGTCCGACCCATTACTCGAGCCGGCGACGCTCTCGGCCGCTCGAGGACTGCGCGAGCGCTTTCAAGGCACCCTGCTGGGGCTTGCCACCGGGGACGCCGTAGCGGCGGCCACCCAGCACCGCCGGGCAGGGCGCTTCACGCCGGTGGGCGACATGCTGGGAGGCGGTCCCTTCGACCTGCCACGGGGAGCCTGGAGCGATGACACGGCCATGGCCCTGTGCCTCGCCGAAAGCCTGCTCGAGCGCGAGGGATTCGACGCCCGGGACCAGGTGGCGCGCTATCGGCGCTGGCAGCAGCAGGGGCATTTGTCCGCGACGGGCCAGTGCGTCGGCATCACCTCCGGAACTGCACGGGCTCTGGCACTTGCCCAGTGGCGCAGACAGCTGTTCGCCGGCACGCACGACCCGGCAGCCCAGGACCCTGAGAGCCTGTCCCGAGTCGCTCCCGTAGTGATGTACTTCTTCGCGCAAGGGCCAACGGTCGCCGCGGAGCACGCTGCCCAGGCCGCGCGCACCACGTGCCAGGCGCCACTCGTGCTCGAATCCTGCCGGGCGCTCGCGCAGGCGCTGCATGCAGCGCTCTCGGGCGGACCGAAGTCCGCGATCCTGGCTGCAGCACCGCTGCCCGATGGTCTCGCAGCCGGCTCAGCTGCCCAGGGCGCTCCTGGCGTACTTGCGGCGGCGCTCGCGGCTTTCGACCGGACGGCGAACTTCCGCGATGCGGTGCTCGCCGCGGTCAATCTTGGCGGCGATAGTGATGTGATCGGCGCGGTCTGCGGGGCCATCGCCGGGGCACATTACTCTGCGAGTGCCATACCTGCGCTTTGGCGGGACAGCCTTATGCAAAGACACTGGCTCGAGGGCTACGCCGACCGACTGCTCACTCACGCCCTGCTCGGCCTCGGCTAGCCGCCAGCGCGAAATCCCCCGCAGACAGCACACAGCCACTTGGGTAAGCTCGCTTCCGGCTACCCGCTCCCCGAGTCCTGCAAGTACCCATGCCGCCCTCACGCGCTGCCGCGCGCCATGAGTTCGCCGCGTGCTCCGTAACTACGGGGTCCAGCCGTGCCATGGCCAGCGCTCGCCGCCGCGCCCGGCCCTGGGTTCGATTCACCGACGAGGAGCTGCTGCGCACGCGCTTCTGCGATCTGCGGCTATCGATCGAGCGCTCGGCGATAGCGCCTCACTTGCGCAGGCTCTACTCGGACCTCGAGCGTCGCGGATTGTCGCTGCGTCCGCACGTGTGGTTCTCGGAGGAGTGGTTTTCCCCCGATGGTGTGCCCGGCATCGCCGTGCCGTTCTATCTCGCTCACCCTCGGCTCGAGCGACTCGAGCGCTGCATCATGGGCGAGGCCGAGGGTGGTAACTCGCGTCTTTTGATGCGCATCCTGCGTCACGAGGCAGGGCACGCTCTCGATAACGCCTACCGACTGCGCCGGCGACGGCGCTGGCGCGAGGTGTTTGGACCCGCCTCGCGTCCTTACCCGGCTCGCTACCGCGCGCGCGCCGGCAGCCGGGGCTACGTGCACCACCTCGGCGAGTGGTATGCGCAGGCTCATCCCACCGAGGATTTTGCCGAGACCTTCGCGGTCTGGCTCGCGCCCAAATCGCGCTGGCGCAAGAACTATGCCGACTGGCCGGCTTTGCACAAGCTGCAGGCGGTCGATGAGCTCGTCGCGAGCGTGCGCAACCGGCGCGCCCCGGTGCGTAACCGTTTGCGCATCGAGCCGCTCGACCACAACCGCCGCACACTGGCGCAGCACTATCGCCGCAAGCTGGCGCGCAACCGGCTGATACGGCGCGGCCTCGCCGATGAGCTGCTGCAGCGTGCCTTCACGGCGCAACCGTCACGGCGCGGCGCGCTACGCGCCGCGCGGCTGCTGCGGCGGCACGCGCGGACGCTGACGGCGGGCGTCACGCGCGCGCTAGGCAGCGAGCGCTACAGTGTCGAGCAGGTGCTGCACATGCTCATCGAGCGCAGTACCGAGCTTGCGTTGTACGTGCGTGGCAATCGCCGCGATGCGTTGCGCTATGCACGCTGGATGCTCGAGCGGCTAACCGCGGTGTACTCCCAGGGCGAGACTCCTCATTTGCCCTTATGAAACGCCTGCGGGCGCTCGTCGTCGTGCACTCGAGCCTGGTGCCCCCCGAGAGTCTCGACGGCCATGGCGAGAAGGAAATCGAGGAGTGGCGCACCGAGTACGACGTCACCAGCAACCTGCGCCAGCTCGGCCATGAAGTGCGCTGTCTCGGCGTGCTCGACAGCCTGACGGAGCTGCGCAGCGCGATCGCCGACTGGCAGCCGGACATCGTCTTCAACCTGTTGGAGGAATTCGACGGCATCGTCACCTATGACCAGCATGTGGTGGCCTTTCTCGAGCTGCTGCGTCAGCCCTATACCGGCTGTAATCCGCGCGGGCTGCTGCTGTCGCGCGACAAGTCGCTGTGCAAGCAGCTGCTCAGCTATCACCGCATCGCCACGCCGCAATTCGCCGTGTTCCGCCGCGGCGCGCGTTTCCACGTGCCACGCAAGCTGCGCTTCCCGCTGTTCGTCAAATCGACCGTCGAGGATGCCTCGCTCGGCATCGCGCAGGCCTCGGTCGTGGAGGACGCAGCGCGACTGAAGGAGCGCATCGCATTTGTGCACGAGCAGGTGAAGTCCGACGCGCTCGTGGAGGAGTACATCGAGGGGCGCGAGCTGTACGTCGGTGTCATGGGCAACGAGCGGCTCACCAGACTGCCGGTGTGGGAGATGGTGTTCGGCTCGATGCCCGATTCGCTCGCGGCGATTGCGACACGCAAGGTGAAATGGGACAAGCGTTACCAGGCGAAGTACGGCATCACCACGCATGCCGCAGCCGATCTGCCGCCGCAGGTGCTCGCCGCGCTCGATCGGCTCTCGCGGCGCATCTACCGCGCGCTCGGCCTGTCGGGTTATGCTCGCATGGACTTCCGTGTGACCCAGCAGGGCCAGGTGTACGTGCTCGAGGCCAACGCCAACCCCAATCTCGAGACTGCCGAGGATTTTGCCGAATCTGCACGCGCGGCCGGCACGCCGTATGGTGAGCTGCTCGAGCGCCTCATGGACCTGGGTTTGAAGTACCGCGCACAGTGGCGAGCGTCCTATGGCTGAGCGCGTACGCCGCGCGGCGGTGCTGGCCGGTGCATTCGTGCTCACCGCTGCACTCGTGCTGGCCGCGCCGCTACTCGCCGGCTGCACCGATCAGACCAAGGTCCACGAAACCGAGCTCAGCGAGCTGCTCGTGGTGCTGCCCGGCCACTACGACAACACCGCACAGGTGGAGGCTGATGCGCACAGCCACACGAGCCCGCCGCACGATGCCGTGGCGCTCACCATTACTCATGTATTCACACCGCGCCTGGGCCATCACGTGTACTACGCGCAGGAAAGCGCGGCTGATGATCCGCGGCGTGTCTTCAGCCAGAAAATGTATTCGTTCGAGGTGGATGAGAAGCGCGGCATCGTCGAGACGCTTTTCGAGTTCGTCGAACCGGTGCGCTGGCGCGACGGACAGCAGAACAAGGATATCTTCACCGTCGTGACCACCGACGATGTGCAGCCGGAAGGCTGCCAGCTGCTGTGGAAGAAGAAGGACGCAGGCTTCGTCGCCACGCATGACCCCAAGGCCTGTCCGGATGCCGCCGGCAGCGCCGTCCTCCCGCAGGCGGAATTCAACGCTGGGGTACTGACCATCGGCGAGTACAAGTTCCGCCGCACGCGCGCACATTAGCGGCGGCGTGAGCTTCCTACGGAGTGCTCGGCTGGTGAGGTGAGTCTTTCAGGTGCGCATCGAGCCACCCCAGCACCGTGTGGTACCACAGCACGCTGTCGGCGGCCTTCAGCACCCAGTGATTCTCTTCGGGAAATATCAACAGTCTGCTGTCGATTCCGCGCCGCTGCGCTGCGGTGTAGCTGGCGAGGCCCTGGGTGTAGGGCACGCGGAAGTCCTGCTCACCGTGGATTACGAGGATCGGTGTGCGCCACTTGGCGACGTAATCGACCGGATTGAATTGCTCGTATCCCTGCGGATTGTGGTAATAGGGTCCGCCGAACTCCCACTCGGGGAACCACAGCTCCTCGGTCGTGTAGTACATCATGCGCTGATCGAACACCCCGTCGTGGTCGACGATGCAGCGGAAGCGGTCCGGCCAGTTTCCCTCGATCCAGTTCATCATGAAGCCGCCGTAGGAGCCGCCGAGCGCGCAGGCGCGCTCGCCATCGAGCCAGGGAAACTGCTGCTCTGCCGCGGCCAGACCCTTCTGCAGATCAACGAGTGGCTTGCCCCCCCAGTCGCGGGTGATGGAATCGGTAAACGCCTGCCCATAACCCGGCGAGCCGTGGAAGTCGATGATCACTACCGCATAGCCACCGCCAGCGAACGCCTGTGCGTTCCAACGATACGTCCAGAGATTCGCCATGCTGACCTGCGGGCCACCATGCACCACGAACGCGATCGGATACCGCTGGCCGGGCTCGAAGCCAAACGGCTTCATCACATATCCGTACACGGTCTCGTCATTCCAGCCGCGGAAGTTGAACTGCTGGTACTCACTCAGCTGCCGTGCGGCCAGCAGCTCGTGATTCATGTCGGTGAGCCGCCGCGGCTCGCCGCCGCGCAGCGGCACGACATACAGATCCACCGGACCGCCGAGATCTGAGCGCGCAAACACCACGCGCTCTGCACTCGCGCTGAACGCCTCCACCTCGCCGACGGAGGTGAGGCGCATTCTGGTGCCGTTGCGCGGATCAACGCGATAGAGCAGGCGCTGCCCTTGCTCGTCCACCGCCGCGAGCAGCGAGTGTCCATCGGGCGTCGCAGCGAGTCTCGCCACCGAACGATCCCAGTCGGCGGTGAGTGCGCTGACCGAACCGCTGCGCGCACGGCGCACCATGATATGGAAGCGATCGGACTCGTAGCCGGCCCGGTCCTGGGCAATCCACGCGAGATCGCCGTTGGCGAGAAACACCGGCTGCCCATCGCTCGCACGGTTGTTGGCGGTCAGATTAACCGGTGCCGCATTGCCTTGTACCGGCACCTGGTAGAGATCGAAATTGGTGGACCACGACTCCTGATGGCCCGCCATGCGCGCGGTGAATATCAGCGAGCGGCCATCGGGGCTGAACGCATAGTCCTCATCACTGCCGAAGGGCTTGCCGGGGGAGTCCGCGTCGAAGCCGCGCATCACATCGACCGCCATCGCCGTCGGGATGGCTGCATCAGCCACCACGCTGAAGAGGTGAGAGCGCGTCCCATCGGCCCAGCGGTCCCAGTGCCGCACGAAGAGCCGCTCGTACAGGTGCCCGTTCGCCTTCGTCCGGGCGCGCGCATCGAGACGCTCGCGCGTGCAGGCGAGCGTCGCGCAATCGGGGAACACCTCCATCGACAGCGCGATCGAGCTGCCCGTTGGCGAGATGCGCAGTGAGCCGACCTCGAGAGGGAAATCGGTTACCCGCCGCGCCTCTGCGCTGGTGAGCACTATGCGCCACACCTGTTGGCTGCCGGAACGCGTCGAGAGGAAATAGAGCGTCCGACTGTCGGGTGCCCAGCGCGGACTGGAGTCGCCGCCGGCCGCATCGGTGAGCTGCTGTGGACGCGCGCCGGGTGCCAGCGCCATCAGCCAGAGGCTGGAGCGGGTCTTGTTCGCCGCCAGGTCGGTTTCCCGCTCCACGAACGCGAGCAGACGCCCATCGGGCGACACCTGCGGATCGTTTACGCGCTTGAGAACCACCAGGTCTTCGACCGTGAATCGCCGCCGGCTGTCGAGTGCCTGTGCCGCGCGAAGCTGCGGCAGCGCGAGCGCGCCGAGACACAGGCTGAGCAGCACCCACGGCCGGGCAGGGTGATGCAGTCGCGCATTTCCGGCCGGCTTAGCCGACTTCATCGGTGGAGATCGTCCACGGCTCCTGCTTGGCGGCCTGCAACCAGTCCTGCAGCGGGGGATCCTCGAGCACGCTCGCCATATACCAGCGCGCGGTTTGCGAGATGCGCGCGCCGTAAGTATTGAAGCGCAGCACCACCGGGGCGTACATCGCATCCGCAACACTGTACTCACCGAACAGCCACGGTCCCCCTTCAGCGAAGCGTCCGCGGCATGCGTTCCAGATCTCGTCGATGCGCTCGATGTCTGCCTCGAGCGCCGTGGTGACCGCCGTGCGCCGGTTGCGTGCGCGGGCGTTCATCGGCCATAGCGAGCGCAACGTAGTGAAGCCGGAGTGCATCTCGGCGCTCACCGAGCGCGCCATGGCGCGCGCCTCGCGGGCTTTCGGCCAGCCGATGCCACTGAGCTCCGCAACGTACTCGCAAATCGCCAACGAGTCCCACACGCACACGTTGCCATGGCGCAGCACCGGCACGCGCCCGCTCGGGCCATAGCGATCGATCTGCTCGCGCGTTTCCGCAGCATCGAGGCGCACGAGAATCTCCTGGAACTCCACGCCCGCATGCTTCAGGAAAATCCATGCCCGCAGCGACCACGAGGAGTAGTTCTTGTTGCCGATGACCAGGCTGAGCGGCGCCATGGGGTGCTAACCTTAGCTCGATGCTGAGCGACGTGCGCGCCATCGCTTTCGATCTCGATAATACACTCTGGGACGTGGAACCGGTGCTCGAGCGCGCCGAGCAGCGCCTCGCTGCCTGGCTGCAGCAGCACTGTCCGCGCATGACGCTGTCGCGCGCAGAGATGCGCGCAGCGCGCGAGCAGCTCGCCCGGCGCGAGCCACACAACGCGCACGATGTCAGCTACCTGCGCGTTGCCGTGCTCGCGGCGCACGCGCGCGAGCACGGCTACGACGAGCGCCTCGCCGCGCAGGCTTTCGAAGTGTTCCTGGCGGCCCGCAACGAAGTGGACATTTTTCCCGACGTGGCGCCGGCGCTCGCGCGGCTGGGTCGGCGCTATGCGCTCGCGTCCCTCAGCAACGGCAACGCGGATCTGGCGCGCATCGGGCTGGAAGATACTTTCGCGGTCTCGCTCAATGCGCGCCAGATAGGCGCCGCCAAACCCGAACGACGCTGCTTCGAGCGTCTGGCGCAGGAGTTGCTCCTGCCAACTGCGGCGATCGCGTATGTGGGCGATGACCCGCAGCTGGATGTCGCCGCCGCGCAGGCGGCTGGCCTGCGCACGATATGGATGAACCGCCGCGCGCTACCCTGGCCGGACGATCTGCCGCCTGCTGACCTCGTGGTGAGTGACTGTGTGCAGCTCGCGGCTGCGCTCCACACCTGACGGGCGGCATCCGGGGAGGTCTGGCTACGTGACGCAGTGAGCAATTCTGACTCCCACACTCTCCTCCAACATTCTGTCAGCACTCCGGCAGCGAGGCTGCCAGCGTCAGTCTCCCCCCACGCGTGCATTCGGCGCAGTCGGTCACGGAAATCGGCCGCGCCAGCAGTGAACCTACCCCAAAGGTTGGCGTTCCATATACGTTAGGGACGTCAGCGTTCCATATATGTCCGGGGGGAGGAGGTCGGGCGACGATGAGCGATGCCGCAACGCGTGTCATGCCGGTGGCGAACCTGCGCGAGTTCTTCCGCGATACCCTGCACGGGGCGCTGGTGAGGCAACACCTCGCGGTCGAGGATCAGACCGAGCACTACGTCGTCAATCTCCTCACCCTGTTCGCGCGCTCCGAGGCGCTCTATGACAGCACTCCTGATGGACTGCGGCTGAAGCCGCTGGTCGCGATGCTGTGCGAAGCACTCGAGGCCGCCCCCGGTACTGCCGAACGTTACCGCTATCTGCAGCGGCTCGGCGACGTGTCGCTGTTCGTCGCTGGCTTCTTCGCGCAAGGCTTCGCCACCAGTCTGATCGACATCGACTATCACATCGCCATGGGCGGGCGCGCCTACGGTGCACTGGCGCAGTCCACGGCGCGCGGGCGCGGGCGCGGGCGGGTGTTGGCGGCCGTATTTGCCGAACTCTCCCAGAAGTTCCAGCCGATGGTCGATGCGCTCAACGAGGTGAGCGAGAGTTCGTGTGCGCAATCCGACCGCGACGTTCTGCGCCTGTACGAGATATGGCTGAAGACCGGGAGCGCCCGCTGCTACGCGCAGCTGAAGCGCCTCGGCGTCGATCCGACCACCGCCGGCGGAACGGCGTTCGCCCACTGAGCGCATGCTGCTTTCGCGGCTGCAGAGTCTGATCGGCGGCATCTACGATGTGAGCGTCGCTCACGACGTGTACGACTTCCTGGTCACCGACCGGCGGCGCCTGCCCGCGGCCGCGCGTGGTGGTACGGCGGAGGAGGAGCTGATCGTCGCGCAACCCGCCGCGGGAGACGATGAGGTCGCGTTGTCGCTGTACCTCGATCCGGCGCTGCTCGGGCGGCTGACGCGCGAGGATCCGCTGGTGCGCCTGCATGCCGGCAACGTCGCCGACTGGTGCACGGCGCTCGAGGGAGTGAGTCATTTCCTTTACCTCGCCTGGAACGCCGGTCATGACAAGCCGGTCTCGTTACTCGAGCTGGAGATGCAGGCGGAGGTCGACAAGTACGTGGCCAGTTACTGGCTGCTGCGGCGGCAGTTTCCGCAGCACTTTCCGGCGGAGCTGCGGCGCGTGCTGTTCGAGCGCACGCGCATCGATCCGCGCGCGGCGGCAGCGGGGCGGGCGCAGATTTACCGCGAGGCCAGCCATTATGCGGACAAGTTCTGTGCGCGACTCGAGCGGCTGCTGTCGCGCGGCCGCACAGCGCGCAACGGTCACGCGGCCGATGAGGCGGTGCTCACCGAATTACGCCGGTTTTATCGCCTGACACACGCGCGCAAGCGTGCGCTCATCGAGGGGATAGCCTGAGGCCTTTGGCCCCGGGGCGCCTATCACTCCTCCTGCGGATCTGCGTCCTCGCGCTTGCGTGCCTCGAGCTCGCGCATCTGCTTGATCCACTCGGAGAGTTTGCGCAGATCGGTGCGCCGAGGGGCGCCCGTGGGCCCAGTGGCACCCGTGCGCCCCTTGGCACCGGTGCGCGACGTCCGGTTGCGCGCGTAGGGATCGTAGGAGACCTCGTCGGTCTTCAGGCTCAGCCCGGCCTCGCCGAGCACCTCGAGTACCTGACGCTCCTCGTCCTCGCGCGCAGCCCGCCACTCGACCGAGGCGTTACCCCGGTCATCGTGCACCACCTTACCGACGCGGCGTCGCTCAGCCGGTGACGCCGCCTGCTCAGGTCTGATTTTTTTAGGATGCTCGCTCACGGATTATGTACTACCCACTTCCAGGGCCTTCTTCCCCTCGTGGCAGCGTACTGACGTGCACAGTCGCGATTCCGCGAGATCGGTCACGAAATGGCGTCGTCCGCCGTACCGTTCGTCCGAAGGTGCTCCCGGGCCCGCAGCAGGCCGAGCGCGGTCTTGCAGTCGGCGATGGTGCCATCGATCGCCCAGCCGCAGGCCTGGCCCAGTGGCACCCAGTGGATCTCGATGACCTCCGCATGCTCCTGCGCCGGACGTGCCGGAATGATGTCCGCCGCGAGGAACAGGTGGAGTCTCTCGGTGAATACCCCGGGGGAGCTGAGGCAAGTGCCGAGGCTGTCCCAGCGTTGCGCGCTGACTCCGGCCTCCTCCAGCAGCTCACGCTGCGCCGTGGCGAGAGGTGGCTCACCGGGCTCGAGCTTGCCGGCCGGTAGCTCCCACAGCCAGCCCCCGGCCACGTAACGGTACTGGCGCAACAGACACACCTGCCCGGCCGCATCCAGCGCCACGGCCGCCGCGCCACCGGGGTGATGCACGACTTCCAACAGCGTCCGGTGGCCGTTCGGCAGCACCACCTCGTCCGTGGTCACCCGGACCACCCGTCCCGCGAATTGCAGGGTCTGTTTGTCAGGTTTCATGACGCACATCGTAGCTGCTGGCGACAGCGCTCGTGTACGAAAGGGTATAGTTGGCAGCTATACGCCCATGGCCACGACGACGTCGCATCTCGACCGGCTCAACGGCCCGCAACGCAAGGCTGTGACACACGGCGAGGCGCTACCCGAGAAGGGGTATCGCGCCGGCCCGCTGCTGATCATTGCGGGCGCGGGTACCGGCAAGACCGACACGCTCGCGCATCGCGTCGCGCACCTGGTCATCAACGGTGTCGACCCGGCGCGCATTCTGATGCTCACCTTCACGCGCCGCGCCGCGCTCGAGATGCGCCGCCGCGCCCATGAAATCACCCGCAAGGCGCTCAATGACACCCTCGGCGGAGTGTCACAGAGCATCGCCCAGCGTCTCAGCTGGGCGGGAACCTTTCATTCCATCGGTAATCGTCTGTTGCGCCACTACGCCGCCCATCTGCAGCTCGATCCGCATTTCAGCGTCATCGACCGCTCCGATGCGGCGGATCTCATGGATAGCCTGCGTGCGGAGCTCGGCCTGGCGGAGAAGGAGCAGCGCTTCCCGCGCAAGGACACGTGCCTGGCGATCTACTCCAACCGCGTCAACACGCGTGCGCCGCTGGCGGCGGTCCTGCAGCAGCACTATCCCTGGTGCGCGCAGTGGGAGAGCGAGCTCACCGCACTGTACCGCGTCTACGTCGAGCAGAAGCAGCACGCGAGTCTCCTCGACTACGACGACCTGTTGCTCTACTGGCACGGCATGATGGCCGAGCCGCGCCTGGCGCAACACATCGGCGCGCACTTCGACCACGTGCTGGTGGATGAATTCCAGGATACCAACCGCCTGCAGGCCGAGATCCTCTACGCCATGAAGCCCGATGGGGTGGGGCTCACGGTAGTGGGCGATGATGCCCAGGCGATCTACTCTTTTCGTGCCGCAGCCGTCGAGAACATCCTCGGCTTTCCCGAGCGCTTCGAGCCACCAGCGGAGGTGGTCACGCTGGCGCAGAACTACCGCTCGACGCAACAGGTGCTCGATGTGGCCAACGCGGTGATGGCCGAGGCACCCCGTCAACACCGCAAGTACCTGCTGTCGATCCGCGGTGAGGGTGCGCGCGCCCGCGCGGTCACGGTGGATGATCTGCAGAGTCAGGCGGAATTCATCTGCACCGAGGTGCTGAAGAAGCGCGAGTCGAGCGTGCCGCTCAAGCGCCAGGCGGTGCTGTTCCGCAGCGCCAGCCACAGCGACATCCTCGAAGTGGAGCTCGCGAAGCGCAAGGTGCCGTTCGTCAAATATGGCGGCCTGAAATTCCTCGAAGCCGCGCACATCAAGGATCTGCTCGGCGTACTGCGCTGGGCGGACAATCCACGCAACACGCTCGCGGCCTTCCGCACGCTGCAGTTGCTGCCCGGGATCGGGCCGGTGCACGCGCGCGCGACTATCGAGTATCTCGAGCGCAGCGGACACTCACTCGGCGCGTTGAGTAGCTGCCCGCCGCCGCAGCAGACCCCGGAGATCGACTGGCGGCGGCTCAGCGAGCTCATGCAGTCGCTTGCGGACCCGCAGCGCCCGTGGGCGGGCCAGCTGCACATGGTGCGCGAGTGGTATCAGCGCTATTTCGAGCGGCTGTACGAGGACCATCACACGCGCCTGGGCGATATCGAGCAGCTCGAGTTGCTCTCCGGACAGTTTCCCTCGCGCGAACGCTTTGTCACCGAGCTCACCCTCGATCCGCCACACGCGACCAGCGATCTCGCCGGGCGGCCGACGCTCGATGATGACTTTCTGGTGCTCTCGACCATCCACTCGGCCAAGGGCATGGAGTGGGATAGCGTGTACGTGCTCAACGTCGTCGATGGCAGCTTCCCGTCCGAGTTCTCCACCGGCAAGTCCGAGCTGATCGAGGAAGAGCGACGCTTACTGTACGTGGCGCTGACCCGCGCGCAGAACGAGCTCGCGGTGATGGTGCCGCTGAAGTTTCATCTCACTCACCAGTCGCGTCAGGGCGATGCCCATGTTTACGGCGGCCGCAGCCGCTTCATGACCGAGCGCGTGTTGAAGACGCTCGAGGCGCTCACTTTCCACGGCTCCGCGTCCGCCGCCAGCGATGCACTGCAGGACAGCAGCTCCACCGTCACACTCGATGTTGGTGCGCGGCTGCGGGAGATGTGGTAATCCGCGGGGTGCCCCTAGCGGGCCGGTTTCACGAAACGCAATGTGAAACGATCGCTCTCGCCAATGGCGGCGTACTTCTCCCGATCCTTGTCCCCGAGGCGGTAGGTTGGTGGCAAGGTCCAGACTCCCTGCTCGTAATCCTTGGTGTCTTTCGGATTGTCGTTGACCTCCGACTTCGCCACCAGGCGAAAGCCCTGCTCCTCGATCAGCCTGATGGCGTAATCCTCGTTGACATAGCCGCTTTTTGCCTTCGGATCCTGCGGCACGGCGGGGTTGCCGCGGTGCTCGACCACACCGAGGACGCCCCCCGGCTTGAGCGCGCGGTACATGGAAGCGAATGCCTGCGCGGCCTGCTCGCGCGCCATCCAGTTGTGGATATTGCGGAAGGTCACCACCATGTCGACCGTGCCGGGCGGCAGCGCATCGGCGCCATCGGCGAGGAAGCTGACGACATCGACCTTGTCGTACACCTCGGGTCGGGCCGCGAGCCGGCTGCGATACTCTTCCAGGCGGTGCGTGATGTACTTGCTGCCCGGATCGGGCGCAATCACCGCTGCGTAGTACTTACCCTTCTCACGCAGCAGCGGCGCGATCACCGCCGTGTACCACCCCGGCTCCGGCCACACCTCGAGCACCTTCATTTCCGGGCGGATGCCGAAGAACAGCAGGGTCTCCTTCGGATGACGGTAGACATCGCGGGCACGCTCCTCCGGCGGCCGCTGGTCCCCGGCGAGGATCACGGTGAGCGCCTCGGCGGTGCTCTGCCGCGAGCTGCTCGAGGCGCACGCAACGACGAAGGCGGCACAGGCGAGGGCGGCCAGCGCGCGCGCGCCGGCGGCTGCGGTCAGTTTCGGCTTGGCTGACATCGCTGGCTTCCCCGCGCACCTTACCTCATGCACCGCATAAAAAAACCCCGCGTGCACCGCGGGGTTCTCGTTTCCGCTCGACCTGGCGCGCAGGCGGTCAGCGGCGGAATGGACCGCCCCCCTGACGGGGCCGCTGCGGGCGTTCCTGGGCTTCGTTGACGCGCAGCGGGCGGCCGTTCATCTGAAAGCCGTTCAGGGCCTGGATCGCGCTCTGCGCCTCGCCCTGCGGCATGTCGACAAATCCGAAGCCACGCGGCTTGCCTGTCTCGCGGTCGTTGATGAGCTTCACCGACTCCACTTTGCCATGGCGCTCGAACAGCGCCTTAACGTCCTGCTCGGTGGCGGTGAAGGGGAGGTTCCCCACGTAGATCGTCGTCATCCGTCAGTCTCTCTTCAATATGCGGACAGCGGCGAGCCGCACGCGTCGGTCGCATGTACCGCGTGAACAGTCAAACAGGTCAAGGCTTCAAGGCACACGATCGGCAGTTTTCAGTCAATGCGCAGCGCTTGGGCCGGCGGCCTGCACCTGCGTTCGCGCGCGGAAAGGAAAGCGCGGGCGGGCGGAAATGAAGTCAACACATTCAAACAAAGCGCCATCAATCCACGGCGGATACGAACGCGCGAACCATGCTACTCCCGGCTTTTCCGCTAAGCAAACCAGAAGCTCCAGGTCGAAGCCCTGCGCGGGCCGGGGGTTGGTGGAGCTGCTTCGCGCGCGCCGCCCCGGTGTTGGGGGGCGTACCGGGTGGTTACATAAAGTGTGCCGGGCGCCCCCGTTCAGGTGCCGGCGGGCTCCAGGTAGGCGTAACCGTTCAATTCGCTCTCGTAGAAGCGCTTGATCGCCTGACTCTCGGCAAGTGTCATCCGCCCGTCACGTATGGCTCGCTCACAGTCGCGCGCCAACGCCGGATACAACTCGGCGACGTCGTACTCCATGTACTCGAGCACCTTGTTGGCGGTGTCGCCCTTGACGATCTCCTCGATCCACCAGCCACCTTCATCGTGCAGCCGCACGTGCACCACGTGGGTATCACCGAAGAGGTTGTGCAGATCTCCGAGAGTCTCCTGGTAGGCCCCGACCAGGAAAGCCGCCAGGTAGTACTTTTCCTCGCCACGCAGCTCGTGTAGCTCCAGGGTGCGCTTCACATCGCGCGGCGATACGAAGTGATCGATCTTGCCGTCGGAATCGCAGGTGATGTCGGCGAGCACCGCCGTGCGCGTCGGACGCTCATCCAGGCGGTGTATCGGCATGATGGGGAACAGCTGATCGATCGCCCAGCTGTCCGGCAACGACTGGAACACCGAGAAGTTGCAGAAATAGGTGTCGGAAAGAATTGCCTCGAGGTCCTCGAGCTCCTCGGGCAGCCGCTCGAGCTTGCGGCAGGCGTCGCGAATCCGGGCGCAGGTGGCCCAGTAGAGCCGCTCGGCGAGCCCGCGGAACTCGAGCGACAGCAGGCCGAGATTGAACATCTGCAGGACTTGCTCGCGTGCGGTGAGCGCGTCGTGATAGCACTCGACCAGGCGCCGCTCGCTCACCGAGCGGTAGGCCTCGAACAGATCATGCACCGGCTGCGGCAGCTCGTCCGCGCCGTTGTAGTCCTCGGCCTGATCCCCGGTGACGCGGAACTTGTCGAGCGCCGAGGAGCCGAGCGCATCGAAGATCAGTACGCTGTGATAGGCGGCCACGGCGCGGCCGGACTCGCTCACGATCTTCGGGTGCGGTATGTCGCGTGCGTTGCAGACACTCGCGATGCGATAGACGACATCGCTCGCATACTCGTTGAGGGTGTAGTTCATCGAGGAGGAGAAATTGGTGCCGCTGCCGTCATAGTCGACGCCGAGTCCGCCGCCCACGTCGATGTACTGCAGCCCCGCGCCCATCAGCTTCAGCTCGGCGTAAACGTGCGCGAGCTCGTTGATGGCATCCTTCACCCGGCGAATGTCCTGCAGCTGACTGCCGGGGTGGCAGTGCACCAGCTGCAGGCAATCGAGCATGTCGCGCGATTTGAGTACGTTGAACAGCTCGAGGATTTCGGTGATGAAGAGGCCGAACTTCGACTTCTCGCCCGCCGAGGCGCTCCAGCGCCCCGAGCCCTCGCTGAACAGCTTCACCCGCACACCCATGCGCGGGCGCACCTGATAGGTCTCGGCGTGCTTGAGGATGAGCCCGAGCTCCTCGAAATTCTCGACGACCGGGATGATGGTGCGTCCGAGCTTGGTGGCGAGGGTGACCGCCTCGATATAGCTGTCGTCCTTGAACCCGTTGCAGATGATCAGCCGCTCGGGTGCGTTCTCGGTCATGGCCATCACCGCGAGCAGCTCGGGCTTCGAGCCGACCTCGAGGCCGAAGCCGAACTCCTTACCGTAGCGGTACACCTCTTCGACCACCAGGCGTTGCTGGTTCACCTTGATGGGGTATACGGCGGCATACTGGTTGCGGTAGTCGTTCTCGGCGATCGCCTGCGCAAATGCTTCGTGCAGCCGCCGCAGTCGGTGCGCCAGGATGTCCGAGAAGCGCACCACCACCGGCGCGGTGAGATCGCGGGCCTTGAGGCCCTCGACCACCTCGAACAGATCGATCTCGTGCTGCGCGGTGGTTTCCGGACGCACCACCACGTGACCGCCCGCGTTGATACTGAAATAACCCTTGCCCCAGGCGGCTACGTTGTAGAGATCGAGGGAATCCTCAATCCGCCACGGCTGGGCGGGATTGAACTTGCGGGCACCGTTGAGGGCGCTCTTGGGATCGGCTGCCACGGGGCGCGTTTATATCAAAAATGTGTTTAAAAAAAGAGTGTGTCAGCACTCGGTTTGCGGGCCGCGCGCGATCGGATGCGCAGGATCGTTGATCCACTCGCTCCACGAGCCCGCGTAGAGTCGTGCGCCGGAGAGTCCGGCGGCCTCGAGCGCCAGCAGGTTGTGGCAGGCGGTGACTCCGGAACCGCACATCGCGATCAGCTCCGGCGCCGCGGCGCCGCGCAGCCTCGGCTCCCAGCTCTGACGCAGCTGCGCCGGCTCGAGAAAGCGCCCGTGCGCATCGAGATTGTCGGCGAAGGGATGGTTACGCGCCCCGGGGATGTGCCCGGCGACCGGATCGAGCGTCTCGTTTTCCCCCGCGAAGCGATCGGCGCTGCGCGCGTCGATGAGCAGCCGCTGACCGCTGCGCAATGTGCCCGAGCTCACCAGCTCCGCCACCTCGGCGCTGCTCACCACCGCGCGCGGATCGGGGCGTGCGGTGAAGCGGCGTGGGGTGCGCGGCTCGCTGCCCCGGGCAAGCGGCAGTCCGGCGCGCTCCCATCCCGCAAAGCCGCCGTTCAAAACCGCGACCTGCGCATGTCCGAGCCAGCGCAGCAGCCACCACAGCCGTGCTGCGAAGGCTCCGGGACCCTGATCGTAAGCGATGACCTGCACTCGCTCGTCGATGCCGAAGCGGCTGAAGGTGGCCGCGAGCGCTTCCGCCGCTGGCAACGGATGCCGCCCGGAGCGCGCCGTGCGCGGCGCCGACAAATCCTGGTCGAGGTGAGCGTACAGCGCGTGCGGGATATGACCGGCGGCGTAGGCCTGCGCCCCCCACTGCGGGCGGGCGAGATCGAATCGGCAATCGATGATTGCCCAGTCGGGATCATCGAGGTGCGCGGCGAGCTGCCGTGGCTCGATCAGTGTGGAGGGCATGGGTGCATTTTCGGGCGCGCGGGGTTGTCGTTACAATCGCGAGCACTACCTCGGCGAGGCAACGATGGCAATCGAGGTTTTCTGGGGCAGCGGCAGTCCCTACTCCTGGCGGGTGCTGTTGGCGCTCGAGTACAAGCGCTTGCCGTATGCGAGCCACCTGCTGCAGTTCTCCAAGCAGGAGCACAAGTCCCAAGAGATGCTCGCGCTCAATCCGCGCGGGCGCGTGCCGGTGCTGAAGGATGGCGAGTACGTGTGCTTCGAGTCGCTCGCCATCCTCTATTACCTCGATCTCAAGTATCCGCAATCGCCGCTCTTCGGCCGCACGCCCGAGGAAGCGGGCACTATCATGCGCGTCATCTGTGAGTATCAGGCGTACATCGAGCCCCAGCTGCACCTCATCACCACGGCGGTATTCTCCGGTAGCACCGATTTGGGCGACGATGCCATCACCAGCGCGATGCACGCGGTAGCGAGTGAAGCGCGCACCATCGAAGGACGGCTGTCGAAGTCCGAGTGGATCGTGGGAGATTCCTGCTCGGCGGTGGACCTGGTGATCTTTCCCGGCATCCAGCTGCTGAAGCGCGCACTCGAGAAGCCGCGCGCCGCGGAGCTGTCCTCGCGCTTCATGCCGGTCGAGGTGCACTATCCTGCGCTCGGGCGCTGGCTGGCGCGCGTCGCGGGCTTGCCGGGTTACGAGCGCACCTATCCCCCGCACTGGCGGGCGAGCTGACTCGAGCAGGCGACGGGCTGCTGCGTCGAAAATTGAGCGGCGCAGAGCCGATTGATACCCTTCGACTGTTCCGCCGACCGTGGAGTGTCAGCCAGGCATCATGAGCGAAAAGAACCCGGTTCATGTCGAGTTTCCGGCACGCATCCTGTTCATCGGCTTCGGCAGCATCGGCCAGGGGGTGCTGCCGCTAGTGCTGCGGCACATCGGCATTGCCTCCGAGCGCATCACCATCGTGACTGCGGACGAGCGCGGGCGCGAGGAGGCGGCGAAATACGGCATCAAGTTCGTGCAGGAAGGCCTTACGCGTGAGAATTACCGGCGCGTGCTCAATCCGCTGCTCGGTCGGGGCGACTTCCTCATCAATGTCTCGGTGGATGTGTCGAGCATTGCCCTCATCAAGCTCTGCTGGGAGAAGGGCGCGATGTACCTCGATACCTGTATCGAGCCGTGGCCGGGGGGTTATACCGACCCGACCGTGCCGGCGGGCAAGCGCACCAACTATGCACTGCGCGAGGAGGCGCTGACGCTGCGCGCCGGCAACGCACGTGCGCCGACCGCCGTGCTCACTCACGGCGCGAACCCCGGCCTGGTGTCGCATTTCGTAAAGCAGGCGCTGCTCAACCTGGCGAGCGACAGCAACGTGGCGGCCAGCATTCCCGGCTCGCGCGCCGAATGGGGCGAGCTCGCGCGCCGGCTCGGCGTGAAGGTGATTCACATCGCGGAGCGTGACACCCAGGTATCGAGCACACCGAAGCAACCGGGCGAATTCGTCAACACCTGGTCCATCGATGGGTTCGTGAGCGAGGGCTCACAGCCGAGCGAGATGGGCTGGGGCACGCATGAGCGCAATTTTCCGCGCGATGGCAAACGCCACGATTTCGGCTGCATGGCGGCGATCTACCTGACGCAGCCCGGCGCCGGAACGCGGGTGCGCACCTGGACGCCGAAGGCCGGGCACTTTCACGGTTTCTGCATCACTCACGGCGAGTCGATCTCCATCGCCGATTACCTCACGGTGCGTGAGGGTGCGCAGGTGGCTTACCGCCCGACTGTCCACTATGCCTATCACCCGTGCGATGCGGCGGTAATGTCCGTGCACGAGCTCGCCGGCCGCAACTACGTGCAGCAGGAGCGTCAGCGCATCCTCATGGCAGACATCGTCGGCGGGATCGACGAGCTCGGAGTGCTGCTCGCCGGGCACAAGAAAAATGCCTACTGGTACGGCTCGCAGCTCTCGGTGCTCGAGGCGCGCAAGCTCGCTCCCTACAACAATGCGACCAGCATGCAGGTGTGCGTCGCGGTGCTTTCGGGCGTCATCTGGGCCATGGAGAATCCAAATCTCGGCGTCGTCGAGCCCGACGACATGGACTTCCGCCGCAACCTCGAGATCTGCATGCCGTACCTGGGACCCGTGGTTGGCGAGTACACCGACTGGACACCGCTGCACGAGCGCGAGCGCCTGTTCCCGGAAGACATCGACAAGAGCGATCCCTGGCAGTTCAAGAACGTACGGGTCATCTGGTAACCAGCCGGTCAAGACTGGTCGTATTCGATCGACACGATCGCGTAGATCCGATCCCCACCGGGGGTCTCCACGGTGACCTCCTCGTCGATGCGCCGCCGCAGCAGCGACCTTCCCAGTGGGGAGTCCATGCTGATGTAGCCGGGCGCCATGTCGAACTCGTCCGGTCCGACGATGCGGTAGCGCGCATGCGTGCCGTCCTCGGCCTCGATGCCCACCCATGCCCCGAAATACACACGCTCTCGATCCGCGGGCGGCTGCTCCACGACTACCATCCCCTCGAGGCGGCGGCGCAGGAATCGGACGCGGCGGTCGATCTCGCGCAGCCGCCGCTTGCCGTAGATGTATTCGGCATTCTCGGAGCGATCGCCCTGCGCGGCGGCCGCAGCAACCGCCTGCGTGAGCCGTGGCCGTTCCTCGCGCCAGAGCTGCTCGAGCTCTGCCCGTAGTCGCCGCGCCCCGGCGGGCGTGACGTATTTCGAGGCCGCCGGAGGCGCCGCCCGGAAGCGTCCCATGCCCTGAATTCCGTGGATTATGTCGCACCCACTTTTACAGAAATCCGGGGTTCTGTGGAACATCTCACGGACGCCCCCCGCTGCGGACTACTAACCTGCTGGCGTGGCTACCAAGTACTACACGCACTTCGTGACCCACACTGGCAAGGCCCGGCACGCAACCGGCAACGAGTGGAGTGGTGTAGTGGAGCTGCGGGAGCCGTTGACGCAGGCGCGCGCGAATCGTGAGCTGCGTGCGCTGCTCGCACAGAGTTTTGACCTGGATTCGGACGACATCCGCATCCTGCATTGGGCCCGATTGCACTGAGTATCCCCTGGCGGACTTCCTTCCCTTCATCGAAGGTCCGCCCTTACCAACCCCAGGCCTCAAAACCTGGGGTTTTTTTTGCGCGATCGACGCCGCTTTCGCGGCCATGTGACAATAATCCGCGCCCCCGGGAGTCGGACGGGCGCTACACGATGAAGGAGAAGCCGATGCGCGCTTGGATAGTCGCCTCTTTGGCATTCGCGGTGCTCACCCTGTCGGGCTGCGGTTACAACACCCTGCAGGCGAAGGACGAAGGGGTGAAAGCAGCCTGGGCCGAAGTGGTCAATCAGTACCAGCGCCGCGCCGACCTCATCCCCAACCTGGTGAACACGGTGAAGGGTTACGCCGCCCAGGAGCAGCGCGTGCTCGTCGAGGTCACCGAGGCGCGCGCCAAGGTCGGCTCGATACAGGTGACGCCAGAGGTGCTCAACAACCCCGAGCTGTTCCAGAAATATCAGGCCGCACAGAGCCAGCTCACCGGCGCGCTGAAGAGCCTGTTCGCAGTCGCCGAGAATTATCCGCAGCTGAAGTCGGACCAGAACTTCCGCGATCTGCAGTCGCAGCTCGAGGGCACGGAGAACCGCATCACCGTGGCGCGTAATCGCTACATCCAGTCGGTGCAGGACTTCAACGTAACCGTACGCAGCTTTCCCACCAATCTCACCGCCAAGCTGTTCGGCTTCCAGGTGAAGCCGAACTTCACCGTCGCCAACGAGCAGCAGATCTCGACCGCGCCGGCGGTGAGCTTCGATACCTCCACTCCGGGCTCATCGGCCACGCCACCGCCGCAACCTGCGGGACAGCCGCCGAAGCAATGACCAGCCGGGCGCATGGCGCCGCTCGTTGCGCGCGCCTGGTGGCGCTGTTGCTGGTGGCGGCGTGCCTCGATGCGCACGCACAGGGGGGCGTGTCGGGGCTGCAGCCGGTACCGGCCCTCGCGGCGCGCGTCACCGATCTCACCGGCACGCTCACGGCGGAGCAGCAAACCGCGCTCGAGCAGAGGCTGGCCGCCTTCGAGGCGCGCAAGGGCTCGCAGCTGGCGGTGCTCATCGTACCGACGACGCACCCGGAGGAGATCGAGCAGTACTCCATACGGGTGGTCGACAAGTGGAAGCTCGGGCGGGGAACCGTCGGCGGCAAGAAAGTCGATGACGGGGCGCTGCTGCTCATCGCCAAGGACGACCATCGCATACGCATCGAAGTGGGCTACGGTCTGGAGGGGGTCCTCACGGACGCGATGTCCAACCGCATCATCTCCGAGACGATCGCGCCCGCTTTCCGTGAGGGCAACTTCTACGAGGGCATCGATGCGGGCGTCGGGCAGATGATGAAGCTCATCGAGGGCGAGCCGCTGCCACCTCCCGAGCATGCCTGGCAAAGCGGGCGGCACGGTGCCGGCGGCAACATCTTTCCGCAGCTGCTCTTTGCCGTGCTCATCGGCTCAGTGCTGCTGCGGGCGGTGTTCGGCCGCACGCTCGGGTCGGTCTTTACCGGTCTCGGTGCGGGCGCATTAGTGTGGATTGCCGGCTATGCGCTCGCGCTGGCCGTGGTCGCGGCGATCGGCGGTTTTTTGCTCACACTGTTGATGGGTCTGCCGCGTGGCAGCGGCTGGTCCAGCACTCCGCGCTCGGGCGGCTTTGGCGGCGGCTGGGGCGGTTTCGGTGGAGGTATTGGCGGCGGTGGCTTCGGAGGGGGAGGCTTCAGCGGAGGAGGCGGCGGATTTGGCGGTGGCGGCTCATCCGGAAGCTGGTAGCAGTCCATGAACATCCTGCGGCTCGTGCGTCACATCGGCACCACTCGCTGGAGCACACGGCGGCACTTTCCGCAGTCCGCGCGTGACGCCATCGAGCAGGCGATCGGGGAGTGTGAATCACGCCACGGAGGAGAGATCCGCTTCGTCATCGAGACGGCGCTCGATCTGCCGGAGCTGTGGCGCAATCTGTCATCACGCACGCGTGCGTTGCAGCTGTTCGGACAGTTCGGCGTCTGGAACACCGAGCACAACAATGGTGTACTGATCTATGTGCTCATGGCCGATCATGCCGTCGAGATCGTCGCCGACCGGGGCATCGCAGCCCGCGTCGAGGCGGCGGAATGGGACGCGGTGTGCCGCCAGATGGAGCACCACTATCGGGCCGGCCGCTTTCGCGAGGGCTCGGTGGTCGGCATCCTCGGGGTAGGAGCGCTGCTCGGACGTCACTTTCCGGGCACACGCCGCAGCGACAATGAGCTGCCGAATCAGCCGGTGCTGCTGTAAAGAGCGAGCTCGAGGCGCGGTGATGTGCAGAGTTGAGCGCGATTTCACCGGTGGCGAAGGAGACATCGGTCATAATTGCTTCCATGAAGATTGAGCAGGTCCGCGCCGCCGGTGCGGCCGTCCTCTGCCTCGCACTCGCGGGTTGCTCGTTGTTCGCCGAATGGCGACACGGGTCGCAGCCCCCTGCGGCGCCGCCAGCGGCGCCCACGCCACCACCGCAACCGCCGCCGGTCGCCAACGAGCGTTTCACCCTGAGTGCCGATCAGGACGTCGTCGGTGTGGTGCAGGTGGTAGCGGCCGGCAAGGACGACACGCTCACGGACATCGCCCGCCGCTTCAATGTCGGCTACGAAGAGATCCTGCGAGCCAACCCGAAGGTCGACCCGTGGCTTCCCGGAGAAGGACGCGAGATCGTCATCCCCTCACAGTTCATCCTGCCGGACGCACCCCGCACCGGGATCGTGATCAACATCCCGGCGATGCGCATCTTCTATTACCCACCCGTGAAGCGCGGCGAGCAACCGGTGGTCATCACCCATCCCATAGGCATCGGCAAGGTCGGCTGGCGCACGCCCGAAGGGGTGACCAAGATCGTGCGCCGCCAGAAGGACCCGACCTGGCGAGTTCCCGAGTCGGTGCGCAAGGAGCACCATGAGAACGGCGAGGAGCTCGAGCCGGTGATCGGACCGGGACCGGAAAACCCGCTCGGCAAATATGCCTTTTACCTGCAGTGGCCGAGCTACCTCATCCACGGCACCAACAAGCCCGCCGGGGTCGGCTTGCGCTCGAGCCATGGCTGCATCCGGCTGTACCCGGAGGACATCGAGCAGTTTTTCAACATGGTTCCCATCGGTACAGAGGTGCGCGTCGTCAATCAGCCGTTCGTCTTCGGCTGGCAGGACGGCGAGCTGTACATGCAGGCCTTTGATGTGATGGAGGACGACACCCGTGACTGGAAGAATGCGCAGAAGAAGCTCCTCACCACCTCACTCGCCACGCGCCTGCAGCAGCAGCTGAAGGCGCATCACGAACAAGTCGACTGGAGCGTCGTCACGAGTCTCGCCCGCAATCCGCGCGGCGTCCCGGTGCCTGTCACCGAGGCCAACTCGAGTCTCGAGCAGATCCTGGCCGCGGCGCCGCGAGTGCAGAACGTGCTGCCGGAAGGCTCGACCTGGGATGGCACTTCGGATCTGCCCATGGATGAGGCTACCTTCCGTCAAGTCGTGTCGGAGATCGAGCCGGGCAGCGCCCCGAGCCCGGCTCCGGTCGCACCCGGCGCCGCGAGGGGTGAACGAGCCGCGCAGAAGAACGGCGGCTGACGAGCTGGGCTCACCGCAGCGCAGTGCTCACCCAGGTTTCAGACACCGATGTCGCACCCGGCGCAGCACTGTCGCCCTGGTTGACGCTCATGCTCGCGGAGATCAGGCGCAAGCGCGAGGAGCTCGAGCAGGCGCGTGCGGAGCAATTGCGCAGGGCGGGCGAGGCGGAGCGCAGCTTGCATAATCCGTCCGATCGCGACGCGGGAGTCTGACCACGACCTGACACGCTGTGTTAGAGTCGCGCCGGCAGATTCACCGAGGCGCTTGAGTGCCCGACAGCCGCAGCGCAGGCGCACAACTCGCACAACAACGCCGCGACCATCACACCATCGAGCGTGTGCCGACCGCTGTCGCCGCCTTCATCGGCCGCACACTCAAGGGGCCCGTCAATCAGGCGCTGACGGTCCGCAATTTCAACGAGTTCCAGCAGCATTTCGGCGGCCTCTGGCAGCCCTCGACGGTCGCGTACGCGGTGGAGCAGTTCTTCGAGAACGGCGGGCGTGAGGCGCGCATCGTGCGTGTCGCGAACGGTGCGCGGCCGCCGACGGTCACGCTGCCCGCCGGCCGTGGTGCACTGCGGCTCGCGGCGTTGAACCCCGGCTCGCGCGAATACCTGCGTGCTTCGGTGGATTACGACGGGCTCACTGCGACCGAGCAGGAGCGTTTCAACCTCGTGGTGCAGCGCGTGCGCACCGCAGGTTCCGAGCTGGTCGAGGACCAGGAGATCTACCGGCGGCTGTCGGTCGCTCCCGCCTCCGGACGTTTCGTCGCGGACGTGCTGCTCGAGTCGCGACTCGTGCGCGTGTTCGGTGAACTGCCCGCGCAGCGGCCGGACCGCTCGGCGAGCGGTCCCGGGGGCGTCGCGATCGGCTACACGTTTTCCAACCCTGATGGCGATGACGGCGCGCCGCTCACCGATTACGACATCATCGGCGCGGGCGGCAGCGGTACAGGCCTGTTCGCGTTCGGCGGCGCGGCGGGGTTCAACCTGCTGTGCATCCCGCCACTCGCACGCGATCGCGACGTCGGGCTCTCGACGCTGCTCGTCGCCGCGCGCGTATGCCGTGAGCATCACGCGCTGTTGCTGGTCGATCCCCCGGCAGCCTGGAACTCCGCACGCGCGGTCCTCGAGGGGCTGCGTACCTGGCCATTTCGCAGCGACAGCGCTGCCATGTACTTCCCGCGGGTGCAGGCATTCGACCGGCTGCGCGGGCGCGTCGAGACCTTCGCCGCCTGTGGCGCCGCGGCGGGCATGATCGCCCGCTCGGACGAGACCTGGCCAGTGTGGACGGCCGCCGAAAGCGAGGAGGCCATCCTGCGTCCGGGCCTGCGGCCCGCGGTGACCGTCTCCGAGGCCGATCGCCTGCGCCTGGCACAAGCCGGCGTGAACACGCTGCTCTCGGTACGCACCAGCGCTGCTAACGGTATCAGCCCGCGCACGCTCGCCGCCGGCAGCGGGGGAGCCTCGGATTGGAGGTACCTCTCGGCGCGGAGGCTCGCTTTGTTCGTGGCGGCGAGCATCGAGCGGGGCACCCGCTGGGTGCTGCTCGAGCACAATGGGCCAGCGACCTGGAAACGAGCCCAGGGTCTGGTGGAAAGTTTTCTCGACGAGCTCGCCGCGCAGGGCGCATTCGCGGGGGCCGCCGCGGAGGAGTCGCACTTCGTCATTGCCGATGAGCGGGTCAATCGGCCGCAGACCCTCGCCGAGGGCAAGTTCAATCTGCTCTTCGGCTTCGCTACCAGCAAACCGGGGGAATTCGACACCTGGCTGGTGACGCACCGCGCCGGTGCCAGTCGCGTGCGGCCGGTCTCGGTGAACCGCGCGGCGACCTCGAAGCAGCGCGTGGAATGGGAGATCGAGACCTCGATCCTGCGCGGTTAAATTGGGCGGCCGCTGCCGGCAGGCAGCCGGACGGTATCAGGTGTGTCCGTGCCGATAGTGAGCCTGGGGCGATCCAAATCCACCGCCGCCGGGAGTGAGAATGGTGAGCTCATCGCCCGCATCGACCTTGAAGCGCGCGGTCGCCGCGAGGTGCTCGAGCTTACCGTCGGTGCGGCGGATGGAGGCTGCACCCGGCGCGCCGTTCGCGCCGCCGTCGAGCCCGAACGGTGCGATGCGGCGGTGATTGGCGAGCAGTGCGCCCGAGAGAGGCCGGCGGAACTCGAGCCTGCGAACGGTGCCATCACCGCCCCGGTGACGGCCCGCCCCGCCGGAGCCGTGGCGGATGGCAAACTGCCGCACCAGCACCGGAAAGCGGCCTTCCAGGATCTCCGGGTCGGTGAGGCGTGAGTTGGTCATGTGCGTCTGCACCGCGTCGCAACCGTCGAAATCGGGACCTGCGCCCGCACCGCCCGCGATGGTCTCGTAGTACTGCAGCTGCGCGTCGCCGAAGGTCAGATTGTTCATGGTTCCCTGAGAGGCGGCGAGCACGCCGAGCGCACCATAGAGCGCATCAACGATGCATTGCGAGGTCTCCACATTCCCGGCAGCCACCGCCGCGGGCGGCAGCGGGTCGAGCATCGAGCCGGGCGGAATGACGATCTCGAGCGGCGCGAGGCAGCCCTCGTTGAGCGGAATCGGCTCCTCGATCAGCGTGCGGAACACGTACAGCACCGCGGCGGTGCATACCGCACGCGGCGCATTGAAATTGTGGGCTCCCTGGAGCGAGGTGCCGCTGAAATCCACGCGCGCTCGCTGCTCGGCGCGGTCGATGTCGATGCGTACCGCGATCACCGCCCCGTCGTCGAGCTCGTAGCGGAAGCTCCCGGGGGTGAGTCTGGCGATCGCACGCCGCACGCACCGTGTGGCGTTGTCCTGCACCTGCTGCATGTACTCGTGCAGCGTGTCAAGCCCGTGGCGGCGCACTGCACGCTCGATCTCGGCACAGCCACGCGCGTTGGCAGCCAGCTGCGCCCGCAGGTCCGCGACGTTCTGTGAGGGATTGCGTGCCGGCCAGGGACCTGCCGCGAGCTGTGCGCGCAGCTGCGCTTCGCGCAGCGTGCCGCCCTGCACCAGGTGGAAACACTCGAACAGTATTCCTTCCTCCTCGATGCTGCGGCTGACGGGCGGCATGGATCCGGGAGTCATGCCACCGATATCGGCATGGTGGGCGCGCGAGGCGACGAAGAAGTCCGGCTGCGCACCTCCTGCCATGAACACCGGCGTCACGACCGTCATGTCCGGCAGGTGTGTGCCGCCGTGATAGGGGCTGTTCAGCAGCCAAGAGTCCCCGGAGACGAGCTGGCGAGCCCGCGCGCGTACGATGGCCCGCACGCTCGCGCCCATCGAGCCGAGGTGCACGGGCATGTGCGGTGCATTGGCCACGAGCGCACCGCCGGAGTCGAACAGCGCACACGAGTAGTCGAGCCGTTCGCGGATGTTGACCGACTGCGCGGTCGCCTTCAGCACTTCGCCCATCTGCTCGGCGATGTGCATGAACAGGTTGTTGAAGATCTCGATACGAGCCGGATCCGCGGTCGCCGCCGCGACGCCGGCAGCCGCCCCCTCATCCTCGAGCAGCAGCTCACCACCCTCGAGCGGCTGCGCCCGCCAGCCTTCCTCGAGCACCAGCGTGCTGTTGGGCTCGACGATCAGCGCCGGTCCAGTGACGGGTGCGCGCACAGCTTCCATCGAGATCACCGGCACCTCCCGCCACGCGCCGAACCAGGCACGCGCCTGCAGCGGCAGATCTGCCATGCGCGCCGCGCGCGGCAGGATGAGTGAGCTCAGCTCGACCGAAGGCGCACGCGCCTCGACCCGCAGCGCCTCGATGATCACCTCGAGCGAGCGTGCGGCGAAGCCGAAACGCCGCAGATGCTCGGCATGGAACCGGCTACGCAGCTCCTCGAGCGGCGCCACCGGCACGGACAAGGTGATCTCGCTGTCGCCGGCCCGCAGCTCGAGCAGCGCGGTGAGGCGTACGGTCTGCGCTGTGCCGCCGTCGGCCGCCAGCTCGGCGCGCGCCTGCTCTGCAAGGCCACCGAGCGCCTGATGTGCCTCGGCAAGGCCCGATGGGCTCAGCTCGCTCCGCAGACTGGCGCGGCGCACCGCCAGGCGGTCGGCTACACCGATGCCGAACGCCGAGAGCACGCTCGCCAGCGGATGCAGCAGAATTCGCCGTACTCCCGCGGCACGGGCTACACGGCAGGCGTGCTGCCCGGCGGCTCCGCCGAAGCAAAAGAGCGTGAAGTCAGCGGCATCGAGTCCCTGACGTGTGGACACCTGACGGATGGCGTTGGCCATCGACTCCACGCCCACCTCCAGGAACGACGCGGCCAGCGTTTCCGGGGAACACTCGCCCCCGACCTCGGCCGCTGCGCGCCTACCGAGTGCGGCGAACTCAGCGGCGACCACGGACTCATCGATACGACCCCGGCCGTCGCGGCCGAACACTGCCGGCAGAGTGTCCGGCCGCAGCCGTCCGAGCAGCACCTGCACGTCGGTGAGCGTGAGCGGCCCGCCACGTCCGTAGCAGGCGGGACCGGGATCCGCGCCGGCGGAGGAGGGGCCGACGGCAAAGCGCCCATCGCGGTAGCTGAGGATCGAGCCCCCACCGGCGGCAATGCTGTGCACGTCGAGCATCGGCTGCGCGAGCCGTACGCCGGCGATCAGATGCTCAAAGCGCTGCGGCAGCTCCCCATCGATCAGCGACACGTCGGTCGAGGTGCCGCCCATGTCGAAACCGATGAGTCTGGCGAAGCCGAGCCGTTCCCCCACCCAGCGCATGCCGATCAGGCCACCGGCGGGACCCGACAGCACGCTCGACATCGCGTGAAAGCGCTCCGCCGAGGCGAGTCCACCGTTGCTCTGCATGAGAGTGAGCCGTGCGCCCGCATCGAGGGCGCGCAGCTCCTGCTGCAGTGCGCGCAGGTAGCTGCGCAGCGGGGGCGCCAGGTAGGCGTTCAGCACGGTGGTATCGCCGCGTACTACGTAGCGTACGAGCGGTGAGAGCTCGTGCGATACCGACACTTCCTCGAATCCGAGCTCGCGCGCGCATGCCGCGGCGGCACGCTCGTGCTGCGGGTAGCGCCAGCCATGCAGCAACACGATGGCCACGGCCCGCAGCCCGCGCGCGCGCACGCGCGCGAGCTCGCTGCGCAGCTGCGGCAGGTCGAGGGGCAGCAGCTCCGCGCCCGCGGCGTCGATGCGCTCCTGCGCCTCGATCACACTGGCATACAGCCGCTCGGGCAGCACGATGTTACGCGCGAAGATGGCCGGACGATTCTGGTAGCCGATGCGCAGCGCTTCGCCGAACCCTGCGGTCGTCACCAGTACGACCGGCTCGCCGCTGCGCGTCAGCAGCGCGTTGGTGGCGACCGTGGTGCCGACCTTCACCGCTGCGACCGTCGCTGGCGCTGCAGCGCCGCCAGTGCGCGCCGCATCGCGGAGGATGGCGCATGCCGCACGCACGCCCGGATCGCCCGCTGCGGCATCCATTGCTATGGAAGGGACCTTGCGCACGTGTAGGGCACCGGCAGGCGAGAGCCCGATGACGTCGGTGAAAGTCCCGCCACGATCTATCCAGAACTGCCAGCCTGTGCGCTGGACGGGATCGCGCGGTGCTTGGCTTGTGGTTTCCATTGCCTGCATTATTCGCCCATGCTCCTCGTGCGCCCAGCGCCGGATGCCCTGCCATGCAAGCACCCGTGACTTCCCGCCACGTCGTTTTCTCTCACGGCCAGGAAGCCGGACCCTGGGGACGCAAGATCACCGCGCTCGCCGAGGTGGCGCGCGCGGAAGGATACGACGCGCACTCGGTGGATTACCGCGGCATCGACGAGCCGCGCGCGCGCGTGGCGAAGCTGGTGGAGTTCTGCAAGGAGCTCACCGGCGATCTGGTGCTCGTGGGCTCGAGTCTCGGCGGCTATGTCGCGGTCGCCTCGGCTTCGCTCCTGCACGCCCGCGGCGTATTCCTCATGGCGCCGGCGCTGTACATGCAAGGGTTGCCGGAGCTGCGCAGCGGTCTTCTCGATTGTCCAGCCGCGCTGGTGCACGGCTGGCGCGACGACGTGGTGCCCTACGAGCACAGCGTGCGCTTTGCCCACACCTACCGTTGCTCGCTGCACCTGCTCGAGAGCGATCACCGGTTGCACAACCAGGTGAGGGTGATCCAGTACCTGTTCGAGTACTTTCTCATCGCCCTCGATCTGCCGGCGATCACTTCCGAGTAGCATCCGGGCGGCTCGGCCCGCGCGCGTGCACGCAGCGTAATCGGCCATGAAGTGGCTGTTGCGGCGCGTGTTGGCACTATGGGTGCGCTACCGGGTTCTGCCGGAGGATGCCGCCGCCCAGCTGCGCGGCCGCCCGCGGCCGCTGTGCTACGTGCTCGAGCAGCGCAGCGCTACCGATCTGGCGGTGCTGCAGGAGGCGTGCGCCAGGCTGCGCCTTCCCAGACCGGGCCGACCGCTCGGGGGTGGCACGCATGAGCTGCGCTCCTATATGTGGCTGGCGCAGACACGCGGGCTCTTCGGCCGGCGGCTCGACCGCCGGCCGCCACGACAGCTCGCACAGATGATCGGCGCGTTACGCTCCGATCCCGAGTTGGATTTCGATCTGGTGCCGGCGGCGGTCTACTGGGGACGCGCGCCACAGAAGGAAGGCTCCTGGGTCGGTCTGCTGCTGAGTGAGAATTTCGGTGTCCCCAGCCGGGCGCGCAAATTCATGCAAGTGCTGTTCAACGGCCGCAACACGCTCCTCGAGCTGGATGAGCCGCTGTCGCTACGTGCGCTGCTCGGCGAGGAGCCCGCTCCTGCGCAACGCGGCTTTCGCGTCGCACGCACCTTGCGCGCCCTCTACGCTCGGCGGCGCGCGGCGCGCATCGGGCCAGATCTCTCCCATCGGCGCACCATCGTCGATCAGGTGCTGCGCACGCGCGCGGTGCGCGCTGCCGTCGCGCAGGAGATGCGCGAGCGGCACTGGCCGCGCTACAAGGCGCTGCAACGCGCGCGCGCTTACACCTGGGAGATTGCGGCCAACTATTCCCATGCCTTCGTGCGCTTCATGGAGCATGCGCTCGGCTGGCTGTGGAACCGGCTGTATGACGGCGTGGAGTTCGGTCACGCCGATACTCTCGCCGCGGTCGCGGAAGGGAACGAGGTCATCTACGTCCCCTGCCACCGCAGCCATATGGATTACCTGCTGCTCGGCTACGCCATCTACGTGCACGGCTACGCCGTGCCGCACACCGCCGCCGGTGTGAATCTCAACCTGCCGCTCGTTGGGCGCCTGTTGCGCAAGGGCGGTGCCTTCTTCATCCGCCGCAGCTTTGCCGGCGACCGCCTGTATACGGCGGTGTTCATGAAGTATCTCGCGGCCATCATGGGTCGTGGTCACGCCATCGAGTACTTCATCGAGGGCGGGCGTAGCCGCACCGGACGGCTGCTGCAGCCGAAGACCGGAATGCTGCTCATGACGGTGCGCAGTTTCCTTGCCGATCCGGTGCGGCCGGTGGTGTTCGTACCGGTATATTTCGGCTACGAGCGTCTGGTCGAGGGCGCCACCTACGTCGGGGAGCTGTCGGGTCGCCCGAAGGAGAAGGAGACGATCCGCGGACTGCTCGGTTCCTGGCGGGTGCTGCGCGAGCGCTTCGGCAAGGTGTACGTGAATCTCGGTGAGCCGGTCGCGCTCGCGGCGATCCTCGACCGGCATGAGGCGCGTTGGCGCGAGCGCCGCTTCGCTGACGAGACGCGCGCTCTCTGGCTCGCGAGGGCGGTCGATGAGCTCGCCGAGCGCATCATGCGCAACATCAATGCCGCCGCGGCGGTGACCCCCGTCAACTTGCTCGCGCTCGCACTGCTGGCGATGCCGCGCCAGGCGCTGCCCGAGCCGGATCTCATGCGGCAGCTCGAGCTGTACCGCTCGTTGCTCACAACCTTCCCGTACAGCAACCGTGTGACGGTTACCGCGCTTTCTGGCGAGGAGATGATTGCGTACGGGCTGACGCTGCGGCTCATCGAGCGCGAGCCGCACCGCCTCGGAGACATCGTGCGCATGACCGTCGAGAATGCGGTGCTCGCTACCTATTTCCGCAACAACGTATTGCATCTGTTCGCGTTGCCCTCGCTCATCGCGTGCGTATTCGTGAGCAACGCGCGCGTATCGACGGCCGATATCCAGCGTCTGGCGTGGCGCGTCTACCCCTACATCGCCGCGGAGCTGTTCCTCGAGTGGAACGAGGCGCAGCTGCCCACAGTGGTGGAAACGGCACTCGCCGCTCTCGCCGCGCACGGGCTCATCGAGTCCGATGCGGCAAGCGGCGACTGGCGGCGGCCAGCGCCAGCATCCGCGCAGGCCATGCAGCTGTCACTGCTCGCGCAGGCGACCCTGCAGACCATCGAGCGCTACTACATGGTGGTCGCGCAGCTGGTGACCGCCGGCAGCGGCGCGCTCACGCAAGCGGCCCTCGAGGAACGTTGTCAGCAGACGGCGCAGCGCATGACTCTGCTTTATGGCCTCGACTCGCCGGAGTTCTCCGACCGCGCGATGTTCACTAACTTCATCACGCTGCTGCGAAGTCGCGCCGTGATTCGCGCGGGCGCCGGCGGGCTACTCGAATTCGACGAGGTGCTGGTACGTGTGGCGCAGGACGCACAATTCGTCCTGAGTGAGCAGCTGCGTCACAGTATCCTGCAGATCATGCACGCGTAGAATGCTTGCCGCGTTGCGTCGCCGAGTAATAGACTGACCCCACGCGGGTTTGTATTTGCGCAACAAACAAGAACGCGACGGGGCTTCGCTGCACACTGAGCTCGAGTGACGCAAGCAGCCTTCCTGGCAGACGCGAGTCGCCGCGAGTCTGCAGGGGAAGCAGGGGGGAACACATGAGGAGAGTTCACACCGGCCGTGCCTTGGGGTTTGCGGCAACGGTCGCCTGTGTCATGGCGGCGGTGTTGCCACGCGCACAAGCCTTCAGCTTCCGCAGCGACTCCGGTGACTGGGCGGGCAGCTGGGATACCACCGTCGGCTACGGCATGGGCTGGCGTGTGTCCAATCCCGATTGCCGGCTGATCGCAATCGCCAACGGCGGCTGTGGCTACTCCCCCAATATCGATGATGGCGATCTCAACTACCTGCACAAGGCCGAGTACACCAAGGCGCTCACCGGCGTCACCGAGCTGCAGCTCAAATACAAGGAACAATTCGGCGCCTTCGTGCGGGCCTCGGGACTGTATGACTTCTCAGTCATGGGCAATGACGTCGACCGTACGCCGCTGAGCCACGAGGCCAAAGGTGTCGTCGGCAGCTATACCCGGCTGCTGGATGCCTTTGGGTTTCTGCGGTTCGATCTCGGCAGCCTGCCTTCCGAGCTGCGCGTGGGCCGGCAGGTCGTCTCCTGGGGCGAGAGCACCTTCATTCCGGGCGGACTCAACTCGGTCGACTATTTCGATGTTACCGCGCTGCAGGTCCCGGGGGCGGAGCTCAAGCAGGCGCTGCTGCCGGACTCCATGGTGGTGTTCAATTCGCAGCTGTCGAAGAACCTGAGCACGCAGCTGCTATACCTGTGGAGCTGGCATCCGGACATTCTCGAGCCGACCGGAGCCTACTTCAGTACCAACGACGTCGCCGGCGCCGGCAGCAATCAGCGCGTGGTCCTCGGCTTCGGTGCGGTCTCGGACATGGGCGTGGACTTCAGCCCCCTCGGTGGCGGGCTGGTCAAGGACTTCCAGACGATTCCACGGCTGCCCGATCACAGGCCGCCCGAGTCCGGCCAGTACGGCATCAACTTCAAGTACTACCTGCCGAACTTCGGCCAGGGAACGCAGCTCGGCTTCTACTTCCTCAATTACACCAGCCGTGTGCCGGTGGTGTCGCTCCAGACCGGCACGCCGGCGGGCCTGGGCAACGCCTATGGCGCGGTGAACTCGGTCGCTGCCGCCGCACAGGCGCTCGCTGCGGGCAACTCGTTTAGCTCGGCCGTGCAGATCGGCACCGCCGCCGGCCAGCAGGCGGCCGCAGCCACCGGCGGCAATCTCACTGCCGCCACGGCGCAGCAGTACGCCACCATCGGCGCGAACACTCTGCTCGCGGGCGGCAACGTGAACGCCCAGGCGGCGAACCTGGCGACCTCCGAGTACAGCAGGACCCAGGGGTTTTACGAGGAGTTTCCGCAAGACATCAAGATGTTCGGGCTGTCCTTCAATTCGCAGTTACAGAGCACGGGCACTGCGATCCAGGGCGAGGTGGCGTACCGGCACGACGTTCCGCTGCAGATCGATGACGTCGAGCTCATCTACGCTTCGCTCACGCCCTTCGAGACCGGCCTCGCCAACCTTCTCCATGAGCCCGTGACCGGACCGGGGCACTGTGTGCCCAATTCGGCGACGCCCATCACCGGATGCAACCAGCTCGGTTCGTACTACAAGACGGATGCACAGGGCCGATTGATCTCGCAGACCGTCAAGGGCTACGCGCTCAAGGACACCTACCACTTCGATCTCACCGCCACGCAGGTGTTTGCCAATGTCTTCAAGGCCTCGCAGGCGGTGCTGATTTTCGAAGCGGGCGCTGACTACGTTCCGGGTCTCGAGGACAAGCTCAGCGGTGGTCCCCAGGGCTTCGGTCTGCGCTTCGACGGACCGGGCACCAATCTCAGCGGTAATCCGAACCTCGGCGGCTACCCGGAGTTTCCGGCGGTCGGCGGGCAGTGCGTCGCCAGCTCGGTCCCGAATCCCCACGGTCAATGCCTCGAGCCCGGCGCGGCGTTCGCGACCACGTGGGCGTGGGGCTACGTGATCGCCGGACGGCTCGAATACAACAACGCGATCGGCGATTGGAACCTGCTGCCGCACTTCACCTGGCAGCAGGACGTGACCGGTGTGTCGCCGGGTCCCGGCGGAGCGTTCCGCGCGGGGCGCATTGCGGCCACCATGGGTCTCACGGCCAGCGTTCGCAACATGTTGGAGCTCGACGTCTCCTTCACCACTTACGGCGGCGCGGGCCAGTACAACCTGCTGAACGATCGTGATTTCGTCGCGGCGAGTGTGAAATTCTCGTTTTGAACGTGTGCGCGCGGTTGCGCTGGACACGCACGATGGAGGGAGCGCAATGAGAATGCTGCTTCGGTCTGCCGCCGCGGGAGTGCTGTTCGCATCCGTGGCCCTCGGCGCCGTGAGTCCGCAGGAGGCCGCGCGGCTGGGGCAGGACCTCACGCCGCTCGGCGGCGAGAAGGCCGGCAACGCGGACGGGAGCATTCCGGCGTGGACCGGTGGATTGAAGTCCGCAGCGGATGCCGGTTTTCCCAACTACCACAACGGCGAGCACTACCCCGACCCGTACGCGAACGACAAGCCCCTCTTTACCATCACCTCGGCGAACCTTGCGCAGTACGCCGCCAAGCTCAGCGAGGGGCACAAGGCGCTGTTCAAGACCTATCCCGACTACAAGATGATCGTTTATCCCACGCACCGCAGCGGCGCCTCGCCCGAGCGCGTGTACGAGGCCACCAAGCGCAATGCGACGACGGCGAAGCTGGTGCCCGATGGCAACGGCTTCACCGGCGCGCTCGGCGGTACGCCGTTTCCGATTCCGCAGAGCGGCGTCGAGGTCTACTGGAACCACGTGACGCGCTGGCGCGGAGTGGCCGCCGCGCTGAACGTGGGCCAGGCACCGATGACCGCCGGTGGCGGGTACACGCTCGTGAACTTCAAGGAGGAGTTCTACTTCCAGTACTACGAGCCCGGGATGACCGAGGCGGCACTCAACAACATCCTGCTGTACTTCACGCAGGAGACC
>DATJFM010000083.1:0-24517 GCA_035495655.1 Steroidobacteraceae bacterium
TGCGCATGATGTATGCGCATGACTTATGCGCATGACTTATGCGCATGATCCATGCGCGTGACCTATGCGCATGACCTATGCGCATGACCTAAGCGCATGACCTATGCGCATGACCTAAGCGCATGACCTATGCGCATGACCTATGCGCATGACCTATGCGCATGACCCATGCGCATGACCTATGCGCATGACCCCTGCGCATGACCTCTGCGCATGACCTATGCGCATGACCTCTGCGCATGACCTAAACGCATGGCCCACACCGTAGACCGAGGCGAGGCTCACTCAGGAAGGTGGAAAGGTCGTAGAGTGAAGCGGCGGCACGCGCTGCGGGGCAGCGCGTCGGCTAAGCGCAGGCGTCGCCGTTAGCGCAAAGCGTGCGCCGCCGCGCCGATGATTGGACCCTGACCGCCGGGCTGGATCAGCACGGCGACATCCGTCGAGTCGGGCGCAAGCGAGGACAGCGGGACCCGGAAGGACTCCTGCTCTCCCTTCCAGGCTCCAAGCTTACGGACATCCCGCACGATGTTGAATTCCTCCAGATTACGACCGGCATTTTCCCCGCGGCCGATCGCGGAGGTTGCATGACGCAGGTAAGCCACGAGCCACACATCGCACGCCGCAGCCCGCGGTTGCGAGCCCAGATCAACCAGCAGCGCCGCCTCGTTGAGAGAGACCGTCAGGGGTACGTTGGTACGCGGCCCCGCGAGCGCCTGGGCAACGGCCTTGGCATCGGCGCCGACCGTGTCGAAGCGCCCGTCGATAATGAGTTGCGGGGTGTAGACCGAAGCGTGATGTAAATTGCGCGCGTAGATGTCCTGCCGCTCCACCGACTGATGCAGCGCAAATCGGTCGCGCCAGCCGAGGCCGTCCCAGTAATCCACGTGAAACGCCAGCGCCACCACATCCGGGCGCGCACTCAGTTGTCCCAATAAAGCCTCCGCCGGCGGGCAGGAGCTGCAGCCCTGCGAGGTGAAGAGCTCGACCACCACCGGACGCGACTGCGCGCTCACGGTCATCGTGCAGCAAAGGGCAACCGCCGCCGCCGACCACGTTCCGAGAAAAGTCCTCACCGCAAAGCTCCTGCAACTTTCCGCGACCAAGTAGACCGTTCCGGCAGCGCCAATATTGCCCGGTTCCACCTCGCGTTGCCCCACGCGGTGATTTGACTTCAATTCGCCGAGCGCCGGGCGCCGCTCAGTTGCCGGATGAGAGCAGTCTCGCGCGAATCGTAGGGCCGGCCATCGGTGCGGAAGACATCGTGGAACCACGGGGTAGGCTCGTGTTCGTACGGCTTTTGCCACGAGTCCCAGGGATAGATCGTCTGCGTCTTGCCCTGCACCAGACCCCAGTTGATTGCACCGACGTGGTAGCGCTTCGCGATCGGCAGTGTGCCCTCGAAGGTGCTCCCTTCGGTACGTGCCATGTACTCGGTACAGATGAGCGGCCGTTGGTATCGACCGAGAGCGATCACCTTGCGCTCGAAGATGCCCGGCTTTTCGTAGCTGTGGAAGGAAATGACATCGGACTCCTGCAACTGGATGAGCGGAGTGCCTGACACGTGAGTGGACACTTCCCAATCCTCGCCCCATAGACCGCTCGTGAGCGGCTGGGTAGCACCGGCAGCGCGGGCCCAGGCGAACACCTTCGGCAGAAGTGCGCGCACGAGCTGTCCTTTGTGATGAGCCTCGAACGAGGCAAAGCTTCCGCCAACTGTGTCCGAGTAGGCAGGCTCGTTCCAAACGTCCCAGCCGAGGATGCGGCGGTCCCCGGCGAAGGCTCCGATGGTCCCCTTCACGTATGCCTCGAGTCGCGGATATTGCCCGGGATCTGCCAGCGCGGTGGCGCTCGGGCTCTGCACCCAGCCAGAATTGTGTACACCGGGAACCGGCGCATGCTGTCGCCCGAGCTGTGCCCGCGGATCCCACACCGAATCGAACAGCACGAACAGCACCCGGATGTGATGACGCGCGGCGATCCCGAGGAAGGTATCGATACGCCGCCGGAAGCCTGCCGCGTCCTGCTGCCACAGCAGATCATGCAGAAACACTCGCATGCAGTTCATGCCGATCGCTTCCGCCCACCCAAGCTCGAGGTCGATCCTCGCGGGATCAAAAGTGTCCGCCTGCCACATCTCGAGCTGGTTGATCGCAGTCGCCGGAATGTAGTTGGCGCCGAGAAGCCAGGGCTGACGGGCGTACCACTCGTTGGCCTGCAGCTCGGACCAGCGCTCGCGCGCCGGCGTGGAGGTCAGCGCGCCGAGCGTCACAACCATAGCGAGGATCGTCACCACCCTCCTCATGGTGGAGCCGAGTGCTCTGCAACCGAGACGGCGCTACGCAGTCGCTCGGCAGCTGCCTCGGGAGTGAGGTCCCGCTGGCCCTCGGCAAACATCTCGTAGCCCACCATGAATTTTCTTATCGTCGCGGAGCGCAGCAACGGCGGATATATATGTGCGTGCAGCTGCCACTCCGCGCCCGCGCCGGAAGGTGCGCTGTGCCATCCAAAGGAGTATGGGAACGGAGCTGAGAAGAGCGCATCGTAGGCGCGCAGCAGCCGCTGCAGCGTGGCCGCGAGATCATCGCGCTCCGCCGCGGTCAACTCCGGAAGTGCACGCCGCTCGCGCCTCGGCAGCAGCAGCGTCTCGTACGGCCACAGTGCCCACCAGGGTACGACCACCAGCCAATGCGCGCTCTCGAGCACGATGCGCTCGCGCAGCAGCGCCTCGTCGCGTGCATAGCGCAGCAGCAGCGACTCGCCGAACTGCTCGCGATAGGCTCGCTGCCGCGTCCATTCCTTGTCGATCGCGCTGGGGACGAAATCACTCGCCCAGACCTGGCCATGCGGATGAGGATTGGAAGCGCCCATGGCGGCTCCCTTGTTTTCGAACACCTGCACGCAGCACCAAGTGCGGCTCAGCTCATCGATCTGGGCGACCCACAGCTCGACCACCGCGCGTATTGCGGGAACCGAAAGTCCGGCGAGCGTCAGGTCGTGACGCGGCGAGAAGCACAGCACCCTGCACACCCCTCGCTGCGCGGTGGCACGAAACAGGGCAGCGCTGGGGTCGGATTGCGCGGCTTCGCCCAGAGCCGCCTGATCGGGTGCGCCCGGTGTCTCCAGCAGGAATGCGGGGAAATCATTCGGAAACGCGTAGGTCGAGGTGTATCGGGGGTTGCGCTCACCGCCAGCCCTGGAATTACCGGGGCAGAGGTGACAGTCCGGATCATGAGCCGGCAGTCCTGTGGCAATCGCTGGCGTCTCCAGCGCTCCTTGCCAGGGGCGCTCGGTCCGCTGCGGCGATACGAACACCCATTCCCCGCTCAGCGGATTGAAGCGCCGATGAGGCCCTCTCATGAGCGCTTGCTCACTGATGCTCCTGCAGCACGCCGGCGCCGGCAGCGGCACGGGAAACGAACAGCGCCGGGCTCATGCCGAAATGCTGCGCGTATCCCGCGCACAGCTGCTGCATGACCGATGTAGCCGCCGCGGTTCGCACGAGCACGATGGCGCAGCCGCCGAAGCCTCCACCGGTCATGCGCGCGCCGAGCACACCGCCTTGCTCGCCGATGCTGTTGGAGATCTCCACGATTCGATCGAGCTCCGGTGAGCTCACCTCGAAATCGCACCTGAGCGACTCGTGACTCAGGTACATGAGCCGTCCCACCTCGCTCCAGTGTCGCGCGGTGATCGCCTCCGCCGCCTGCTGCGTGCGGCCAATCTCGGTCACCACGTGCCGGGCCCGCTTGAGGCTGAGCGCATCGAGCCGCGGCGCAGCGCGCGCAAGATCTCGCTCGCTCACCGCGCGCAGTGCGCCCACCCCTAGTTTGTGTGCCGCTGCCTCGCATTGCCGGCGGCGCAAGGGATATTCGCTGTCGGCGAGTGAATGTCTGACGTTTGTGGCGACTACAGCCAAGGACACCACCGGATCGCCGAACTCGATGCTGCGGGCCTGCCACGACTGGCAGTCGAGCAACATCAGTTGATCGCGGCGAGCGAGGCTTATGACGAATGGATCCATGATGCCGCAGGGAACGCTTGCGAAGCGATGCTCGGCCTGCTGACACAGGCGTATTTTTTCCAGAGCATCGAGCCGCTGTCCGGCGCTCACCTCGAGTAGTGTCGCCGTCGCGGTGGTGAGCGCCGCGCTGCTCGACAGACCTGCGCCGAGCGGCACAGTGGAGTGGATCAGCAGATCGAGCCCGCTGAGCCCGATCCCACGCTCGATGAATCCCGCGATCACCCCGCGGGGATAGTTGCTCCAGTGACCGCGGCTCACAGGTCGCACCGGCTGCGAGAGCTCGACGGTTGCCGGCGCGTCGACGGCGCTACTGCGGAGCTGCAAGTGCGTGCTGCCGTTGGGCGCAGCCGCGATCAGCACCTCGCGCTCGATCGCCATGGGCAACACGAACCCATCGTTGTAGTCGGTATGCTCGCCGATGAGATTGACCCGGCCGGGCGCGCGCACGATCCAAACGGGCGATCGCCGGTACTGGCGCTCGAAATCCACGCGCAGTACGTCGAGCTCACGCATCCGCCCTCCTTCATCGAAAGAGCAGATTTAGAGCCAGCGTGGCGGCGAGCACAAGGCCGCCCACCCAGGTGGGCCGGGTGTACCAGGCTCCGCCCTGCCCCTGTACGCGTGGCGTGAGGGAGTACACCAGTCCCTCGAGCTCCTTGTCCGTCTTGGTGCGTCGTGTCAGAAGGGAAATGATGAGAGTGAGCAGGAAGCACACCGCAAAGGCCGCCATCGCCATGTAGAAGTTTTGACCCATCTCGCTGCGGAAAGAGAGCTGCGGCGCGAGCCACCCGCCCTTCAGTCCTGGTTGTGCGCCCATGGGAAGGGACAGACCATGGAAGGACGCCGCGCCGAGCGTGCCGCCCACGAGTCCCCAGAAGGCGCCGTGACCGGTGGTGCGCTTCCAGAACATGCCGAGCAGAAAAACCGCGAGCAACGGTGCGTTGACGAACCCGAACACCAACTGCAACAGGTCCATGATGTTGTTGAAGAGGCGCGCGGCATAAGCCGCCGCAATACTCGCGCCCACCCCGAACACCGTCGCCATACGTCCGACCCACAGATAATGACTGTCGGGTCGATCCGGGGCGAGGTGCGCCTGGTAGATATCCCAGGTCCATACCGTGTTGAATGCGGTGACGTTGCCTGCCATCCCCGACATGAACGAAGCGAGCAGCGCCGTGAGACCGATGCCGAGGAGCCCGTTGGGCAGGTAACGACCGAGCAGGATAGGGATGGTGAGGTTGTAGTCTGGTGTGCCGTCGCGCGCTGCCGGCAATGGCAGACTTCCCGAGAAATGCAGCGCTATGCCGATCATCCCGGGCAGGATGACGAGCGCCGGAAAGAGCATTTTCGGTATCGCACCGATGAGCGGCGTCAGCCGTGCCGCATGGATCGAGCGTGCGGCCATCGCACGCTGCACGACCAGGAAATCGGTGCACCAGTAGCCGAACGACAGCACGAATCCCAGGCCCATCACCAGCCCGAGCCATTCGACGCCCATGGGATTGTCCCGCGTGCTCGCGAGGTGGCTCCAGCTGTGAGTCCAGGTGCCGGGCGCATATCCCTGGGAGGTGGCAACGGCGTCGAGCTGCATCGTGAGCGCGTGCCATCCACCGACCGCGTGCAACGCGATGATGACGAGCGGCGCAAAGCCGGCCACGATGAGAAAGAACTGCAGCACCTCGTTGTAGATCGCCGAGGTGAGTCCGCCGAGCAGGATGTAGAAGAGCACGATGCCCGCGGACACTGCAATACACAGGTTGTAATCCCAGCCGAGCAGCAGCTTCATCAGGCTGGCGAGCGCATGCATGGAGATGCCCGAGGAGAAGATGGTCATCACTGCGAAGGTGGCCGCATTCAGTGTGCGCGTCTTCTCGTCGAAGCGCAGCCGCAGATACTCCGGTACCGAGCGTGCGCGCGAGCCGTAATAGAAAGGCATCATGAAGATACCGAGGAAAACCATCGCGGGAATCGCGCCGATCCAATAGAAGTGGCTCGTCATCAGGCCGTACTTGGCACCGCTTGCCGCCATGCCAATGACCTCCTGCGCGCCGAGATTTGCCGAGAGAAAGGCGAGCCCCGCCGCCCACGCGGGTATCGATCGTCCCGAAAGCAGAAAGTCGCTGCTGCCTTTGACATGGCGCCTGAAGTAGGCGCCGATGGCGATGACGAACGCGAAATAGCCGAGGAGGATCGCGTAGTCCGTGAGTGAAAGGTGCATGCGCATCGGACTGCGGCAGCGCCCCGTAGCGCATCAGGCCTGAGGCGGTGAACCCTGTGTGTGCGGCGCCGGCCCCGGCCTGATGATCATCAGAGCGACTCCGTGCGCCGGGATCGTGACTCGGACTGTCTCGGGCAGCACGCCGAGGTCCTTGTTCTTCCACACATCATGAGCGTGCACCGGCCCCTGCAATCCCAACTTCGCCAGCGGTACCTGGGCTTCGGCCGTCGCCGTCTTGTCCGCGCGATTGAAAAAGCCAACGGCTTTCGAGTGATCGGCGAGCGGCTTCACCCATGCTTCGAGTGCGCCCTCGACCCAGACGCGCTCGCCCTGGATGCCGCTGCGGTCCTGATCGATTGCGATGACCTCGCGATTCGTCAGTAAGGCTGTGGTTGCCGGTGTCATGGCGCTGAGGTCGTTGCCGGCGAGCAGCGGTGCGGCGAGCAGGGCCCAAAGGCTCATGTGGGTGCGGTATTCGTCCTCATTCATACCGCCATTGCCGACTTCGAGCATGTCCGGATCGTTCCAGTGTCCCGGCCCGGCGTAGCGCGCGAGGTCGATCTGACCAAAACCGATTCCGGCCATGCTGAGGTAGCTGTCGGAGATATCCTCGGTCGTGCGCCACAGATTGCCGCCCACCGAGGCGCCCCACTTCCAGACATCGTCCTTGCCGTACTGACACAGGCTGTAGACGATCGGCCGGCCGGTCTTGCGAAGCGCAGCATGCATCCGCCGGTAGGCCTCGAGCATCATCTGATGAGCCGCCGCCTTCGAGGGCGCCTTCGCCATGAGCGGACGCAAGCCGCACAGATCGTATTTCAGGTAATCGATCCCCCAGTCGGCGTAGGTCTTCGCATCCTGCTCCTCGTGACCGTAGCTGCCCTCGTAACCGGCGCAGGTTTTGGGACCTGGGGAGGAATAGATCCCGAGCTTCAGTCCCTTACCATGCACATAGTCTGCAAGCGCCTTCATGTCAGGAAACTTTGCGTTCGGGTGAAGGACCCCTTTGGAATCGCGCTCGCCTTCCCAGGTATCGTCGACATTCACATAGATGTAGCCGGCATCGCGCATGCCGCTACTCACCATGGCATCCGCCTGACCGCGAATGACGGCATCGCTCACCGTGCTGGCAAAGTGGTTCCAGCTGTTCCAGCCCATAGGCGGAGTGTTCGCCACCTCACCCGCGGTTGCCGCAGAGGCGAGCAAGCTACCGGCCAGGATGCTGAGTCGTGCGGATCGCATGATGTTGGCTTTCAGTGCGACATCGCTGGCGCCGCCAACGGGCTACGCAGCGGTCGTCGCGCGTAAATGCCGTAGGCGAGGATCACGGCGTAGCACAGCGCGGGCAGCAACAGCGCAAAGTGCAGACCGCCGCGGTCGGCCAGCGCACCGGTGAGTGGCGGGATCACCGCACCGCCGACGATGGCCACACAGATGACTCCGGAGCCTTCGGCGGCGCGTATACCGAGTCCCTCGCTCGCCAGACTGAAGATGGTCGGAAACATGATCGAATTCATCAACCCGACAGCGAGCAGCGTCCAGCCCGACACGCTGCCCGCGCTGTTGGCGGAGATAGTGATGAGCGTGATCGCGCCGGCGGCCACACAGGCGAGCACCTTGCCCGGCGCGAACAGCCGCAGCAGGCCCGAGCCGATGAATCGCCCGAGGAGCGCGCCACCCCAGTAGAAGGGCACGTGCTTGCCGGCCGCCTCCTGGCCGAGCGCGAGCGTAGAGGGCTGCATGAGGTAATTGACCAGCATCGATCCGATGGCCACTTCCGCGCCGACATACAGAAAGATGCAGAGTGCCCCGAGCCCGAAGCGGGTCTGTTTCAGCAGGTCGAAGGCATGCAGGATGCTGCCGCTCGTGTCGTGTTGTTCCCTGAGCCGATGGCGGTGCAGCCACACCGCCAGGGCAACGATGAAGAGTGCAGCCGCCAGACCCAGGTAGGTAGTGACGATGGTGTGAGTCTCTGCAGTCCGATACGCAGTAAGCGCCGCGCCGCTGAGCGTCCTCGGGTCTACGGTCGCGAGGGTCCCGAGAATGAGGATCGAGCCTACGTACGGAAACACCGTGGTGCCGAGGGAGTTGAATGCCTGCGCGAAGGTGAGTCGACTGTGGGCAGTCGCAGGATCTCCGAGCATGGAGATGAGCGGATTGGCAACCACCTGCACGATGGTGATTCCCGAGGCCAGCACGAACAGTGCGCCGAGAAACAGCACGAACGACCCCGCCGACGAGGCGGGTACGAACAGCAGGCACCCCACCATCATGGTGAGCAGTCCGATCGTCGCCGTGCGCATGTAGCCCAGGTGCCGCACGATCTCCGCGCCCGGGATCGAGATGAGGAAGTAGGCGGCGAAGAAGGAGGTCTGGACCAGCATCACCTCGGCGTAGCTGAGGATGAACAATTCCTTCAGCTTCGGGATGATCACGTCGTTGAGGCTGGTAATGCCGCCGAAGATGAAGAACAGGGCGAATACGAACAGCCGCAGCTCGCGCACGTTGGACCACGGTGACGCGGACGTCTGCGGCGGTGCGGCACTCTCGACGTTTCTGTTCATGAGGTCACATCCTCGATCTGTGGACACTGATCGGCACTGGTCACGGCGGCATCCGCCGGATACAGCACCGTGAGTTTACGCATAACTCCGTTGGTCCAGCCAAACCCATCCTGTGTCGGGTACTCTCCGCCCCCAGCCTTGCGATCGGTCGCAATTACATCGTACTTCTCGACCAGCTTGCCGTTGCTTCGATAGACCCGTTTTACGTTGAACATCCAGCGACACGCAACGCTTTCGGCGAGCCGCTTCTCCTGGTAACGGCTGAAACCTGCCACCGCAATCCACTGGAGCGGAGCCCAACCATTAGGCGCATCCCACTGCTGTCCGGTCTCGAGCAAGGTCGTGACGATGCCTCCGGCGCGCAGCAGGTCCGCCTCGACGACGGTCGCGACCCGGTGCGCCTGCGCCGCGGACGCCGCCGATACGAACAGCGGATAGATCGTAGCGGCCGAGAGCTGCCGCAGACGGATGCGCTGCCGCAGCTGATAGTCGAGATACGCGCCGCGCGGCTCATCCCAAAGGTAGCGATCGATCGCCGCCTGCCGCTGCACGGCGTGTTGGGAGAATTCGCGCGCGCAGGCCTGCTCATGGGTACGCTCGCAGCCTGCGCTTATCGCCTGCTCGAGTCCGAACAGCAGACTGTTCAGATCGACGGGAAGGATCTCGGTCGTGTCGATGGTGGCGAGCGTACGTGTATCGGCCAACCACCGCGAGCTGAAGTCCCAGCCGCTCTCGGCGGCCGCGCGGAGGTCGCGAAACAGCTGGCGTGAGTTGCGCCCGCTCTGGCGGGCAAGCTCGGTGTCCTCGCGGTACGATTCATCCCGCGGGCTGTCACGATCGTCCCAGTAGCGGTTGAGGATCGACCCATCGGGCATTCTGACCACGCGTGCCCGCGCCCTGCCCCGTTGGAGACCTGCGGCACCGCGCATCCAGAAGGAGTATTCGCGCCGCAACTGCGGCAGGAAATGCGCGAACGCCGCGGGCGGGTCGGCGCCATCGAGCAATCCGACCATGAGATAAAAGAACGGCGGTTGCGAGCGGCTGAGGTAATAGGTGCGCGTGCCGTTCGGTATGTGGCCATAGCTGTCGATGAGCTGGGCGAAGTCCTCCACCATGTCGCCCGCCAGGTCCTGGCGTCCGCTCTCGATCAGTCCCAGCATCGTGAAATACGAATCCCAGTAGTAGATCTCGCGAAAGCGGCCACCGGGCACGACATAGGGCCGAGGCAAGGGCAGGAGCGAGGACCAGCGGGGCGCGGTGGGGGTCTCGCGTATGAGTTGGGACCAGAGCCCATCGATGTGTGCGGTGATGTCGGTTGCAGGGCCGATTGCCGGTGCCGTAGCAGCCTCCGCAGGAAGCTGGAAGCGTCCCTCGAGGAAGCTGCGCAGGGCCTCGACGCCCGCGGGGTGCTGCGCGCGATAATCGGCCAGGATCTGTGTCGGAGACGCCAGCGGAATCGCGTCGGCGAACGTCTTGCCATCGGGGTAGACCTGCGCGGACTGCACGGCGCTGAACAGCCCGTCGAAGAGGTCGTGCGGTGAAGGCGGATAGCCCTGTGTCGCCGGCTCCGGCAGCGCCTGACCGAATGCAGCAGGGGCACCGCTCAAGACGACGCAGCCACAAAGCAGCAGAGCCAGCCCGTGCGCCATTCCGCGGCCCACTCAGTGCACCGCGCGGGTAAGCCGCACCGCACCCGCGGCAGCGCGCTCGATGCGGATGTCCATGCGCCGACCACGGAAGGACACGTTGTGGAGCGTCAAGGACTTCCACCCGGGCGGCAGCACCGGCGCATACGCCTCGACGAGGCCCGCCTCGCGGATGCGCAGTCCACTGAAGCCGTAGAGCAGGCTCTGCAGGTATCCGCCCGATCCCGTGATGAAGTAGCCGGCATTGTTGCTGGAAGTCTCGGTGCGCACGTTGAACGGCGGTTTCAGTGAGCCACCCGTGAAGTTGGTTGCGAACCAGGTGGCCGCGTCCGCCTCGTTACCGATCATCGCGGCGGCGATCGATCTCGGTGCGATGCCCATCGGAGCCGCTCCCACCCGCTCGGCCGAGTTGGCACGAATGCCGAACTCATAGTCACTCAGGCGTAGCTCTTTGCTCATCTGTAGATCGAGCGATGGCAGGAACAGCAGTGCGAGCGGGCCGCCGCCGAAGTCCTCGCTCGGCAGCGCGACTGCGGGGTCAAAGGGCAAATGGTGCTGCCCGTCGGCGGCGAAGGGAATGTAGAGCGCACCTGCTATGCGGCCCCACAGAGGATCCGCCCGCTCGCCCACTACCCGTGCGGCGTCGCTGGCAATGCGCAATGCCCGTGCAGCGGAGACATTCGTGAAGGTGTCGTTAGGAATGTCATTGTGCGACTCGGCAACCGAGGTGACATGCAGGATCTCATAACGGTGGGCGCGCTCGTTCCAGGTGGCGCGACTCGCCCAGAAGCGTGCCACCTCACGAATCACCGGCCAGCCCTGTGTACGCAGCCACGCACGGTCCTGCGTGGCGAGGAAATACTGCCACTGTGCTATGGCCACATCGGCATTGACGTGGATCTCGGTGTCCGCAAGGACGACTGCGGAATGCGGGGTCTGCTCGCTGCCATTCTCCGGATCCGATTCCCACGGGAACATGGCGCCGTCGAATCCATGCTGGCGCGCTCGCTCTCTGGCGGCCTCCAGCGTGCGCGTGCGGAACGCCAGCAGCGAGCGTGCCCGCTGCGGATGCAGCAGCAGCAGCGCCGGCATGATCCACGTGTCGCTGTCCCAGAACGCGTGATCGGCGTAGCCGGGGGTGTGCGCGCACGCGCCTGCCGGCCACGCGGTATTCGCAGTGGTGCTCGCGAGCAGGTAGTAGAGCTCGGAGTGCACCACCTGCTGAGCTTGCGCGTCGCCAACGATGAGCACATCCGCGTCCCACAGCGCATCCCACGCCGCGCGCTGTTGCTGCAGCAGACGCTCGAGACCACCGGCGCGCGCCTCGCGCGCGAGCGCGAGATCCTCGGTCGCATTCCCGCCCCATCCGGCGCGCGATACGGCGATGTATTTGGTGAAGACATAGGTGTGCCCGCGCTGCACCTTCATGCTCACATCGAGAGCCAGGCGATAGCGATCCTTGCGCAGGCTGAGCGCGGTGGCCGGCACTCCTTCTGGCACGGCAAGCGTCGCCGCCATCGCCATGCTGAGCCCGTGCTGCGCCTCGCCTTCGAGCCATAGCGAGCGGGTGACTACGTCGCCGTCGCTCGAGCGCACCTGCGTGTAGCCTGGATACCAGACCGCCGCGCGGTCCGGAGTTGCCGGGGGCTGAGCCTCGAGCGATAGGCCCTGCGCAGCGACCGCCTCCTCCATCTCCGGGCCGCTGAGCTGTGCGAGCGGAAAGCGCGGTGCGTACTGCGCCCACAGCAGCAGCGCGAACGACAGGCGCACAGTGCCGTCATAGTCGGGAGTGAAGGCGAACGTGGTCGCGGCGAGATGGGGAGCCGCTTCGCTCACGAGTGTTCTCACCTCGATAGCGGTCGAGCGTCCCCGATCGAGGAAGCGATAGTGCGTCGTCAAGGTCGCCGCGCGCAGATCGAGTGTCTGTCGGTACTCGCTGAAATGCCCCGCTTCGAGCGATGCGCGATTTAGCCATCCGTATCTTTCGTCCGCTCCGCCCGGACTGAAATCGATCTCGGTCCATCCTGGAATCGCTGCCGGGCGTGACATGTCGCCGGCCGCATAGTCCATGAAACCAACCAGGTAGGCGCGCGTCGCCTCGGTGCCACGCGGTGCAGTGAGCGTCGAGAGATATCCGTTGCCCAGATAACCCGGGAAGTAATCGGGCACATTCTCGAGCCCGGCGCTCAACTGAAAGCTCATATCGCTCGCGCCTCGCGCCGCACTGCTCAACAGCAGGAGCAGGCATGAGAGCGCGCGCGCCGTACGCAGCGGTCCGCCACTCATCGTAGTGCCAGCCGCGCGCCGGCGGAGACGCCCACCGCGACGACCGCAGGTCTTACCGCAAGGTAGGCGGTGCTCCAGAGCTGCGCCGCGTCCGACTCGTCCACATCGGCAGCGGCCGAGCCAAAGGGCGCGACCTCGTAATGGCCCGCCGCGTACCTCCACGACCAGAGCTCGGAGTTGCGCAGCGTCGCGGTCGCATCGATCGCCGACCAGAGTGTTCTTTGCCCGGCAAGCAGATGCGCGCGCACCGCGGCGGGCAGGTCGCGGCGCTCGAGCTGACGTGCGAGGCCGGCCGCGAACAGCGCCTGCTGCCACGACCACACCACGGTGCCGTGGTACGCGTTGCGAGTGAAGCTCGCCTGGAGCTGCGGTGTGCAGAAGGCGGGATTTGCGACCAGCATGCCGACCTCGGTCATGAGACCCGCAGGAAAGGGGCGCAACAGCGCCGTCACCACCTCATCGAGGCGCGCCGGGTCGAGCTCACCGAGCAGCAACGCAAACCCCTCGTCCGAGTGCATCACCGGGATCGGCTTGCCCGCAGCATCGAGCGCGAGCGCCGCAAAGCGCAGTTGCGCATCGCCGAGCGCCTGGAGAGCGGGCTCGGCGGCAATGCCCTGAGACGCGGCGTAGTCGCGCACGGCTTCCTGCGCCGCGCCTCCCGCGAGCTGCACCGCGAACAGCTGCGGCGCCCTCTCCCGCCAGACCCGCGCGAGCGCCTCTGCCTGGGCGAGAAGCGCACCATCCTCCGGGCTCAGATACGGCGACAGCAGGCCGCTGTCGTACAGTTGCGCCGCGGCGGCGAGCGCTGCAGGGACCAGCACCGCGTTGACATCGTAGGGATAGCGCCCGCCGCCGAGACCGCTCTCGCTGTCACGCCAGTCACCGACGGCAAAGCCGCTCTTCAGTGCGATCAGGTGCGCCGCATCGGGTTGGGTTGCAAATGCCTGCGCGCTTTGCAGCACCAGGCGCAGATTGGCGATCAATGCCGTGCCACGCGTGCGTCGCTCCGCGGACCCCGGCGCGCTTGCCGCAAGAAATTCCGCAGCATGCGCGCGCCCACGTTGATCGTGCAGCAGCCAGTCAGTCGCGATGGGTGCCAGCAGATAGTTGCCATCGATCATCTTGTAGTCGAGGACCGGTGCGGCCGAGCGCGAGCCATCGCGCTCCATGTGATCGAGCACCGCGCGTTCGCCGATATCCTCCTCGTGCGCGACCTCGCCCTGCGGCGAGATCCGCTCGAGCACCGAAGCAAGCGCCGCTTCCATTGCCGTCTCGCTCAGGACGGGCATCAGCAACCGCGCCGATATGAGCGTGTCCCGGCCGAAATAGGTCTGGAAGCGCCACGAGCCGGCCAGCAGCTTCTCGCGATACGAGAGGAATGCGAGCGTGTCGCGCGCGCCGCTGTCGGAGCTCGCGAGCTCATTCAGGAGCTCGTGACCCGAAAGCGCAGTGAGCGGCGTTTCCCCCGTCAGTCCGGTGATCCGCAGTTTTATACGGCCGTCGGAGGCGGCGGCGATGCGATGACCGTGCAGCGTACCGTGCGTGACTTCGAGTGTGAGTCGATAGCCTGCGGCACCATCGAGCCGGTCGCGACTCCAGCTGATGGTGTGTCCTTGCACCCATGGCGTTGCAGACACCGCTGCCGGCGCGGCACCGAGCGACTGGTAGTCGCGTAACACGCGGACACTGGAGAGTAGCGCCTGGCGGATCTGCAGATCGCCTGATGCGACACTGGCCTCGGCCATCAGACCGTAGAGAGGACGACCGCGGCTGTCCCTCTGGTGAAGGATGTGCGGAGCGCCATCGAGCGTCCAATGGACCTTCTCGGGGCGGTGCACGAACCACACACCGACTCCGCTGTCGCCCGCCGGAAACGCGATCAGGATGCGCGCATCGGTTCCCGCGCGAAGCACCAGATGTGCCGCGACGTCATCCTCACGCACGAAACGATTGGTGTTGAGACCTTCTTCGACCTGGTAGTCGAGCCGCGCGCCCGTCGGCTCGAGCGCGACGGCGGGGATCCCCGCAAGCAGCCCTGCGATGACCAGGACGGCGGCCGCTGAGCGTGCCACGCTGCTTCCGGTCGCCGCATGAAATCCCCCCTGAGGCAACCGGGGACTCAGATCTGAACCCGACACACGCGCGACTATACCTGACGGTGCCGCCAGGCTCGCCTCCCGCAGACCGCACCGGCCTGCGCGGCTAGTGCCGCGCCATGTGCGGTACCGCATCGATGTCGTATTGAATCGAGCGGAACTGCGCCGGGTTGCACAAAAGCGTCCGTGCCATCGCGAGTGCTCCGGCTTCGCAGCGTGCGCGCTCAGCCGGATCGGCAATGCGCTCGAAGTCGATCACGTGGGCGAAGCCGACGATCCGGCGAATCATCTTGCAGGCTGCGAAGCCGAGCATGTCGGCGAACAGACCATCAACGAACGCGCTGCGTGCCGACTCCAGCGTGGTCGCTTCCTCGGGGTGGGCGAACATCGACACTGAGAGCACATCGCCGCCTGCATGGGCGGCCCAGAGCGCGCGATAGCAGCTGGCGAACGATTCCCAGAAGTCCCGGGCCTGCTCGAGAATCCAGTGCTGATAGGCAATGCGGTCATCGCCCTGCGTGGCGTGGCCTGGCTGCGCATACCAGGCGAGCAGCAGATTGCCGAGGAATGCACCCAGATCGAAGCCGATCGGTCCGTAGAAAGCGAATTCCGGGTCGATCACCCGTGTATCGCCTTCGGTCACCATCACGGAGCCGGAATGGAGATCGCCGTGCACCAACGCCTGGACTTGGCCGAGGAACTTCTGCCCGAAGTGCGCCGCGGCCACCTTGAGCGCTCCATCCTTGCGCAGGTCGGCCACGATCGCATCCAGCTGTGGCGAGGTGTGGCGGTTGCGATCGTTGGATCGGTAAGGATCGCAAAACACGAGCTCGACCGTGATACGAATCAGCTCCTTGTTGCGGGCGAAGAGCGCGACTCCATCCAGCTTGTGCTCGAACGGCCGGGCGAAGTCGGAGGTGAAGAAGCTCGCACGTGCAATGTACTCGCCGATGTCGCGAGCCACCTTCGGATAGCGCCGCCCGGCGATCAGTCCCTGCCTGAGGATGATGTGGGGCGATAAGTACTCCATCACGGTGCAATAAAGCTCGGGGTCATAATGATGTATCCGGGGAATCCGCCCGCCCACCCACGGCGCGAGGGCCGCGTAGTAGGACGCTTCGAAGAAGGCGCGCTCGAGCGTCATTGGCCAGGAGGTTCCCGCCGCGCGCACGTACGGTAACGCCTGTTTCACGCATACCGCGCCCTCCGCTCCCTGCACGATGAAGACGAGATTGAGGTTTCCATCCCCGACTTCCTTCACCCGCCAGGTCTGCGGCGCACCGCCGAGCCGGCAGCGAATTTCAGGAAGAGATCCAATGAAGCCCGCGACGGTGTCAGTGTCGAGGATGCGGTAGTTGGAGGGCGTGGAAGATGTACCTGCCGCCGGCATGATCAACTTCCCCTGACAGGACCGGGCTCCGCTCCGCCGAAGATCAGATCGGGGTCGGTCGCATCCTGCTGCCCGTAAGTGCGGAACTTCTCGAGCACGCGGCACATCTCGGCGTCATCGAGAATGTGCACTTCTCCGAGCGACAGCGCCGCACAATACTGGAGGGCGAGGTTTTCCACCTCACCGGCGAGCGCCATGGCGCTCGGCAGGTCTGCGCCCGTGGCGATGACGCCGTGATTGGCGAGCAGGCAGGCTTTGCGGTCCGTGAGCGCCGTGAGCGCAGCCTCGGAGAGCTCCTGCGTGCCGAAGGCATGATAGGGAGCGCAGCGGATGTCGCGCCCGCCCGCAACCGCCACCATGTAATGGAAAGCCGGAATGCCCCTGCCGGTGCAGGCGAGTGCCGTCGCCCGTGGAGAATGGGTGTGCACGATCGCCCCGACGTCCTGGCGAGACTTGAAGATATCGCGATGGAACCGCCACTCGCTCGAAGGGCGGCGGCGTCCGAACCAGTGTCCATCGAGATCCACGAGCGGAACATCCTCGGCCTGCAGCGCCGTGTAATCCATCCCAGTCGGGCTCACGAAGAATCGTCGCGCATCGCAGCGCGCGCTGACATTACCCGATGTGCCGTGTGTCAGACCGCGACTCGTCAGCTCGCGACAGGCGGCCACCACCAGCGCGCGCAGATCGACGGCGTCGGCGCCGGGATCGAGACGGCTCATTCCGCAGCCCGCAGCTCGGGATAGAGGCGCTGCAAACCGGCACGACTTGCGGCGCAGCAGCCGCGCTCGGTGATCAGTCCCGTGACCAGCCGTGCAGGTGTGACATCGAAGGCGAGATTCAGCGCGGCGCTGGTTTCCGGCACCAGCCTCACGGTCTCGATCCGGCCGGCGGCGCTGCGCCCGGTGACGTGCGTGACCTCCTGCGGCGAGCGCTCTTCGATTGGAATCGCCGAGCCGGCCTGCAGTGCCCAGTCGATGGTGCTGACGGGTAGTGCTGCATAGAAAGGCACGCCGTTATCCCACGCGGCGAGTGCCTTGAGGTACGTTCCCACCTTGTTGCATACGTCCCCGGCGGCGGTGGTGCGGTCGCTGCCGACGATCACCATATCCACCTGGCCACGTTGCATCAGATGCCCGCCGAGATTATCCGCAATCACTGTATGCGGCACGCCATGCGCTCCGAGCTCGAAGGCCGTGAGAGCTGCCCCCTGGTTGCGCGGACGGGTCTCATCGACCCAGACGTGCAGCTCTATCCCGGCATCGTGCGCCATGTAGACCGGCGCAAGTGCGGTACCCCAATCGACGCACGCAAGCCAACCGGCATTACAGTGCGTGAGAATGTTGATTCGCCGGCCGGGGTCCGTCGCAAGCCCGCGGATGATTTCCAGGCCCTGAACGCCGATCGAGCGGCATTGCTCGACATCGGCGTCGCAAATAGCGCCAGCTTCCTGCAAGGCTGCCTCGGCTCGCGCCTGCGGCTCGAGCTCCGTCAGCACATCGCGCATCCGCCGCAATGCCCAGGCCAGGTTGATGGCCGTCGGACGCGTGGCCTGCAACGTTCGCGCCGCTGCGGCGAGGTGTGAGTCGGAAGGGTCGGAGCGGGCGGCGAGCGCCATGCCATAGGCCGCCGTGGCGCCAATCAGAGGCGCGCCGCGCACGACCATCGTGCGGATCGCGGCGGCAGCGTCGGCGACAGTTTCGAGGTCCAGAGTGACGAACTCGAAAGGCAGCCGCGACTGATCGATTACCCGGACGGTTCCAGATTCCGTCTTCCAGATCGTGCGGAAGTGCGTGCCTGAGATTTTCATGGTTCGAGGCTCGGTGCGCCCGAAGCGACGGTAGACGTATTGTGACCCGGACGCAGCCCTGCGGGCAGTGCGCAGCTCAGCTCTCGCTTCGGACGGTCAGTCATTTTGGCGGGTATTGCCTCGGCGCGCACCGTATGTTGGCATTCAAAGCGTCTGGCCGCCGCGCAAGCTGGGTTTCAGATGGCCTGCATTGCAGGCTGCCTGCAAGGCACCCTTTGAACAAGCTTAAAAAAAAGCCGCAGGGCCATACGTGCCGCGCGCGCGCATCGGAACGGAGATGGCAGTGCCAACTCGCTCGTCCTCTCATGCAGGCAGGTACGCGTTTGCGGTGATGCTGAAAGCGCCTCGCAGCGGCGAGGTCAAGACGCGTCTCGTCCCACCGTTGCGCCTGGATGAGGCATCGTCGCTCAGCGTCTGTTTCATGCGGGACGTCGTGCGAAATCTTCTTGCGGCCTCCGAGAACGTGCCGGTCGACTGCTACGCCGCATATTCGCCTCCCGGGAGCGAGGCGCTGGTACGCGATCTGCTTCCGCCACAGGTCCGCATGTTGCCTCCTCGCAGCGTCGGGTTGGCCAACAGCCTGCCCGATGCGGTAGAGGACTTGATTGCCGCTGGCTACGAAGGCGCTTGTCTGGTGAATGCGGATAGCCCGACGCTGCCGACCTCGCTTCTGGTGGATGCGATCACGAGCCTGCACGCCACGGGGGACCGCGTGGTGCTCGGGCCCGCCACCGATGGCGGCTATTACCTGATCGGGCTCAAACATCCCCACCGGCAGCTCTTCCATGAGATCGACTGGAGCACTGAACGGGTATATCGGCAGACCGCCGAACGCGCCAGGAGCATCGGGCTCGAGTTGGTGACCCTGCCTGCCTGGTATGACGTCGACGATGCAGCTTCGCTTCGCTGGCTGTGCCGCGAGCTGTTCGAGGGCCGACGCCCACCGCAATGCCTTCGCGTTGGCTCCAGCGCCTCGCACACGCGCGCGTATGTGGAAAGGCTGATGTCCTCCGAGGAAGCGCGCCTGCGGATGTATCGCGCAGCGGAGTCGATCTCGGGATGAATGCAAATCGCTGGTGCATGCGGGCATTGACGGCGATCGGAGCGCTGCTCCTGGCGCTGACCTGCGCCGGCCTGTGGCGGCAGCATGAGTACGATACCGACGGCTTTACCGTCCTCGCGCTGGTGCAGGGCGCTCTTTATTTCGCCGCGGTCGCGCTGAGCTGGCGCGGCGGGCTTTCGCAGCGCGCATTGCTTGCCGTGCTCGCGCTCGCCGCCGTGATGCGCCTCGCCGTGCTGCTGGCCCCGCCCTACTTGTCCGATGACATCAATCGCTACGTCTGGGACGGCCGGGTGGAAGGAGCGCACATCAATCCTTACCGGTATGTCCCCGCGGACCCGCACCTAGCGCCGCTGCGCGATGAGACGATCTTTCCGAAGATCAACCGCGCCGACTACGCGCCGACCATTTATCCGCCGGTGGCGGAGTACATCTTCTTTCTCGGTACGCGTGTGCGCGAGTCATTGACTGCCATGAAGGCGACGCTGCTGTGCTTCGAGCTGGCCGCAGTATGGTTGCTGCTGCGGCTGCTCGATGACTGGCGGCTGCCGCGCGCGAGAATTCTCATCTACGCCTGGCATCCACTGCCACTTTGGGAATTTGCCGGCAGCGGCCATGTCGATGCCGCCGTCGTCACTTTCGTGGTGCTGGCTCTCTGGGCGCGTCGGCGCGAGACGGTGTGGCTCACCGGCAGCGCGCTCGCGGCGGCGGCGCTGGTCAAGTTCTTCCCGGCGGTGCTCTTCCCGGCGCTCTATCGGCGCTGGGACTGGAAGATGCCGGCTGCTGCCGCGGCAATCGTCATCATTGCCTACTTGCCTTTTCTCGGCGCTGGCGATGCGGTGCTCGGCTTCCTGCCAGGTTACCTGCAGGAAGAGGGCCTGCAGAGTGGCAGTGGATACTTTCTCTGGAATCTGCTGCGGAACGTGCCGCCGCTCGAGCATGCCGGGCCAGCACTGTATCTGGCGCTGGCGGCCGCGACGCTGCTCGCGCTGGCGGCGCGCAGTCTCATCCGGGTGCAGGGCAGCTACCTCGTCGCGGCGATGACCATGGCGGTTGCCACCATGGTGTTGCTATCCCCTCATTACCCGTGGTACTTCGTCTGGATCGTGCCGCTCGCTTGTCTCACACCGAGGCCATCGGCCCTCTACCTGACGCTAGCCTGCCCGCTGCTCTACTTCGTGCCCGGTGGGCCCGACCCACAAGGCGCACGCATGGCATTCGAATGGGCAATCTACGGACCCTTCGCGGCGCTGGTCGCCTTCGAGCTCTGGCGGCAACGTACGACACGCACCGGCGTCGGCTGGATCGAGGGGTTGGAATGACCGACGACACCGTCACGGCCGGCGCACCGGCGATGAGCCCCGCGCGATACTTCGAGCACGTGGGCGAGCAGCGCGGTGCGTTGGCCGAGGCCGAGCCGCTGTGCCTGTATCTCGAGACCACCAATCGCTGCAATCTGCTCTGCACCACCTGTCCGCGCACCTTCGAGCAGCTCGAGCCGCCGGCCGACATGAGCTGGGAGCTGTTCACTTCCATCGTCGATCAGTTCCCGCGCATCGCCCGCGTGGTCCTGCACGGGGTCGGCGAGCCGATGATGGTGCGGTCGCTGCCGCGCATGATCCGCTACCTGAAGGATCGCGGCGTGTACGTCCTGTTCAACACCAACGGCACGCTGCTCACGCGGCGTGCCGGGGAGCAGCTCATCGATGCTGCACTGGATGAGCTGCGCATCTCGCTCGATGCCGCGGCACCCGCCACGTTTACCCTGGTGCGCGGCCGTGACCTGTTCGCGCGCATCCTGCGCAACGTGCGCGCATTCACCCATATGCAGCGCGCAGCTAACTGCTCCACGCCGCGGGTCTCGCTCTGGCTCACCGGCCTGAAGGAAACCATCGCCGAGCTGCCCGCCTTCGTGCGGCTCGCGCACGACATCGGCGTGCGCGAAGTCTATCTACAACGACTCGTGTACTTCCCCGAGGGTCAGGGTCTCGCGCGCCCCGAATCGGCGTTGTTCGAGCAGGTGAACGCGAGCGAAGAGGCATACATCCGCGAAGCGCAGATGCTGGCGAGCTCCCTGGGAATCGCATTCAACGCCTCGGGTGCGACCGAGCCCGGCACGAGCCTGCGCCAGCAGCACAGCCAGACACCGTGGTCGCCGTGTCGCCGCCCCTGGACCCTCATGTATTTCACGGCGCACGGCAAGGCGCTGCCGTGCTGCATCGCGCCGTTCTCGCTGCGCGGCTACGAGAGCTTCACGCTCGGGGACGCCACGCAGCAGTCTCTACGGGAGATCTGGAATGGCTCGCGTTACCAGGAATTTCGCCGCGCACTGCTGAGCGCCCAGCCACCGCCAGCCTGCGCACGCTGCGGGCTGCGTTGGAGCCTGTGATGAGAGCGCCCGCAGGTGCGCCAGATGCTATGCCAGGGCTGCTCCAGCGCCCGCGCGTGGCAGTAGTGATACCGACGCTCAACGAGGAGGAGCCGATCGGGCAAGTGATCGGGGCCATCCCGCGCGCGGTGGTGGATGAGGTCATCGTGGTCGACAGCGGCAGCGAGGATCGCACCGTCGAGCGTGCGCGTGCTGCGGGCGCTCAGGTCCTCATCGAGCGGCAGCGTGGCTATGGCCGCGCCTGTGCAGCGGGCGCGCGTGCCGCGCGTGACTGCGCCGTCATCGTATTCATCGACGGCGACGGCAGCGACCGGCCCGAGCTCGTGCCGTCGCTGCTGGCGCCGATTCTTGCCGGCACCCACGACTTCGTGCTCGGCACGCGGACGCGCGGCCAACGCGAGCCCGGCAGCATGAACGCGCTGCAGATCGCGGCCGGGTACGGCGCGGGCTGGCTCATGCGCCTGCTCTACGGGGTCCGTTTTACCGACATGTGCGCATTTCGTGCCATCCGTCGCGAGGCTCTCGAGCAACTCCGCATGCGCGAGATGACTTACGGCTGGAACCTCGAGATGCAGATGCGCGCGGCCCGGGCTGGGCTGCGCCTTCTCGAGCTGCCGGTTGCACATCGCCGCCGCCTCGGTGGTAGTTCCAAGGTGTCGGGTACGATTTCGGGGACCTTGAAAGCAGCGCTGCGTATCGCCCTCACGTTTGCGCGCGTAGCATCCGAACGACAGCGCAGCCCTTCCACCGAGGTTCGGGATCGAGCTGCACGAGAGAAAACATGAAACCCAATCCATTCGCAGATGCTCTTCATTTCCTGGTGCAGCCCGCCTTTACGACGGTGGTCTACTGGCTGCTGTTGATCGGCAGCATCGCCATTGCGCTCTATGTCTGGAGGAGCAGCGCGAGCCAGCGCTCCTGGAGCAACGTGGGCGACTGGCTGTGCCGCTTATTCATCGGCACGATGTGGTGGCAGCAGACTCTGTGGAAGCTGCCGCCCTTGTATACCGACAATCCGAGCGACCCACTGAACAGCGGCCTGCATTTCTGGATGATGCGCGAGGGTCAATCGGCGGCGATTCCGCTGCAAGCGGACTTCGTCAACCACATCGTGCTGCCGCATTTCTATCTCTTTGCGCCCATCGTCTACTCGCTCGAGGTGCTGACCGCTGTATCGCTCATGCTCGGCCTGTTCGTGCGCTTGTGGGGCTGGATCGGGGCGCTGCAGGTGTTGAATTTGTGGCTCGGTCTCTACAACGCCGAAGGCGAGTGGCCGTGGACCTACTTTTTCCTGCTCGTGCTCATGGTGATCTTCGCCGTGCATCGGTATGGCAGGCGCCTGGGGCTCGATGCGATCCTCATCGAGCGCGCCGCCGCCAATCGGCTGAGCGGCCCTGGAGGCGGCCGCTCGGGTCGATGGCTGGAGGTGGTTAGTTGATGCGCCCGGCCGCCGCGCACTAACGCGATCAGCTCATTGGGCGGGTATCCAGTCTTTGGATCCCTTCAGCTTTACCGCTACATCCGTAAAGGTGAGCTGGAAGGGATTGCCGTCCGCCGTTCCGTGGTGATCCGTTGCAAAGAGCAGCGGGCCGGCTTTCTTGTAGCCTTCCCATTTCGCGTTCACCAGGTTGGGTAGCTTGGGCGCAGGTACCGCCCGATGGTAGGTCATCTCGAGGACCCGCTTGTCCGGTCCCACGTAGAGATCCCAGGTGTCACCGGGAGAGTAGCCAGAGGGCGCGTACTTCACCACGATCTTTCGCGCCGAAGTTTTCGCCAGCGGCGTTTCCTGCATGCCCTCGTCGCTGACTTTCGCGCCGTCCCATGCGACATGCAACGGCAACAGCAGCCAGTACTGATCGTTGACGAATCCAGGATCGATCTGAGTCTTCACGGCATCGCTCTGACTGTCGATCTCCGAGCGCTTGTAGGTCATCTTCGTTGGGTTGCCTTGCTTGTCCTTGCCTTCGTAGGTCACGGTATCGGAGTCTGGATGCCATTCCCACGTTCTCGCGGGAACGAGGCCAGGGATAGCGAAGGTGTAGCGGATAGCCTCGACTTGTCCGAACGAATCGAGGCCAAAGGTCTTGGCCATTTGTTTGGCCGCCGCCGGCAGCTGCTGCGCCCCGGACCACGCCGGCAGCATTCCCAACACGCCGAAGGCTAACAGGCGGATGACAGCGAATCGGCTCGAATGGCGCATGAGTGTCCCTCCTTGCAGAACGGATGTTGCTTGTTGTTGACCCGGCCGCCTCGCGGATACTGAACTCGGCCAGCGCGGCGCTCAAGTCTTTCCAGGCCCGGGATGTTGATGAGAGGTAGTCGGTGGCCGGCCGCCAAGGGTCAGCTCACGCTCGAGCCGACGCACGCACAGGCGCATGTTGCGTTCAGCGACCGCTCACGTGCTAGCGCCACTCCACCCGCATGCGCTCGTGGATCGAACGACCCGGGAGCGTCAGCACAGCCAGCGACCGCTCGCCATCCCACCGCCACCGCGCCGCATCCTTGCCATCTACGACTATCGCGGAGGGCCGGGCGTCCGCATACAGCCGCAGCTCGTACGAGCGGGTGGCGGGCTGCCCCGGATACTCGCCCTGGGCCGGCTCGATGATGAGACGATTCGCCCCATTGGCGCTGCTGTGGGAAATCACGGTGTGCGCGTGCTGCGCCTCGTAGTCGAGTGAGATGCCGTCATCCTCGTAGAGCTCGAAGTTCCCCTCGCCCGGCCCATAGACAGTCAGCACGAGATGCTCGAGCGGCTTGGCATTCGAGTACTCGCTGGCGGGCTGTTCGGGGATGATCGCGCCCTGGCGCACGAACACCGGTGTCGCATCGACCGCATAGCGCGCGCTCATGGTCATGCCGCCTCGATAGCGCCTGCCGGTAAAGAAGTCGCGCCAATCCCCCGGGGGAAGATAGACCTGCTGCACATCGCCCGGCCGCACCACCGGCGCCACGAGCAATTGCGCGCCGAGAAAATACTCGTACGGATGGTGGTAGGCGTCTTCCTGCTCGGGATATTCCAGATACAGCGGCC